>NZ_CP011971.1:2118623-2792934 GCF_001579945.1 Steroidobacter denitrificans | reverse complement strand
CCGAGCCAGCGGCTGCGTGCATTCATCAAGTATGCCCGGCAGATTCCCGCCTTGACGGCGCAGATTCGGGAGAATCTTCAGGCGCCGCTGCCGCGCAGCTATGTCGAGTACGGCAGCAAAAGCTTCGCAGGTTTCGCCCGGTTCTATCGCAACGACGTGCCGCGGGCATTTGCCGAGGTGCAGGATGCATCGCTGCAGCAGGAATTGTCCGAGGTCATCGAGCCGGCAGCTGCTGCGATGGTTGATCTGGCCAAGTGGCTGGACGGCCGGGACGATGCCTTGGAGGGCGGATACGCGCTGGGTGTCGAACGGTTTGGCGCCATGCTGCGCATGACCGAAGGGGTGACGACCCCCCTGACGAGGATCGAGGCAATCGGACGCGCGGACCTGGAGCGTAACCTGACCGCCTTGGAGGATGTCTGCCGGCGTTACGCACCGAATGCGACGCTCGAAGCTTGCGTCGCGAGTACGAATGCCGCCAAGCCGACCGGTAGCGTGGTCGCGGAAGCCGCTCGGCAACTGGTACGGCTGCGCCAGTTCGTGATCGAGAATTCGGTGGTCACGGTGCCCGGTATGGAGGAAGCCGTGGTACGCGAAGCGCCGGCTTATCGGCGCCAGAATTTTGCCTACATCAATATCCCGGGGCCCTACGAAAAAGATCTGCCATCGGTCTATTACATCGCCCCGCCGGATCCGAGCTGGCCGCCGAGGGAGCAGCAGGCCTATATTCCGGGCAAGGCGGATCTGTTGTTCACCTCGATACACGAAGTCTGGCCGGGGCATTTCCTGCAATTCCTGCATTCGAACCGCTCTCCCTGGCGCTTCGGGCAACTGTTCATCGGCTATGGGTTCGCGGAGGGCTGGGCCCACTACGCCGAGGAGCTCATGATCGAGAAGGGGCTGGCCCGGGAGGCCCCCGAACTGCATATCGGCCAGTTGCTCAATGCCTTGCTGCGCAATGTCCGATACATGTGCGCGATCGGCCTGCATACCCAGGGCATGACGATGCAGCAGTGCGAGCAGATGTTCAGGGAACAGGCCTTCCAGGATGAAGGTAACGCGCGTCAGCAGGCTGCACGCGGCACCTATGATCCCGCCTATCTCAACTATACGATGGGCAAGCTCATGATCCGCAAGCTGCGCACCGACTGGAGCCGTTCGCGTGGCGGCGAACAGGCATGGAAGCAGTTCAATGACGAATTCCTGTCCTACGGCGGTCCGCCGATTCCGCTGCTGCGTGCTCGGATGCTGCCGGGGGAGAAAGGTGAATTATTCTGAATCCGGGCGATGGTTGTCGGCAGCTCCTACGATGGCGCGGCTATGAGCTCAGCGGCGTGAACTCGAGGGGGACGAGCTCAGGGACGTGAGCTCAGGCCCATTGGCTGCGGCGGGGGCGCGACTTGAGCCAGGCACCCAGCAGCAGGCCGATCAGAACCAGAGCCCCACCGGCCAGCAGCCAGCGCAGCAGGGTGTTGCGCTCCAGTTGCTCGACCTGTGCATTCAGTGCCATGACCTTGGCGCGCAGCGATTCATTGGACGATTTAAGTTGCTTGTTTTCCTCGAAATGCGCGATGGCCGCAGCGGAAACACTGCGAACCTCGGCAAGCTCACTCTGCAGCCGATCGACTTGCTTGTCGAGATCCGCGGTACGGCTCGCCATTTCGTTGCGGGCGCCGCTGGCGTCCTTGTAGCTGTCGCGTACGGATTTCAGCTGCGCTTCCAGGGATTCGATGCGGCGATTCGCCGCCGCCAGGCGGTCCCGGGCGATGGGCTGGGCAGTCAGATACTGGGTCGGGACCCAGCCCTCGGTACCATTGGGTGTGCGCACCTGGGTGAATCCGGCAGCCGAGTCTTCGCCCAGCACCTCGAGTTCCATGCCGCTGGGCAGGCCGGCATGCAGGATCCGGTGGCCCGTGGACGGGCCGCGCCGCAGCGGCACCGCCAATTCGTCGGAAATGTAGCGTTTGGCAGCCGACGCGGGCAATGAACCCAGCAAGAGAGCACAGCACAGAATCGATATTGCCGGCAGCGACATTCGCATCAGCAGGAGTTCCTTGGGTAGTATGAAGTTAGGCATATCGGGACAAAAGCCGCTGGGACTATAACCAAAGTTTGCCGCCTCGCCCCGTTCTTCGCAAAATGGCGACAGTGTTGCCTGGGCCGCTGCCGTCATGCCGGCCGGGTGTAGCTCGATCGGCAGCACCTGCCGCGACTTTGGAGCGTCTGCGCGAGGACGCCGCGCCAGCTTTGTACCGGGCCGCTGTTTTCCACCTTGATCTGCCGGCTATGCAAGTCGGCCCCCAATCGTGTAGAAATGCGGCCCCGATCCCGAGGTGGAGTTGATTTCGGCTCGAGACGGGTTTGGCGAGATGACCTCAGTGAGTTTCCCGGTGAGTTCCCCATGAAAGCAGTGCGCGGCAAGACCTTCATCGGCCAGCGGGTGGTGCTGGACGGCAAGTCGTTCATTCAGTGCCATTTCAAGGATGCCAACCTCGTCATCGAGGGCAACGGCTTGTTCGAAATGCAGGATTGCAAGATCGAGGAGGATTGTCGGCTGGCCGTGGAAGGTCCCGGGCAGGTATTGCTGCATGTCCTCAAGATGATGCTTTACTCGGGCGGGTGGATGTCGAGGGTCGCCGACAATGTGCTGCATACCGTGCGCCAGCCGCCCAAATCAATGGTTCGAGCGGCGGCCGCGAATCCGGCGCCGCCGGCCCAGACGGCTACACCGGCCCAGCCGGTTGCATCGGCCCAGGCGGCTGCATCGGTTCAGGCGGCAGCGTCCGCCGATACGGTTGCGCCGGTCTCGCCGCTCCAGGCGGCTCAGTCCGAGTCGCAGCCTGCCGGTCAGGAGGCAGGCTGAAGCCCTGCTGTACGAACCGCACGAAACCCGGTGCGATCCCGGGCTACCATTATCCGCTTGCCGTATAGTCGAGGATTGCATGTCCGAGCTCACCCGTCTGTGTGCCGATGAACTGCGCGCCACCCTGGCCGAAGTCCGCAGCCGTTACGAGACATTTGCCCAACGCGGCCTGAAGCTGAATCTGACGCGGGGCAAGCCGTCGGCCGAGCAGCTGGATCTGAGCAATGAGCTGCTGTGCCTGCCAGGCGCGGGAGACTACTCGGTGGGCGCGCTCGATTGCCGCAATTACGGCGACTTGCAGGGACTGGCCGACTTGCGCACCTTGCTGGCGCCGGTATTCGGCGTGTCCCCCGAGTGCGTCGTTCTGGGCGACAATTCCAGTCTCGCGCTGATGCACGATGCGATCGTCTACTCGTTGCTGAAGGGCACCTGCGACAGCGAGCGGCCCTGGTCGAAGGAACCGGGCATCGCCTTTTTGTGCGCCGTTCCCGGCTACGACCGGCATTTTTCCATCTGTCAGGAACTGGGGATCGAGATGATCAGCGTGCCGCTGCACGAAGATGGCCCCGACATGGACGTGGTCGAGCAGCGGGTGGCCGAGGATGCGCGCATCAAAGGCATGTGGTGCGTGCCGAAGTACAGCAATCCTTCCGGCGCCGTGTATTCGAACTCGACCGTGGATCGCCTGGCGAAAATGAAGACTGCGGCGCCGGACTTCCGGCTGTTCTGGGACAATGCCTATGCCGTGCATCATCTGGGCGCCGAGGCCGTCGAGATTGCGAATATCGGCGAGGCCTGTGCGCGCCATGGTCATCCGAACCGGGCGTTCATCTTCGGCTCCACGTCCAAGGTGACCTTTGCCGGTGCCGGCGTGGCATTGTTCGCGAGCTCGCCGGCCAACGTCCGGTGGTATCTGGCGCGCATGGAAAAACGCACGATCGGCGGCGACAAGCTGAATCAGCTGCGCCATCTGCGCCTGCTGCACAACGTCGGCGGCATCGCCGCGCTCATGGACCGTCATCGAGCCATCCTGGCGCCTAAATTCGCCAAGGTGCAGGCGGTGTTCGCCGAGCTGCTCGGAGGCACGGGTGTGGCGAAATGGACGCAGCCCAAGGGAGGATATTTCATTTCCTTGGATGTCCTGCCGGGGACCGCTCGGGAAGTCGTGAAGCTGGCGAAACAGGCCGGCGTGGAATTGACCCCGGCGGGCGCGACTCATCCTTATGGCCAGGATCCCGAGGATCGTACCATCCGCATCGCACCGAGCTTCCCGGACCTGGCCGAAGTCGGCCCGGCCGCGGAGGGCGTGGCGATCTGCGTGCTGCTGGCGGCGCTGGAAAAGCTGGCTGGATAGCAGCGCCACGGACGCCGTACTCGATACATTGTTTTTACCGATTCGGCACGGCCGGCTGGCATGGCCCTCCGGCGGTACGTGCCTGGACGCGGCGGACGGGAATGCTCCCGCGGTCCTGTTTTTGCGCGCGCGGGCCGGCGGCGTTTTATCAGGCTGCCGTCTGCCCGGCCTGGTGTGCGAGCAAACATTCAAACCCGAGGTGGATGAATTGATGCACACGGGGCATCCGGTGATTCTGCCCGGGGAGGATCCGCCGGTGCCCGGCGGATATGCGCTGGTCCTGGTCTTGCCGCCGCGTCAGCGCGATGAGGCGCGTACGTTGCTGGCGCGCGCAGTCATGGCGGCCGCGCCCGGTGGGCGGGTCCTGGCCTGCGCGAGCAACAATGAAGGGGCAAGATCGGTGCAGGCGGATCTGGAACGTCTGGCCGGTCCCGTCGAGGTCATGGTCAAGAACAAATGCCGCGTGTTCTGGAGCGGGCCGCTGCAGGGCGCCGCCGATCCGATGCTGGCGCAGGCTTGGGTACGGCTCGATGCTCCCAGACGGATCGCCGGCGGGCGTTATGTCAGTCGGCCGGGTCTTTTCGCCTGGGACCGGATCGACCCGGCCTCCGCGCTGCTGGGCTCGTTGCTGCCCTTGGATTTGGCTGGCCATGCCGCGGATCTGGGGGCGGGTCATGGCTATCTGTCGGTACAATTGCTGGAGCGCTGTCCGGGTATCGAGGCCCTGGATGTCATCGACGCGGAACGGCGTGCCTTGGATCTGGCGCGCGTGAACCTGGCGCCGTTCCAGGCGCGTATCGCCATCGATTTTCTTTGGCATGACGTAATGGCCGGTCTGGCGCGCCGTTATGACGTCATCGTCACCAATCCGCCTTTTCACGCACAGCGCGGCGCCGATCGTCCGGACATCGGCCGGCGGTTCCTGGCCGCGGCTGCACAGGCATTGGCCGGCGGCGGCCGTTTGTGGCTGGTGGCCAATCGACACCTGCCCTATGAGGCCGAACTGGCGCGCGGCTTCGCCGCAGTGCACACGATCGCGCAGGCCGGCGGCTTCAAGGTCATCGAGGCGGTGAAAGCCCGGCGGCAGGCGTCCCGGGCGGCCGTATCTCGATAGATCGGGCTGAACGGATTTTTCGATGTCTCGATATCCATGGATCCTGTGATCAAGGCGCTCAGGCTGATCGCCAACCTAGGCTACGGCAGCCGCAAGCAAGTGGCGCTCATGTTCCGCGAAGGGCGAGTCACGGACGCCTCGGGCGAGATCCTGTATGCGGATGACCGGGTCGAACATGGCAACGTTCGCCTGGACGGCGAGCCGCTGGATCCACCGGCCGGCATGCTGCTGATGCTGCATAAACCGACACAATACACCTGTTCGACGCGTGACCCGGGTGCCGTCGTCTACGACCTGCTGCCGCCACGATTCAGGCGGCGTTCCCCGCAACTTGCCAGCATCGGCCGCTTGGATCGCGACACCAGCGGCTTGCTGCTGATGACCGACGACGGGCGGCTGCTGCACCGGATTACACATCCACGCGCCTACCTGCCCAAGGTCTATGAAGTCACCTTGGCGCGCGATTTGCGGGGCGATGAGGCGGGGGTGTTCGCCAGCGGCCGCCTGATGCTCGCCTCCGAGCGCCAGCCGCTGGCGCCGGCGTTGCTGCAGGTCCTCGACGCGCGCCGGGCGCGCCTGACCTTGACCGAGGGCCGCTATCATCAGGCGCGCCGCATGTTCGCAGCGCTGGGTAACCATGTGGAAAGTCTGCATCGATGCCGCATCGGTGCGCTGGAACTCGGCACTCTGGCGCCGGGTCAATGGCGGCTGCTCGCCGCTGCGGATCTCGACCGGCTGTTTACGCCGCGGGGGTCTGCCGATTGACCGGCAACGGTGCAATCCCCATAGTGCCTTCCGGGTCCGCACGGGACTCTTGGCGTTCGGGATCGATTCATGAGCATGTCGTTGCGAGAGCAGTTGTTGCAGGCCGGTCTGGGCAGCCGCAAACAGGCGAAGCAGGCGGAACAGCAGCAGTATCAGCGAAACAAGCAGGATAAGAACCGGGCTGCCGCAGCGGAGCGCCACAAGGAGCAGCAGCGCCGTGCCGCACAGGCGCAAGCCGCGAAAGCCGCGCGCGATCAGGAACTGAATCGCAAGCGCCAGGAACAGGCGGAAAGGAAAGAGCGCTGGGCCCAGATCAAGCAGTTGATCGAGCAGCATCGGGTGACCCGTCCGCAGACCGACGATTATTTCAATTTCATCGATCGGCAGAAGGTGCGGCGCATGAGCGTCGATGCGGCGCTGCGCGAAAAATTGATCGCCGGTTCACTGGTCATCGTGCGCTGCGAAGGACGGTACGATGTGGTTCCGGCCGAAATTGCCGAACGGATACGCGAACGTGAGCCGCGTGCGGTCGTCGCCCTGACGGACGAGCGTCCGGTCGCCGAGGCGGACGATCCTTACAAGGACTTCGTCGTGCCGGATGACCTGATGTGGTGAGCGCGCCGGGCCGGCCGCCGAATTCCTGACGGATCACTTCTTGTCGAGTGATTTCTCGATTTTGGCGGTGGCCTGTTCGATGCCTTCCACGAGCTTCGTATCGAACTCGGGCAATGCGGGCAGATCCTTGGCATCGGCGACCAGGGGCTTGAGTTGTTCATGTATGGTGGTGCATGCGGCATGCAGATCGCGGTAGCCCTGCAGCAGTTTCGCGCTGTCCTTGAGCACCTCGGTGGTGTGCTGTTCCTGCTTGCGCTTGTCGGCGCGCATGGTGTTCAACGCACTTTCGACGGCTCTGCGAGCCTCGGCCTCTTCCTGCTTCTGCTTCTTGAGCGTGTTCATTTTACGCAGCACGTTTTCCGGCGTATCCGATAACGCCGTGTTGATCGCCTTCATGGCCTTTTCCTGTTCGGCGATGCGTTCCTTCAATTTCTGGATTTCCCGGGTCGTCCCGGTGCGTTCGGCCACGATGTCCCGGCCCATGCCTTCCTGAGCGGCGCGCAACTGTTCGATCGTGGCGGCGGCGGCGGCCTGAGCCTTTTCACTTGCGGTCAGCTTTTTCTCGATCGCGGCGACCGTGTTCTTGGCTTCCGCCTGAACCTGGGCGACATGAGTCTCGGACTTGGCGATCTTCTGGATGACGCTTTCGAGCGCTTCTTTGAGTTGTTCCTGGGTGCAGTTCGGATCCAGCTTCAATGCATCGGTTGCGGTTCGCATCAGCACCTGTTTACTGATGGCGAGTTCCTTCCATACCTTCAATTGAAGCTCTAGTTCCGGTTGATTCACATCGGATTCCTTGGGGTGGTTGATCATGGGGGCGCGGATTGTAGTCCAGAATGAGTCTTGCTGAGGAGGCTTGGTATCGGGGAGGTTGCCCGGAGCGTGCCGGCGATTGCCGCGGAAATCCCGCGTGGGCGTGACTGAGCCTGGGAAAATCCCACAATGAGCCGGACTGGAGCGAAATTCAGACGGAAATGAGATTTCCTTGATTCAAGTAGCGAGCCGGGATCGGGTTTCAGCCAAATTCGAGTTACAAGCCGAGCCCTTAATTGTCGGATGATATGGCCGCTGGATCAATGCCGGCGTCATCGAATTCTTCAAGCCCCAGGTCGATTTGTCGGTTGATTTACCGCTGCTCGGCCTTTGCTGACAGGTCTGGAGGGCCTTTCGCAGGCGGATCCGGGAATCTTGAAGGTTTTCGCAGGGATTTCATGGGCTCCGGGAGCCTGAGTTTTCGGAATGCCCGCCGGGGCGGTCAGCGGGTGGTTTCCGGATCGCCGGGACGGTTCCTGGGCGGTCCCCAGGGGACAGCCGGACGGCATCCGGCTGGCGCTCTACACGATCCTTGTGACCAGGGTGTCCAAACCGTCGATGCCGCCTTCCAGGTGATCGCCACGCTCGAGCGGGCCGACGCCGGCGGGCGTTCCCGTGTAGATCAAGTCTCCCGGGACGAGTTCGAACAAGGCCGAGAGCTCGGCAACGATTTCCGGAACGCTCCAGATCAGTTCGGACAGATCTGCGTCCTGGCGCAGCTTATCGTTGACATTCAGCCAGATACGGCCGCGTTGCAGATGTCCGCATAGCGCCGCCGGCGTGATGGCCGAGATAGGCGCCGAGCGGTCGAAGCCCTTGGCCGTGTCCCAGGGATGCCGCTGTTCACGCGCGGTCGATTGCAGATCTCGTCGAGTAAGATCGTTACCGACGGCATAGCCGAAAACATGCTCCAGTGCATGTGTCATCGGAATATCTAAGCCGCCTGTGCCGATAGCGATCACCAGTTCGATTTCATGGTGCAGATCGGCAGTGCGCGGCGGATACGGTATCTCGGCATGATTGGCGACGATGGCATCGGCCGGCTTGGTGAAAAAGCACGGCGGCTCGCGCCCAGGGTCCGAGCCCATCTCACGCGCATGCGCAGCGTAATTGCGCCCTACGCAATAGATGCGGTGGACGGGAAAGCGCTCCTCGCGATTCTTGATTTCGACCGACGGGATGGAAGGGGGAGGAAATGCGAATAACATGTGTCGCGACGCTCGGTTGGGGCCCGGATATCTCGTGTGCCGGGCTTGCTCACGGCGCAGGAGAAATTCTGCTTAGCGGTCCTCCTGGATGATATTGCGGCTCCAGTCGGCACGGCTGCGCGAATGATCGTACTCCAACGCGGTCATGCAATGAGTGCTGCAGCAGGCATCCTGCCAGCGTACGACCAGATAGCCCCCGGCGCGCAGCCGCCAGACATCGCCGCGCAGCTCGATACCGCTGTCTTTAAGTCGAACCGGGTCACCCACCCGTAGCTGGATCCATTCGTCGCTCATGGCTCGCCTCTCCTTGACCTTGTTATCGGCCGGAGCTGCGCCTAGCGTAGGCAATGCCTTGCCGATGTTCGACTGCGAGAGGGTCTGAATTGCGTCCGGGATGTCTGGGATGAGTGCTGGTTCACATTCATGGGTACGGTGGACTACCCGGAAATATGAGCTTTTTTACGTAATGCCGCGCACGCGGAGATCGATCCTCGCCTGGTGAAGGAGCGCCATCGATGCCGTGCGCGCCACGCTGGAGCGGGATTGCGGTCTCGTCCGGTGAAGGGGCGCTGCGCCCGCTCATTCCTGGTGCGCGAATATTCGCGCGAAGAAATCTCCCGGCTGCCAGTGCGGCCGGGCCGACGCATCGGCCGCCGCCAGCGCGATACGCAGGTTGACCTTTCCCAGGTCTGCCATGGTTCGATAGTCCATCGGCAGAGACAGATCGTCACCGGGTTGATGATGGCGGCTGGCGCGGAATTGCCGCCGCATCTGCTCCAGATCCAGCGCATTGTCGCGCGCACGATATCCGCCGGTCAGGGCGAGCGCAGGAATGCCGCGGCGGATGAACGAGAATTGATCGCCGCGTATGAGGCGCAATTCTTCCGGAAAGCGTTCTGAGGCGAGTTGGTATCCCTGGCTCGCTGCAGCCGAACGTGCCATCACGCCCAGAGTCGAGTGTCGCGCTCCGATCGCGACGAAGTCCTGCAGCGGCGCGAAAATCAGCGGCATATCGATATTGATGTTTGCCACGATGCGTCGGTTCGCCGCCCGAGCGCTGTGCACGAGGAAGTCCGAGCCCAGCAGGCCCTTCTCCTGCGCGGTCACGGCGGCGATCAGGAGCGAGCGACGCGAACGTACCTTGGATGCGTGCAGCGCATGGGCGATCTCCAGCAGGATGGCCACACCGGCGGCGTTGTCGTGCGCGCCGTTGTAGATCGAATCGCCGTCGACGGCGGAACCGCGGCCCAGATGATCCAGATGCGCACTCAGCACGATATATTCGTCTTTGAGCTGAGCATCCGCGCCCGGATATACAGCGATGACGTTGGAGCTTTGGGTGCGCCGCAGTCCGGTTGTCGCCGACAGCGTCAGCATACCGGGGAGTTCGAAGCCTTGTGCATCACCTGTCTCAGCCGTCGCGAGCACTTCCGGGAGACTGGCGGGACTTTGCTCGAACAGGTACGCGGCGGCAGCGTGATTGAAACGGAATTGCAACTTCAGTTGAGGATAGGTGTTCTGCGGTTCGCCCTGCTCGTTCAGCCAGCGCATCTGCGAGGTCCAGCTCATGGCGACGCGCCGCTCCCATGGGATGCGGCGGCTGTCTTCCAGAGAATCGACGTGGATGACGCCTACCGCGCCATGCTCGAGGAGCGTGGCCGCCTTGCGCTGCGGCCAGGAATAATAAGCCCGTTGATGGTCCGGGAACTTCGCCGGTGCGCCGCTCAGCACCACGACGATGCGTCCCTTGACATCGATGTTCGCAAAGTCGTCATGCTGCAATTCGGGTGCCTCGACACCGAATCCCGCAAATACCAGCGGTGCGCTCAAGGTGGAGCTGGCCGATTCAAAATCGGCGGAAGGCAGATAGTCGATGCCGTACTCGAATACATGACTGCCGCCTGCGAACACCCATTCCGCGGACGAACCAGGCAGCACCGGTGTCGCCTCTAGAAGCGGGACGGGTTGGAAAAACGAGTCCGCCTCCCCGGCGGGCAGCAGCCCGGACTGCTGGAATTGTGCCGCCACGTAGGCAGCTGCGATGTCATGTCCGCGCGAGGCGGCGGCACGCCCCTCCAGCAGATCGTCGGCGAGAAATTCGACGTGTGCGCGTATGGCAGAGGGGCGAATGGCATCCCAGGGAGCACCGCTTGCAGGCTGGGCCAAGGGCAGCAGCATCCACAGCAGCACGGTGGCCGATGTATGCAGAGCGTGCCGGGAGCTTGAAATCACATTCATCGGGGGCATTGTAGGATGGAATCCCGGTCGGCGGGGCAGCGCAAGCGTTCGCCGCTACGCTGGCAGCGCCGGCCGGAGAGGCGCCGACCGGTGAGGCATGGCTGATCCACGCTGCGGGCCGGTCGGTTGGAGTCCGGCCGGGCGTTGCTTAAAATGCGCGGTGATGCCGGACGGAAGTGGTTGGGACGGAAGCGGTTGGGTTGAAATCGATCGGGTCGGGAGTCGGTGGGTGAAAATCAAATTGAATGTCGTCGATCGTGATGGTCAGACGCATGAACTCGAGGTACCGGCACAAGGTTCTCTGATGGAGGCGTTGCGGGATCCGGACTATGGCCTGGCGGCGGCATGTGGCGGCATGTGCTCCTGCGCCACTTGTCATGTGTATGTGGCGCCTGAATGGATCGATCGCGTTCCCGATCGGCAAAGCGACGAGCATGAGCTGTTGACCGAGCTGGAATTCGCTCAAAAGCATTCACGCCTGTCTTGCCAGATTCCGCTGGGCGCGCATCTGGACGGGCTGCAGCTGACCTTGGCTCCGGAGGAATAGGCCCGGACAGGAGGTTGCAGGGGTTTTCGGTCTGGCGGCCTTGGAACCCGGCGCCGGCTGCGGCATTCTGACTCGAGATGTTGCACGACCGCGGACTACCGATGGTTTTGATCGTGCTTGCGGGAGGACTGTTCCTGCAAGGCTGCGCTTCCCCTGCCGAACGCACGCGGACCGGTCCGCCGGCTGCCGTGTCGCCGCTGGCATCGAGCGCGCGGGAATTCGCTGCTGCCGGTTTGGGCAGCGAGATCGCGATGCGGGCGATGTCCCTGCTCGGCACGCCTTATCACTACGGCGGCGAGGCACCCGGCGGATTCGATTGCAGCGGCCTGGTGCGCTTCGTACACCGTCAACTCGGCATCGATGTGCCGCGCACTACGCTCGAACAATATTCCGCCGCGGATCCCGTCGGTCTCGAACAGCTTGCACCCGGTGACCTGTTGTTTTTCAAGACTCGCGGCACACGCGTTTCCCACGTGGCGATCTATACCGGCGAGGGCCGCTTCATCCACGCGCCGCAAACGGGGCGCACCGTCGAGCTGCGTACCTTGGACGATGCATATTATCGGCCCCGGCTGGCTGGAGCGGGCCGGCTGTTTTGACGGCTCCTTTGGCGGCTCCGAGCAGGACATGATCCCGGCTCGAAACCGCCCGGTGTCCGGCCTGGCGCCATGATCGCGGCGGCGCATGATGCCGCCCGTACCCCACGCAGCCGTGCCGTACCCCTACCGGTCGGACCCGTTCAGGCGCTCGCGGATCAAGCTGTCCACGACACCAGGATCAGCCAGGGTGGAGATATCGCCGAGCTGATCATGCTCGTTGGCGGCGATCTTGCGCAGGATGCGCCGCATGATCTTTCCAGAACGGGTCTTGGGCAGGCTGGGCGCCCACTGGATGAAGTCGGGCGTGGCAATCGCGCCGATTTCCTGGCGTACACGGTTGCGCAGTTCGGTGCGCAACTCCTCGCTGGGTGTCTCGCCTAGATTGAGGGTGACATAGACATAGATGCCCTGTCCCTTGACATCGTGCGGGCAGCCGACGACCGCGGCTTCCGCCACTTTCGGATGCGCCACCAGCGCACTTTCGATTTCGGCGGTGCCCAGCCGGTGGCCGGCAACGTTCAGCACGTCATCCACGCGGCCGGTGATCCAGTAGTAGCCGTCCGCATCGCGCTTTGCGCCGTCGCCGGTGAAGTATTTTCCCGGAAACGTCCGGAAATAGGTCTCCACGAAGCGCGCATGATCGCCGAATACGGTGCGCATCTGGCCCGGCCAGCTATCGATGAGCACCAGATTGCCTTCAGCGACGCCATCGAGCATGTTGCCTTCGTTATCGACAATGGCGGGTTGTACGCCGAAGAAGGGCAAGGTGGCCGAACCTGGTTTTTGGTCGATCGCTCCGGGCAGGGGCGAGATCAGGATGCCGCCGGTTTCCGTTTGCCACCAGGTATCCACGACGGGACAGCGGCCGTCGCCGACGACGCGGTGATACCACTCCCAGGCCTCGGGGTTGATGGGCTCGCCGACGGAACCCAGCAGACGCAGCGAGCGCCGCGACCATTGTTTGACGGGCTCCTCGCCTTCGCGCATCAAGGCGCGTATCGCCGTCGGCGCAGTGTAGAACAGTGTGACTGCATGCTTGTCGACGATCTGCCAGAAACGGCCGGCGTCGGGATAGCTGGGCACACCTTCGAACATCACGGTCGTGGCGCCATTGGCGAGCGGACCATATAGGACATAACTGTGGCCGGTGACCCAGCCCACGTCCGCGGTGCACCAGAAGATGTCGTCCTCGCGCAGATCGAACACCAGTTCATGCGTCATTGCGACGAACACCAGATAGCCGCCGCTGGTATGCAGGACGCCCTTTGGCTGCCCGGTGGAACCGGAAGTGTAAAGGATGAACAGGGGGCTCTCCGCATCCATGGCTGCAGCCGGACATTCCTTGCTTTGGCCTTGTAGCAGATCCTCGAACCATCGATCGCGGCCTTTCTGCATGGACACGTTCGATCCCAGGCGCCGCGTAACCAGCACATGCTTGACGCATTGGGTGCCGGACGCCTTCAGCGCCTCATCGACATTTTCCTTGAGCGCGATGCGCCTGCCGCCACGCAATCCCTCGTCGGCCGTGATGACGACGCTCGAGCCGCAATCGGCAATACGCCCGGCGAGCGAATCCGCGGAGAATCCGCCGAATACCACCGAGTGCACCGCGCCGATGCGGGCGCATGCCAGCATTGCCACGGCGGCTTCCGGGATCATCGGCAAATAGATGGTGACCCGATCGCCTGGACCGACGCCCAGGGATTTCAGAGCATTGGCACATTGGCAGACGCGTTCATGGAGCTGGCGGTAGCTGATGTGCTCCGACAAGCGGGGATCATCGCCTTCCCAGATGATGGCGGTCTTGTCACCGCGCTTGAGCAGATGGCGATCCAGGCAGTTGGCGGCGACATTGAGCTTGCCGTCATAGAACCAGCGAATGCGGAAATCGTGCTCGTCGAAGCTGGTGTCCTTGATCTTGGTATACGGTTGGATCCAGTCCAGGCGCCGGCCGATGCGTGCCCAGAACCCATTCGGATCACGGATCGATTCCTGGTACAGCCGCTGATAATCCGCCTGGCGCAAATGAGCCAGGGTGGCGAAGTCGTCGGGTACCTTGTGGATTTTCTCGGACATTCGTTTTCGCCGGTGCGTGAATAGGGGTGCTACAGCGCAGCGAGGGATTGGCGTATCTGTTCGGCCTGCCTTGCGAGCAGCGCTTTGTCGGCGGGTTTGCGGGCATGCATCAGCAGCTCGGTGCCCTCGTAACAGGGAATGATATGGAAGTGAATGTGAAAGACGGATTGACCCGCCATCGCTTCGTTGAACTGCAGGATGCGGATACCGCCGGGGTTGAACGCCTGACGCACCCCGCGCGCAACCCACTGTGTCGACTCGATCAGCCTGGCCAGCGCCTGCGGTTCGATATCGAAAAAATTACGGGCGCGCACTTTCGGAATCACGAGCGTATGCCCGTCGGACTGCGGCATTGCGTCCATGAAGGCGAGCGTATGAGGATCTTCATGAACCTTGAAGGCCGGGATCTCGCCGCGGATGATTTTCGCGAATACGTTATTGTCGTCGTACATTCAGATACCTGCTTTGCTGAGAGTATCGACAACCTGCCGCAGCGCTCTGCCCAGTGCCGGATGTTCCGCCTCGAACTGTACGGCCAGTTCATTGAGCCGTGCGGTACGCGATTGTTGTTCGATAGCACTGGCCGATTGGCCCAGCAGGCGAGTGATGTCGGTCAATAGTGCAATGAGCAGCTCGCGTGTCTGCGGATCGACCGAGCGTGTACGGGCGAGTTCGGCATGTAGTGCCGCAAGCTGCTCGTTCAAAGGTTGCATTATACGAATTCTCCGTCCGCGGCCGGGCGCGGCAGCTTGCGAGGACAGGGTGGATGACAGCGGATACGGTATCCATGTCGAGAACATTCTATCCCGATGCTCTCGTTTTCCAACCCTGCAGCCGTGAAGGGGCATTCGGGTCAGCGCCTGCCGCGCCCGGCGCGCACGGCAGCGGCATTCCTGGGGTCGTCCGGCCAGGAATGTTTCGGATAGCGTCCCTTGAGCTCCTTTTTTACCTCAAGATAACCGTGTGCCCAGAAGCTGGCCAGATCCCGAGTCACCTGTACCGGACGGCCTGCGGGCGAAAGCAGCTGCAAGGTCAGCGGTACACGGCCGGCGATGGTCGGCGTGACGTGCAGGCCGAAGACTTCCTGCAGCCTTACGGCGACGCTGGGCGCGTCGCCGGAATAGTCGATGGGAATGCGCGAGCCGCTGGGCACTTCCAGATGACTGGGCGCAAGGTGTGCAAGCCGCTGCTGCGCATTCCAGTCCAGCAGGGACATGAGGATGGCATGCAGATCCAGACGCGCCAGGTGTTCCCTTCGGCTCATGCCGGATAGCCAGGGCGACAGCCAGTCCTCAAGTTGTGCGCCTAATACGGCATCGCTCACGTCGGGTCCGATCGAGACATCCATGCGGCGTGCAAACATCAGGCGCCGCTGCAGGGAGCGCGCCTCGCGGCTCCAGGGCAGAGCGTCGATGCCGAGTTCGCGTATGCCCTGGAGCAAGGCGCGATGCATGCGTTCCTCATCGGGTTGTTCGATACGCCGTTCGCGCAACTTGATCGCGCCCAGCCAGTCTTCATCCTGCGCCAGTACCGCCTGGCTGCGTGCATCCCATTCGCAACGCCGACGATGTTCGATACGCGCCGCGAAGTCCGCCGTCAAATGCGTCCGCTCCAAGGGCGCGGCAAGACGGATCGATGCCTCGCGCTCACCGGCCTCCAGATCGGCAACGACCAGGAATTCCGCGCGTGCGAGACTCTGCCCCGGCGGAAGCGCGGCGCCGCGCCCATTGGCGAGGAGGTAGCGGCCATCGGCCCCGCGCGACTGCGCCACGCGTTCCGGATAGGCAAAGGCCAGCAGGCGGCCGATGTCCGTATCATGGTCTGCAGCGAAATCCTCCTGGCGGGCGGGATGCTCGGTTCCGTCCGCGCGGCCCTGCAGCTGCCGCCTCAGCAAGGGGATATTGCGCAGCGCTCGCCGGCGAGCACCTGTATCGATGCGCAGTTCTGCGCCGGCTGCCGGGTCGGTGATTCGACCGTGGCGCAACGCTTCCAGCCGCAGGCGCAGATCTACGTTGCGATGGGCGGGTCCGGTGCGCAGCAGATCACGCTCGCCCAATACGGCGGCGATTTCCAGCGCGGTGCGCTGCATGCCCAGTGCGGCGCCGCGCAGGATCATGTGCGCCAGGCGCGGATGCGTGCCGAGCCGGTTCAGTGCGCGTCCATGTGTGTTGATCCGTCCATGGTTGTCCAATCCTTCGAGCGAAGTCAGCAGGTCGCGCGCCTGCTGGAAGGCCGCAGCCGGCGGCGGATCCAGCCAGCATAACCGGCCCGGATCATGGATGCCCCAGGCGGCGAGGTCCAGCGCCAGCGGCGCCAGATCGGTTTCCAGGATTTCTGCGGGCGTATGCGCCGGCAGGGCGTCATGCTCGGCTCGTGTCCAGAGCCGATAACAGATGCCGGGTGCGAGGCGCCCGGCACGTCCTCGGCGCTGACTTGCCGAGGCGCGCGAGATACGCTGCGTTTCGAGCCGGTTCATGCCGGTGGCCGGATCGAATCGGGCGCGGCGCGCCAGGCCGGTATCCACCACGATGCGCACCCCTTCGATCGTCAGGCTGGTCTCGGCGATGTTCGTGGCGAGCACGATCTTGCGCTCCCCGGCGTGGCCGGGCCGTATGGCGGCCTGTTGGGCGTCCAGTCCCAGTTCTCCATATAAAGGCGATATCCGCGTGCCTTGCGGCAGGGAGAGGTTTTCCAGCAGTTGCCGCGTGCGGTGGATTTCCGCCTGACCGGGCAGGAAGGCAAGGATGTCGCCAGGTGACTCGAGACAGGCTTGTCGTATCGTGGCGGAGGTCATGCCGGCGACATCGGGGCGTCGTCCGGCACCGCGCGGGGCTCCGGCTCGGAAGGCATCGAGCCAGCGAACCTCGACGTCGAATGCACGGCCCTGGGCGTTCACGATGGGCGCGCCGTGCAGCAGCCGGGCGACGGCCTCGCCGTCGAGCGTCGCGGACATCACCAGGATCTTCAGGTCTTCGCGCAATGTCTGCTGCACGTCCAGACTCAGCGCCAGCCCCAGATCGCCTTGCAGACTGCGTTCGTGGAATTCGTCGAAGATCAGCAGACCCACCCCTTCCAGCGCGGCGTCGTACTGCAGCCGACGGGTCAGTATTCCCTCGGTGACGACTTCGATACGAGTGTCCTTACCGATTCGGGATTCCAGCCGGGTTCGATAGCCGATCGTGGTGCCGACATTCTCACCGAGCGTGGCGGCCATGCGCTCGGCGACGGCGCGTGCCGCCAGGCGGCGTGGTTCCAGCATCACGATTTTGCGGCCCTGCAGCCACTCTTCCGCGAGCAGTGTCGGCGGTACACCGGTGGACTTGCCGGCGCCGGGCGGCGCCTGCAGTACCACGTTGGCATGCCGCCTCAGCGCCAGCCGCAGCGCATCCAGCGCCGCAGCGATGGGCAGAGCGGAAATATGCGCAGAAGCAACGGAAGGTTCGAACATGGATTCGTCCAGGCCAGCGCGACGCATCGATCAATCCTTGGTCGACAGGACCGCGGCCCGCAGGCGGTCCACGTCCTTTTTGCCCAGCAGCCTGGCCTGGCCGGGTTTCAGTCCCGGCGCCCGCAACGGGCCGATGGCGACACGCTCGAGTTCACGGACTTTCAGCCCCGTGCGTGCCAGCATGCGGCGAATTTCGCGGTTCTGCCCTTCCCGCAGACGGATGCTCAGCAATGTACGATCGCCGCGGGCACGGTCGACCCGGCGCTCGATGATGCGTACCGATTCCATCGAGGCGCGCTTTGCCGCCTTGGCGCCCTCCGCACGCGGATCGAACAGATACATGCCGGCACGAAGTTTTTTCATCTGTTCCTCGCCCGCAAGCCCCGCGCAGGTCACGCGGTATTCCTTGGTGACGCCGAACTTCGGATGAGTCAACCGATAGGCCAGGTCGCCATCGTTGGTGAGCAGCAGCAGGCCCGTGGAGTCACCATCCAGCCGTCCGACCGGGAACAGGCGTGCGTTGCGCCTCAGCGCCAGCGGTACCAGATCCAGCACATTGCGCCGGCCTTCGGGATCGCGCGTGGTGGTGATCACCCCTTTCGGTTTGTTGATGAGCACATAAATATGCGCATGTGCCTGGATGGCGGTTGCGGCTTCGGATCGGCTCGCGGGCTGATTCCCGGACCGTTCCTGATTTCGAGCGGCGTCTTCAGGATGCGTACCTGCGGCAGCGGACAGCCGGAGGATTTCGCCGTCGAGTTCGACAATGTCTCTGGCGGGATCGATGAAACAGGGCAGGGTGTCGATGGTGCGTCCGTTCACGCGCACACGCCCGGTAGTGATCATGTTTTCGCAATCACGACGCGCACCCAGACCGGCGTCGGCCATGGCTTTCTGCAGGCGCACCCCCGGCGCCGGAGGTGTCAGCCGCCGGGTGGCCGCCGAGCCGGATTCGCCGTCGTTTCGCCGGCGTGCGGCGGTTTTACCGCGGGCCGGGGAAGCGTGCCGCTGTCGGGGACTCGTCATTGGAAGTTTGCCTGGATGAGTGGATCCGTAAGCTTACCTCGCTCGTTTCCGCGCCGCTGTCTTGCATGACGGCGCGAAAAAGGCCTTCACAAGACATGCCGTTCGTAACCATCCTGGGTTATAGCCCGCCCATGGCGCTTGCTTCGTCATGCATTCAAATCGAAATGCATGACGAAGCAAGCGCCATGGGCGGGCTGGATTCCGATCTGCTATGGGTCGGGCCGCAGGTCGGGCAGGGGACGGGCCGGATCGCCGAGCCATTTTGCCGGCAGCGGCAAGGCGTCGATGATCGACATCAGCAAGGCGGCGGCATAGGGAACCGCCTGGATCAGCAGGACCGCGATCCAGACCGAGACGTCGGTTCCCTTCAACTCCCGCGGCAGGCCGATCACAAGTCCGGGTGCAATTGCGAACCGATGAGTCAGACCCAGGACCGCCAGCAATAGTGCCGCCAGTATCAGCATTTCCTGCCGGGCATCTGTAACGGCGCGAGCCAGCACATGCCGCGTGCCATGCTTGGGCGTACGAAAAAAAGGTTCGTCGCGGGTGAACAGAGCCTTGATCACCGCCTTGCCGATGGTGTGCGACAGACTCAGTCCCGCCATTGCCGCGGCGAACGTCTGGCGCACGTTCGTGCCGATGCGCGAAGTATACAGGTGGGCAAGTTTCAGCAGCTTGAACGTGAACAGGACCAGCGGCAGCGCCGAGAACATGATCGGCGGCGGATCGATGCGATTGGGCCACAGAATCATTGCCGCCGACCAGCACAAAGCCGCCAGGGTGAAGATCAGATTGAGACCGTCGGCGAGCCAGGGCAGCCAGCCGGCGATGAAATGATAACGCTGGCCGCGTGTCAGCCGTGAACGTGTGCCGGAGAACAAGGCAGCGGCATGTATGCGCAGGATCTGCACGGCGCCGTAGGCCCAGCGGAAGCGCTGTTTTCTATAGTCGGCGAAGCTGTCCGGCATCAGACCGCGGCCGTAGCTATGCACCAGATAGCAGGCTTCATGACCTAGGGCGAACAAGCGCAGGCCTAATTCGGCATCCTCCGTGATGCACCACTGAGCCCATCCGTCTGCCTGTTCCAGGGCCGCGCGGCGAACCAAGGTCATGGTGCCATGCTGGATGATGGCGTTGCGCTCATTGCGGGTCACCATGCCGATGTGAAAAAAACCGCGATACTCGGCGTAGCACATCGCCTTGAACAAGCTGGCGCCGCTGTCCCGATAATCCTGCGGTGCCTGTACGATCGCGACCTTCGGATCATCGAAGCCCGGCACCAGGTCGCACAGCCAGCGCGTATCGACGCGATAGTCGCTGTCGATCACGGCGATGATGTCGGCGTCCGCAGCCGTGCGGCGCAGCGCGTAGTTCAATGCGCCGGCCTTGAAGCCGGCCAGCGGTGCGGCATGGAAAAAGCGAAAGCGCGGACCGAGGAGCCGGCAATGCGCCTCCAAAGGCCGCCACACGGCTTCATCGGCCGTGTTGTTGTCGACCAGAATGACCTCGAAGTCCGGATAGTCTAGCGCGGCGAGCGCGTTCAGCGTCTCGATCAACATCGGTACCGGTTCATTGTAGGCCGGTACGTGAATGGAAACTTTCGGCCAATGTCGTGAGGGTACCGAAGAGACGGTGAAACGCCGCCGCCGGGTGGTGGCCCAGTGCGCCTCGGCCCATTCGTGTGCTTCGGTCAGCAGCAGTGCGATCACGGCGAGCATGCACAGGATCAGCAAGGCGCCGATGATGATGCCGCCGAAACTCAGGTATCGCTGCGAGTAGTCGTAGATGATCCATACCGCGGCGGTGGCTGCCGCATAGACCACCATCGCCAGCAGGCCGCGTCCGCGGATGCGCAGCGCCGTACTGTGCATATAGAGCTGTCCCAGCAGGAGGGCGGCGAGCGCCACCGAAATGACGGCGAGCAACTGCCAACGCTGTACGCGCACGATGGGAGCGACGAATTCGAATTTCGGCCGACGATGTACATCGTACACGCCCCAGTAGGCGCCGACTGCGCCTTCGAAGCGCGCCTTCCACGGCTGATCGAAGGCTTCCATCAGATAGTAGACATAGCCTGCATCACGTGCCAGGCGCAGAAAGCGGCGCAGAAACAGCGCTTCGTGACTGACCGAGGCGATCGCCTGACCGCGGGTGCGCCCGTCGGAAGGCCAACCCACCTCTCCGATGACGATGAGCTTGTCGGGAAAAGCCGCTTGCAGCTGTCGCATCGTGCCGGCAATGAAATCGTTCGCCTGTTCGACACCGATGCCTTCCCAGTAAGGCAGCAGGTGCACGGTGACGAAATCCACGTGCTGCGCCAGTTCGGGGTTCCTCAGCCAGACATGGGCCGGCTCGGCAGTGCTGACCGGCTGTTGCACCGCTTCCCGGACTCGGTCGATGTGCTGCACCAGCTCGGCGAGCGTCAGATCGCCACGATGCAGGACTTCGTTGCCGACGATGACGTGGGTGACATTGTCATTGTCCTGCGCCAGGCGGATGGCTCCGTGGATTTCCGCTTCATTGCTGTGCCGCCGAGTATCCAGCCAGGCGCCGACCGTGATCTTGATGCCGTGATGTGCGGCGAGCTGCGGCACTTCCGCCAGGCTGTACAGCGAGGAATAGATGCGCAGCGCGGCGACCTTGCCGGACAGCAGCTGCAGATCCGCCTCGATCTGCGTTCTGTCGGGTAGTCTGCGATAGGCCGGATCCTGGTCGGCGTGGAACGGCGAGAAGGCCATGCCCTGCACGCGGGCCGGCCAGGGCGGCTCAGCGGCGGGACGGTTCATGTAGGCCCACAGTCCGAACGTGAGTATGGCGAAAACCAACGCCACGGCGATGCCGGAATCTTTCATGATTCAGGCTGGCGCGAACGCCGCAGGCCGCTTGCCCGAGCCGATATCATGATCCGCAATCAGGCTGCCGCGCAGGGTCACTGGATGCAGGATGATGATGGAAGACACTTCGTCGGATGAGAATCACGGCTGAGTCCACGGCGAGCCGTCAGGATGGCTGCGTATTGCCGGGAAGGGTTGATTCCGGCGGGCGGTCCGGGCGACATGTTAACTCAAGACGTCCTGGTGGAGCGCACCAAGTCGGATGTCTTGGCGCAGTACGCAGCGTCGCTGGGTGCGGCGATAGGATTTCAGCGTGCCGCTGTGCTGTCGGGAGGCGCCGAGCGTCGTGATGGCCCGGTGTCAACGTGTCAGCTTGCCGACCAGACGCGAAAACAGCGAGCCGTTCTTGGGAATTTCACGAATACCGCTTTCGGACAGTGCGACGGCACGAGCTTCTTCCAGCAGTTGCTCCGACAAGCTGCGTGGCGCCAGGGCCTTGTGCTTGCCCGTCATGCCTGTCCTGTTGCGCGAGGGTGTCGGACGCTGCCGCGCAGACACAATGGCCTTGGGCTCGTGCCGTGATGCAAGCTGCGCCAGGGTCGAGGCGCTGATACCGGATTTGAAACTGCCCGTGGTTGCGGCATCGAGTTGCTCGACGGTCTGTCGGTCGCCGGTCCGCGATTCGAATGCGCCGGTTGCCAGGGGGGCGAAGTCCGGCGTGGGCACGGCCAGCGTTATCGTCGGGATGTCGGCTCGAGGCGCGCGAGCCGGAGTGAGCGTGACGATGTCCGCGCTCGCCGCCGGCCGTGTCTGCTCCGGAGGAGCCTTGAACCGGGTGTACTCGGCTTCGCTCACGCGCAGAACCGTCGGTGTCGAGAAAAATGTCTTGAGATAGCCGCCGACCGCTTCGGCCGAAATATCCTCCTTGAAAAAACCGAGCCGCAGCGAGTGCACGATCTTGCCGGCATTCATCGAGGCCACCGAGTACAGCCGATAGGCGTCGAAGATGTCGAGATGCGGCATGGTGTCGAGATTGACCGGTTGCTCGGAAGCGGCCAACTGGATGGCAAACCACTTTTCCAGTCCTTCATCTTCGAGTTCCGCGCGCGTCAATGCACGGATCGTTTGGGTGGTATCGAGTTGCGGAGGCGAGCGGCGCATGGGACGTGTCGTGGCGGGCCGGATACCGGCGGCTTGCAGCGGCGTGACCACGAGCTCCGCCGGTGCTTGGCGCGCCGGTCGCTCCCCGGCCGTCGGTGCGGCAACGGGTGCCGCCGCCGGCCTGGGTTTCACGACTGTTTCGCGGCCGGCCGGCGCCAGGTAGCCTCGGGCGAATTTGCGGTCTTCCTCGTGCAGGCAGGCGGTGAAGGCCGTCGGGTATTGCTGGCGAACCAGGGCGAGCACATTCTCGGCGTGTGCTTCGCTGGAAAAAAAACCCAGGCGCAGGCGATGGCGGGTACGGCCGTCCTCCAGGCGTGAAACTCGATAGAGCCGGTAGTTCTCCAGGCCTGGAAGATTGCGGCCGTCGGTCGAGATCGGAGCGATGGAGGCGCATAAATTGATGACGAACAGCGTTGCCCCGGTGTCGGCGTCGCCATGCGTCACCGTCTGGAAACCGGCGGTCTCGACCGCCGGCGCTTGGAAGACTTTGCTGGTGTTGTCGGCCACGCTCGTTCCCCGGTCACGGATCCCATGACGCCTGTTTCAGGGCCGGCACTGCGGTCACGAGCGAGTAAAACTCGCCGGCGGCCGACGCTCGACGCAATGCCCGCGGGGAATTCATTCGGGGAGGATGTCGCTTTGCACGGTCCGTCTCGCTTGGATTCTGGATCGATCGGCCGGTATTCACCGCTGATCGATGGCGAGTCGGCAACCGCGAATCAATGTTCGCGGCTCCGCGGCAACCCCGCTGTCCTGGGAATGATTCCTGTAGACCGGAAGCTTTGCGTCCCCGCCTTTCGGCGAGTTTGCCCATTGTTTGACGATGTCATGATTGACATGGACGGCGCATATGTCAAGCCCTCTATGTCGAGCCCTCCAGGATTCCCCGCCAGGATTTCGTGCGGAAACTGCTCCATGACAGGCAGGACGGTCTTGCTCGCGGCTGTCGTCAGTCACGGCGGCTCTACCCCAAATGAGGGTTGACCAGGCGGGTCGACCATCGCAAAAGACACGTTTACCCACGGCGGGCGTGGCGAGGCCGCGGCGCGGCATTGTCCCGTGTGAGTTGTCCCGCAGGAGTTGTCCCGTGAGATGCACGTCATCTCGCATCACCCATCTGGAGAGGCTGACAATGGTGACCAAGACGAATCGAGAGAACATGCAGAAGCCTGACTGGATGAACGATGAGGAGTGGGCCTGGTTCAAGGAGCGCACAGCCTCGTTGGAACTGATCAGAAGCGATGCACACGCTGATGTGGAGGCGTACCTGGCCGATCCTGCGGGTCGATCGACGGGACAGAACGCGCAGGGCGGCTTTCCGACGCTGTTGCTGACGACGATCGGCCGCAAGACGGGCAAGCAGCGCACCACGCCGGCGGTGTTCATGCGCGATGGGGAGGACATGATCGTGGTGGGCTCGCTGGCCGGCTATGATCAACATCCGAGTTGGATCATGAATCTGCAGGCCAATCCGAACTGCTGGGTGCAGCTTGATTTCGACAAGTACGCGGCGGTGGCGCGCGATGTGACGACAGAGGAGCGCGAAGCACTGTGGCCGCGGCTGGTGAAGGTGTTTCCCGCCTGGGGTTACTTTCAGATGCAAACGGAGCGCCCTTTTGCCGTGAAGCGGCTGACGGTGAGTGCTCCGGCCTGAGCGGATTTTTCGCGGGGGCGAGAAGCGGCCGAATCGCGAACCGAGAGGCGAGGTTGCGGACCGGGACGGGGGATGAGGGGACGGAGGATGGAAGGAAAGCTGTCATGAGCGATATGAAATTCACGCATCTATTCACGCCATTACAGATAGGTCCGATGCGGGTTCCGAACCGGATCTGCGAGACGACCAACACCATCAATTCCTCGATGACCCCGGGGATGATCGATGAGCATTTCATCGCTCATCATGTGGCCAAGGCGCGCGGAGGCACCGGCTGGATCGGTAGCGAGACCTGGCTGCTGGATGTGCCGTTTCCGCCCGAGACGGCCGATGAGGTCGGCCTGTCCATCGGCTGCGCCTCGCATGGTGCGGCGTATCAGTATCCGGCGTTTGCCGAGGGGATGAAGAAGTTTGTCACCGCGGTGCACGAGGCAGGCTCGGTGGCGGTGGTGCAGCTGACACAGCTGACCTCTGCGTGGGGTCCTTCGGCAGTACCCATGATCGGCGCGCAGTCCTACACGCCGCATGTGCTGGGGGAGGAGGAGATCGAGTATTGCATCGATGTATATGCTGCCGCGGCGCGGGTGGCGCAGTCGGTGGGGGCGGATGGAATCGAGATTCATTGCGCGCACGAGACCATGGGTCACGCCTTTCTTTCGCCGGTTTCCAACCGGCGCACCGACCGCTGGGGGGGCGGGCCGAGCGAGCGCATCCGCTTCGTCGTGGAGGTGCTCAAGCGGGTGCGCGGGCGTATCGGAGAGTCGTTGGCGCTGGGCATGCGCATCAGCGCACAGGAGTTTCGTCAGGGCGGCTACGACCATATGGAAATGCGCGAGATGCTCTATGGGATCGCGCAGCACGGTCTGCTGGACTTCGTCGACATCGATACCGGGCATTGCTGGGGAGCGCCCTCGTACGTGCCGAATTCCTATTATCCGCACGCCCAATATCGCGAGGCCGGCAAGGCGGCCAAGGCGGACCTGTCGGGGTTGCCCAGAAAGGTGGCGGTGATGTTCACCGGCCGCATCAATGATCCGGTGCTGGCGGAAAACCTGATCGAGGAGGGGTACTGCGATCTGGTGGGGATGGTGCGCGCGGGGATCGCCGACCCGGAATTCGCCAACAAGGCACGCGAGGGTCGACTGGGGGAGATTCGTCGCTGTATCGCCTGCACGCGCTGCATCGATGAGGCGTCCGAGTCGCTGTATGTTCCATATACGCCGATGTGTTCGATCAATCCGGTGATCGGCAGCGAACTGCGCTGGGAGCAGCAATATCGTCCGGCGCAAAAGCCGAAGCGAGTGGTCGTGGTGGGTGGGGGCCTGGCGGGATGCGAGGCTGCACGGATTGCGGCGCAGCGCGGACATCGAGTGACGTTGCTGGAGCAGGGCAAGCGTCTGGGCGGGCAGTTGTTGATCGCAGCCAAGGCGCCGGGTCGGGATTCCTTCGAAGATCAGATCTATTTCGAGGAGAACGAGATGACGCGCCTGGGGGTGGAGGTGCGTCTGCAGAACCGAGCGGATGCCGCGTCGATCAAGGCGCTGTCACCCGAGGCGATCGTGATTGCCACCGGGGCGCGGCCGCGGGTGCCGCATGATGTATCGGGTCTGGAGCTGGCGCATGTGGCGTACGGCTGGGATGTGATGCAGGGGGCGGCTGCCTGCGGGCAGCGCGTGGCGCTGGTGTCGCAGGAGGACTATTACGAGACGGTCAGCGTGGCGGATTACCTGGCGAGTCAGGGTCGGGAGGTCGTCGTCTTTCACAAGAGCGCGCAGCTCGGCCGAGAGATCGCCCGCTACTCCCAGGGGATGGCGCTGGCGCGCATGGAGGAGTTGGGGGTGCAGACGGTTGGGAATGTGATCTTGACGCAGATCGATGCCGGGGGACTGCAGTTCGTATCGGTCTTTGGGGGCCGGCCGGTTCGCCATGAGGGTTTCGACAGCGTGGTGCTGGTGTACGGCGCGGTGGCGCAGAACGAGCTGTACGATCAGTTCAAGGCGGAAGGCTTTACGCCGCTGTATCTGGCGGGGGCTGCCTGGCTGCCGCGGCGCATGGCGGAGGCGACCCGCCATGGTGCCAATATCGGCCTGGTCATCTAGACGGCCGGCCTGCAGTCCGGCCGGTCCCAGCAGGCCCAGCCCCAGCCCAAACCACAACCCAAATCCAGGCCCGCCCAAGGCCAGGTGCAGGTCGGATTCAGTTGCCAGCCAGGAGATGAAGGTGGCGGACGCAGTGTTGAACTTCTCGGGCAGCCGGATACTGGTGACCGGCGGCACGGCCGGTATCGGCCGCGGCATCGCCGAGGCGTTTCTGGAGTGTGGCGCCACGGTCATCGTCTGCGGCCGCTCGGATCCCGAGGAGCGGCCGTCGGCAGGTGCGAATGTGGCTGAATTCCGTAAATGCGATGTGCGCCAGGCCGACCAGTGCCACGGGTTGATTCAGGACATCGCGCGCGACCATGGAGGTCTCGATGTCCTGGTCAATAACGCCGGAGGCGGCCCCGAGGTCGATTCGGCGACCTGCTCTGCGTCGTTGATCGAGAAGGTGATCCAGCTGAATCTGACAGCTGCGTTCTTCATGTCACAGGCGGCGTATGCGGCCATGAAAGACCAGCCGGAAGGCGGTTCGATCATCAATATTTCGAGCGTGTCGGCGGTGCGCTCATCGCCGCGTACTGCGGCCTATGGAGCAGCCAAGGCCGGACTGCTGAACCTGACGGAGTCGCTGGCGATGGAGTGGGGACCGCAGCGCATCCGGGTCAACGCATTGATCGTCGGCCTCGTGACCACCGAGAATTCACGAGAACACTATGGTGGAGAGGAGGGGATAAAGCGTATCGGCGCGATGCTGCCGCTGCAGCGCATGGGCAGACCGCGGGATGTCGCCGATGCCTGTCTATACCTTGCCTCGCCGCTGGCCGCCTATGTAAGCGGCGCCAAAATCGAAATACACGGCGGCGGCGAAAAGCCCGTGTTTTTGGACCTGGCGCAAATTGCCCGCGGCAGTATCGGCTGAGGATCGACGAAGTTCGATTGCAGGCTGCTTGAGGTGCACCTATCATGCCTGGATGACGTGACGGACGGGCACGGTGGGCCCGTGCCTCCTGCCGGAGGCTTGATGCTCGTCCGCTCCTTTCCAGGTTCGAGCCTTCCCGTTCTCGCAGGGGCCATGCACCGTAATGAGCCAGCCGCTAGCGTTCGATAAGCGACCGAAAGCCGCAGATGGAGCGATGTCCCTGCCGTTGGAGCAGTTCAGTGCGCTGATCGGTGCTATTTATCAGGGGCCGCTCGAGCCGGTGCCGTGGAGCGAGGCGCTGATCATGTTGCGCCGGCTCATGCGGGCGAATTGGACGACGCTGATTCTACGCTCCGCCTCGGTAGATCAGCCTGCGCTGCTGACGCGGGCCGGTGAATGGGGGGCGGAGGTGTGCAATTCCTCCTATAGCCACTATCAGTTCTTTTCGATGGACCCGTTCATGGGATTGCCTATCGAAAAAGTAGTCACCATCGATGAGAGGAGCGATACCTCCTGGATGGCGGGAGAGTTTTACAAATCGTTTCTGGAACCGAACGACATCCGCTTCATCATGGGGGCCGATCTGCTCACCGAGGGCGGTGCCAATTGCCGGCTGCGCATCACGCGGGCGTCGGCTGCCGGGGAGTTCTCGGCGCAGGACAAGGCGTTGACGCAGGCGCTGCTGCCGCACCTCAAGCGTGCGGTGACGCTGCATTCGCGCATGGGCTTCATCGAAACGGAGCGGCAGCTGTATTCGAGCACCATGGACCGCATGCTGGTGGGCATGATCGTTTTCGATGAAAAAGGTGCGATCATGCGCACCAACCGTATCGTTGATGCGTTGCTGAAAGCGAAGGATGGGATTCGGATCGTTCACAACGAGTTGCGTGCCGATTTTCCAGCCGAGGACCGGGAGTTGCAGCGCTTGATCGCTCTGGCTCTGGACGCGGCGGGGCCGGCGCCGGGAGTTCCGGAGGCGATGTCGCTGACCCGGCGCTCCGGGGGAGCCAGTTTGAGCGTGCTGGTACGGCCGATACCGATCGGCGAATACTCGGAGGGCCGTCATCGTCCCACTGCGGTGGCGTTCATCCGGGATCCGGAACAGAAATCGCAGTTTTCCCTGGAGACGGTGCGAAACCTGTTCGGCCTGACGGCCGCGGAAGCCACGCTGGCGCTGCTGCTGGCCAACGGCCTGACGCTGGATGAGGCGGCCGCGGAGTTGAAGATCCGCAAAAACACGATTCGAGCCCATCTCCGCTCGATCTTTGCCAAGACCGGCGTGCGGCGACAAACCACCCTGGTTCACCTGCTGTTGAACAGCGTCGCCTCGATGAGCTAGCGGCGTGGCCCTCGAGGGCGTTGACCGCTGCCTGGTTCCTCAATAGCCTGAATCCGGGGTATGGTGCGGGCGGGCGCTGCTTCGAGGAGTGAGAATGCAATTCTGGCAATCGTCGTTTTTGTGTGAAGGTGACCAGCTATTCGATGTGGCGAAGGCCTGTGAGAGCATAGGGTTCCATGGGTTCATCGTTCCGGATCATCTCGTGCATCCGGAGAAGCAGGAGTCGAAATACCTATATTCGGCTGATCACAAGCCGCCGCAATTTACGGATGAAACGCTGTGGCCCGATCCCTGGACACTGGTCGGCGGGCTGGCGGCGGTGACGCAGAAGCTGCACTTTTGCACCAGTATTTATATTTTGCCGCTGCGCCATCCGATCGAGGTCGCAAAGGCGACCGGCAGCTTGGGATATTTCTCCAAGGGACGCTTGCATCTGGGTACCGGCGCCGGCTGGATGAAGGAGGAATTCGACATGATGGGTGTCGACTTTCATACTCGCGGCAAGCGTTATGACGAGTGCATCGAGGTCATCCGCAAGTTGCAGACCGGAAAATTCGTCGAACATCACGGACGGTTTTTCAACTTTCCACGCGTCATCATGACTCCGGCTCCGCCCGCTCCGGTTCCGATCCTGATCGGCGGCATCAGCGAGCCGGCACTCAGACGCGCCGCCCTCCTCGGGGACGGCTGGGTTGCTCCCGGGCAGACGCTCGAACAGGCGCTCGACACGCTGCGGACACTCGAAAAGTTGCGCAAGGAGTACGGCACCTACAACAAGCCGTTCGACTCGATCGTGGCGATCTGGGACGAAAGACCGATGACTCCGGCTGATATACGCCGTCTCGAAGATGCCGGCGCGACCGGCTACACGGTCTTTCCGTTCGCCTTCACCCTCGGCCCGAATACGACGCTGGCGCAGAAGCGCGCGGAACTCGAACGGGTCGCCGAGGAGCTGATTTCCAAGGTTTGAATGAATATCGCATCGCTGACCACCGAGGCGATCGGCTTGAGCGAACTGGCGGCGCTGGCGCGCTTGCCGGAGGCCGATGCCGCTTCGCCATTTGCCGAATTTCCTTGTCTGCTCCTGCACCTGGACGAGTCTGCACCTGGACTGAGCATAGACGAGGAGGCGTTCATTGCCGGCTGGCTGCGCAGATTGTCGTGCCCGGTCGTTGCCATCGCCGAACAGGGGGTGCATGAGATTGTGCAGCAGGCTTGCGACATGGTCGTGCCGGATGCGGCGTTGCTGGGTGCCACCCTGGAAAATATACGGCGCTCTCCGCTGGCCGCCATGACGTTCGTGCAAGTGTTGCGGGTCACCGAGCACATGGCCGCCGAGCAGGCGCTTGTGGTCGAGTCGCTGGCCTATGCCGTGCTCCAGGGCGGTCCGGAGTTTCGCCGCTGGCTGGATGAGCGGGCGCCGCGCACCGGCGCAAGGGCCAATGATCCAGGGCCGCCCGTACTGATGGAGCGCCAGGGCGAAAATTTCGAGATCCGGTTGAATCGCCCGTCCCGCCGTAATTCGATGTCGGTGGAGATGCGCGATGGACTTTGCGAGGCGCTGCAACTCGTGGTTGCCGATCCGTCGATCAAGAAGGCGCGGCTGGCGGGCAACGGAAAAAGTTTCAGTGCCGGCGGCGACCTCGATGAATTCGGTACGCGGCCTGATACAGCGACAGCGCATGCGATACGCAGTCTGCGGCTGCCGGCGGCAGTGCTGCTCCAGTGTGCCGAGCGGGTCGAATTTCATGTGCACGGGGCCTGTGTCGGTGCCGGCGCGGAACTGCCTGCTTTCGGCCGATATGTACGCGCGACACCTGACGCGTTTTTCCAGCTTCCTGAAATTCGTCTTGGACTGGTTCCCGGCGCCGGCGGCTGTGTCAGCATTCCGCGCCGCATCGGTCGTCAGCGCGCTGCCTATATGGGTTTATCGGCCGAGCGCATCGATGCATCGACGGCACTGGCCTGGGGATTGATCGACAGCATCGAGGATCGATCGCTCCCTTAAGACTCGATCGGGAACTCACCGCCGGGCGGAAGCATGGGTGGTTGCAGCAACGAGTTGTAGTCTGGGTGGGCGATGAATGGTGTAATATCGGCGGTCATAGTTAAGAATTCATATCCGCCGCAGCAGCTAGGCTGTGCGGTGAAAGATCAAGGCACCAATGCCTGAATTAAAGCGACGGGAATACACATGAGGCTGTTGAAGGCAGGCACACGCGTGAAATGCGCGGTATGCGATACGGAAGTGATGGTGGTGCGCTCGCCGGCCGAGGAGGTGGTGCTGAGCTGCGGAGGGGTGGAGATGGTGGCGATGGATGCGCCCAAGAGGGTCGGTGAGCATGTGGCGGCTGAGGCGGGGGAGATGGCGCTGGTGGGCAAGCGTTATGTGGATGCGGGCGATACGCTGGAGCTGCTGTGCACGAAGGCGGGCAAGGGTGCGCTGGGGCTTGGGGGTGAGGCCTTGACGGTGAAGCAGGCCAAGCCGCTGCCCTCTTCGGATTAGGATCAAGCGATGAATCTGGTCATGGCGCTGGAGATGGCGGCGCAGTGCCATGCGCAGCGCATTGCGGTGAGCTGCGGGGAGACGCATCTGACGTACGGGCAGCTGCTGGCGGGCGCGCAGGCAGGCTCGCGGCGCATCGCCGCGGCGGGGGTGAAGTACTTTGGGGTGCTGGACACCAACAGCCCGGCGGTGCCGATTGCGCTGTTCGCCGCGGCGTATGCCGGGGCGGTGTATGTGCCGCTGAACTACCGGCTCACCGCGCCCGAGCTGCAGGAGCAGCTGCAGCGTATTGCCCCGGCGGTGCTGCTGAGCGATGAGCCGCTGCTGAGCACGCTGCGCTTGCCGGCGGGGATCGAGGTGCTGCGGCGGGAGGAGTTTTTGCGCCTGAGCCTGGGGGCGATCGAGGCCTCGGCATCACCAGGGGCATCACAAGGGGCATCACCAGCGGTAGCGGAAGATCTGGCGGCCCCGGGCCAGGGTGAGGATACCGCCATTCAGCTGTTCACCAGCGGCACCACGGGGCGGCCCAAGGCGGCGGTGCTGCGTCATCAGAACCTGATGTCCTATGTGCTGGGCACGGTGGAGTTTGGCTGTGCGAGCGAGACGGATGCGATCCTGATCTCGGTGCCGCCGTACCACATCGCGGGTATCTCGGCGATCTTGAGCTCCACGTATGCGGGCCGGCGCATGGTGCAGATGGCGAACTTCGATGCCGCCGGCTGGCTGCAGCTGTGCCGCTCGCAGCGGATCAGTAATGCGTTCGTGGTGCCCACGATGCTCTCGCGCATCGTGGATCATCTGCAGCAGGCGGGGTGTGCGACGGCCGAGGTGCCCTCCTTGCGGGCGATCGCCTATGGGGGGGGGGCAAGATGCCGCTGGCGGTGATCGAGCAGGCGATGGGGTATTTCCCGGGGGTGGACTTCACCAATGCGTACGGGCTGACCGAGACGAGCTCGACGATCTGTCTGCTGGGCCCTGAGGATCATCGCAGTGGCTTTGAGAGCCAGGATCCGCAGATTCGCCGGCGTCTGGCCTCGGTGGGCAAGCCGGTGCCGACGGTGGAGCTGCAGGTGCGCGATGAGGACGGCCAGCTGCTTGGAGCGGGGCAGTCCGGGGAGATCTATGTGCGCGGCGAGCAGGTCTCCGGGGAGTATCTGGAGCAGGGCAGTCAGCTCAATGCGCAGGGGTGGTTCGCCACGCGCGATCGCGGCCATGTGGATGGCTTCGGGTATGTGTACCTTGAGGGCCGGGCGGATGATGTGATCGTGCGCGGCGGGGAGAATATCTCCCCCGGGGAGATCGAGGAGGTGCTGCAGGAGCATCCGGCGCTGCGCGATGCGGCGGTGGTGGCGGTACCGGATCGTCAATGGGGCGAGGGGGTCGGGGCGGCAGTGGTGCTGAAGGCGGGCGCGAAGGCGACGCCGGCGGAGCTGCAGGAGTGGGTGCGCCGGCGGCTGCGTTCCTCGCGCGTTCCCAGTGAGATCCGTTACCTGGATGAGCTGCCCTACAATGAGATGGGCAAGGTGCTGCGGCGGGTGCTCAAGCAGCAGTTCGCCGATCTGACGACCTAGCCGATCTGACGACCTGGCTGAGCAGACGACTGAGCGGCCTCGATCCGCGGGCAGGCAGATGGTTGCAAAATCGATCTGGCGGGCGCTGCTCATGCGCGGCTACAGTACGCAAATGAGCAGCATGCTACGTCACAGTCTTGTTCTCATACTCCTCGTTTCGATGATCCAAGCGCCTGCATTTGCGGCCGGCGGAGATGGGTACTTCGGCTTGCTGCGGGCGCGCGACTTGACGCCCTTCGGATATCTGCGCCTGGATATGCGTCCGGCGTACGCAGGCTCCCTGGCGCCTGGCTCATGGGCGATGGAGGCCGAGTTGGCGTATCAAAATACCTGGGCGCTGAGTCCCGAGGTGGAACGTTATCTCGTCGGCTTGCCGGGGCGCCGTACGCTGGGTCCTGCCGAGTATCAGGCGATGCTGGATCTGCCTGGCGATAATTACCTGGTGGATCAAGAGCTGGCACAGCTCGATGTCACTCTACATTATCAGTTCACTGCAGATTGGAGCGCTTACCTGATTTTGAGCGGTGCAGCGTATGGCGGTGGATTTCTCGATAGCGCGATCGAGGGGTTTCACGATACGTTCGGCTTCAGCAGCTTCGGGCGGCATGCAGTATCGCGCAATGATGCCAACATATTGCTGAACCTGAAGTCGACGCAATACGTCTCATCCGGCATGCCAACGAGCGGCGGACTGCTGGATCCGACGATCGGTGTACGTTACTCGGGCGTGAGCCTGCCGGAGAAGTGGAAACTGATCCTGGAGGCGGCCGCCAAGCTTCCGCTGAACGGTCATCGTACGATCCTGTCCACGGGACGTACCGATGTCGGCGTGCAGGCGGCGGTACAGCGCTTTTCAAAATCTCAAGCGATCTATGTGAATGCCGCCGCCGTGTACTATGCGGGCGCCGGTGGATTCATGCCATCCGACGCACAAATCGTACCCACCTTGGTGCTGGGTTATGAGCGACGCCTGACGCAGCGAACCAATGCAATTCTGCAGGGCTATATCAGTCCCAGCGTATACGATCGCAACGAAACTGATCTGTATGAACTGCTGGCCACCAAGTATCAACTGAGCCTGGGATTTTTCCATCGCAGAGGCAGACACGCCTTCCGCTTTGCGATCACGGAGAATCTGCAGAATCTCAATAATACGCCCGACATCGGCTTTCAGCTGGGCTGGACATTCTCTCCCGAAAGGAGCGTCGATTAGGCGTCGAAAAATTATCGCCTCATCGCCGGGACCGATCGACCCCGGCACAAGGCTCGTTGCCGATCCCGGCTATGATAAAGTGGTCAGGCTCAGGCCGGTATTCATCGGCGACACCTTGCACGCCGACACGGAAGCGGTGGTGGTCAAGATCGGCGGATCGCGCCTCCAGGCAGGCATCGTCATGTGCCGACACGAACTATTGAATCAGAAAAGTGAAACGATCCACGAATGTCTCCGAGCGGATCAATTGAATCGAAGTCCGTAATGATGCAACTACGTTCATTGCTGTTCGTGCCGGGCGATCGCCCCGACCGGATGCGAAAGGCGCTCACCTGCGGCGCGGATGCCTTGATCCTGGATCTGGAAGATTCGGTGGTGCTCGAGGCCAAGCCGGCCGCGCGCCGTGCCGTTCATGCATTCTTGAAAGACGTCGAAGGCAGTACGACATGCCTTTTCGTCCGCGTCAATCCGCTGGACAGCGGTCTCGTCGACGAGGATCTCGAGGCGCTCTGCGACGCGCGGCCGGATGGAATCATGCTGCCCAAGGCGGAAGGGGGCGCCAGTGTCGCGGCGCTGGATGCAAGATTGACCTCGCTGGGGTGGACGGACGGCATGATCTTGCCGATCACCGCCGAAACTCCCAGCGCCATATTTTCCCTTGGCTCCTATAGAGGCAGCAGCACCCGGCTGTGTGGTCTTACCTGGGGTGCGGAAGATCTACCGGCGTCGATCGGCGCAATCTCCGCGCGACAAGAGGATGGCCGATATTCAGCACCCTACGAGTTGGCTCGTTCCCTGACCTTGTTTGCGGCCCATGCGGCGGGAGTAGCAGCGATAGAAACAGTCTATCCGGCTTTTCGCGATCCGGAGGGTCTGGCCGCTTATGCGCAACGCGGCCGCAGGGACGGCTTCACCGGCATGATGGCGATTCATCCGTCACAGATCGAAATCATCAATGCTGCCTTTACGCCCACCGATGCGCAGATTGCGGCAGCGCGGGCCGTGGTGGAACTATTCGAAAACAACCCGGGAGCAGGTGCGCTCAGTATCGAGGGGAAAATGATCGATATACCGCACTTGAAAGCCGCGCGCCGGGTTCTCGCGATGAAGACAAAGGATGGTTCCTGAGCGAATCTGCTCTACGCCTTCTTCACAAACTGCGATTTCAGCTGCATGGCGCCGATACCGTCGATTTTGCAGTCGATATCGTGATCGCCTGCGACCAGGCGGATATTCTTCACCTTGGTGCCCATCTTCACGACCAGGGATGAACCCTTCACCTTGAGATCCTTGATGACGGTGACGGTGTCGTCATCCTGAAGTTCGTTGCCGACCGCATCGCGTATCGCCTGCTTTGATTCGGCTTCCTCAGCTGAGGCATCCTTGCTCCATCCATGCGCGCATTCTGGGCAAATGTATAGATTTCCATCCTCGTAGGTAAATTCCGAGGTGCACTGCGGACACCTGGGCAAGCTGCTCGATGACATCATCTCTCCAAATCGCCAGGCGATATGATAACAGGCCCATTCCGTGGACTTCCAGGCAGCATGCTTGGCAGCCGCCGGCGGCTGCTGGTATATGAAATGACAGGTGCCGGTGAGAGCGGGGCCTTGCGGACGCGTCGTTTCCGAGGCTGATCCCGAGGCTGATGCGACCATCATCCGGGTTGACAATCGAGACTGGCGGCGCGCTACCATGACGACGAGCAGCGGTGCATGGCAATGAAGCTTTACGACGATCCAAGATCAGGTAACGGCTACAAGGTAAGGTTGTTGCTTGCGCATCTTGCCTTGCCGTATCAATACGTTTTTGTCGATATTTTGCAGGGCGAGACCCGAACCAGGGAATTTCTCGCCAAAAATCATAATGGGCGTATACCAGTCCTGGAGCTGGATGACGGAACGCGCCTGCCCGAATCGAATGCCATTCTCCATTTCCTGTCTCAAGGGACGCACTATTGGCCGAACGGGTTGCTGGAGCAGTCGCAGGTGTTGCAGTGGATGTTCTTCGAGCAATACAGTCACGAGCCGAACATCGCAACGGCCAGGTTCTGGTTGACGGTCAAAGGCATGGAGAAAACTCCCTTCAATATGGAGTTGCTGCGACAAAAGCAGACGGCGGGCAATCAGGCGCTGGCAGTCATGAATGCGCATTTGCAATCACATACATTCTTCGTCGGTGAGCAATATTCCATCGCGGATATCGCGCTTTATGCCTACACGCATGCAGCGCCTGAAGGAGGTTTCGAGCTGTCGGCCTATCCTGCGGTCGTTGCCTGGCTGCAGCGGGTTCGGCAACAGCCTGGACATATCGCGGCCAACGAGCAGCATGCCGCCGCAGCGGGACGCGTGGCGGGGCAGACATCGGCAATGGACGGCCGCTTCGGCACGATGTGCTGATGCAGGCTCTCGACGCGGTTCCGACACGGCGCAGCGTCGCGACGCGTGCCAAGCTCATCAGTGTCGCTGAGCGACTGTTCGCCGAGCGTAGCATCGAGGGTGTCTCGCTCAACGAGATCAGCAAGGCAGCTGCTCAACGCAACAGTAACGTCTGCCAGTATCACTTTGGTGATAAACAGGGTCTCCTGCAGGCGATCCTCGACAAGCATGTGCCTGGGATCGCCGCTGCGCGCGAGGTCATGCTCGGGCGGCTGCAGGGTTCACCGTCCAGGCGGTGGCTGCGCCCGCTGGCCGAAGCCCTGGTGCGGCCGGTGGCCGCGAAGCTTCATGATGCCGACGGCGGTCGGGAGTTCATTCGCATCAATGCGCAGCTCATTGCGCTGCATACGCTTTCGGTGCGGGGCGTACCCGCTTCGACGATGCGCCTGGCGCACGCCGATCGCTTCACCCGTGCGTTGCAGCGCGCGCTGCGCGCCGCCGCGGTGCCGGGACCGGTGGCTCGCAACCGCGGGATGCTCGCCGCGGTGCTGGTCTTTCACGGCCTCGACGATTACTCGCGTCTGCTGGATGCGGCCGGCGAACGTCGTGCGACGGTCGACATCCGGCTGTTCGTCGCCAATCTGGAAGACGCCGTCGTCGCCTTGCTGTCCGCCGCAGTCTCAGCCGGGACTGGTTCAGCGGACGGTTCGCGACGCGCGCGCGAGATATTTGGCGAACAGTAAACGCCGAATCAGACCGCGATACGCGTCCAGGCCTCCTTGCCGGCGCTGGCGGGTTCGCCCGCCATGATGCGCGGCGCCAGCTGCGAGACGATATGAACCTGCGCCGTATCGGATAGACCCAGGGCCCGCAGGGCGCCTTCCAGTCCGTCGATCAGTTGCCGGCGTTCCTTCTCATCCGGACAGTTGTCACGCGCCAGGGCGGCCAGTTCGTCACCGACGCTTTCCAGCGTTTCGGCGATCGATGGAGCGAATTCGCTCAGATCACCCCGCAGGCGTGCCGCAAAGCGAAATGAATTGTAGGTACACGCATAGGCGCGATGGCGCAGCTTGAGATTTTTCAGCATTCCCAATTCCGGCCTCCTTGGGGCGAGTCCACAGAACAGGCGATGACAGTGTGGACGGCATCACATCGGCGGTGGTGTGCGCTGGATCCCAGATTGCCTTCGTCTTCCGTGCGGACGGGGCGCATTCGGCGGTTTTGCCGCGGTTCGCCGGCGGATCGGGTCGGTATGGATTCCGCCCAGGCGCTTCAGCCGTGTATTTCAGGCGCGGCCGACGTTGCGATCGGTGGGGGCGTGGTAATACTCGCTCTCCCGCGCGAACTGGTATATCAGCTTACGCAGTTCTTCCAGTCGGCTTTCGGCCGTGCTGATCGGTGTACATTCCTCGCATTCCGGGTCGGGACAGGGTTGGCGTGAGTACAGCCAATACTGGACGGCGCCGGCCATCAACCCATCGGCGATATCCCAGATATCGGCCTTATCGTCGGTATCGGCAATCCTGTTGGCCAGATCCACGGCCTTACCGAAGGCTTCGCTGAATGGGTTATCGGTTTCCTGCATGGTCCTGGCCGGTGCTCAACACATGTCGCATTGTACCCGTCCCGAGTCCCTCCGGAACCCTGTTCCGATCCGAACGGATCTTTTGCTCCGGTCGCCCGGGCATCGTTCGCAAACCGTCTTGAAGATATGCCATCGGGCTGGTCTACTGTGCCGGACATTCCGCTGGAGCGATCGATGGCCGACGAACAGACCCTGGACCCCCAAATGGATGCGGGAGCCCTGTATCAGGAAGATACTTTTACCGATAGGAAGGTGGGCACGATCCGCCGGCTCACGCCCGTCAAGAGCGACGGCAGCGTGGATGCCGATCGTCCGGTGCTGTTTCTGGGCCAGGCCGAGATCATGACCAACATGGGGCCGGTGCCGATCAGCTTCGAGATTCCCGGCGCCACGCTCGATGCGGCGGTTGCCGGCTTCGCCGGTGCTGCGGCTGCGGGAATCGAACGCACGGTGCAGCAGATTCAGGAATTGCGCCGTCAGCAGGCCTCCCAGCTGGTGGTTCCGCAGGGCGGCATGCCGAATCTGGGTGCCGGCGGTCTGGGGGGCGGCGGCAAGATCCAGATCCCCTGATCCGGATCTCCTCAAGAACATACTTCGGGAGCGGCTGCCGGAAGACGGCATTGCACCCGCAAACCCGGCCGGTTGTCCAGCAATTCCATGCTGGCCAGGTGCATGCGCATCACTGCGGCCACCAGGCTCAGACCCAGGCCGCTGCCGACCTGATCGCGATCGCGTTCCAGGCGAACGAACGGTTGCAGGATGCGTTGACGATCCGCTGCCGGAATGCCCGGTCCGTCATCCGCCACGCTCAGCAGCAGGCCGTTGGGTTCGTGGGCGATGCCGACTTCGATGTGTCCACCTGCCGGAACATATTTGATCGCGTTTTCGATCAGGTTCACGAGCGCCTGTGCCAGCAGCTGGCCGTTGCCGCGGATGGCTGCGGTCCCGGTGCCGGAATACGTCAGCGTGATGCCGCGCTCGCCGGCCTCCGGGGTGTAGAGATCCACCAGTTCCCGTGCCAGCCGCGCCAGGTCCACATCCTGGGTGGGCAGTTCATGCGCACTGCCGTCGGCCTGGGCGATCTGCAGCAAGGTACCCAGTATGCGCTGCACGCGCTCCAGTTCCGCGAGCGTCGCTTCCATGGTCTCACGTGAACCGTCGGCGAGATCGGGATGCCGGAGCGTTTCCTCGATGCGTACTCGAGCGCGGTACAGGGGACCGCGCAGATCGTGCGCGGCACTGTCGAACGTGGTGCGCAGGACACGCGTCTGCTGTTCGATACGCTCGAGCATGCGGTTGACTGCGGCAGCCAGTGCATCGAACTCGTCATGAGCAGTCCGCATCGGCAGGCGCTGCGACAAGTCGCCCGCCATGATCGATTCACAGGTTGCCGCAAAAGCGCCTAGTCGGCGGCGAATACCCCGGCTGTAGGCGATGCCGAAAGCGGCTGCCAACAGCACGATCGAGCCGATACCCCAATACATCGCCGTGCGCAGCCGCGAGGCGAGCCGCCGGCGTTCCAGGATATCCGTGCCCACCAGCAGCCGCCGGCCGCTCGGCAGCACAAAACGCTGTGCGCGTACCGGATGCGCGATGATGCCGCCTGCTTCGCTTGCATCGATCTCGAATTCGATCCATTCGTCGTAGATCCGGACCTCCGTCGGCCAGCGCGCCAGGTTCCCGGCGATCGGATAGCCGTTGGCCTCGGTCAGCAGATAGACGGCGCCGAAACGGCCCCAGCTGTCGGTGCGCCGGCGCAGAGTCGATACCAGCTGCAGCAGGCCGCCGCGTGAATAGTCATCCACCAAGTGACCCACTTCCGAACTGATGACTGCATCGACTTCGCGATCCAGTACCCGTGCGGTGAGATAATAGACCGAGGTCAGGATCAGGGCGACGCCGGCTGCGAACACGAGGATCAGCAGCAATGCAAGCCGCGAGGATGACAGACGAATGCGCAATCGCGGCGCCGGTTCCAGGCGTGAACCCTGCGCGTGGACGTGCCCCGCTTCCATACGCCCGGATGCGGCCGGAGAGGATTTTCTGCGGCCGGTATCCGTGTGCCCTGCCGTGGTAGGGCCAGGATCCGTCATGCGGGGCGTCGTGGGGAACTCATTCCCTCAGAACATACCCTGCACCGCGCACCGTGTGAATGAGTGCCTTGGAAAATCCCCTGTCGATGGCGTTGCGCAGGCGGCTCATATGCACATCGGTGATATTCGTCTGGGGGTCGAAATGCAGGTTCCACACCCCTTCCAGCAGCATGGTGCGCGTCACCACCTGCCCGGCGCGACGCATCAGGTATTCCAGCAGCTGAAATTCCTTGGTGGTCAACTCGATCGTGCGGCCGGCACGGTTCACGCGGCGCGCCAGGAGATCCAGCTCCAGATCGGCGACTTTCAGCCGGGTGGTCTCGGCCGAGGCGGTGCTGCGGCGATTGAGCGCCTCGATGCGTGCCAGCAGCTCGGCAAAGGCGAAGGGCTTGGTCAAGTAGTCGTCGCCGCCGGCCTGCAGTCCATGTACACGGTCATCCACCGTGCCAAGCGCGGACAGGATGAGCACGGGAGTGTGATCGTTGCGCCGGCGCAGCGCGGCGATGATTTCCAGGCCATCGAGATGCGGCAGCTGCCGATCGGCGATGATGATGTCGTAACCCCCGGCAAGCGCCTTCGCCAGGCCGTCGCGTCCGTCGGGGCTGTGGTCGATCCGATAGCCGTTCTCACGCAGCCCCTTGGCCAGATACTCGGCGGCTTGCAGGTCGTCTTCGATCAAAAGCAGTCGCATGCGGTTCGTTTTCCAGGCAGCCTCTTGCGGGTATCAGCCGATGCGCACCGGTAGAAAGATCTGCGCATCCTGACGCTGGATCAGCAGCGCAACGATCTTGCCCTTGCGCTGCTTGGCTGCCTGGCGCAATTCATCGAGCGATTTCACGGTCTTGCCGTTGACGCCCAGGATGATATCGCCGGGCCGCACACCGGCTTGCGCCGAAGGGCCCTCGACATCCTCGACCAGCAAAGCGCCCTGAGTGCCGCTGCGGCGCTGCTCCTCGGGCGTCAGGGTGCGTATGGCCAGTCCCAGGCGCACTGCCTCATCGTCGCTGTCTTCCCGATTTGCCGCGCTACGGGTTGCTTCCGCCTGCATCTGTTCGGGATGCACCGTGAGACGCTTGATACGTCCGTCGCGCCAGACTTCGATCCGTACCGCGCTGCCGGGCCGGGTGTTGGCGATCAACCCGGGAACCTGGGAAGAGCGGTCGATCGCTGTATCGCCGACCTTCAGGATCACGTCGCCCGCCTCGATGCCGGCCTTGGCGCCCGGGCCGCCGTCTTCGACCATGCCGACCAGAGCGCCTCGCGGCCGGTCCAGCCCGAAGGAATCGGCGAGTTGTGCGTTGACGTCCTGGATGGACACGCCGATACGGCTGCGGATCACCTTGCCGGTGCTGACCAACTGTTCGCGCACCTGGTTGGCAACGTCGATCGGAATGGCGAAAGACAGGCCCATATATCCGCCGGTACCGCTATAGATCTGGGAGTTGATGCCGACGACCTCACCCTTGAGATTGAACAGGGGGCCGCCGGAATTGCCGGGATTGACAGCGACGTCGGTCTGGATGAAAGGCGTGTAGTTGCTGCCGGGCATGGAGCGCGAAGTCGCGCTGACGATACCCGCGGTGACGCTGTTTTCGAAGCCGAACGGAGAGCCGATGGCGATGACCCACTGTCCGGGCCGCAGTTCCTCGGGATTACCGATGCGTACCGTAGGCAGGTTGTCGGCATCGATTTTCAATACCGCGACATCGGTGGCCGAATCCGCGCCGATGACCTTGGCCGTGTATTCACGCCGATCGATCGTCTTGACGGTCACTTCGGCGGCAGTGTCCACGACGTGAGCATTCGTCAGGATGTAGCCGTCGGCGCTGACGATGAAGCCGGAACCTTCTCCGCGCGAAGGCGGCAGCTCGCCGCCGCGAGGCAGGGGACGCCTGAAACGCCGAAAGAATTCGTACAAGGGATCGTTGGGAGAGAGACCCGGCAGATCGATGGTGTCGGCCACGTCCCGGCGCTCGCCGATGACCGTAATATTGACGACTGCCGGCCCGTACTGGTCCACCAGGGAGGCGAAATCCGGCAGGGTGGACGAGACGGCGCCCCGCATCGGTTCCTGGGCATTCCCCGCAGAAGCTCCCGCCCCGCCGGCCGTGACGCCGACCGGCGGCGTGGCGGCGCGCGAATCGAGGTTTCCGGAACAGGCGACCGAGGCCATGCCTACGGCGATCGATACGATGCCGACACGCAACCAATTCGCAACCATATGCATGGACTCCTAGGTCGAAGACATGATTATGACGGTCTCTGGAAGCCGGAGTTCGCGAATATTACGGAGAGTTAATTACAATCCGCTGCCACCCCTGAACTGCGGGTACCGCCGTGTCCAACCTGCCGCCGCTCCATTTGTCCGCGCCACTCGCACCGAAGGAGTCTTCTGCCGCGTGCATTCCCGCGCGCCTGCGCGAGATTCCCTACAACTACACCTCGTTTTCGGATCGCGAGATCGTTATACGGCTGCTGGGCGAACCGGCCTGGGACCTGCTGAACGAGTTGCGCGGCGAACGGCGCACCGGCCGCTCCGCTCGCATGCTGTACGAGGCGCTGGGCGACATCTGGGTGGTGCAGCGAAATCCTTATCTGCAGGACGACCTGGTCGATAGTGCCAAGCGCCGGCGCCAACTCGTCGAGGCGCTGCAGCATCGCCTCAACGAGGTCGAACGGCGCCGCGACGATACCGACGCCGAGCGCGATCGCAAGGTGGGTGAATTGTTGCGCGCGGCGCGTGAAGCCGTGGAGTCCTTTGCCGACGGCCTGGAACAAGTGGCGAGTTTGCGCAAGCGTGCTCGCCGCCTGCTGGAGCGCCATACGCGTGCCGACAACATCCGCTTGGATGCATTCGCCCGTGTCTCGCATGTCACGGACGCCACCGATTGGCGCGTGGAATATCCGTTCCTGGTGCTGTCGCCCGATGGAGAGGACGAGATTCCGGCTTTGGTGCGCGGCTGCATCGAGTTGGGATTGACCATCATTCCGCGCGGCGGCGGCACGGGCTACACCGGCGGCGCAGTACCGCTCACGCCGCGGGCCGCGGTGATCAATACCGAGAAACTCGAGGCGCTGGGCAAGGTCGAAACGCGGCCTTTGCCGGGTACGACGGATGATGCGCCGAGCATTCTCACGGGCGCAGGCGTGGTGACCCGGAGGGTTGCCGAGGCGGCGGATCGTGCCGGACTGGTGTTCGCGGTCGATCCCACCTCGGCGGATGCCTCCTGCATCGGCGGCAACGTGGCCATGAATGCCGGCGGCAAGAAGGCGGTATTGTGGGGAACGGCCGTCGATAATCTGTTGTGGTGGCGCATGGTCGACCCGGACGGCAACTGGCTGGAGGTGACGCGGCTCGAGCATGATCGCGGTAAGATTCACGAGGTCGATCAGGCGAAGTTCGAACTGGTGTGGAAGGATGGCCGCGCCGCGCCGGCGCATGCCCGCGTATTGCGCACCGGTGTCGTGGCGATCGAGGGCCGCAGGTTCCGCAAGGCCGGTCTGGGCAAGGATGTGACCGACAAGTTCCTGGGCGGTTTGCCGGGGGTGCAGAAGGAAGGCTGCGACGGCGTGATCACCTCCGCACGCTGGCTGCTGCATCGCATGCCGAATCATGTTCGTACCGTATGCCTGGAGTTCTTCGGGCATGCGCGCCACGCGATTCCATCGATCGTCGAAATCAAGAGTCACCTGGATGCGCAGGCGCGCAGCGGCGGCGTACAACTTGCGGGACTGGAGCATCTCGATGAACGCTATCTGCGCGCGGTCGGCTACTCGACCCGTTCCAAGCGCGGCGCACTACCCAAGATGGTGTTGCTCGGCGACATCGTCGGGGATGACGAGGATGCCGTGGCGCGCGCCACTTCCGAGGTGGTGCGTATTGCGAACAGCCGTTCCGGCGAAGGTTTTGTAGCGGTCAACCCCGAGTCGCGGCGGCAATTCTGGCTGGACCGTTCACGCACCGCCGCCATCGCCAAGCACACCAATGCCTTCAAGATCAACGAGGACGTGGTGATACCGCTGGATCGCATGGGGGATTACACCGACGCGATCGAGCGCATCAATATCGAGCTATCCTTCAAGAACAAACTGAAGCTGCTGGACGAGCTGCTGGAGTATTTCAGCACGGAGCTTACGTTAGGCAAGATCGAGGATCCCGATCTGGAGCATGCCTCCCGCGACGAGCGGCTCGGTGAGCGTCAGCGTCAGGCGCGGCATGTGCTGGAGCAGGCGCGGGCGCGCTGGCGCTACCTGTACGAGCACCTGGACACGCCGCTGGCGCAGGCGTTGCCGGCTCTCGCCGCGCTGGGCTTCGAACCGTTGCGCGGGGATTTCGAGCGCCGGCTGGAGCGCGAGCCGGAGGCACGCATATTCGACCTGGTGCAGGATCGTTCCGTGCGCACCTCGTGGAAAACCGAAGTGCGGGCTCATTTGCGCCGTTCATTCGTCGGCAGTACGTTCGCCCCGGTCATCGAGGCGGTCGAGGCGATTCATAAGCGAGTCCTGCGTGGACGCGTATGGATTGCGCTGCATATGCATGCCGGCGACGGCAACGTGCATACCAATATTCCGGTCAACTCGGATGACTACGAAATGCTGCAGGAGGCCAATCGTGCCGTAAAGCGCATCATGCAGATCGCCCGCTCGCTCGGCGGCGTCATCTCCGGCGAACACGGCATCGGTATCACCAAGCTGGAATTTCTGTCCGCGGCGGAGACTGCCGATTTTCGGCGCTACAAGAATCGCATCGATCCGGATGGTCATTTCAACCGCGGCAAGTTGATGCCCGGCGGCGATCTGCGCAATGCCTATACGCCGAGCTTCAAGCTGATGGGTCATGAATCGCTCATCATGCAGCAGTCGGACATCGCTTCCATTGCGGCAGCGGTCAAGGATTGCTTGCGCTGCGGCAAATGCAAGCCGGTATGCGCAACCCATGTGCCGCGGGCGAACCTGCTGTACTCGCCCCGCAACAAGATCCTGGCGACCTCTCTGCTGATCGAGGCGTTCCTGTACGAGGAGCAGACACGCCGCGGCGTATCGATTCGACACTTCGATGAATTCGCGGATGTGGCGGAGCACTGTACGCTGTGCCACAAGTGCGAAAAGCCTTGCCCGGTCGACATTGATTTCGGCGATGTGTCGATGGCGATGCGCGATCTGCTGCGCCGCATGGGCAAGAAGCGCTTCAATCCCGGGACCGCCGCCTCGATGTTTTTCCTGAATGCGACTCATCCGGAAACCATCAAGCTGACGCGCAAGGTGATGCTGGAGTGGGGTTTCAAGGCACAGCGCCTGGCGGGTCGGGCGATGAGCGTGTTCGCGTCGCCGCAGACGGCGCGGCCTCCGGCGACGACCGGCAAGCCGCCGGTTCATGAGCAGGTCGTGCATTTTGTCAACAAGAAGATGCCCGCCGGTCTGCCCAAGAGAACGGCGCGGGCGCTGCTCGACATCGAGGACCGCAACTATGTGCCGATCATCCGCGATCCGGCCCGCACCAGCAGTGAATCCGAGGCCGTGTTCTATTTTCCCGGGTGCGGTTCGGAGCGCCTGTTCTCACAGGTGGGCTTGGCGACCCAGGCCATGCTCTGGCAAATCGGTGTACAGACGGTGTTGCCGCCGGGGTACATGTGTTGCGGCTATCCGCAACGCGGCAATGGTGATTTCAGCAAGGCCGACAAAATGATCACCGACAACCGGGTGTTGTTCCATCGGGTCTCGACCACCTTGAATTACCTGGACATCAGGACCGTCGTGGTGAGTTGCGGCACCTGCTACGATCAGCTGCAGGACTACAAGTTCGAGGAAATCTTTCCGGGCTGTCGGATCGTGGATATCCACGAGTTTCTGATGGAACGCGGCGTCCGGTTGGCAGGTGCCACCGGAGTGCGCTACATGTACCACGATCCCTGCCATACACCGATCAAGACCCATGATCCCATGCAGGTGGTGAATACGCTCATCAACGAACAGGTCAACGGCCGGGTGGAAAAGAATGAGCGCTGCTGCGGGGAGTCGGGTACATTTGCGATCAGCCGTCCCGATGTCGCTACCCAGGTGCGCTTTCGCAAGGAGGAGGAAATGCGCGCCGGAGCACAGAAACTGCGGGCGGACGGGTTTCAGGGGGAAGTGAAGATTCTGACCTCCTGCCCCTCCTGCATGCAGGGATTGAAACGCTACAACGACGATGCGGCTACCGAGGCGGACTACATCGTGATCGAGATCGCCCGGCATGTGCTGGGTGAGCGCTGGCTGCCGGAGTATGTGAAGGCGGCCAACGCCGGCGGCATCGAGCGGGTATTGGTGTAAGGCATGCCCGGCATGCCCGCCCCGTGGCGCCGGGCCGGCGACGAACGACACGGACTATTCGCGGGATCGGACGGGCTGCCAAAGCCGAGGCTTGGCCGACGACAAGCGATGCAGGCTGCTCGCGGGGCCGACGGCTGCACGCGGCCTCGCTCGAACTCATTCCTTGATGAAGCGCAGGAACTCATCGCGGGTGCGGGCGTCGTCGCGGAAGTCGCCGCGCATCGCACTCGTTATCATCGATACGCCGCGCTTATGTACCCCGCGCGTCGTCATGCACTGATGTACGGCATTGACCACGACGGCTACACCGCGCGGCTTCAAGACCGATTCGATGCAATTCGCTATCTGCGCCGTGAGTTTCTCCTGCACCTGGAAGCGTCTTGCATAGCCATCGACGACGCGTGCCAATTTGCTGATGCCCACGACCTTGTTGGTAGGCAGGTAGCCGACGTGGGCGCAGCCGATGATGGGCGCCATGTGATGCTCGCAATGCGACTCGAACTCGATGCCGCGCAATACGATCATTTCATCATAACCGTCCACTTCCTCGAAGGTGCGGCGCAGGTAATCGGCCGGATCGCTTAGATAGCCGGCGAACCAGTCGCGATAGGCGCCGACGACGCGCGCCGGCGTATCGAGCAGTCCTTCACGCCGCGGGTCCTCGCCAGCCCAGCGCAGCAGTACGCGGATGGCCTCCTGGGCTTGTTCCTCGGTGACGCCGGGCACAGCGGGCCGGGGAGATTTTTTGCGGGGTACCCGAATCATGCATCTGTCTCCTTACGCGGTGGTTGTGATGGAAGGCTAGCGTAATTTGGCGGGACGGTCGCCTGGTATTACTATTTCCCCATTGCTATTTCCAAAGGCCGTTTCACCGGAGGCGCGCACGGGCCGCGGCCGGTTCCTCGTCGGGAACCCGCGGCGCCGCCGGGTTTTTGCTGTCATCGGAGTATCATTCATGCATATTCGCACGCTGCTGATCGCCGCCGTGGCGATTCTTGCGACGGGCTGCCAGACGGTGCAGACGACCCAGCCGGGTGCGATCGGCGTCGCTCGTAAACAGATGATGCTGGTCTCCGCCCAGGATATCGATGCGGGCGCGAAGGTGGCTTACGATCAGGAACTCCAAAAGGCGCGCGCCGGCGGAGTGTTGAACCGGGATCAAAAGGCATATCAACGTATCCAGACGATCGCCAGGCGATTGATTCCGCAGACCGGCGTATTCCGGGCGGATGCGCCTCGGTGGCAGTGGGAGGTGAACGTCGAAACTTCCGCTGACGTGAACGCCTACTGCATGCCCGGCGGCAAGATCATGGTCTACACGGGCCTGATCGATCAGCTCGAGGCTACGGACGCGGAACTGGCGGCGGTCATCGGCCATGAAATCGCGCATGCGCTGCGCGAGCATTCGCGCGAGCGTATTTCCCGCGCTTATGCGGAGCAGCTCGCGCTGGCGGGTCTTGCGGTGGCTACGGGGGCAGGGCAGAGCACCCTGGAGCTTGCCAGTCAGATATCGGCGGTGACCTTCACACTGCCGCACAGCAGGGAGCAGGAAGCGGAAGCCGACCGTATCGGCCTGGAGCTGATGGCGCGCGCCGGTTACGACCCGAATGCCGCGGTTACGCTATGGCGAAAGATGGCGAAACTCGGCGGCGGCGGTCCGGAATTCCTGAGCACTCATCCGTCGGGCGAATCACGCATCCGCGACCTGGAAACGAATATTCCGCGCGTGCTGCCCTTGTACCGGGCGGTCGTCCAATAGCCATCGAGGGAAGGGCGCAGGCGTCAGCGCAGGCCCGGGAAGAGCGCGCTCAAGCCGAGTAATAGCGCGATAGCCAGACCGGCGGTAAGCCAGATGACGCGTCGATGCAGCGCCGTGGCGGCACGCGTCAGACCGTCGAGCTGCTGCGCCATCTGGCTGATGAGCTCGGCCTGGCGGCGTTCGTTCTCCTCCAGCGCCTGCAGCCTGGCGAGCAGCGCATCCTCACCCTGCAGCTGTGCGAGTTCGGCCGCAGTCGTGGCCGCCGGCATCCGCCGCGCGGATTTCAACAGGTCCCGGGAAACCTCGACGATGGAGGGGACGAGTTGCACGATCTGTAGCCAGGGTACTGCCATGAGGGTTCGATGAGACCGTTTCGAAATACGGCTTCGGCGGGCCGTGAAACCCAAGGATACAGGCAATCGGTGCCGATAGGTGCCCATCATGGATCGCGAACGTGATCCAGCTCACGCAGCGATACGGTCCGCTGTTCTAGTCTGATCCGATCGGATTCCGATGAATCAAGGCTTGTCCCATGAGTGATGCCCGTGCTTCCGTAGTTTCATCCGCCGCCCTGCCCGTTGTAGGTTCGCCGCGGGCGCGCCGGTGGAAGCCGCGGCATGCAGCGGCGCAAAGCAGTGCGATCCGATAGGGCGGCGGTTCATTTCAAGGGGAGGTCAGCAGATGGGCTGGATCATTGGCGGCGTGCTCATTGCCATCGTGGTTTTTGTCGTTTCGATCTACAACCGCCTGGTGACCGGCCGCAACCTCTACAAGAATGCATTCGCACAGATCGACGTGCAGCTTACGCGGCGGCATGACTTGATTCCGAATCTGGTCGAAACCGCCAAGGGCTATATGAAGCATGAGCGCGAGACGCTCGAAACGGTGATCAACGCTCGCAATACGGCGGTCAACGGGCTGCGCAATGCGGCAGTGAATCCCGGCGATCCGCATGCCGTGCAGCAGCTGGCGGGCGCGGAGAATGCCTTGAGCGGCGCGCTGGGACGCTTGTTCGCGTTGGCCGAGGCCTATCCGGATCTCAAGGCGAATCAGAACATGATGCAGTTGTCCGAAGAACTCACCTCGACGGAAAACAAAGTGGCGTTTGCGCGCCAGGCTTTCAACGATGCGGTGATGAGCTACAACAATACGCGGGAAATGTTTCCGAACAGCTTGATCGCCGGCATCTTCTCGTTCCTGCCGGCGCAGCTGCTGAATATCGAGTCGCCGGACAGGCGTGCGGTGCCGCAGATCAGTTTCACCTGAATTCATTTTCGGCCGGCCGGGCGAGCGGCGGCCTGAGCCGGTGACGGTGCCGTCATGAATTTCTTTCATCGTCAGGCCGAAGCGCGCCGCGCGTCGCGCCGATTGGTCGCCGCATTCGTGTTCGCCGTGATCATGGTCGTGATCGCCGTGGACCTGGTGATTTTTGCGGGACTGTCGTTCTATCAAGGAACGCAGGGGTACTACTTGCCGCTGCGGGATTGGATGGCGGTCCATCCGGGAACCGTCGTGGCCGTGACGCTGGCCGTGGCTGGCATCATCGCGGGCGCGAGCCTGTACAAGACGGTGGTCTTGAGCGGCGGCGGCGGCCTGGTGGCGCAGTCCCTGGGCGGCGTACGGGTTTCGGCGGATACGACCGATCCCTTGCAGCGCCGCCTGCTCAACGTGGTCGAGGAGATGTCGATCGCCTCCGGCGTGCCCATGCCCGAGGTCTATTTGCTGGAGCATGAAAACGGCATCAATGCGTTTGCCGCCGGTCATAATCCCTCGAACGCCGCCATCGGCGTGACGCGCGGCGCGCTGACCGCGCTGGATCGTGCGGAGCTTCAAGGCGTGATCGCGCACGAGTTCAGCCACATCCTGAACGGCGATATGCGCTTGAACCTGCACCTGATGGGGATGTTGTTCGGCCTGCTGGTGATTGCGCTGATCGCCCGCACCGTGTTGAGACTGGTGGCCCAGGTTCATGGCGGCGATCGCCGCCGCGGTGTCATCATCCCGGTAGCGGTCGTGTTCGCCGTGACCCTGCTGATCGTCGGCTATCTGGGGTTGTTTCTGGGGAGGCTGCTGCAAGCGGCCGTATCGCGCCGGCGCGAATCCCTGGCCGATGCCTCGGCCGTGCAATTCACACGAAATCCGCGCGGCCTGCGGGATGCGCTGATCAAGATCGCCGCTCATGCCGGCGGCTCCAGGATCCGTACCCTGGAGGTGGAGCAAGTCGCGCATATGTTGTTCGCACCGGGTACCCGGCGCCTCATGGCCACGCATCCGCCGTTGATCAAGCGGCTCAAGGCGATCGATCCGCGTTTCGACGTGCGCCAGATCGAGGCAGCGCGGGCGCGGCTGATCGGCCGGCCCCGGTCACACTCACAGCCGCAGTCGCAGGGGCGGCCGCAACGCCGCGCGGCCGGATGGCCGCAATCCGGCACGGCGCAGACCCGGGGAGACGTGATCAGGCCGCCGGAGGCGCTGGTGATCGTGCAGCAGGTAGGTAGCCCCGGCACCGCGCATATGCAGTCGGCGCGCAAAATCCGTGAATCCCTGCCGGAAACCTTGATCGCCGCCGGACAGCGTCCCGATTCGGCGCGCGCTCTGCTGTTGGCGCTGGCCCTGAATGCGCCGGGCGAAGTGCGTGAGCTGCAAATTCGGTTCATCGATCAGGAATTGGGTACGGTCATCTCCGCGGAGGTCGCCGGGTTGCAGGATGAGGTCGACCGGTTGATGCCGACGCAGCGCATTCCGGCGCTTTTGCGCGGCTATGCAACCCTGCGCCAGCTGTCGCGAGAGGCTCGTGTGGAACTGGTGTCCTGCCTGAACGGCATGATGCAGCGAGGCGGCAAAGGTGGACTGCACAGCTATGTGCTGCGCAAGCTGGCGCAGGTGCATTTGCTCGATGAACTACAACCGGTGCGGACAGGGCACGCACTGTCCTTGCGGGTGGTGCGCGGCGACATCCAGGTACTGTTCTCGGTCCTGGCACGCCATGGACACTCCGATGGTGTCGAGGCGCGGCGGGCCTATGAGGCGGGCGTACATCATCTGTATCCGCGTGAACGGCCTGCCTATGCCGTGCCGGGCGATTGGGCGCGCCTGCTGGATGCCTCCCTCGGCCGGCTCGACCGGCTGGCGCCGGCCGCGAAGGAACGACTCGTGGAGGCCTTGCTGAAGACCGTGGCGCATGATGGGCGGCTGACGCTCGGGGAGGCGGAACTGCTGCGGGCGATCTGCGCCGGCCTGCACTGTCCTTTGCCGCCGGTGATCGATTCCGATGCTTGACCGGCACGCAGTGCGCGGATCAAATGTTGCGGCGCGACGCCGTTTTGGCGTCGCCGTTCTACAAGGTTCCATGCAGGCATGTCCCAGTCGATCATCATCCGCGGCGCGCGCCAGAACAACCTGAAGAATCTCGATCTGGAACTGCCCACGAACGAACTCATCGTCGTCACCGGAGTATCGGGATCCGGCAAGTCATCGCTGGTGTTCGATACGCTGTATGCCGAGGGGCAGCGGCGCTATGTCGAAACCTTCTCGCCATATGCCCGGCAGTTCCTGGATCGCATGGATCGTCCGCAGGTGGATCGGATCGAAGGGATTCCGCCGGCGATCGCCATCGATCAGACCAACCCGGTGCGCACCTCGCGTTCCACCGTGGGGACGATGACGGAGCTGAATGATCATCTGAAGTTGCTGTATTCGCGCGCGGCACAGTTGTATTGCCGTGGCTGCGGCGCGCCGGTGAGGCGTGATTCGGCGCAGAGCATCCATGCCGAGGTGGAGCGGCGCCTGGCGGCGCAGGGGCTCGTGGACGAGCGCCTCGTCATCACGTTTCCGGTGCCCGTTCCGCATAATTTCAGCGAACAGGAAGTCCTGACGCTGCTGGAGAAGCAGGGCTACACGCGGGTGTTCGGGCGCTCGGCGGCGCCTGGCGTCGTTCTCGACATGATCCAGGACCGGCTGCGTTTCGATCCGGCCGATCCCGCACGCCTGATCGAGGCGCTCGAGGCAGGACTGCGTGTGGGACGCGGGCATGTCGATGTGCAGGTGGCCGACCGGCGCTGGCGCTTCTCCTCCGGCTTGCATTGCGCCGACTGCGATATTCCTTATCAGGAGCCGACGCCCAGTCTTTTTTCGTTCAATTCGCCGCTGGGCGCCTGCGAGCGTTGCCGTGGATTCGGACGCACGATCGACATCGATTTCGGCTTGATCGTGCCGGACGAGACCAAGTCGCTGCGCGAGGGCGCGATCCGGCCCTGGCAGAGCGAATCCTATCGCGAATGCCAGGACGAGCTGATGAAGTTCGCGCGCCGTCGCGGCGTTCCGGTGGACGTCCCTTGGCGTGCGCTTGCACAAGAGCATCGCCGTTGGGTGCTGGAAGGCGAGGGTTCCTGGGAGGAAAAGAAGTGGTACGGCGTGCGGCGCTTCTTCGCCTGGCTGGAGACCAAGGTCTACAAGATGCACATTCGTGTGCTGTTGTCGAAGTACCGTGCCTATACGCCTTGTCCGGACTGCAGCGGCGCCCGCTTGAAGACGGAGGCGTTGCTGTGGCGGCTGGGGACGCGGGCCGAGGCCGGGGAATTGCTGCGGCCGGAGGAGCGAAGGGCGCCGAACGGGGCTTGCTGGAGCGAAGCGGTGCTGGCGAACCTGCCCGGGGTCGGCCTGCATGAGCTCATGTTGCTGCCGCTGGAGCGATGTCATGCCTTCTTCCAGAGCCTGTCGCTGCCGGCGCCGCTGGATCAGGCCGGCGATCTGGTGCTGCGCGAGATTCGCAGCCGCTTCCGCTTCCTGCTGGACGTGGGGCTGGGCTACCTGACCCTGGATCGCCAGTCGCGTACGCTTTCGGGCGGCGAAGTCCAGCGTATCAATCTCACGACCGCGCTGGGGACGTCCCTGGTCAATACCTTGTTCGTTCTGGACGAACCTTCGATCGGACTGCATCCGCGTGACATGGGACGGGTGATCGAAGTGATGCGGCGCTTGCAGCAGGCGGGAAATTCGCTGGTCGTGGTGGAGCATGATCCGTTGGTCATGCGAGCCGCCGATCGTATTCTGGACATCGGCCCGGGACCAGGGGAAAAGGGCGGACGGATCGTGTACTGCGGGCCGCCGGCATTGCTGCTGAGCGCGCAGGATTCCTTGACCGCGGACTATCTGGCAGGCCGCAAGCGGGTGAGCCGGGAGCCGGGAAACGCGCCGGCGAAGAATGCGCCTACCGGAAACACGCAGGCGGGACGGCGTGCCGGGCGAGGGCGCGCCCAAGCCGCAGTGGAAATTCGCGGCGCGCGCCAGCACAACCTCAAGGGTATCGATGTCTCGATTCCCTTGCATCAGCTGGTATGCATCACGGGGGTATCGGGATCCGGCAAATCCACGCTGGTGCAGGACGTGATGTATCCCGCCTTGTTGAAGCATTTCGGCAAGCCGACCGAGACGCCGGGTGCGCATGGCGCGCTGCGGGGTGCGCATCACCTGGAGGGTGTCGTGATGGTCGACCAGGCGCCGATCGGCCGTACCACGCGCTCCAATCCGGCCAGTTATGTGGGGGCCTTCGATGCGATCCGCAAAGCGTTCGCGAAGGAGCCGCTGGCGAAGGAGCGCGGCTATACGATCGGGACCTTCAGCTTCAATTCCGGCAGCGGCCGTTGCCCGACCTGCGGCGGCAACGGTTTCGAACATGTGGAGATGCAGTTCCTCGCGGATGTCTATCTGCGCTGTGCTGATTGCAATGGCCGGCGGTATCGCGACGAGATACTGGAAATCACGCTCGATGGAGGCTCGGGAGCACACCCGAACATCGCCCAAGTCCTGGAAATGACGGTGTCGGAAGCGGCCGCATACTTCGCGGACGAGCCTGAGGTGGTGCGTACGCTGGAGCCGCTGGTACAGGTGGGCCTGGATTATCTCAAGCTCGGCCAACCGGTACCGACCTTGTCGGGCGGGGAGGCCCAGCGCCTGAAGCTGGCAGGTCATCTGGCCGCGCAGCGCGAGCCGCGAGGCGGGGCAGGCCAGGCCGGGCGAGGCAAGCTGTTCCTGTTCGACGAGCCGACAACCGGCCTGCATTTCGATGATATCGCCAAATTGTTGCGCGCCTTGCGCCGCCTGCAGGATGCCGGGCATTCGCTGCTGATCGTCGAGCACAACCTGGAGGTGATCGCAGCGGCCGACTGGCTCATCGATCTGGGGCCCGAAGGCGGGGAGGCCGGCGGCGAGATCGTGTGCATGGGCACTCCGGCCGAGGTGATGAAGGTGCCGGGCTCGCATACCGGCAGGGCCCTGCGCGACGCCATGGCCGAGGCGCGGCGCGCCTCGAGCAGTGCGACAGCCGTGGCCTTCAAGACGCAGCGCGCAGCCGGTTCGAATGCCGTCGATACGGCCGATGTCATCGCCGTCCATGGCGCACGCGAACACAACCTCAAGAACATCGATGTACAGCTGCCGCGGGACCGCTTCACGGTGATCACGGGCGTGTCGGGTTCAGGTAAATCGACGCTGGCTTTCGACATCGTGTTCGGCGAGGGCCAACGGCGCTACCTGGAATCCCTGAATGCCTATGCGCGGCAGTTCGTGCAGCCCGCCTCGCGTCCGGACGTGGATGCCATTTTCGGTATCCCGCCTACCGTCGCGATCGAGCAGCGCACCAGCCGCGGCGGACGCAAGAGCACGGTCGCGACGCTGACCGAGATCTATCATTTCCTGCGCCTGCTGTATGTCAGGTTGGGCACCCAGTATTGCCCGGACTGCGATGTACCGATCGAGCCGCAGAGCTTCGAGTCGATCGCCGCCCGGCTCTTGAAGGATTATCGCGGCAAGAGCGTCTCACTGCTGGCACCGCTGGTGGTGGCGCGCAAGGGCTACTACACCGATCTGGCGGCCTGGGCCGCGAAAAAGGGCTATACCCGACTGCGTGTCGACGGAGAGCTGCTGCCGACGCAGCCCTGGCCGCGGCTGCCGCGGTTCAAGGAGCACACGATCGAGCTGCCGGTGGCGGACTTGAGCCTGTCGGCACGCGCCGAAGCCGGGTTACGCGCGGCGCTGAATCTTGCTCTGGAGTTCGGCAAGGGCGTCGTGCATGTGCTGCATGGAGATGCGCCGATCCGTATTTTTTCCACTCGTCGCGCCTGCCCATCCTGCGCGCGCAGTTTCGCCGAACTTGATCCGCGACTGTTTTCATTCAATTCAAAACATGGCTGGTGCGAGTCGTGTTTCGGCACCGGGGTGCGCCTGCAGGGTTTCGATGCGGAACAAAGCGGCGAGGAGATTTGCTGGAACGAGTGGTTCGAGGGCGAGGCGGCAGCGTGCGAGTCCTGCAAGGGACAGCGGTTGAATGCGATCGCTCGCAAGGTGCGTTTCCGGGGAGAGTCGATCGCCGAGATGACGGCGAAACCGGTGCTGAAGCTGCGTGCCTGGTTCGACGGCTTGAGACTGCAAGGGCGCGAGCGCGAGATCGCTCGCGACGTGCTCGCCGAAGTTCGTTCCCGGTTGGCGTTTTTGCAGGACGTAGGCCTGGGCTATCTGGCCCTGGATCGTTCGGCGCCGACCTTGTCCGGCGGCGAGGCGCAGCGTATCCGGCTGGCGGCGCAGCTGGGTTCGAATCTGCAAGGCGTCTGCTACATCCTGGATGAGCCGACCATCGGCCTGCACCCGCGAGACAATCGTATCCTGCTGGATACGCTGGAGCGGCTGGCGAAAAAGGGTAACTCCCTGCTGGTCGTGGAGCATGATGAAGAGACGATCCGGCGTGCGGATCATGTGGTGGATCTCGGGCCGGGAGCGGGGGTTCACGGCGGGCAGGTGGTCGCGGCGGGTACGGCGCAGCAGTTGCAGGATTGCGAGGCCTCGGTCACCGGGCGGCTGCTCGCCGATCCGCTGCGCCATCCGCTGGCGCCGCGCCGGCCGGCCGGCCGGCGACATCCGGTCCTGACGATCCGCGAGGCCAGCCTGCACAATCTGCGCAGGCAGACCTGCCGCATTCCCCTGGGGCGGCTGGTGGTCGTTACGGGTGTGTCGGGCTCCGGCAAGTCCACGCTGGCGCGTGATGTGCTGCACGACAATCTGCGGGCCGCGCTCGAGCGGCGCAAAGGTGCGAAACTGAAATGGTTCGGTTGCCGCGAGATCGAGGGCTGGGAACAGGTGGGCCGGATCCTGGAGGTCGATCAGACACCGATCGGCAAGACGCCGCGTTCCTGTCCGGCAACCTACATCGGCTTCTGGGACGCCATCCGGCGCGTATTCGCCGAAACGACTTCATCGCGCATGCGCGGCTATACGCCATCGCGTTTTTCCTTCAATACCGCAGGCGGGCGCTGCGAGGGCTGCGACGGACAGGGGCTGCGCAAGATCGGCATGAGCTTTCTGCCCGATGTGCGTATCGTCTGCGATCGTTGCGGCGGCCGTCGTTTCAACCAGGAAACCTTGGCGGTCAGCTATCGCGGCAAAAGCATCGGCGATGTACTGATGATGAGCGTGGATGAGGCGGCGGAGTTTTTCAGCGCACATGTCCGCATCCATCGTGCCTTGAGCCTGCTGCAGGATGTCGGGCTCGGCTATTTAAGGCTGGGACAGCAAAGTCCGACCCTGTCGGGCGGCGAGGCGCAGCGTATCAAGCTGGTGACGGAGCTGTCCAAGGTCGATACGGCAGCTGCAGCGCCGGGGCCGGACACGAGACCGGGGCGTCCGGCTGGCCGGGTACGCAAACCGGCGCTGTATGTACTGGATGAACCGACGGTCGGCTTGCACATGGCGGATGTCGAAAAACTCATTCGGGTGCTGCACCGGCTGGTCGAGGTCGGCAATACGGTGGTGGTGGTCGAGCACGACCTGGATGTCATCGCCGAGGCCGACTGGGTCATCGATCTGGGGCCGGAGGGCGGCGACGGCGGCGGCCGGGTGGTGGCGCAGGGTGCGCCCGAGGCGTTGGCCGGAAGGGCTGCGCGAGCGATGACACCGTCGCATACGGCACGTATTCTCGAATCGTTCCTGCGGGAGCGCACCGTCCGGTGATGTTGCAGCCGCCCGGGCGGATCCAGGCTGCCGGTACGCCGGCAGGGTAGGGACAGCAGGGGCGGCAGAGACAGCCAGGGGCAGTCAGGGACAGCAGGAGCAGAGATTGCCGGCTATGCAGCCGGTGCCTGATCCATGGCCTGCTCCAGGGCGCCGACATTCGTTTTCATCCAACGTTCGAATCTGCGGATCTCCGGATACAGTTCGCATGATTTGGCAAGATCGGCTTGGCGGTTGGGGATGTACAGCCGATTGAACTCGAACATGTCGGCGAGATCCTTCGCACCCGGGAAATCCAGCGCGGCGAAGTCATTGTGTGCGAGGTACCGGTAGACGATGGGACGGCCGGTCGCCAGCTTCATGATCTGCGCATATTCATCGCAGCGAAGCTCGTCACCGACGATGCCGATGGTCTTGTCGCGGTACCAGAAGGATTCCGCGAAAATTCCAGCTATCACTCCACCGACGTCCTCGACCGCGACGCCCGCCAGTGTCGTGGTGCCCTGCGGCAGGCTGAATGCATAGCTGCCATCGCGTTGCAGGCGCGGCGGGAAATGGCGAATGAAGTTTTCATAATAGAATGCGACGTGCACATAGGTCGCCGCCAGCTGCCGGCTGCGCGCGTATTCCTCGATACGCGCCTTGGTGTCGAAGTGGGGCACGCTGATCCGTCCGCCCGAGAGTTGCTTGGTGTTCGGCAGGGTACTCAGCACCGTGTGCTGCACGCTGCTGCCGAAGATCGCATCCACCAGGTTGCAGCCCTGGAGATATTCCTTGTCGTGGTGTTCCCAGAAGTCCGTCACCCCGAAAACGCCGTCACAGTCGCGCAGGCTCGCTCGCAGAGCGACGGGATCGTTCAGATCGCCGGCCACGACTTCCGCGCCCAGCCGCTCGAGCGCCACGGCGGTGTTCGAATGGGGGCGTCGCGTCAGGCAGCGGACCTTATATTTTCCAGTATGCAGCAAATGACGGGTGACGGATCCGCCCTGGGCGCCGGTGGCGCCCGTGACGAGAATGCGGGAGACGTTGGACATAAGATCGGCTTGTGCTCGGGTGATTGACGAAGTGCCACCATACTCGACGAGCAGCGCAGTCGTGTTGCATCAGCAAATATGCATACGTTGCTGGGCAATAATGCGTAGCCTCATTACGATACATGCATGAAGCCGCCTGCTCCGGGCAGCGCGGCGCCGAGCGTTAGAGCGTCTAACGAAACGAACCTTCATGGCGTTGCCGGGCCGAAACATCACCGTGAGCGTCATTTCGTTGGAGCTTCCTAGGGCGCAGCACCAAGACTCATCTTGAATCCGCCGTAGTAGAAGCGACCCACTGCACTGACCGGATAATTCAGTGAATAATCAGGACGCTCGTCGGTCAGGTTGCGCACCCCCGCATATAGCCGGTAGCCGCCTTTGAAGTCGAATGCCAGGCTCAGCGTGTGCATGTCGTAGGCATCGTAGTCGATGTTTTTCGACGAGGCGATATCGGGATTGCCGGCTCGTGTGAGCAAATCATAGCGCGACGTCTTGCTGAAATGATCATAGCCGTAGAAGGCCGTGAATCCATGGAAGTACCAGGTCAGGTCCAGGCTGGTCTGCAGTTTGGGCGCATACGCGGTGGTGCGCTCGTCGATCTGGTCCGCGCCGAGCGTGGGGATGGTCGTGAGCCGCTCCAGCCGGCTGCCCAGCAGCGAAATCCCGAATGATCCGATATAGGAGTCCACGCCGAGAAGGGCTGGATCGAGCAGGTAGCTTACGTTGAAGTCGATGCCGCGGGTGCGGTAGGAGGCGACGTTCTCCGGCTGCACGATGAACGACTCGATGGCGCCGGTGGTCGCGTTGCGCCTCAGCGCATCGCAGAACACGTTATCGATCGAGGGCTGGTCGACACAGGTATTCGCGATCACCTGCGCTGTCGCGGTGCTTATCGCGTTCTTGATGTTGATGTCGTAGTAATCGATGGCCAGGGCCAGACCCGGCGCGAACCGGGGCCGCAGCACCGTGCCGAAGGTATAGCTTCTGGCGGTTTCCTCGCTCAGCGCGGCATTGCCCTGGCTGAGTCCGGGGATACTGTCGCCGGGATTCGGATCATCGTAGCCGATGGGGTCGATGCTCAGGGCATTGAGCATGGCGCTGCAGTTGGCCGTCCGGTAGGAGGTGCCGTTGTTGAGCTGGCTCATGCCGCAGGGATCGTCGATCCCCTCATATGTCTGGCTTTGCGGGCCGAAAAGTTCGCCGATATTGGGCGCGCGGACCGACTCCGAGACGGTGGCGCGAAACGAAATATCGCGAACGGGAGCCCACAAGGCGCCCAGATTCCAGGTGACCGTGTTGCCGACCGTGGAATAGTCGGAAACACGCGCCGCGCCGGAGAGCTGCAGCAGTTCCGTGTACGCCAGATCCTTCAGGATGGGTGCGCGCAGTTCGACGAAGGCTTCCTTGACATCGAAGCTGCCGTCGCTGGGCAGTATCACGTTGCCGAAGGTCAGGCCGGCCTGATCCTCCCAGGGAGGCGTGGAGCGGCTGGTCTCGCGCCGCCATTCCATGCCCGCCACCGTATCGATCGCACCCGCGGGCAGGGTGATGCCGGGGAGCGGGCCGGCGGCAAAGGCGGTGAACACGTTCTGTGTGATCCTGGAGCGCGTCCGGTTGTTGAGCATCACCCAATCGATCGCCGCCGCAGTGGCGACGCCTTCGCCGAGAATATTCAAGGGCAGACAGCCGCTGTTCGGTCCGGGAGTGAAGGACAGTTCCGGCAAATGGAAGATCGGATCGTCCGGCAGCGCCGAGGGGTCGAGATTCGAACGGCAGGTCGGCGCACCGCTCAGCGGATCGGCCACCACGTCGATCGCCGCGAAGAACCGGTCGTTGTAGCGATTGTTGATCGCCAGGGAGTCGATCTCCGTCTGCCCGTACACGTATGACACTTCGTAGCTGTAGCCGTCCAGGAAACCGCCGTTGATGCCCAGTACGGTTCGGATGGTTTCGCGGGTATTGTCCTCACCGCGAACGCCGAGATCGAAGTTGTCCCGAGTGACAAAGAAGCCTTCCGGTTGGATCTGTGCGGCAAGCGCCGGCGAGATGTAGGGATTGTCGGGTGTGAAGAACAAATCGAAATCATAGGTCGGCTGATAGAAGCCGACGGCCGTGCCGCGGGCAAACTTGGTTTCCGCGAACAGATTGACCGACGGGTTGAGCTCGAAGTTCAGAAACAGGCTGCCGATGGTGTTCTCGTTCTTGGAGCGCAGATCACCGATGTAATCGGCCACCGGCGTGCCGGTGCCGCCTTGTGCAAAGTATGGAGGAATGAATACACCGAGATCGTAGGCCGTGCCGTCAGGCCGCAGATCGGCAATGTACCTGCCTTCGTCTTCCTCATCGATATCGATATCGATGGCGCCCTCGCGCGAGCTGCTGTCGTAGCGCAGATCATTGGTTGGAATCTGGTCCGGGACGTTGGGGTCGTCGGGAAAATCATCCGGGTTGCGCCGCATGGTGGTGTAATTGGCGCCGCGAAGATAGCTTCGATCCGAGGCTCTCAGACGCCCTTCGCGGGTGTGCTGAATCGAACCCGAAAGATTGCCGCGGCCGTTCGCGAAGTTGAAGCCGCCGGTCAGGCTGGCCTGCAGATCGCCGGGGTTGCCGGCGTCGGCGCTGCCATACTGCAGCCGGCCGACGAGGCCCTCGAAATTCTTGCGCATCACGAAGTTGACGACACCGGACACGGCGTCGGCGCCATAGATCGCCGACACGCCGCCGGTCACGATGTCGATGCGCTCGACCAGGTCCGCGGGAATCGTATTGATGTCCACCGCGGCAGTCTCCGGCAGCTGCGCTACGTGGCGGCGGCCGTCCACCAGAACCAGGGTCCGATCTTTGCCTAGGTTGCGCAGGTTGAGTAGATTCAGGCCATTGCTGCCGATGAAGTCGTTGGTGGTCTGCGTCGAGTCCTTCGAGCCGACCAGGGCCGGCCGGCTTCTCAGCAGATCGGTGAGATTGGTCGTCCCGGACAGCTCGATGGCTGCCGACGACAGGGAGATCGTCGGCGTCGGCGCGTCGAACTCGTTTTGCTGGATGCGCGAGCCGGTCACGATCACGACCTCGACACTCTGATCCTCAGCAGTCTGTGCTTCGGCGACACCCAGTACGCCGTCCAAAGCGGCGCACAGTGCGGTCATTGCCACTCGATAATCGGCTCGAATCGCTCTTTTCATCCAGCGCTTTCCTTTTGGATTCCGCTCGAACCTGGTGAATGAGGCAAACATTCGTCGACGAGCGTCGCCATGACTTAGAGAGGCGCATTTAGAGGGGACGGGCATAATACAAGTTTATTCAATACGATGAGCGATGGATACGAGGTGCGCTATCGTGTCTGGCCGGCTGCTCGGCAAAACACGGTTGACGCTCGGAGGCTCGAGCGGTTGGGCAAGGGCATGTCATGGCGGCGGGCCGGGGGGATGACATCCCAGGGTCGTCCGGTCTTGCAATCGGACGTCGAATGTCGATGCCGGGATAAGTCGTAACAAACCAGGACAAGCCAGGGAAGTGAAGACGCGATATATAAAATCCTTATTAAGGATTAATGCTGATAAGCGCCTTAGTTTGTTGTCAGTTCCGAATGCTTCCTTGTAGTGATGTCGCATTGCGCCGGCCGGTGATCGCCGGGAGCTAGGAGTCGCGTCCCTGTGTTCCCGGCGCCGGAAACATCCGGCGGAGCGCGAGTTCGTATTTTACTGAAAAATCCATGGGGAAAATAATGAGATCGATGCCAAAGGCAGGTGCGTGGTCAGGTATGGCGGGTATCGTACTGGGACTCAGTGTCGGTGTGGCTGCCCAGGCCGACACGTCGGCGGAACCCTCGATGCAAGATACGGCATCGGTGCCGCGAATCGTCCGGGTGGAAGAAATCGTGGTCACGGGGTCGCGTTTGAAAACCGACACGTTGGAGGGGCCTTCACCGGTGATCGTGCTCGACCGGGGAAAAATCGACAGCCTGGGCGTCAGTTCGGTGTCGGAGTTGCTGAGATTCACCTCGCAGCAGCCGTATGTTCATTCGGAGGTTTTCGCAGTAAACGGTTCGCAGGTGGTGTCGCTGAGAGGCCTGGGTGCGGACATGACCCTGGTCCTGATCAACGGCCGGCGCGTCGTGCCCTCGGCAGGCGTGGTGGCGCAGAATGCCTTCGACCTGAACACGATCCCGCTGGCCGCCGTGGAACGCGTGGAAGTGCTTTCCGATGCCGCCTCCGCCGTGTATGGCGCCGATGCCGTCGGCGGCGTGGTCAATATCATCCTTAAACAGGACGTATCCGGCACGGTTGCCGATCTGCATTATGGTACTGCCCAGGGCGGTGCGCGCGAGCGGCGCGCCTCGCTCACCACCGGCTGGTCGGGAAGCCGCGGGCACGCCGTACTGGTGTTCGACGCCTTTGAAAAGGGAGCACTGCCGGGTGCGGAGCGCACCCGTATCCGCGATCAGGATTTTCGGCGTTTCGGCGGCGAAAATTATCGCGTGCCCAACACTAATCCCGGCAATGTGCGCTCCCTGACGGGTGAGAATCTGCCGGGGCTGCCCTCGCCCTTTGCGGCGGTGCCGCAGGGCGGCAGCGGCATCGGCCTGACGCCGGCGGACTTCCAGGCCACGGCGGGCGAACGGCGGATGGACAGCCTGTTGAAGTACGAGGCCATCCTTCCCGAAGCCGAACGCTATAGCGTGGCGGCGTTCGCGGAGCTGGAGATTTCGCCGCACGCGAAGTTGTTCGCAGAGCTGCTGTACAACGACCGGCGCAGCGACCTCGAGCTCAGCCCGGCGCGACTATCGGGGGCTGTCGTGCCCGCGATCAATCCCTTCAATCCCTTTGGAATCGATGTCGCGGTGGACTATCGCTTCGCAGGCATGAGTTCTCGACACATCATGAGTGAGGCGGAGCTGTGGCGCGGCGTCGGCGGGGCGCGGGGCTGGCTCGGCGGATGGGAGTGGGAGGTGTCGCTGCTGAACACTCAGGAGGAGGGTTCGTCATGGACCCGTAACGCACTCGATCCCGCGCGCGTGGCGCAGGCGCTGGCAGCGTCGGATCCGGCGCAGGCGCTGAACGTGTTCGCGGATGGACCGGCAGGCAGCGCCGCCTTATTGTCATCGCTCATGGCCGTGCCCACGGTCAGCGACTACGGTTCGGACGGCACACAGGTGGCGGCCTTTGCGCGTGGCGCCGCCCTGACGCTGCCGGCAGGCGCCGTGCAGGTAGTCGTCGGCGCCGAGTGGCGCGAGGAAGAGATTCTCTCCGGTGATTTCATCGGTCATCCCGTGGATCGCAGAGCCTCGGCCGTGTTCGCGGAGGTTGGCCTGCCGCTGATCGATGGCGCCATGCAGATCCCCGGCGTGCACGGGCTGTCGCTGCAGTTTGCGGGCCGGCAGGATCACTACAGCGATTTCGGCGATACCTTCAACCCGCAGTTCGGCCTGATGTGGACCCCGGTCGAGAGTCTCCTGTTGCGCATCTCGCACGGCACCAGCTTCCGTCCGCCGGAGCTTCTCAGGCTCTATTCGAGCCGCGACACCTTCCCGTACGTGATCGTCGACCCCCGTCGCAACGGCGAAGTCACGGAGGCCACGGCGATCCTCGCGGGCAACCCGGATCTCGACCCGGTGGAAGGCGAATCCTCCACCGTGGGTTTCGTATTTACGCCTCAGGGCCAGCCGGGATTGCGCCTGACAGGTTCCTATTGGCGGATCAAGCTGAAAAAGCGGGTGGAAGTTTTTCTGCCGGAACTCGTGCTGGCCAACGAGGCGCGTTTCCCGGGTAGAGTGGTCCGGGACGATCCTTCTCCCGCCGATGCGGCACTGGGTCTGCCTGGACGCGTCCTGAGTGTGGATATGTCTGATATCAACTTTGGACTCTTGGATACCCGCGGTATCGATTTCGGGGTCAGCCATGTTTTTGACACTGCGGCCGGCCAATGGAGCGCCAGTCTGTCGGCGACCTGGGTCAAGAAATACGAAACGGTCGACGTTCCGGATACCGCGCCGCTCGATCGGGTGGGGGTGGCGGATGTAGAGGGAACCATTCCTGAATGGAGCGCCGTGGCCACGCTGGGCTGGAGCAGGCGCGGCCTGAGCGTATCGACCTCGGCGCGATACACCGACTCATATGACGATGCGACCTACCTTGGGCGCCTGGACCGCAGAGTGGCGTCGCAAACATTATTCGATGCGCAGGTGACGTGGGATTCGGATGCCTACGACATGGCCGGTTCCCGATGGTTGCGTGGTTTGAAGCTGACGCTCGGCGTGTCGAATCTGTTCGATGAGGAACCGCGTTTTTCAGAAATCGGTAGCTCTTTTGGCTTCGATTCGTCGCAGGGCGATATCCGGCAGCGCTTCGGTTACATCAACTTGTCCAAGAAGCTCTGATGATACCCGGCCGGTGGAGGTGCCTGCTCGCCCCGGGCATGCGGCGGGCGGCAATGCTGGGGATGAGCCTGTCGCTCGCCGTTGCAGCCGCCGGAGACATCGAGGGGCAAATCGAGGGGGACAGTGGCCGCCGGCCGCCGACCGCGCGTGATGCCATCGAGACGGCGAGGTTCATGACGGACCGTGCCTTGGCCTCCGAGTACGATCCCGATGGCGTGGTGTCGATCGCGCCGAGCGGACGCCGCTATGTGGCCCGCATCGTGCGCGGCGACGCGCGGCGCAACGGCGTTTCGATGCAAGTGATCACGGGGGGGCTGGATTCGCTCGAGCAGGTTGCCAACGGGCGCGCGGTGGCACAACTATTCAGCAGCGGCCGAGGCGCGCGGGATGGACGTCAGGGCGCGGATCAGGACGTGTCGCCGGTACTGAACGGGCTGCGATGGCTCGACGATACCCACGTGGTATTTCTCTGGAGCGACGAGCGTGAAATACCTCAAGTGACGCGGGTGGATCTGATTGCCGGGAAGGTCGATCGATTGACGCAGCATCCCAGTGCCGTCATAAGTTTCGATATCGGTGCCGGCGGCGAGATACTGTATCAAGCGTTGCTGCCGTCGCGGCCTTCCAGTTTGGCGCAGGCACTGCAAGAGGGCTTCACGGTCGAGCCCGATACAGATGCGGCCGCGTTGATCCTGGGGTTCGTCAATACCGGTCCATCGGCCGATTATTATTGGAACGCGCAGTGGTTTCTGCAGCGTCCCGGATCGCAGCCGCTGCATATTCGCTTCGGTCGGGACACCGCGCTGAATTCGCCGCAACCCGCATGGCTTTCGCCCGCCGGCAGCCGCGCAATCGTGAGTACGAACGCGATCGAGATGCCGGAGCGCTGGAACGTCTACGACGATGAGTATATGGCTCATGCGATTCGCACGGCGCACTTGAATCCGAACGACCTGACTGGAAGGCAGGTTCACCAGTTGTTCCTGCTCGATGCCGACTCCGCACAGGTCCGGCCGTTATGGGGCGCGGCTGCGATGAGCTTCGGGACGGAGGTTTCCTGGTCCCCCGACGGCGGCCGGCTGCTGCTCGCGCCGACTTTCCTGCCGCCGCAGGATGAGGATCCCCGCGGGCGGTCCGGCACGGCTGCTGCTGTCATCGACGTAGAGACAGGCCGATACAGTGTCTTGCCGATCGAGCTCAATGACTCGCGAGTGGCCGCTCTGCGCTGGCTGACAGCGGATCGGATCGAGTTGACGGTGGTCAGGTCCGGACAGATCGAACGCCGGTATTTTACGAAGGAGCGTGGATGCTGGCGGGCCGCCGAAGCGCCGAGTCGGAGCGCTGCTTCCCCTCGCGTACGCTTCGAGCTTCGCCAGAGTCTCGACATGCCGCCCCGTCTTTTCGCGGTGGACGTCGGGTCGGGCAAGGCGCGCCTGGTTCTGGATCCGAACCCCGATCTGCTCACCCGCTTTGAACTGGGGTCCGTAGAGCGGATCGAAGGGGATACAGCGGCCGGCGAACGCTGGGCAGGCCTGCTCTTTTATCCGCCAGGCTACCGGGCTGAGCGGCACTATCCGCTGGTCATCCAGAGCGTCTATGGCAGCGCTCTCACTGAGGGGTTTACGCTCTATGGCGTTCAACAAGATGCCGGACTGGGTCCCACGCTGATCGCGTCCTATCCCGGACGGCTGCTGGCCGCCCGGGATATCCTGGTACTGCACATGGATGTGACGCGGGGGATGCAGTTCGACACGCCGGCCGAGCCCGAAATCCGGCAACGTGCGTTCGAGGCGGCCGCGCAGCAGCTTGTGCAGGCCGGGCTCGTCGACCGGCAGCGGATCGGGCTGCTGGGGTTCAGCCGCAATGGCTACTATGTCGAGCACACGCTGACACACTCGGCATTTCCGTTCGCGGCGGCCATCAGTGCCGATAATTGGGATCCCAGCTACATGGCGCATATGTTAGGAGGATTCGATGCGTCAGCCATCGATATCCATGGCGCCGAACCGTTCGGCGCTGGACTTGTGAAGTGGATCGAGCGTGCGCCGGGATTCAATGCCGAACGGGTTCGAACGCCGCTGCTCACGATCGTACAGTCCACCGGCATACTCGACGTGCTGTTTAAGTGGGAGTTGTTCGCACGGCTGCGCCACCTAGGCAAGGCGGTGGAGATGTACGTTATGCCCGATGCGATGTACGGGGCGCATAATACCCAGAACCCGAAGCAGATTCTCGCGGTTCAGCAGCGCAGCATCGATTGGTTCGATTTTTGGCTCAATGGCCGTGAGGATGCAGACGAGAGCAAAGTCCATCAGTATGAGCGCTGGCGGGTATTGCGGGATCGGGCGATGAAGGCCCCGTCCTCCCGTGCCGCCCATGTTCCTCGATGACTACGGCAGAGAGTCATGGTTCGGCGATTCCGGGTTCGTGCCGGCCGTCCATCCATTGGCGCGCCCAGAGCTCCGTGTCCAGATGACTGAACAACTCGATCGGAACAACGAGGCTTTTCGAAGGCATCGGCGACAGCGCCTGTTCGGTGGCCGAACGGTCCAATAGGCCCGATGCCGCCAGTACACCATCGAGCAGGAGTTCACGCAACGCTTCCCGATTGCGGCTCACGATTTCTTCCAGAAAGCCTGGGGCACGGTCTTTCCACAGACGCTGGAGTATGGGCGCGGGTACCATGCCGGCAAAGGCGTCCCGTGCCAACCCACGATCCTTTCCCTCAAAAAAATGGACGTACAGGGGAATGCGCAAAAACAGTTCCACGGCCGGTTGCGCATACAGCGGCGCGACGACCTCCGGTGTTTTGGTGTCAGGATCAGCGGACAGGTCGTAGTAGGGCATCGGATTCGGCAGATTACCGAGCCGGCGCATAAGTGCCCAGGGAGTCTCGTCACAGTCGCGAAACCAGGGATGTACGGGCGTAGAGTCGACAGCTGTACGGGATCGCAGATCCGGATGGGCCAGCCGGTTGATGGTCTCCTGGACTTCCTGTTGATCGGCCGGCGTCTGACCGCGAAACCAGCGTCGCAGGGAGTTGGCCAACACCTGCCAGGACGAACGTTGGGTATAGAGCGAGATTTGGGTCGCCAGGAGCAGAGCGTTTGAACGAAGGCCGTGGCGCTTCAAGTATTCGACGAGGGCAAGCGCGATCGAGTCGCTGCAAAAGCCGGAATCGCCGCCGTCGCCTGAGAATATGGCGGTTGCGCCACGGTCGGCGGTCAGCTGCCGCTCGAGCTTCGAAAGATCGAGATATTCGAGTATCGATACCACGTATACCGATGGGAGCAGTTTGGGCCGCCGACGCAGATCGATCGTTTGTGGGTCGAAAGGATATTCGAGGTGTTCAAAGGCGGCGTGCGCAGCGGCGAGCCGTGCCCAAGGCCGCTCGTCCGCGGGTCCGTGCGGATCGTAGTAGGTATAGCTGGTCACAGTGGGTCGTGAGGGCATATCGGCCAAGCAGGCGCAGATGATGGAGGAGTCCAGGCCTCCGGAGAGCCGCAGCAGCACGGCATCGTGCTCGGCAGCCAGCGTGCGGGTGCAGGCGCGCACCGCGGCGCGCACCATGGCGGCCGCCTGGGCGGGGTGTTCAACCGGATTCGTATCGTAGGCCAGACGCAATGGGTGCCAATGGAGCCGGGTGGTGCGCGTCATGGGGTGCGTGCGAAAGTCGAAGTGAAGACACTCGCCGCCATACAGCGGGCGGACTTCGTTGAGTGCGCCGTGGGAGGTTTCGTGCCGGCCCGAAACTCGATCTCTCAAGTAGGCGGGATTGACGGTGAAGGAGAATGCGCCGAGATTCAGGCAATCGGACACAGAGGAAAACAGCATCGTAAGGCCGTGCAGCGAGGTGATGAAGCAGGGCAGAGGGCCGGTGGGATCCTTGATGATGCAGATGCCGCTGCGATGTTCGTCGCACAGGATGGCGAGGTAGTTGCCCCAGTAATTTTCGATCAGTCGCCGCCCCTGGCTATTCAGGAGCGGCTGTATATCCCGCGGTTCGATGATCGCAGGCCGGTAGGCCGAATCATCGACGGGGTCGGCACGCTGCTCGAACAGGGTGCCGAGCACGATGCCGGCGCCGTGAGGCAGCACCTGGTATTGGGCACTCGGGTGTCCGCCAGTGAGGAAGCATTGCGCCCCACGCGTATCCAATGCCATCTGCCAGTTCAGCCTAGCGAGCAGTGTTCGTTGCAGCGAGCGAGCGAATTCGGCCTGCTGCGGCTCTCTCGCATCCCAGACCCATCCCATGAAGCGCAGCACGGCAGCCTATGCCTCGACGGCGAGAATCGGTATGTACTCGCGTACGGACTCGGGCGTCCCATCCAGGATCAGTTCGTCCTGTTGCACCCAGCTGTGCGCAGCCCAGGGTCTGACGCGCACGCCGATGATCCAGGTGGCGGGTGTCTGGTAATACTGCAGGAAACGCACCAGCGCCAGTGCCTGAAACAGGCATCGGTCCTGTGCGGCAAAGACGTAGGGCCGCAGGCGGCGAAAGATCTGTACGCAGCGATAAGTCTGTGCGGGATCCGCCGGAGATAAGATCGAACCGCCGGTCTGCCTGAAATCCTCGATGGCATGGGCAGCGTCGTACAGTGACGAGGTGCGCAGAATGCAATGTGCCCAAAGGCAGCTTCGCAGGAATCGCCACAAATCTGGCGCACGAATGGATCGATGAGAAGCCCGAACGGTCTCGAGACCGTGCCGCGCTTCCTGCAGGCCGGTGGAGGTTGACGAGAAGATCCTGCTGCATTCAGATTCCGTTTGTAACAGCGCGGACTCGACCAACGCATCGAGAATGTGCCTCGCCGTCGATTCGTTGAATGAATCGCGTTCCAGGTCGAGAGTGGCATCCTGCCAGTTTGCTACATGACGTTGTAATGTCTGCGTTTCGGCTTCACCGACGCCGAGATAACGATTGCGACGCAGATCCAGAAATACTGTGCCGCCGGGGACATGACAGGTATAGACGTGGGCCGGTAGCCAATAGGTGGGGAGGCGCTCGAAACGCGTCGTGCCATCGCCCGGGCGCCGGGTTACGTTCGGCGCTCGATCATTGCTGGAACCCACGGGTTTCGGCCATTCATCCAAATCCAGCGTGGCCGGGCATGTACTGCGAGAGATATTGAATAAAGAAGGCATGTCCATGGTCGTATCGCCATAACGCTGGAGGGCGGAGTGCGCGGCTGGTACCGGCGCCGCGCACTCCGCCGAAGGTTATTGCTGAATTACACCAGCGGCCTCGGTCCTAGAACACGCTCGTTGTCCTGCTGCTGCCGTGCTCCAATCTCCCGTGTCTCGACCCGTGCATCTCCCAGATCGACCATTGTCAGTGTCGTATTCATGACTGTCTCCTTCGATGAGTGCGAGTGATTGCCGACCGCAGTGGCGGGATCAACGTGCGCGCCAGAATCATCGGTGTCAACGGGGATAGTCTTGTAATAATTATTTCCGGTCGCGCGTGGATACGCGCAGGTGAGTCGGGGCCATCCAGGCGCAGTGGAGATTTCCTGAGGCGGATCGGGCGAGAATACCGGAATTCAAGGGGTTTGCAGCCTGTCCGCTTGAAGGACTCGATCAATAAAAATCCCCGGATTCGCCGATGCGTCGTTCTGAACCAGCATTGTGCGACGGTCATTCCGAGCCGGTGCCGGAGTTTGCTAATTTGCTTGTAGACGAACCGGTGCGCCGACATCACCCTTCGGCGCCGGTCGATCCAGAAAAGAAAGCAAACAAGCAAACTCTGACACCATCGGTCATGAACCTGTTTCTTCGGATGTTTTCGGAGAAATCGAAGCGGACAAGCAGGGCAGCGTCCAGGCGGCTGTCTGCTGCATCGTCCAGGAAGTACCCGGAAGGTATCCAGGAATCATCGAAGATTATTTCTTCGAGGATCACCTGGAAGGTCGCCTAGGCAATCGCTCGAAAATCGCTGCAAAATCAACAGAAGATCATGGCAGCATCAACTATAGAATCATTGTTGAAAAGGTTTGTGGGACGATTTCGAGAATGGCCGCCAATGACTGAGAATGGCATTGGGACGATGTCGGGGGCGCTCGGTTGAGCTGCCGGTGGACGCGGCAGCCCGACCCATACACGGTGAATGATATCGGCAAGGGCGCTTGCGATGTCCGGCAGGGTTTTACATCGTGTACCGATGAATGCCTCTGCCTTCCCCGGTCACGCGCGGCTCTTTCGCTTTCACGTATGGCGTGATGTCTGGCTGCTGTTTCGGCGGGCGGCGGATCGCTCCGTGCGGCGTGATTTGCGGATGGTGATCTTGCTGGCGGTGGCGGGTGCCTGCGCGGCGGCGTTGACGCCGCTGGTGCTGAAATTCCTGTTGGATGTGCTGGAGAGGGCGGGAGAGGAGCAATTTGCCGTCACCGCCCTGGCCTTGCTGTATGCAGTGGGTCAGTATTCGACGCGCCTGATCGGCGAGTGGCGCCTGTATCGCCATGGATGTGCGGAGCAGCGCGTATGTCGGGCGATCGGCCGGCGAGTGTTCGAGCATCTACTGTGTTTGCCTTTGCACTGGCATGTCCGGGGGCGCTTGGGGTCGATAGGGCAGCTGGCTGAACAGGGCGTCCAGGGCTGTCGCCTGCTGTTGAGCGCGGCACTGTGCACGGTGTTTCCCGTGTTGCTGGAACTTGGGTTGATCGCCGTCGTTCTCGTCCGGCTCGAGCATGAAATCTACCTGGCAGTATTGCTGGCGGCAACCGCGGCGTACGTGCTGGCGTTCCAGCACGGCGCGGCGGATATCGAAGGGCCGGCACGCCGGATCGCACAGACACATATCGCGGCTCATGCGATGTTTACCGATAGCTTGCTGAATTGCGAAGCCGTGAAATGCTTCAATGCTGAAGCTGCTGCCGGTGCGCGCTATCGCGCTGCGTTGCGTGCCATCGAGGCTGCCTGGCGGGGATTCTTTAGCCGGCGCGCCGCCAACGGCGTATTGCTGGGTGGCATTTTTGCGGCTTGTCTCGGCGCGACGGTGATTTTCGCCGCTCGCGATGTGTTGCGCGGCGCCATGACCTTTGGAGATGTCGTGCTGGTCCATGCGTATGTGATACGACTGGTGGCTCCATTGGAGATGCTTGGGCTGGCATTGCGCGACAGCGCCCAGGCGTTCGCATATGTCGAGCGGCTGTTGGGTGTCCTGGCCGAGCGGCCGGAAGCACCGTTTGCAATGGCTGTGGCAGATGAGCGCACGGTCCCCATGGTTCGGGGCGATGTGGAATTCGACGGGGTCGAATTCTCCTATGAGGAAGGGGCGCCGGCGTTGCGTTCGATCTCCTTTCGGATCGATGCCGGCGATACGGTAGCGATCGTGGGGGGCAGCGGCGCAGGTAAATCCACGCTGATCCGCCTGCTGCTGCGTCTGTACAGTCCAAGCCAGGGTACGATACGTATCGATGGTATGCCTGTGGAGCAGATGCCATTGGCTGTCTTGCGGCGCAAGATTGCCGTCGTGCCCCAGGATGTCATCCTGTTTCACGACACGATCGCCAGAAATATCGCCGTGGGACGCGACGCGCCACGCGAAGAAATCATTTGGGCTGCGCGCCTGGCGAATATTCATGACCGCATCATGAGCCTTCCGCAGGCCTATGATACGCCGGTGGGCGAGCGCGGCGTGCGGCTCTCAGGCGGCGAACGCCAGCGTATCGCGATCGCACGCGCAGTGCTCGGACGAGCACGCATCATCGTGCTGGACGAGGCGACGGCATCGCTGGACGGTGCAACGGAGCGTGGTGTGCTGAGCGAACTGCAACGGATCACTGCGGGAAGCACCGTTCTGGCGATCACCCATCGGCTTGCGACCGTTACGACAGCGGATCGGATCCTGGTGCTCGACGGCGGCATGCTGGTGGAACAGGGCAGCCATGCCGAATTGCTGCAATGCCGGGGTGTGTACGCGGGCCTGTGGCACGCTCAACATCGGCAGGGATTCCGGCGCGACGTGACGCAGCTTGGAGCTTACCCCAGCGGCACCAGATGACGGAATGCATCCAGCCGGAACAACTCGGGGCGGCGCACTCGATGACGGGCGATGCCGAGTGTGATCGTTGCCGGATCGCGTCCGAGATAATTCGCGATGGTGCTCAGGCGGGCGACGCCCAGTTCGATGGCATGCCAGGCGATGACGGAGCGTGCGAGTGCCGGACGGCGCAACCTGGATCGTGAAAACAGTTCGGTGTGCTTCACGTTGAGCATGAGGGTGACGTTGCGGGTAATCTTCTCCAGCGACATGGCGGATCGCGGTATCCGCACGCTGCGCGGTAGCGTAGCGACGAAATTGCCGTCGCCGAGTACGCGGGGATCCACCTCACCGGCCTGGAGCCGACGGATCTCTCCCGCGGCGGGTGGACGCTGCATCAGTCGCGTGTAATCTCCGCGTGCATCTTCATGCATTTCCATCGACCGCAACGCGATATGCTGGTGCAACCAGGCGCGGTTTCGCCAGCCCAGATAATCGAAATGGCTGCTGTAAGGATAGGCGCCCAGGTCCGCCGCCAGGCCGAGCGTTACCGGTAGATAATGGATATAACGGATCATGGACGGCAGCCAACCTTGCGGATCGATGAGCACGGCGTGATAACGTCGGGCGAACAGGTGGCCGGATTCGCCGGTCTGCGAATGTATCGTCCGCACGTAAGGACCGGCATAGCCTTGCAGGAAGCGTCCGAGCGGTACGGTGCCGACCTGCAGCACCAGGTGGATCCGGCATGGCAGGCAGCAATAGGCGATGGCGCGGGTACCGGTGCGCTCGAGCGCGGCGCTGAAGCAGCGCTCGAAAATTCCGTGATGGCCGGGCGCTGGAAAAAGGGGCTGTCGGGCACTGCCGAATTGAGTAACGCAATAGATCCCTCCCGGGACATGCAGTCGTTGCCGGCGTGACATCGCGGGGTACGATCATGTGGAGCGCGGCGGGACGAAGTCTTCCTGCGCACGGCGGCCATCGTCCTGTCCGGCGCTCGTCGGTAATTGAACGGGAATGTCGGCCTCGTGTTGCCGCAGCCAGCCGAGGCATACAGCGACGTCGGCGGGTGTCACGAAGCGTGTGACGGGGGACGGAATGCCGAAACGTTCACGCATGGAGCGCAGCCCTTGCAGGGTGATATCGACGCCGACGGCTGTGACACGATCATTGCCGCAGGGCAGGGTCGGACCGAGCACGGCGGCATCCCAGCCGCAGCGCAGCGCCAGGGGTAGAAGCGCGGTGCCGGCCTGAAAGACGATGCGCTCGATACCGAACAGCAGCGAGGTTTCCATGAGTCCGCAGAAGACTTCCCAAAGAAGCGCCAGCCGGCGCCGCCGGCCGCCGAGGTCCGGTGCAGGACAGAAACGAGAGGCTTCCCAGATCCGCTCGCCGCGTGGTATGCCGCCGTGGAGAGTATGCGGGAACACGTCGCTCATCAGATGCGGGCCCAGGGTCGGCAGTAGGCGCGCGGAGGCCTGAATCCGCCGCTCGCCGCGATGACGGGCAACCAGGTAGATCGTGTCTTCACGATCGTAACGATCCATTTCCAGGCCGCCGGCGTGCGGGATGTTCCAGCCGAGTTCGTCGACGAACACCGCTTTGCGATGACGATACATCTGCATCAGAGCAGAATCGAGAAAACGGCGATTCTCGGCATTGACGATGAAGATCATCCCTCGACCTCCGATTCACTCCGGGCAAGATTGTGATGCTTGCACTCTTTTGTGAATTCGCCTGATCAGGGGTATCCGCTCGTGAGGGTGTTTCGGTTTTCATGCCTCGGCGCTGCCGTCATCCGCGACCGGCCGCGCGCGCAGTACATCGCCGAACGATATCTGATGCCAGGCAAGCGCACACACCAGCGCCTGCTGGCGTGTCGAAACCTGGAACCGCCGCATCGCGGCGGTGATATATGTATGGACCGTATGTGCGCTGATGCCCAGGATCATCGCGATTTCCCAGTCGCTTTTTCCTTGTCCAACCAGTTCCAGACATTCCCGTTGCCGCCGGGACAGTTGAGGCGTTTCGACGGCAGGGCGATTCAAGTTTCTCAGGCGGGCGGCGCACTCGAACAGATGGCCGGCCATCAGCTGGACGGCAAAATAGCTGTGACGATGAATCGAAGATGTATCGGGAATGACGGAACAGGAGGCGCGCAGCGGCAGCGGAGATCGCGGCGAATGAATCGGAATCGTATAGCCGTGCGCGATGCCGAAGCGGCGCGCCTCCGCCAGCATCTTGCGCTGACGCGGCCGCACGCCGATCCTGAATTCCCTGCTGTCCCAAAAGAAGGGCAGCGCCGTGCGGCCGGCACGCACGAATACCGGATCGATGCGATGTAGCTGCTGTTCGCTGTAGATTGCGACCCATGCGCGGGGATAATCGAGCATCATGATCGCATCGCGAGGATGCAGGGGATCGACATGGAAACCGCAGGCGAAGTAGCGAAATCCCAGACGCCCCAGTGCGTGCTGGAAGGCCAGTTTCAGATCGTCGGTATGTGTGGCTCGTTCGCATTGTTCGATGAACGACTGGACGAGGTCGAAGCGATCCATGATTCACCTTCCTTATGCGTGCAGCCCCTGTTCGATGGCCGGGAAAATTCTTCCGGAGGAACCCTTCCTTAGCCCGTGGATCAGGGCCGTCCGAACGCCGGATGCATTACTTGTGCGCCCTTGCGGATTCCGAGGCGGGCGGCCGTTCCGGCCTTGAGCTCGATCACGGCCGCCACCGGATCGATCGACTCGATCGTCTCGAGCGACAGGGGCTTGGTGTGCTCGACCACACGATCCACCGTCCCGTCGGCGCGCACGAACAGCATGTCCAGCGATACATGGGTGTTCTTCATCCACATGGCGATGCGTTCTTGCCGCGGAAATAGAAACAGCATGCCGGCGTTCGCATCGAGTTGCTCGATATGCATGAAACCCCGCGCACGGCGCGCATCGTTATCGGCCAGCCATACATCGAAATCGTGAAGCCGCGCATCGGGCGTGGCGATCCGCAGGTGGGCGCGGGGAAAGAACCGGTCCAGCGCCTGCGCGTCAGGATTCCCGGCATCTTGAGCCGTACCCTGAACCTTCATGGCCATGTGGGATTCATCTTCCGTGTCTTGTGTCTCGAAGTCCACCTGTCCGGCAAAATCGAACCGGGACAACAGGATCGCTCCCGGACCGCGTACTGCGCGCGCCGGCTCGGTGCAGAAACCGCGGGCGACGATCCGATAGCTGCGCAAGCGTCTCGGCAGGCCGATGATGGGCGTCTGGATCACTTCGTCCAGCAGGCACTTGTCGTCACCCTGCGTGCTGTAGAACTGTCCACGGCCTTCGCGGATCACAGTGAGATTGACGGGTTGGGCCTTTGCGGACTGCCCTTCGCGCAGACCGGTAATGCCGAATACCAGGACGAGCCGGTGCGCGGCGCCTACATTGGCAGGGCGGCCGGTGTCGGTCTTGCTCTGGCGAGCGGACGGGCGGGTCGCATCCTCGGCTGCGCCGTGTGCCTCGATGTCGTCGGCTGCGGCCTCCGAGCGGCTGAAGTGTATCCGGATGCCTTGGCCGGCAGGACGTATCGTGCCGGTACAGTGCGTGCCTTCGTTGCCCCAGTCCAATTCGCCCTGGATCGAGCCGGCGATGCGGGCCCGCAGGTAACCGTCGCCCTGCGCCAGGCATCGCGGCGTCTGATCTGCCAAGGGCTCGGATTCATGAGCCGGCCGCGGGGCCGGCGGATAGGTTTTCGTGACCGAATCGGCAGCCGCCGGCTTCAGGACGGCATCCCCGGCTGGGTCGGCGGCACCCGCACTGACCGTGTGCAGGTTCATCGCCAACAGACAGCAGGACATCAGGTGTCGTGGAGGCATCATCATCTATCATCTCGACCCGGCCCGTCAGAATGGCATGATCAGGATGGCATGACCAGGATGGCAGGAATAGCTGCGGCATGGGCAGAATGGGCCGTGCGGAATGAGTTGCGCCAACACGGTCGGCAGTCAGGCCATTGTCGGCTAACATGCGTGTCGAGACCCACCGGGCCGCACCGAGCCGATCGCACATGGCGCCAGAGCGTCCAGACATGAAGCAGAATACAGCGCCGACAGCGACAAGCGGATTCCAGGACGAGCGGCCTGTGCGCCGGCAAATGGAGTTTCGACGATATGTCAGCCGCATCACGCGCCATACCATGGCGGTCGTCATGGCGGGCGGGCGCGGCGAGCGCCTGAAGCATCTGACGGATTTTCGCTGCAAACCGGCCACTCCCTTCGGCGGCAAGTTCCGCATCATCGATTTTGTGCTGTCGAATTGCGTCAATTCCGGTATTCGCCGCATCTCGGTGATGACCCAGTACAAGGCGCACTCCCTGATCCAACATATCCAGCGCGGCTGGAGTTACCTGCGCGGCGAACTCGGCGAGTTCGTCGAGGTGATTCCGGCGCAGCAGCAGATGGGGGAGATGTGGTATCGCGGAACCGCCGATTCGCTCTATCAGAACCTGGAGATTCTCAAACTGCATCATCCGCGTCATATCCTGGTGCTGGCCGGCGATCACATCTACAAGATGGACTATGGTCCAATGCTGGCCAAGCACGTGGAGAAAAAGGCGGATATCACCGTCGGTGTCGTGGAGGTGCCGCGCGAGCAGGCGACGGCCTTCGGCGTCATGAGCGTCGATACGGAATACCGTATCACGAAATTTTCCGAGAAGCCCCGCGAACCCGAGGGCGTTCCGGGCCGCGAACAATTCGCATTGGGCTCCATGGGCATCTATGTATTCAAGGCCAACCTGCTGTACCGGCTGCTGGAAGAGCAGGCGAATCGCCCGGGTACCTCGCACGATTTCGGACGCAATATCATTCCCGAGGCGCTCGACAGGCTGAAGGTGTATGCCTACCCGTTCACCGATGTGCATACCCGGGTGCAGCGCTATTGGCGCGACGTAGGCACGGTGGATGCGTTCTACGATGCGAACATGGAACTGGTGCACGTCGATCCTGAACTCAATATATACGATGAGAAATGGCCGATCTGGACCTATCAGCGCCAGTATCCACCGGCCAAATTCGTGCTCGATGAACAGGGCCGGCGCGGCATGGCCGTCAATTCCATGGTATCCGGCGGCTGCATCATTTCCGGCGCGCATGTGAATCAGTCGCTGCTGTTTTCCAATGTGCGTATCGATGAGCGCAGCTATATAGAGCGCGCCGTCGTTTTTCCGGACGTGTTGATCAGGCCGGGCTGTACGATCAAGAGAGCGATCATCGACACCGGTTCGGTGGTGCCGGCCGGCACTCGTATCGGCGTCGATCCGGCAGAGGATGCGCGGCGCTTCTATATCACCGAGGCAGGCGTGACCTTGGTGACCCGCAGCATGTTGTCCAGCCTGAAACGCGGATAATCCGGTTTTTGCGCACTTGAACCTGCGATCGAACGTTCAGGCGAACGATCCGTCAGGGCGGCAAGCCATGCAGGTCTGCGATTCCGGTTCCCTGTTACCTGCCCCAGTGTCCAGTCCCCAGTTTTTGGAGTCTCTATGCTCAAGTCTTTCGCTGCCTTCATGTCTCGAAGCTTCTCCTCGTCCGGCCGGATGGCTGCGCTGCTGATCGTGCTGGCGGCGGGAACGGCCGGTTGCAGCGCGCTGGCCCCCAGGGTCGAAACGCCGCGCCTGAGCATCGTCAGTATTGCGATGACCTCCGCGGATTTGTTCAATCAGCAGTTCCTGGTGCGTCTGAACGTGGAGAACCCGAACGATCTTCAGTTGCCGATCAAGGCCATCGACTACAAATTGTTCCTGGAAGGAGACAGCTTCGCCGAAGGCTCCACGCACAATGCCTTTGTCGTCCCGGCCTTGGGAGCTACGGAATTCGACATGACGGTGCGCACGAATTTCGTCAGCAGCGCGGGACGGCTGTTGTCACGCTTGAACGGGCGCGACCAGGTCAATTACATACTGGAAGGGTCGGTGCGTACCGATCTGGGACTGCTCCGGAAAATCCCGTTTCAGCGCAGCGGCATCGTCAACCTGCAGATGGTACGTTGATGCCGCGCCGCGGAGATCCGGATCAGATCCGGACCGGGGCGCCCAATAAACGACGATAAAGGTCCAGGTATTGCCGGCTTTGGCGCGGCCAGGAAAAATCCTGCGCCATGCCGTTGCGAACCAGTCGTTTCCAGGTGTCGCGATCCTGGTAGAGATCCAACGCCGTGCCCAGGGCCCAGCGTACCGCCGAGGCATCGAAGTCATTGAATACGATGCCCGTGCCGCTACGGGTGGACGGATCCCACGCCTGCACCGAATCGGCCAGTCCGCCGGTGCGCCGCACGATCGGCACGGTGCCGTATTTCAGACTGTACATCTGGTTCAGGCCGCAGGGTTCGTACATCGAGGGCATCAGGAACATATCGCTGGCCGCTTCGATCAAATGCGCCAGTTCATCGCTGTAGCCGCAATGGAACATGACCCGTTCCGGGAAGCGCTGCTGCAGGCCGGTGAAAAACGTCTCATAGAGCGCATCGCCGCTGCCCAGCGCCAGGATGCCCAGATCCCGTGTAGTCAGGATGTCGGGCAGCACCTCGAACAACAGGTCGAAACCCTTCTGTACGGTGAGGCGTGAAACGATGCCCAGCAGCGGTGCATCCCCCGTCTCGAGATTGAACCAATCCAGCAAGGTGCGTTTGGTCGCGGCCTTGCCGCTCATGTCCTGCGGCGTGTAATGGTGCTTCAGGTAGCGATCGGCGGCGGGGTTCCATTCCTGGTAGTCGACGCCGTTGAGTATGCCGGTTACGCCGTCGGCGCGGCTGCGCAGGGTCGCATCGAGCCCGTGCGCACCCATGGGTGTGCATATTTCCCGGGCATAAGTCGGGCTGACCGTGGTGACCGCATCGGCGTGCAGGACGCCTTCGCGCAACCAGTTGAATGTGCCGTCGGCAAGCGTGCCGGGCTGGACACCGATATCGCCGCCGACGTCGGCGATCGTCGCGGCCGGAAAATTACCCTGATAGCCGATATTGTGGATCGACAGGAGCGAGCGCGCATCGGCGAACAACCGATCCCAGGCGTACAGCGACCGGAGCATCGAGGGCATCAGCGCCGTATGCCAGTCATTGCAATGAACGATCTGCGGCGCGAAGCCCAGGCGCTGACAGCCTTGCAGAGCCGCGTGCTGCAGGATCAAGAAGCGCAGATGTTCATCGGCGTCACCGGTGTACAGCGTGGGACGATCGTAGGCTGCTGGACAATGCACCAGATACAGGGGCACGGAGGATCCCGGGATCTGCGTGTGCAGCAGCGCTACTTCGTAGCGCTGCGCGCCCAGATGCAATTCGATGGCGCGAGCCTGGGAAAGCGGCTGCAGAGTCAACCCCACACTGCTCATGCCGGCATACAGGGGCATGAATACGCGCACATCGCAGCCTTGTTCATGCAGGGCGCGCGGCAGTGCGCTGGCGACGTCCGCCAGCCCGCCGGATTTTGCCAGCGGTGCGACTTCGGAGGCGATGAAACAGATGCGCAAGCTCATCATGTAGAGAGATGTCTGGAATGGGTGGGACGGCGGTGGGCAGGAAAAACGGTCCTTGGACCGGTGCGCTTGTGGGCGAGACGGCCCCCTGCGAAAGCTGCATGCCGGCGAACGCCGGCAACCCGGAGCGGGTATCGTACGGTCTGCGGCATACGCCATCGCCTGCAGACCAGGGCGGTTACCCTAACCACAGGCATTAGGCAGTGCAATAATGGAATAAGCCTGCTGGATGCAGGGCTGGTACCATTATCGCCTCACAGGTCCGTCTTGGGAATAACATCCTGGGAATAACGCTCTGGAAATAATATCCAGGGTGTCCTCGAGCCATCCTGCTTTTTTCATCGTTAGACCAAACATCAGCAAACACCATGATCTACGACAACATACTCGGTACGATCGGCCGCACACCCATCGTCAAGATAAATCGGCTCGCCCCAGCGCATGTCGAGATGTATGTGAAATGCGAGTTCTTCAACCCGCTGGCGTCGGTGAAGGATCGCCTGGCGATCGCCATCATCGAGGACGCGGAGCAGCGCGGCGTGCTGAAACCGGGGCAGACGGTGGTCGAGGCCACTTCCGGCAATACCGGCATTGCGCTGGCCATGGTCTGTGCGGCAAAGGGCTATCCCTTCGTCGCCGTGATGGCGGAGTCCTTCTCGGTGGAACGCCGCAAGGTCATGCGTATGCTGGGTGCCAAGGTTGTGCTGACCCCCGCGGCCGGGCGGGCCAGCGGCATGGTGGTCAAGGCCGCGGAACTGGCGCAGAAGCATGGCTGGTTTCTGGCGCGCCAGTTCGAGAACGAGGCGAACCCGGCGTATCACCGCAATACCACCGGCCCGGAAATCCTCAGCGATTTCGCCGGCCGGCGCCTCGACTTCTGGGTGAGCGGCTGGGGTACCGGCGGCACCCTGACGGGCGCCGGGGAAATCATCAAGAAGGCGCGGCCGCAGACCCGCATTATCGCCGCAGAGCCGGCCAATGCGTCTTTGCTGACGGGGGCGGAGTTCAAATCCCACAAAGTCCAAGGCTGGACGCCCGACTTCGTGCCGGCCGTACTGAATCGCTCGGTCTGCGACCAGATCGTCACGGTGACGGATGACGCGGCGATCCAGTATTCACGTGAGCTTGCGTCGAAGGAAGGTATTTTTTGCGGTATTTCCTCGGGCGCGACGTTTGCGGCCGCACTGCAGGTCGCACAGGGTGCGCCGCAGGGTTCGATAATTCTGGCCATGCTGCCGGATACCGGGGAACGCTATTTGTCCACGCCTTTATTCGAAGGTATCAACGAAGCCTCCGACGCCGAACCGCTTTAGTCCGGCGGGGGAGGCACCTGCGCGGGTGAGAATGCGCTCACCCGCGGTTCGGTATTGTCGGGCGCCCCGGCGATAACGGATTCAGTTCGCCGGGATTCCGGCCGGCGTGCCGGCAATACTGAACTTAGCCGGTACAATTCACTCTCAATCCTACCGGGACGCTCGGCTCCGGGCGTGGATCTCGTTGATGCCGCACCCGCGGCGCCTGACTGGACTTAGAGATGCATCAAGGCTGGCCGTGAGTTATTCGCCTCGCCGGGTTCCCGATCCACCCATCATCAGCCGGGGGTCGGAATCGTCCGCTTCGGGCGACGGCATCGATGCGCCGGCCGCGGACGATGAGTCCGGTACGCCGGCCGCGAATGGCGCGATGATTCGGCCTGCGGTCCGGCGACACCTGATCATCGCAGCAGGGATCCTCGCGGCCATCGCCGCAGCCGGGTATCTGTTTGCCACTCGATCGTCCCTGCCGGTGGCGTCGTTGCCGGCCGCTGCTGGTCCCGGCACCGCCGCAACGGCGGTCCATACCACCTATCCGGAGCGCAAGACATTCGCGCGGGAGGTCGAGGCGCTGGGTACCGTCCGCGCCAACGAGTCCGTCGATATCACCGCGAAGGTGGCCGATCGTGTCGTTGCGATCCATTTCGAGGAAGGCCAGCAGGTGCGCAAGGGACAACTGCTGGTCGAACTGGAGAGCAGCGAGCCGCGTGCCGATCTGGCCGCCGCGGAGGCCGCCGCCGGCGACAGCCGCAGCCAGTACCGCCGCAGTCAGGAACTCTATGCGACGCAGGCGCTGTCCGAGGCGCAACTCGATCAGCTCCGGGCCGCCTTGCAGGCCAACGAGGCACGGGCCGTCGCCGCGCGCTCGCGGCTGGAAGATCGCCGGATCATCGCCCCGTTCGCCGGGCGCGTGGGCTTGCGCAACGTCAGTCTCGGCGGACTCGTCAGCCCGGGACAGATCATCACGACGCTGGATGATTTGAGCATCGTGAAGCTGGATTTTTCGGTTCCGGAGCTTTTCATGGCGGTTCTGCAGCCGGGTTTGACGATCGAGGCACGCAGCACGGCATATCCGGGCGAGATATTCACCGGCCGTGTCGCCAGCGTAGCCACGCGGCTCGATCCGATCAGTCGTTCGATCGGCATCCGCGCATTGATCGACAACCGCGACGACAGGTTGCGCCCTGGCATGTTCATGAATCTGAAGCTGGTACGCGAGGAAGGCGCGGCGCTGCTGATTCCCGAAGGTGCGATCGTTCCGGAAGATTCCCGACATTTCGTGTTCGTCGTGGACGAGGGACGGGTGTACAAGCGCCAGGTGGAGATCGGGCGGCGGCGTCCCGGCGAAGTGGAGATCCTGCAGGGCCTGACGCCGCAGGACCAGATCGTCACCGACGGCACGCTCAATGTGCATGACGGCGCCCGCGTCCGGGTGGAAGCGGATGCCGGCGGGCCGGATGCGGGTACCGAGGTCTTGCTGGACGCGCTGGGCGAGCGCCCCGGCCCCGGCGCGACATGATCCTGTCCGATATTTCCATTCGGCGCCCCGTCTTCGCGATGGTCGTGAGCTTGCTGCTGACGATCCTGGGTGTGATGGCGGCCACGCGCCTCACGGTACGTGAAACACCCGATGTGCAGCCTGCCATCGTCAGTATCGATACCTTGTATCGAGGCGCATCGGCGGAAATCGTCGAGTCCAAGATCACCCAGCTCATCGAGAATCAGATCGCCGGCCTGGAAGGCATCGATACGCTGCGTTCCACCAGCATGGAGGAGCGCTCACGCATCAATATCGAATTCAGCCTGGGACGCGATATCGAGTCGGCGGCGAACGATGTGCGCGATCGGGTTTCGCGGGTGTTGGGCGATCTGCCGGTGGAAGCCGATCCGCCTGAAGTCGCCAAGGTCGATACCGGTTCCGATGCGATCATGTGGCTCAGCCTGGACAGTACGCATCGCTCCCAACTGGAGGTGACGGATTACGCCAAACGCTACCTGGTCGACCGGCTCTCGGTGGTCGAGGGGGTGGCGCAGGTGCGCATTTCGGGTGAACGGCGCTACGCCATGCGCATCTGGCTGGATCGCCAGGCGTTGGCGGCGCGCCAGCTCACGGTACAGGATGTCGAGGCGGCGCTGCGCGCCGAAAATGTCGAACTGCCGGCCGGCCGTATCGAATCCCTGGAGCGCGAGTTTACCTTGCGCACCGACGCCGGCCTGCGCAAGCCCGAGGATTTTCGCTCGCTGGTCGTGGGGCGCGGCGCGGACGGCTACCTGGTGCGCCTGGGAGAGGTCGCCGACGTTGAGCTCGGCGCCGAGGATTTACGCAATTTCGCGCGCACCAACGGCCGGCCCGGCGTGAGCCTGGGGATCGTGCCGCAATCCACGGCCAATGTGCTGGAGGTTTCCCGGGGTGTGCGCCGGGAACTGGCCAGTATCGGCGAAACCTTGCCTGCGGATATCCGCCTGCAGGTCCATGCCGACGACACGATCTTCGTGAGCGAATCGATCAACGAGGTGATCCATGCGCTGATCGTGGCGTTGTTGCTGGTGTTGATCGTGATCTATCTGTTCCTGGGCACGATGCGTGCCACGATCATTCCGGCGCTGACGATTCCGGTCTCGATCATTTCGGCCGGTCTGGTCATGGCTGTCGCGGGTTTTTCCATCAATGTACTGACCTTGCTGGGTGCGGTGCTGGCGATCGGCCTGGTCGTGGATGATGCCATCGTCGTGCTGGAAAACATCGTGCGGCGCATCGAGCAGGGCGAAGCGCCGCTGCTGGCCGCGCTGGATGGCTCGCGTGAAATCGCCTTCGCGGTCATCGCCACGACCCTGGTGCTGATCGCCGTGTTCCTGCCGATCTCGTTCATTCCGGGCAATGTCGGTCGGTTGTTCGGCGAGTTCGGCATCACGATCGCCGCGGCGGTGGCGTTCTCGGCACTGGTATCGCTGACACTGGTGCCCATGCTGTGCTCCAGGATCTTCGACAAGGGCATCGTGCGCGGCCGATTGGCGCATGCGGTGGAGCGCTTCTTTCGCTGGTTCTCGGCTTGCTACGAGGCTTCGTTGCGCAAGGCGCAGGCCGTCCCCGCCTGGGTCATCGGCGCCGGTGTGCTGTCGCTTCTGCTCGGTGTGGTGCTGTTCAAGCTGCTGCCGGCGGAATACACCCCCGCGGAGGATCGCCAGCGCGTCATGATCGTGTTGACCGGACCCGAAGGCGCCAGCCTGCAGTATATGGGCCGCTACCTGGCCCAGGCCGAGGCGATCGTTGCGCAGGAAGTACGGCGAGGCAATGTCAGCCGGGTCATGACGCGCAGCGGTGACTGGGGTGGCGGCGGCGATGTGAGCGTCGGGCGTCTGCTGCTGGTGTTGTCGAACTTCGATGAACGCACCGAATCCGCACAGCAGATTGCCGCGCGGCTGCGGCCGCAGTTGCAGAGCCTGGCCGGCGTGCGCGTCACGGTCATCACGCCCGCGGGGCTGGGCATCCGCGGCGGCGGCTCGCCCGTGCAGATCGTGCTGCGCGGCGGCGATTATGAGGAGCTGGCTCGCTGGCGCGACATCGTTATGCAAAAGGCCGTGGAGAATCCGGGGTTGTCGAACCTGAGTTCCGATTTTTATTCACGCAAGCCGCAGCTGGATGTGTCCATCGATCGTAACCGTGCCGCCGATTTAGGCGTGTCGCTGACGGCGGTCGGGCGCACGCTGGAAACCATGATGGGCTCGCGCATCGTCACCACCTTTCTGGATCGCGGCGAGGAATACAACGTGATCCTGCAGGCGCGCGAGCACGACCGCGCCACGCCGAAGGATCTGGCGAACATCTATGTGCGCTCCGCCACGACCGATACCCTGGTACCGTTGTCGAACTTGGTGAGCGTGCAGGAAAGTGCCGGACCCAAGGAACTGAAGCGTTTCGATCGGCTGCGGGCGATCACGATCTCCGCCAGTCTGAATCCAGGATACGCGCTTGGTGATGCGTTGAATTACATGGAAAACCTGGTGCGCACGGAATTGCCGCCCCACGCGCAGATCGGTTACGATGGCGAATCGCGCGAATTCAAGCGTTCCGGCAGCGCCCTATACCTGACCTTCGTGTTGGCGCTGGTGATCGTGTTCCTGGTGCTCGCCGCCCAATTCGAAAGTTTTCGCCATCCGTTCATCATCATGCTCACGGTGCCGCTGGCCGTGACCGGCGCATTGCTGGGGCTTTGGGCGACTTCCGGATCGGTCAATGTATACAGTCAGATCGGCGCCATCATGCTGATCGGCCTGGCCGCCAAGAACGGCATCTTGATCGTCGAATTCGCCAACCAGTTGCGCGATCGCGGCGTGGCGTTTCATGAGGCCGTCATCCGTTCGGCCGCGATCCGGCTGCGGCCGGTGATCATGACCAGCCTGTGCATGGCGTTCGGCGCGGTGCCGCTGCTGCTGGCCACGGGCGCGGGCTCCGAGGCCCGCACCGCGATCGGCGCCGTGGTCGTCTATGGCGTGATTTTTTCGTTGCTGCTGACACTGTATGTCGTGCCGATCGCCTATGGCTTTCTGGCTCGTAATACGCATACACCCGAGCATGTGGCGCACCAGATAGAAAAATTGCGTCACGCCGCCGGCCGCGCCGCGCCCGCTCAGGACGCCGATCGGCGCTGAGCGCCTCGGCGGCCGCGCCGCGCCCGGAGTGGAGAATTTTAGGAATGAATGTTTCGAACAACTTCAAGCGCCTGCAGGCGCGGCTGCGAGGCCTGGTCGGCAAGGCGATCGAGGATTTCGGCATGATCGAAGGGGGCGACCGGGTGATGGTCTGCCTGTCGGGCGGCAAGGATTCCTATACCCTGCTGGACATCCTGATGTCGCTGCAGCGCAGTGCACCGGTGCAATTCGAGCTGATCGCGGTCAATCTCGACCAGAAACAGCCCGGTTTTCCCGCCCACGTACTGCCGGATTATCTCACCGACCTGGGCGTGCCTTTCCATATCATCGATCAGGACACCTACAGCGTCGTCAAGCGCGTCATTCCCGAAGGCAAGACCATGTGCGGCCTATGTTCCCGCATGCGCCGCGGCGCCCTGTATCGCTATGCGGCCGAGAACGGCATCACCAAGGTGGCCCTGGGCCATCATCGCGATGACATCGTGGAGACGCTGTTCTTGAACATGTTCTTCGGCGGCAAGCTCAAGGCGATGCCGCCGCGTCTGCATTCCGAGGATGGCCGCCACATCGTCATCCGGCCGCTGGCCTATGTCGCCGAAGCCGATATCGAGCGCTATGCGCGTGCGCGCCAGTTTCCGCTGATACCTTGCTCCCTGTGCGGATCGCAGGACAATATGCAGCGCATGGAGATCAAGAAAATGCTGCACGAATGGGAACGGCGCCATCCGGGCCGCATCGAGACGATTTTTTCCAGTATTTGCAACGTGGTGCCTTCGCATCTGGCCGATAGGAGCCTGTTCGGGTTCTCTTCCGCCGGCTCCGTCCCGGCCGGCGAGGTGTCGCCCGGCGAAGGCCGGCTCCGGGGTGAATCGGCCTTCGCCGGGCAGGGAAGGCGATGAGCCGCTCTCATATCGTTTTTTGCCACGGCCAGGACGGCGAACCCTGGGGGACGAAGATCCTCGCCATGGCGGCGGTGGCGCGCCGGCACGGACTGAGCGTGGAATCGGTGGACCAGCGTGGCATGGCGCCGCAGGCGCGTGTGCAGCGCGTGCTGCAGGTTTGCCGGGATCTGCCGGGCGAGCTGATCCTGGTCGGTTCCAGTATGGGCGGTCATGTCGCTGCCTCAGTCTGTAGCCAGGTGCCGGCCGCCGGACTGTTTTTGCTGGCACCAGCATTCTATATGCCGGGGTATGAGCAGCACACGCCGCAGCCGGCCTCCTGTCCCGTCATGATCGTGCAAGGATGGAACGACGAGGTGGTGCCGCCGGACAATGTCATTCGCTGGGCACGGCAATACAAGGCGGTATTGCACCTGATCGATTCGGATCATCGCCTGACGGCGAATATCGATGAGATCTGCGATTATCTGGAGCTGTTCCTGCGCCGCATATGCGACGATCATGCTCCGTGACCGACTGCGAGGCTCCTCGATGATCCCATTTCAACGTCTCGGCTTCATGATGTTCGCATGGCTGCTGCTGGCGGCTTGCGGCTCCTCTCAAGCGCCGGCCTCGCGGGATGCGGAGCCTGCGGATTCCCCGGACGTCAGGGAAACGGTGCTGGACGATATGGTGGGCACCATGGATCGTGCGCGCGAAGTGGAGGACATCACCCGGCAGCACAAGCAGGCGCTGGACCGCGCGTTGGAGCGAGCCGAGGGAGGCGATCCTTGATCGGGCAGCTGGACCGCGCCGAAACGGCTTGCAGCTGTTGAGCGACGTGCGGGATTCGATAACAAGAATAAATCGATGCAAAGGCTCGAACGATTCTGGCTGCGCCTGACGCGCGCGCCGCTGTCCCGCCTGGCTCGCCCGCATGTTCTGTCCGAGGACTTGCAGCGCCGCTACGGCCGGCGGGAGCGTGTGATCTGCTATGTGCTGGAGCGCCGCGGCATTGCCGATCTGATCGTGCTGGAGAAAGTCTGTGCGGCGCATGGGTTGCCGGCGCCTCTGCAGGGGCTGCCGGCACCGCTGCCGCCGGAGGCGGTCGTGTTCATGGAGCGGCGGGCGGGGTTCTGGGGCGATCGCATCGATCATCGCATCCAGGCGCCGCTGCGCCGCTGGGTGGCGGCGGCGGCGGCCGATCCCGAACTCGAGGTGGAGTTCGTTCCCGTGACCGTCCTGTGGGGTCGGGCGCCGGATCGTGAAGGTTCCTGGCTGCGGATGCTGCTGGCGGAGAATTGGACGCGCGTCGGACGGTTCCGCCGCTTGCTGTCGGTCCTGGTGAACGCGCGCAACTTGTTCGTGCAATTCGGCGAACCGGTCTCGCTGCGTGCCGGGGTCGATGAAGGCCCGGACGAAGCGCGGGCCGTGCGACGCATCGCGCGCAATCTGCGCACTTTGCTGGCGCGGCAGCGCAGCGCGGCGATCGGCCCGGATCTGTCGCACCAGCGCACGATTGCAACCCAGGTGCTGCGCGCCGCCGCCGTGCGCAAGGCCATGGCGGATGAAATGCGCGCCCGAAAGATTCCGCGACGCGCAGCTTTGCAGCTCGCGCGAGGATATATCGACGAAATCGCGGCGAATTATTCGCATATTTTCGTGGCGTTCATGGCCCGCGGGCTGACTTGGTTCTGGACGCGACTCTACGACGGCGTCGATTTGCACAATGTCGAACAGCTGCAAAAGATCGCCGAGAGCAACGAGGTCGTCTATGTGCCCTGTCATCGCAGTCATATCGACTATCTACTGTTGTCCTACGCGGTGTATTACAAGGGCTATGCGGTGCCGCACGTCGCGGCAGGCATCAATCTCAACATGCCGGTCGTGGGGCGTTTCCTGCGCAAGGGCGGGGCGTTCTACATGCGCCGCAGCTTCAAGGGCAACGCGCTGTACACGATGGTGTTCATGAAATACCTCGGCCTGATGATGGCTCGCGGGCATTCGATCGAGTATTTCATCGAAGGCGGCCGCAGCCGCACCGGACGGTTATTGCAGCCGAAGACCGGCATGCTGTCGATGACCCTGCGCAGCTATCTGCGCGAACCCCGTCGCCCGATCGTGTTCCTGCCGGTGTATTTCGGCTATGAACGGCTCGTCGAGGGCGAGACCTATATCAGCGAGCTGTCCGGCAGGCCCAAGCGAAAGGAAACCGTGTTCGGCATCCTGCGCACCTTGCCGGCGCTGCGGCGGCGCTTCGGCAAGGTGCATGTCAGTTTCGGCGAGGCCATCCATCTCGACGAAATACTGGCCCGCTACGTACCGGATCGCACGCCCGGCAGTGCCGAAAAACAGGAGCGTCCGCCCTGGCTCACGGCTGCCGTCGGTGAACTGGCCGGGCGCATCATGACCCATATCAACGCGGCGGCCTGCGTCACGCCGATCAACCTGCTGGCGCTGGTGCTGCTCGCCACACCCAAGCAGTCGATGCTGGAGAGCGACCTGGTGCGTCAGCTGGAACTCTATGCCTCGCTGCTGCGCCAGGCGCCGTATTCCGCGCAGGTGTGGATCACGCGGGCGGATGGCGCCTCGATGCTGCGGCATGCCGAAAGCATGGGCGTGATCCAGAGGCTCAGGCATCCGCTGGGCGACGTCCTGAAGATGACGGAAGAGAACTCCGTGCTCATGACCTACTTCCGCAATAATGTGCTGCATCTCATGGCGTTGCCGTCGCTGATCGCGTGCTGCTTCCTGAACAACCGGACGGTTCGTACCGAGGATATCCAACGGCTGATGTGGCGCATCTATCCCTATGTGCGCGATGAACTGTTTCTGCGCTGGAGCGAGGCGGAAATCGCCGCGGCGGTGAGCGAGACGCTGGACGATCTGGCGAATCACGGCTTGCTGGAGTCCAGCGAGGCCGGCGCGCAGTGGCGGCGGCCGGCGACCGGTTCCACGGAAGCGGTCCAGCTGTCGGTGCTCGCACAGGTCACCGTGCAGATCATCGAGCGTTATTACCTGGTCATTTCGGTGCTGTTGAAATCCGGCAGCGGGCGCGTCAGCCAGGATGCGCTGGAGTCTCAGTGCCAGCTGATGGCGCAACGCATGTCGCTGCTCTACGAGTTGAACTCACCGGAATTCTTCGACAAGACATTGTTCAAGAAATTCATCGACCTGTTGCGGGCGCGCGGCGTACTCGGCGTGAGCGCCGAGGGGCGGCTGACCTATACGGACATGCTGCCGGCCGTCGCCGACGATGCGCAGATGGTATTGCACGAGCAGATACGCAACAGTGTGCTGCAGGTGACGCACCGGTAAGCATATGTTGCATCCGCCGCCGGGCTTGCGGCGAGACCGCGGTGTCCATTCGGCCGAGGGGCGAGCGCATTCGGCCGAGGGCGCTTGTGGCGAGGCTCGAGCCTAATCGAGATCGCGCACCCGCGCCCGTCCGCTCTTGACCTGACTGCGCTGCTGCTTGCTTTCCAGACGCCGTTCCCGCGATGCGCGCGTGGGGCGGGTCGGCTTGCGTGGCTTGGGCTCGATGCGGGCCTGCGCCACCAGTGCGGACAGGCGTTCGAGCGCATCGCGCTTGTTGTGCTCCTGGGTTCGAAAGCGCTGTGCGGTGATCACGATCACGTCTTCGTCCGTGAGACGTCTGCCCGCCAGCCGGCGCAGCCGGATGCGTACTGCTTCAGGCAGGGCCGGCCAGGCGTTCAGATCGCAGCGCAGCTGGACGGCGCTCGATACCTTGTTGACATTCTGCCCTCCGGGGCCGCCGGCGCGGATGAAGCGCAACTCGACGGCTTCCTCCGGAATTTTCATGCGGATCCATGCGGCGGTTCATGGGATAGGCGCATTGTCTTTACCTCATGGCCGCGAGGTCCGGCTCATGCGTCGTGAGCGATCGCCGGCGGATCGCGCATGATGATTTCACGCTGCGCGGCCGGGATGGTGATATTGCTGTCGCGGAATAATCGCCAGATGGTCCGGTTGACGTCGGAACGCACGTTGTTGACGCCTTCCTGCGGATCGGCGATCCAGAAGCGCAGTTCCAGATCGATGCCGTAATCGGTGAAGCCGATCATGCGCGAAACCGGCGCGGGAGAATGCAGGATGCGTGGATGTCCCTCGGCAGCTTGCAGCAGGAGGCCGAGAGCCTGCTCTGGATCGTCTCGATAGCTGATGCGCACCGGCAGCTTCAGGCGTACCCGTGAATCCGTGTAGCTCCAGTTGATGACCGGATTGATGATCAGGTGATGATTGGGCACCAGCGTTTCCACGCCATCGCGATCGCGCACCACGACATAGCGTCCACGCAGTTCCTGGACCCAGCCGAAACCCTCGGTACTGGTGCCGGTGGTGCCCGTGAAACTGATGACGTCGCCGGGCTTGATGGAGCGATCCATGAGCAGCACGAAGCCGCTGATGAAGTTGGCGACGATGGCCTGGAGGCCGAAACCCAGGCCGACGCCGATGGCACCGGTGAGCACGTTCAGCGTCGTGAGGTCCAGCCCGGTGGCATTCAGGCCCAGCAGGATCGACAGAGCAATCAGAAAGGTCTGCGAAAACTTGGAGATGCCGATACGCATGCTCAGCGCCAGGCCGTGCATGGCCATGAGGCGCCGCTCGACCCAGCGTGCGATCCATACGGCGATCAGGATGAAGGCGCCGACGGTGAACAGGATCTTGAGTACGGACCACAGCGTGATGCGGCTCTTGGTCGTCCTGATGCCGACGCTGTCCAACGCCTGCACCAGCGGATCGAACCAGCCGAGCACGTGCAGCGCCAGCAGTCCCCAGATGACGAATGTGATCAGGCCGCCCCAGCCTTTGGCGCGATTGCCGAGCGACAAGCGCACGATGTAGACGCCCAGACGAATCAGCAGCAGCAGGCCGGCGAGTGTAATGGCCAGGTCGATGAGCCGGCTTTGCAGCTGCAGGGCATGCAGGACCGCGCCGATGCCGGCGACGATCACCAGCAGCGCCAGGTGCGGGCTGACGATCAGCAGCGCCTCGGTGATGCGTGCCTGCAGACCGGTGTGCACGATGGCGGCGCGGGCACGCTCGCTGGCGCGAACCTGCCGGCCGAACCACCAGGCCAGCAGGGCGGCGAGGCCGATTGCCGCCAATTGCAGCATCGTGGGGGGGCTGAGCTGCGCCAGCAATTGCCGGCCCGCCGTTCGCAGCATGTCCTGCATGGGTTTTCGGCGTCCTAATCTAGGCGTTCAGGTCAGGGATCAGCTCGCTCTCCAGCCGGGAAATCTGGTCCTTGAGCAGGAGCTTACGTTTTTTGAGGCGCCGCAACTGCACCTCGTTGATGTACAGATCCATCTGCAGCCTGTGAATGACGTCATCGAGATCGCGATGCTCGATGCGCAATTCCCTCAGTCTTTCCAGGCGTCGGAAAGTTTCGGTTTCGACATTGTCTTCCGTTTCAGTCATCACTGCGTACTCTACGCAACATGCGTGCGGCTGGCGAGTGCGTCCAGGCGTGTCGCAGGCGATAGGCCGATGGAGGTTCCAGGCTAATGCCGGCGATTCTTGTGATTCAGCGGCCCCGCGGGTGTCGAGGGGCGGTTCCGTGCGCGCCACTGTGCCAGATTGAGGACGTTCGAGGCGCCGTCAGTGGCCGCGGCATACCGCGGCGGCGCAGCGTGTTCGCTTGCTGCGGGAGCATCATGGGGCGTATCGGCGGAGGGTGCGGCGGCTACCTCGCCGCCTGACCGGGAGGCCGCCGTTTTGAACTGAGCCGGAGGGTATGCTTTCGAGGCGGCATCAACGCTGAGGTCGTGTCTGGTGCGAAACGGTATTCGACAACGCTTTGGCCTTGGATCTGCGCTCGGGGCGTGTCAGCCGGCCTCGGCGAGCCGTCAGGGGAGACTTCGCCGGGTGCATAGCCGAGGGATTCCACACGGCTGCCGATGAGGATGACGAAGCCCTGGCGCCGCTCGATGCTGTTCGCGGTGTAATCGAACACATAGGTGCGCCGCAGTTTCAGGCGGCCGGACTCACGGATCGGCGACAACCGGACGAATGCCGCCGTGCCGTCCAGGAATTGCAGCCCGAGGCGTCGACAGGCCTCCGTGGCCGCGGCATTCGCGCTCTCGCGGGCGGCCAGGCTGTCCTGCCAGAACCAGGCGATCAGGCCTGCCAGACAAAGTAGCGCCAGTGCGCTCCAACCAAGTTCCATCTGCAAATTACTCGTGGGACATTTCGCGCCGGGACGGTCCAGCCGGCGCCCAGATTACTACGATCCGGCCGCCGGACATCGACGGGATTCATCGGCGGCTGGCCGTCGGCGGCGGGTCCGGTATCATTCTGCCGCAAGTCCGGCGAAGTTGCCGGTAGACACCCGTCGACGGCGGCCCGATCAGGTACGAGGAGCGCAGTGGATGGCATCGACATCGAGGCATCCTGTTTCAGGCACGATCCCGAAGCCGGGGCGTCCGCGCTGGAGCGAGATCGATACCGTCATGCTGGACATGGACGGCACACTGCTCGATCTGCATTTCGATAATTATTTCTGGGGGCAACTGCTGCCGCGGCAATACGCAGCCCGGCATGCCTTGTCGCTGGAGGCGGCGCGTGCGGCGCTGCAGCCCTTGTTTCAAGCCAATGAGGGCACGCTGGCCTGGTATTGCACGGACTTCTGGTCGCGCGAACTGGGATTCGATGTGGCTGCCCTGAAGCGTACGGTCAGCGACCGGGTGCGCTTCCTGCCGGGCGCGGAACGCTTTCTGCGCCGCCTGGGTGAGCTGCCGCTGCGCAAGATCCTGGTGACGAATGCTCATCGCGACAGTCTGGCGATCAAGGCGCAGCGTACCGGACTATTGCGCTACTTCGATCAGGCCGTGAGTTCGCACGACCTCGGGCAGCCCAAGGAATCGGCCGCTTTCTGGCCCAGACTGCAGGCAATGCTGGGATTCGACCCGGCAGGCAGCCTGTTCGTCGATGACAGCCTGGGCGTGTTGCGGGCCGCGAAGCGGCATGGTATCGGCCAGGTTTTCGCGATTTCCCGGCCGGACTCGTCCTGCGAGGGGCGGCAGGTGGAGGAATTCGCCGCGGTCGAGGCTGTCGAGCGGCTGCTGGACAGTCTACCCGCCGCGACTCCCGACGGTGGAGCATTCCTTGGTTGATCCTGCGCGGATCCTGGCGCACCGGCCCCGGCCCTGGGGCATCGATCCAGGTCCTGACGCGCCGGCCGGACAGGATTCATTCGGCCTTGGCGGGGGGCGCGGTTTTCGTGGATGCAGCGGGAGATGCGGGATCCGCTTCGCCGGAAGGCTTGCTGCGCCGGCGGCGCCGGCTGCGCGCGGAGGATGGTTCGGCGTTTCCGGATGCCGGCTGTCCATCGGCAGGAGCGCCGGGTGCGGGCTGGGCCTGAGCGGCGTGCTTCGAGCCGTTGGATCGAGGCGGCTTGCGGCCCCTCGGGGCGCCGCCTCCCCTGGAACCGCCGTTTCTGGAACCGCTGCGTGGACCGCCGTGATCGCGAAAACGATGTCCGCGGGGCAGCGGCTCGGGCATGATGATTTCGGGCAGCATCTCCAGCGGGATGGGCTCGACGGGGATCTTGCGGCCGATATAGGTCTCGATGTCCGGTAGGGAGATCACGTATTCCTCGCAGCCGAAACTGATGGCGTCGCCCTCGGCACCCGCACGTGCGGTGCGGCCGATGCGATGCACGTAGTCCTCGGGATCCTGCGGCAGGTCATAGTTGAATATATGGCTGACGTCGGGAATATGCAGGCCGCGCGAGGCGACATCGGTGCCGATGAGCACCGATAGTTTGCCTTCGTGGAAGTCGTGCAGCATGCGCAGGCGCTTGCGTTGCGGAACATCGCCGGAAATGGCTTCGGCATCGATGCCGTTGGCGCGCAACAGGCGTTCGATTTCCTCGGCGGCACGCCGCGTGTTCACGAACACCATGCTGCGCTGTGGCTTCATGTGCTTGAGCAGTCCGACCAGCAGGCGGGGTTTTTCATCGTTGGAAGGGTAGTAGATCACCTGGCGGATGCGCTCCACGGTCATCTTGTCCGGTTCGATGCGCACCAGGATCGGATCGTTCATGTGCTCGTAAGCCAATTCCAGGACGCGCTGTGACAAGGTGGCCGAGAACAGCATGTTCAAGCGATTCTCGGGCGCGGGCAGACGGCGCAGGATGTAGCGGATATCGGCGATGAAGCCGAGGTCGAACATGCGGTCGGCTTCATCCAGAACCAGTACCTGTACCGAGCGCAGCTCGATCACCCGCTGCTTGAAGAAATCGATGGTGCGTCCGGGTGTGCCGATCAGCACGTCCACGCCCTGTGCAAGCTGTTGGCGCTGTTTCTCGTAGTCCACGCCGCCGAAGGCCAGGCCCAGCGACAGGCCGGTGTGGGAGCCGAGTATTTCGGCGTCGTGATGGATCTGGACGGCGAGTTCACGCGTTGGCGCAATGATCAGCGCCCGTGGCGCATTGTGGCTGCGGGATGCGGGGATCGGCTCTCTGATGAGGCGTGCAAACAACGCAACCAGAAATGCAGCTGTTTTTCCGGTTCCTGTTTGTGCCTGTCCAGCAACATCAAGTCCGGCCAGGGCTCGAGGCAAGGTTTGCGCCTGGATCGGCGTACAACGCTCGAAGGACGCATCCGCGATGCCTTTTTGCAGGCTTTCGGGCAGGTGCAGGCCGGAAAAGGACTGCTCGGTCAGGTGCGAGTCGGACATTCGGTAGGGTATGCCGGTTTGTGGTGAGTGGGGGGCGTGGCGGTCCAAGTCGTAGCGGTGCAGGGCGTCCGGAACAGGAAAGTCGAGATCCGAGGCTTGCAAATTATGAAGGGCCCGGTTTTAATAAGCTCCGACGCAGCGGAGTCATCCGCGCCCGCCCTGACCGGATTACCGGCTTCAAGCTTTTCGCAAAAAGACCCTCTCAAGGGCGCCGTTCGGGGTGCTCCATCCGGGTAGTGGCGAGTCATATACTGGCGCTGGAACATAGACTTACATCGAGCACGAGCACCGCTCACTGGTTCACGGGTATGTGTACGGAGGCTGGAACACCCTAAGGCCATTGTGCCCGACCGAGCACCGACAGTCACTCGGTCATTTCCCGTCCGATAGCGCCCCGGGCTGGTCGCGCGCGATACATCGATTCTTTTCGGTCCCATTCCTTACGGCATCCGACGTCTATTTCACTGCAACTTTTTCACTGCAACTTTCTATTTCGATCCATTTTTTCATTTTTTGATCTTTTCCATGGCCTAGAACCGGCCGAAATCAACCGCTGGAGGTTTCCTGGTGAGCAGCGACACGATTGTGCACGTTACCGATGTGAGTTTTGAGGACGACATTACCAAGGCCGAGCGGCCGGTACTGTTGGACTTGTGGGCGGAGTGGTGCGGGCCCTGCAAGGCGATCGCCCCGATGCTCGAGGAGATTGCGCTCGAGTACAAGGACAAGCTTACGGTCGCCAAGCTCAATATCGACGAAAACCCCAAGACGCCGCAGCGCTTCAATGTTCGCGGCATTCCTACCCTCATCCTTTTCAAGAACGGTCAGGTCGAAGGCCAGAAGGTCGGAGCCCTGCGCAAAGCGGATCTCATCGCATTTCTGGACGGTAAACTGTGAGAGGCTATCTAGGTAATCAGGCCCGTAATCGACCGGGCAAGAGTCGTCAGAGCCGCGGCAACGTCGACGGTAATCGCGACCGCGGCGGAAATCACCGGCAATCGCAGCGTGAGGAGCTGCCGGCCGATGATTTCGATGATGACGACATGGGGATCATTTCTCCATCCGAGCTGGCAGCTTCGCGCCAGTCGATGAACCTGACGCAGCTGAAACTCAAGCCGGTCCCCGAGCTGGTGGAGATCGCACAGCGCATGGGCCTGGAGAATCTGGCCCGCTCGCGCAAGCAGGACATCATTTTCTCGATCCTCAAGACCCATGCACGCTCGGGTGAGGATATCTACGGCGATGGCGTGCTGGAGATCCTCCAGGACGGCTTCGGTTTCCTGCGCTCTGCGGACAGCTCCTACCTGGCCGGTCCCGACGACATCTACGTCAGTCCCAGCCAGATTCGCCGGTTCAATCTGCGCACGGGCGATTCGATCTCGGGCCTGATCCGTCCCCCCAAGGACGGCGAGCGCTATTTCGCCTTGCTGAAGGTCGGCGAAATCAATTTCGATTCTCCCGAAGGCGCCAAGCACAAGGTGCTGTTCGAGAATCTGACGCCGCTGCATCCCACGAAGCGCTTCAAGCTGGAGCGCGGCAATGGATCGAGCGAAGACATGACGGCGCGCATCATCGATTTGGTCGCACCCATCGGCAAAGGACAGCGCGGGCTGATCATCTCGCCGCCCAAGGCCGGTAAGACGATGCTGTTGCAGAATATCGCCAGCTCCATCACCTCCAATCATCCGGACGTCTATCTGATCGTATTGCTGATCGACGAGCGTCCCGAGGAAGTGACCGAAATGGCGCGCACGGTGCGCGGCGAAGTCGTTTCTTCCACGTTCGATGAGCCCGCGACGCGTCATGTGCAAGTCGCCGAAATGGTGATCGAGAAAGCCAAACGGCTGGTCGAACACAAGCGCGACGTCGTCATCCTGCTGGATTCCATTACGCGCCTGGCCCGCGCTTACAACACCGTGGTACCCAGCTCGGGCAAGGTGCTGACCGGGGGTGTCGACGCCAATGCGCTGCAACGGCCGAAACGGTTCTTCGGCGCGGCGCGCAACATCGAGGAAGGCGGCTCGCTGACCATTCTGGCCACGGCGCTGATCGATACGGGTTCACGCATGGACGATGTGATCTACGAGGAGTTCAAGGGCACCGGCAACTCGGAAATCCATCTGGATCGCCGGGTATCGGAGAAGCGGGTCTTCCCGGCAGTGAACATCAATCGCTCCGGTACGCGCCGCGAGGAATTGATCACCTCGCCCGAGGAGCTGCATAAGATCTGGATACTGCGCAAGCTGCTGCATCCGATGGATGAGCTGGCGGCGATCGAATTCCTGATCGACAAGATGAAGGACACGAAGACCAACAGCGAATTCTTCGATGCCATGAAGCGCTGAGTTTTTCGAGTGCGGAGTCGCGAATCTTGCGCTGGGGTGGTGGATTCTGAATTTTGGCCCCTGAAAGGGGGCCAGATGACGCCAGAGGCGCTGGTTCCGACACCAGTTCAAAAAAGCAGAAGGGTGGCGGCGTTTAAACGGAGCCCTGCGTGGCAGGGCCGCTAATCAAGCACCTCAGTCGCTGCCAAGGGCTTGGCTGACGAGCTGTACGACAAGGGCTACCTGATCGTCGATGGCACCGATGGCAAGACGCACTACGTCGCACTGCCGCCCCGGACGGAACTGGAGCAATACCCCACCGGCGCGGTGGCGGAAGTCAAAGGTTCGGCCGGTGCACGTGTGCGTCGAAAACAAAGTCGTTACCGCGCTACCCAGAAAAGAGCCTGAAAATAGCGCGATATACGAGTGTGTGCCCAATATGCCGGGGAAGAGTCATTGCACGTTCAGGCGGTCTCGAATTCTTCTCCCGGATCGTTGGCCGGTGTGAAGACTTGCCTCAGGAGCACATCTTTCCCTTCGATCATGTCACTAGGCGAGGTAAAGTATTGAGGTGAGGTCGGTCGAGGCAGACGTGTACCAGGCGTTGCTCACCACTGCGGTCAATCTAGCCTGGTACTACGATTTCACGCCGCATGGCGTTGTGGATAGCTCGCGCGGTGTTCTCGGCAACTCCGGCCTGTTCCGCGAAGGTCAGCCAGTTGTCGACCTGCTCATGCATTCCACGGATGATGTCTTCGGCCTTCTTCGGTTTGATGTCACAGAAAACGCCGAACCTGATGAGATCGGAGAGCTCGAAATGATCACGCTTGCCGCTCAGGCTCATCTGGTGCTGGTGCGTCCAGCTTCCATCCGGATTGTAGGCGTAGCTGACGTCGAACGCTGGTGACAGGCGCCATTCCCCCTTCCTATTCATGAGAAAGGCGATGTTTTTGACGTGGTCGTCTTGGTTCCGGATGAGGATGTTGAAGACCGCGCGGCGAAACTGTTGTTCGATGTCGTAGGCAGGTAGGCCAAGGAGCCGTATCGTCTCGACCGCCTGCTCGTAGGAATAGGCCCCCGCCGCGTTGAAGTCATAGTGGCGCAGGGCAGCGAGCGACTGCATGTGGAGCTTCTGGCCGCTGGCTGTGCGATCGAAGCGCCGCGTCATGAAATGCGATCGGACGCCTTCGTGATGGACGCGGCACTCGGTCATATCGATGCCGGCGGCGCGGGCCAGGAGGAAGAAGCCGTACTCGATCAAGCCAAAGCCCTGTGGATCGGCCAACTCTTTGTCTCGATTGTTGGAGATGCCGTCGAACTTCATGAGCCAGTAGGTGAAACCTTCTCCGGCTTTGATCTGGCCGGATCGAAATTCACCAGTTTTCTCATTCCATGCGAGAACGGCTTTGGCGCGCGCACCGCCTGCCGATGTCCCGACGCGAAGGATCTCCTGTAGAGTTTCGTGGTCGTCTTCGCCGTTGAGGACGCCGGAGAGATTGGCGCGGTTATTGAGGACGTCGTTAGCCAGCTTGGTGAGCGCGGCGATCTCAAGGTGCTGGGGTTTGCGTGATGTTTGATGGATCGTTGGATGAAATTCGAGCGCGCCCATGCCGCGCGTTCCGATGTAGCAGAGACGCTCGACGGGATTGAAACTGCCGGTTGATCGACCCTGCGTTACAAGCCACGCATCGATCAGAGCATTGCCGAACTTGTCCGGAAGGGAGTCGGCCAGCATGCCGGGCAGACCCTTGAATGCGTCTCGCGGCAGCCCCGGAAATTCGTAAGGGTCTGGGCTTCGCGGCATCATGATGGGTGCCAGCTCGAAGGAGCTCTGGACGAAATCGGGCATATATTGGAATACGCCGATCGCTCTGTCGTCGAGCCAACTGACGGCGCCGATCTCTCTACCCCACAGGCGGACGGTGGCGTTGGTCACTGTTCATCTTCCTCGGCCCATGCCCAGTCCGTGGCCTTGGCCACTTCGGTTTGGGTTCGTGCGCGACGACGCTCGTGGCCTTCATGTCGAACCCGTTCGACTGGCCGGACGTCAGGATTGGGAAGGATGTCGAGAACGCGATCGCCCAGGTTGAGAGCCCTGAGGACCCGGATGAGGGTGTCGAGCGAGCTGTTTCGCCCGGCCTCCAGCCGTTTAATGCTGGGCAGGGACGTTCCGGCTTCTTGTGCCAGTCGTGCTTGGGTGAGGTTGCGACTGAGGCGAACCTTGGCCAGCCGTGCTCCCAGATCACGCAACGTGGTCTCGGTGTTTCCTGTGCCTGATGAAAAATTAAGAATCATATGTGGCTCTTATCGGCGCTATACAGCGCAAAGGTATCACATATGAACTATTAATGATAGGTTTTGTGCTTGATTATTAAGGATCTTATATGATTCTAAACGCCTAAATATCCGAATTATAGATCATATGTAAGTCGTTATTTAGGGGTTTTTCCTGGGCGGTAGTCCGAGCGCAGAGGAATGGCGTCTAGATGATACCGGCGTCGAGAAGGTTAGCCCAACTTGAGCAGAATCAGGGTCTCAGGCGAATACGATCAATAGCTTACGCCAGAAGTCGGCACTACATTTTTGGTGCGGCGGGCGCCGTGTGCTCATACATGGATATTTGACTCATTGTCAAATCCCGACCGTAGGGGGAAGCAGCCGGGTATTCGCGCCGGAGCCGCCCGCCGGCGAATGCCCGCAGCGGCCCGAGCGCGGCCAGGCGCCGGATGTCGATCTTGCCGAAGCGCCTGTGCGCCGCCCTCCCTGCGGGCAAGAATGTCGATCGGGTCACAGTTGGAGCCGCTCATCACTGCGGCTGCCGGGGTGAAATTTCACGTTGGGATGTATTTCTCGGATCCCGTGCCGCGAGGATCATTAATTTGCTGGTTGCAGGAGATATGAACCCTACCCGGATCGCGCGGTTGTACTTAATCCATGTCCGATTCACGACCCGACTCGCCGACCTTGCGGCTGCGCAGGCTGGATGCCGCCACTCACGAACTCATGGACGTGCTGCGTGAGGGACGTGTCTCGACCTTGTTCCAGCCGATCGTGGATCCGCGGGCGCGAGCCGTCTGCGGTTTCGAGGCGCTGACGCGCGGTCCCTCCGACAGCTGGCTGCATTCGCCGCAAAACCTGTTCGCGGCGGCACGCCGCGGCGGCTTGAAGCTGGAGCTGGATTTCCTGTGCGTTCGGAACGCCTTCCGCCGCTTTGTCGCCTCGCGCGTTTCGGGGCTGCTGTTCATCAATGTGTCGCCGGATACGATCTACGAAGAGCCGGATTTTGCGCGGCGTTTTCTTGCCTGCGCGCGCGAGGCGGATATGCCGGCCGATCGCTGTGTCATGGAACTGACGGAGGAGAGCCTGCTGGAGGACTATGCGCGGCTGCGCTCGACCTTGCAAAGCCTGCGCGAGGCCGGCATCGCCATCGCCATCGACGATCTGGGTGCGGGATCCTCGGGACTGCGCACCTGGTCCGAGCTGAAACCCGACTACGTCAAGATCGACCGTTATTTCGTCAGCGGTATCGATGCGGATCGCACCAAGATGGAATTCGTACGCTCCATACTCGATATGGGGCGTGCCATGGGTTGCCGTGTCATCGCCGAAGGCGTGGAGACCGAAAAGGAATGCAGGGAATTGGTGGACCTGGGCGTGGACCGCCTGCAAGGCCATTTGCTCGGACGGCCCGGAGCCGCGCCGATGCTGGCCCTACAGCAGCTGGAATCCCTGGACCGCTCCATCGTGACCCATACGACGGCGTTGAGCGCGGAGCATATCGCCTGCTATGTGCCGCCGGTGACGCCGCGAATGCGGGTCGGCAAGCTGGCCGAATTGTTTCGCGACAATCCCGAGCATCTGACCTTCGCCGTCGTGCAGGAAGGCCGGCCGCTCGGTGTCGTGCGGCGCGAACAATTGTTCGATCTGTTGGCCAAACCCCTGCATCCGGAGATTTACAATAAAAAATCGGTGGTCGCGATCATGGAGTCGCCGACCCTGCTGGTCGACAGCCAGCTGCGTCTCGAGCAGGTGAGCCGTCTGGTGACCCAGAAGGGCCGGCCCCGTCTGAGCGAGGAATTCGTGATCACCAAGGATGGGCGCTATCTCGGGCTGGGCCAGACGATCGATGTGTTGCGCCTGATCACCGAACAGCAACTGCAATCGGCCAAGCACTCCAATCCGCTGACCTTGCTGCCGGGCAATGCGGCAGTGCGCGATCGTGTGGATCGGCTGATCGAGAACCGTAAACGCTTCGTGATCGCCTATTTCGATTTGGATAGCTTCAAACCCTACAACGACGCCTACGGTTATGCGAACGGCGATCAGGTGATCCTGCACCTGGCGGGCCTGCTCAAGAGCAACTTCTCGGCGCGGCTGGATTTCGTCGGCCACGTCGGCGGGGATGACTTTCTGGTCGTGGTGCGCTCCGCGGACTGGCGCCAGCGGATAATGCGCATCCTGGAGCAGTTTTCGGCCACGGCGGCGAGATTCTATTCGCCGGAACATGCGGCGGCAGGCCGTATCGTGGCGCCTGGACGGGACGGAGAGAGGCGGGAATTCGCCATGCTGACGTTGTCGGTGGCGGCGCTGGATTCCGAAACGCCGGGCGCGGCAAGCGCCGATGCGATCGCGAACCTGCTGACCCATGTGAAAAAACTGGCGAAACAGAAACAGGGCAACAGCTTCGTTCTGCGCAGCGGCGAGCGTGTCCTGGATCTGCTGGCGTGCGAGACGACCTCGCAGGCGGCGCCGGAACCGTTCTTCCTGGAGCAGATGCTGGGCTGACCGGTCGTCGCCGGCACGGATGATTTTTGCGCACCCGGCAGGCATGATGCTGCGTTCATCCTCTGGTGAACGCTCATGTCCAGTCCCGTACCACCGCGCACGGATCCCATATCCTCTTCGCTTACACCCGCCGAACTTGCCGGGTTGCTGGAGTTCGCCGTACATCTCGCCGATCTGGCCGGCGCACAGATCCTGCCGCACTTTCGCACCCGGCTGCTCGATGTGGAGAACAAGGATCGGCAAGGATTCGATCCCGTCACGCTCGCGGATCGGGAGGCGGAAGCGGCGATTCGCCGGGAGATTCAGCGTACCTATCCGACACACGGCATTCTGGGCGAGGAGCATGGGTTGCAGGTGGGTGCGAGCCCTTATACCTGGGTGATCGATCCCATCGACGGGACGCGCGCGTTCGTTCTGGGGCAGTTGCACTGGGGAACGCTCATCGCGCTGAATGACGGTACCCGGCCGGTGCTGGGCGTGATGCGCCAGCCCTACACCGGGGAGACATTCCTGGGCTCGGAGCAGGGGGCGCAGTTGCGCCGCGGTTCGCAGACGACGCGGCTGTCGGCGCGCGCCGGAGTGCGGCTCGAGGAGGCGGTGCTGTGTGCGACCGATCCGCTCATGTTCGCGGCGCCCGGACTCAGGCCGGCTTTCGAGCGGGTCGCTGCACGTGCGCGCGCGGTTCGCTTCGGCGGCGATTGTTACACGCCTTGCCTGGTGGCAGCCGGCAGCTCCGACCTGGTGGTGGAGGCGGACCTCAAGCCCTGGGATGTCCAGGCCCTGATTCCGATCATCGAGGGTGCCGGCGGTATCATCACCGATTGGGCCGGGCAGGCGGCCTGGGAGGCGGACAAAGTGGTCATCGCCTCGGGCGCCGGCTTGCACGCACAGGTCATCGAGGCACTGAACGCGCAGGATTGAACGATTCGAGTTCCGAAATCTCAGGAGGCCGATGTCATGAAACTTTATTACAGTCGCGGTGCTTGCTCCCTGGCGGCTCATATCGCCCTGTACGAGGCTGGTCTGGCCTTCCGGGCGGAGCCTGTCGATCTGAAGGCCAAGACACTGGCCGGCGGCGCAGACTTTCGCCAAGTGAATCCGCTCGGCTATGTGCCGGTGCTGGAGTTGGACGGGGGCGAGCGATTGACCGAGGTGGGTGTGGTCTTGCAGTACATCGCGGACCAGAAGCCGGAGACTTCTCTGGCGCCGCCGGCGGGGACGATGCCGCGCTATCGCCTGATGCAATGGCTGGCATTCATTTCTTCCGAATTGCACAAAACCTTCAGTCCGTTGTTCGCCCCGCATACGCCCGAGGATTACAAGCCGGTGATACGCGAGCGCCTGGCGCAGCGGCTTGCCTATATGAATCAGCAGCTCGCGGCGAGCAGCTTCCTGATGGGCGAACAGTTTACGGTCGCGGATGCCTATCTGTTCGTGGTGCTGAATTGGGCGGGTGTAATGAATCTGGACTTGACACCCTATGCTCACCTGCAGTCTTTCCAGAAGCGCGTCGGCGCCCGCCCGGGGGTGCAGCGCGCCTTGCAGGCCGAAGGGCTGCTCGGGTCCTAACTGTCCCGCTCATGGCCCCGGTCTGCCGCGGCTTCGGGATTCACGGCAGACCGGGGCCATGAGCGGGATGGGTCAAGCCAACCTTGAATGTCCGGGACGCCTATGCCGTCCGCACCATCTCGCGCTATCTTTGTCGACCTGGAAGTCCGGACAGATGGTGCCGGGCCGGGAGGACAGGTCGTCATGAGGGTCAGATTTTCCGAACAGGCGATGCGTTGCCGGGTGTCTCGCCTGGAATTGGATCGATTGTTGAGCGGGGGAGCCGTGACGCTCAAGGTGGCTTTGCCGCAGAAGCATTCATTTTCCCTGAGTGTACGGCCGGCGGCGGCGGTCATCGGCGAGTGGCAGCTGGACAGCGATCCGACCGGCCTGTGGCTGACGATTCCGCGTGACGCACTGACATCCCTGGCGCGATCGCCGCCCAGCAAGGAAGGTATCGAGCATGCCTTCGAGCTGTCGGACAGCGGGACGCCCGGCGGTGGCCACATCGTCGTCAGCTTCGATGTGGATTTGAAGGATGGCGCGCGATCGCCCGGTAGCCGATATCGCGGCGATATTGCTGATCTTCCCAGTGGATCGTAGCGCATAGCGCATAAGCGGCACGTTGCGCCTCGCCGACCGTGGCACCGAGCCCGACCGCGCACAACACCCTGCCGCCGTTCGTGGTGGGCCGGCCCTCGACCATGGCGGTGCCGGCATGGAACACCTTGCCCGGCAGTTTCGCCGCGTTTTCCAGGCCGTGGATGACGTCTCCCCTGCGGACCTGATCGGGATAGCCGCCGGCAGCCAGGACGACGCCGAGTGCGGCGCGCGGATCCCAGCGAGCCTCCATCGTATCGAGGCGGCCGTCGAGCGCCGCCTCGCACAGCAGGGTCAGATCGGATTCCAGACGCATCAGGATGGGCTGGGTTTCGGGATCGCCGCAACGGCAGTTGAACTCGAGAACCTTGGGAGTGCCGTCGGCGCCGATCATCAATCCGGCGTACAGGAAACCTACATAGGGCGTACCGTCGGCGATCAGACCGCGAACCGTCGGCCGCATCACTTCGTCCATGATGCGCTCGTGGATGGCGGGCGTGACGACCGGAGCGGGTGAGTAGGCCCCCATGCCGCCGGTGTTGGGTCCCCGATCGCCATCGTCGCGACGCTTGTGATCCTGCGAGGTGGCCAGCGGCAGGATGTGTTCACCGCTGACGATGGCGATGAAGCTGGCTTCCTCGCCCTCGAGGAATTCCTCGACGACGACGGTATGGCCGGCGGCGCCGAACTGTCCGCTGAACATGGCCTCGACACTGGCCACTGCCTGCTGTGTGGTTGCGCAGATGACCACACCCTTGCCGGCGGCCAGCCCGTCGGCCTTGACCACCAGGGGCGGGCGCTGGGCGTGTACCCAGCCGGCATCGAAGTCCCCCCGGGTGAATGTGGCATAGGCCGCGGTGGGAATGCCGTGGCGTTTCATGAAGTCCTTGGTATAGGCCTTGGAGCCTTCCAGGCGGGCCGCCAGGCGACGCGGACCGAAGCAGCGCAGGCCGGCGGCTTCGAAGGCGTCGGTGACGCCGAGGACCAGCGGCACCTCCGGACCGACGATCGTCAAGTCGATGCGTTCGCGCTCTGCAAATTCAAGCAGCGCATCGATATCGTCGGCGGCGATGTCGATATTGCGCACGCGCGGCTCCGCCAAGGTTCCGGCGTTGCCCGGGGCGACGTAGACGATGCTCACGCGCGGGGACTGCGCGGCCTTCCATGCCAGCGCATGTTCGCGTCCGCCGGCACCGATGATCAGGAGTTTCATGGAGGATGGCTGCAGGAGTGTTGTATCGACAACTGGAATCAATGCCGGAAGTGGCGCATGCCGGTCAGTACCATGGCCATGCCGTGCTCATCGGCCGCCGCGATCACCTCGTTGTCGCGCATGGAACCGCCGGGCTGGATGACCGCCTCGATGCCGAACTCGGCGGCCACATCCAGTCCGTCGCGGAAGGGAAAGAAGGCATCCGAGGCCATGATCGCGCCGGCAACGTCCAGCCCCTCATCCTTGGCCTTCATGGCGGCGATGCGGCTGGAAACGACGCGGCTCATCTGGCCGGCGCCGACGCCGACGGTCATGCGATCCCTGGCATAGACGATGGCATTTGATTTGACATATTTGCAGACCTGCCAGGCGAACAGCAGGTCGTCGAGTTCGCGCGGTGTCGGCTGGCGCCGGGTGACGATCTTGAGATCCTTCCTCGTCACCATGCCCTCATCGCGCGTCTGCACCAGCAGTCCTCCGTTCACGCTGCGATATTCGAGCTGCCCGGTGTTCGCAGCCGGAGCGCCGGTGACCAGTACACGAACATTCTCCTTGCGCGAGCAGATTTCCAGGGCGTCGGCATCGGCGTCCGGCGCAATGATCACCTCGACGAACTGGCGATCCAGGATGGCGTGCGCGTTTGCCGCGGTCAGGGGACGATTGAAAGCAATGATGCCGCCGAAGGCCGAGGTCGGATCGGTACGATACGCCTTGTCATAGGCTTCGAGGGTATCGGCACCCACGGCGACGCCGCAGGGGTTGGCGTGTTTGACGATGACGCAGGCAGGCTCCAGAAATTGGCGCACGCATTCGAAGGCGGTGTCGCTGTCGGCAATGTTGTTGTACGAGAGCGCCTTGCCCTGCAGCTGCCGGGCGCTGCCGACACCGGTGCCCGGCGTCTGCGCGCCGCTGGCCGGGCGAGTGGCATAGAACGCTGCCGCCTGGTGCGGGTTTTCGCCGTAGCGCAGATCGATGCGCTTGTCGAAGCCCAGCGTCAGGACCGCTGGAAACTCGCTTGCACTGCCGGCGCCGTCCGCTTGCAGGGCACGCTGCAGATAGTCCGATACCGTAGTGTCGTAATTCGCGGTATGGGCGAACGCCTTTGCCGCCAGACGCTTGCGGCTGGCCAGGGACACCTCGCCGTTGTGCGTCAGTTCGTCCAGCACCCCGGCGTAGTCGCCGGGATCGACGACCACGGTGACGCGGTCATGATTCTTGGCTGCGGCACGCACCATTGCCGGACCGCCGATATCGATGTTCTCGATCGCCTCCTCGAAGGAGCAACCGGGCCGCGCGATGGTGGCCGCGAACGGATACAGATTCACGACCAGCAGATCGATCGGTTCGATGTCATGCTCGCGCATGATCTCCGCGTCGATCCGGCGTCGTCCCAGCAGTCCGCCATGGATCCTGGGGTGCAGCGTCTTGACGCGGCCGTCCATGATCTCGGGAAAGCCGGTATGACTGGATACCTGGGTGACGGGAATGCCGTTGCTCTCGAGCAGGCTGGCGGTGCCGCCCGTGGACAGGATCGTGACGCCGCGTTCATGCAGCGAGCGGGCGAATTCGAGCAGGCCGTTCTTGTCGGAGACACTCAGGAGAGCGCGGCGTATGGGTGTGGTCACGTCAGTTCGTCAGTCCGTAAGTCTTGAGTTTCTTGCGCAGGGTGCCGCGGCTGATGCCGAGGATTTCGGCTGCGCGGCTTTGATTGCCCGCCGCGTAGTCCAGCACCGCCTTGAACAGGGGCTCCTCGACCTCGCGCAGCACCAGATCGTAGAGTTGGCCCGGTTTGTGGCCGTTGAGTGTCGCGAAATAAGCCTCGAGTGCTTCCGCCGTCATCGCCCGCAGCGGCATCGTGCGGCAGGCGGGGCGCGCGAGAAAATCTCCGCGGACACTGGTTTTTTTTCTCGGTGTCATGGGCTCTCCCCAAATCTAATGTCCGCCGGGACGATCGCCGCCGCGGTCCTGGGCCGCGGATTCTGCTGCCAGTGCATCGAAATATGCTTGCGCGCAGGCCAGTTGGCCGGATGCATCTTCCGCGCGCATCACGGCAAGGCGCAAGACATGTGTCCGGGCGCGGTCTTTCGCATACCAGTCGATGTGTTTACGCGCCGCTCGGACGCCCGCAGCACCTCCATGGAAGGTGTGCAGGTCGTGTAAATGTGCAAGCATGATATCACGGACTTCGGCCGCCGAAGGTTCGGGAAGCACGACGCCGGTACGTAGATAGGTGTCGATTTCGCGAAAAATCCATGGTCTTCCTTGCGCGGCGCGGCCGATCATCAGGCCCTGTGCGCCGGTTTGTTCAAGTACAAACTTCGCTTTGTGCGGGGAGTCGATGTCTCCATTGGCGAAAACCGGAATGGAGACGCTCCGACAGACTTTGCGGATCGTGTCGTATTCGGCACTGCCGCGATACAGGCATGCGCGGGTGCGCCCATGCACGGCCAGGGCTTGAACCCCGATCGCTTCGGCCATGAGAGCGATGGCGACCGCGTTGCGATTCGCCTCATCCCAGCCGGTGCGCATCTTCAAGGTCACCGGCACGTCGACCGCTGTAACCACGGCTTCCAGGATTGCGCGCACCAGCGCTTCATCTTTCATCAGCGCCGAGCCGGCCGCCTTGTTACAGACTTTTTTTGCCGGACAGCCCATATTGATGTCGATGATCTGCGCGCCTGTATCGACATTGCGTCTGGCCGCCTCGGCCATCATGCGCGGTTCGCCGCCGACGATCTGCACGATACGCGGCTCGGCCTCACCACGGCGATCCATGCGGCGGCGGGATTTCGGCGTGCGCCACAGATGTGTCGCGGAGGTCAGCATTTCTCCCGCCGCAATGCCGGCGCCCATGCGGCGGCACAACAGCCGAAACGGCAGGTCGGTCACCCCCGCCATGGGGGCGAGCGCCAGGTTGTTGACAAGTTCGTAGGGACCGATACGCATGTCGACGTCCGGACATCAATGCCCGGATATCAGCGCCCGGGAAGATCGGCCGCGCATACCGGTCCCGCGGAGCCGCGCAGACATACATCGAAGTGAAAGCCTTCGGCATCCGGTCCGGGATCGACGATGACGATCGTGGCATTCGCGGTTTGGGCGGGGGCGAGCAGGCGATCCGGTGCAATGCCGGGATCGAGATATTCGGCGGGTTCGAAGTTGCGCGCACGCACCTGCTCGCCCCAGCGATCCTCCAGCACCAGCTTCAACAAAGGATAGGGCTGCGGGAAGCCGGCCAGGTTGCGGATGCTGGCGCGCACCCTGAGCATGCCGGGTGTTGCGGGGTCGGAAACGATGCCCCACTGACGCACCTCATAGGCATGCAGATCCCATTCGGGTTGCAGATCCAGGCTCAGGAGCCGATAAATCCCGGTCAGCGGCGGCCCCAGGCGCGGATGGCGTGCGAGCACGGCGCGGTTGGCGTGAATCACTTGCGCGGCCAGAACCAGAATGAGCGGCAGAAACAGGATTTTCCACCGCAGGGCGCTGCGGCGGGGCCGGGGGGCCGGCAGGAGATCTTCGTCCTCCTCGGCCGCCGGGGTAGCATCGGCTGCCGGGGCGGCATCGCTTGCCGGCCAGGATGGACTCTCCACGGCGTCAGGCTCCGGCTCGTCGATCTCGGCCCATTCTTCCTGGAAGCTTTCTTCGCGCACCTCCAGTCTGCCGCGGCCGGTATCGTCCATCACCTGATAGGTACCGCTGATTTCGATTCGGCGGCCTTCCAGGGTGATTTCCTCATGCGAGGCATCGACTTCGATTTCGTAGATCGGTTCCGGTTCGAAGTCCGTGGCCCGAATATCGCTCGAAGCATCGTCCGGAGGATCCCTCGAGGCGTCGTTCCAGGTATCGGTCAAGACGTTGTCCAAGGCGCCGTCTGTGCCGCCGCTCAGGATATCGGCCCAGGCATCGTCCATAACGTCGTCCATGACCTCGTCCGCGCCGCTGCCGGCGGCGTCATTCAGGGCCTCGGGCGATGACGCGACGGATGGGCGAAAGAAGGATGGTGTGTCCGGCTCCTGGGGAGCGGGTGTGCCGGATTCGCGCAGCAAGCGGCCGGGCGGAATATCCAGATCGTCCTGTTCCTCGAACAATCGTTCCAGCGCGTCGAACTGAGTCTGACAACGGCCGCAGCGCACCTGTCCATCGGCGATACGCAGGATCTCGCGGGTGATGCGAAATGTCGTGCGGCATTGGGGGCACTGGGTCAGCATGGGTTCATGCGCTCCGGCGCCGGGTGCCGTCCAGGCGCACCCACGGATCCGGTCCGGAATCTGGCCCGGGGTTTGATTCTGGGCCGGCATCCGTCTCTGCGCATGACGGGATCTGCAGGACCGGCGGCTGGAGGTCGAACCATGGCGCATAGCAGCGTGCTACGGCGGACGCCTGACTGTGCAGCAGTCCCGAGAGCACCAGTCTGCCCCCGGGAACGACCCGCTGTGCGAACGTGGCGGCGAGCGCTTGGAGTGGTTCGGCAAGAATGTTTGCCAGCAGGATATCGGCGGGCTCCATGGCTTCGGTCCCCGCCAGATGGATGCTCAACCGGTCATCCACGGCATTGCGCTCGGCATTGTCCCGTGTCGCCAGCAAGGCCTGCGGATCGATATCGATGGCGACGGCGCGGCGCGCACCCAGTTTCAGGGCGGCGATGGCCAGTACGCCCGATCCGCAGCCGTAGTCGATGATCCGTTGATTATGCAGCTCGGCGCCATCGAGCCATGCCAGGCAGAGCGCCGTCGTAGGATGCGTGCCGGTGCCGAAGGCCAGGCCGGGGTCGAGTTCGACCAGGCAGGCCGGCGTCGCCGTGTTCTCGGACGGGGGGCGTTGGCCGCCGGGACAGATCCAGAGCCGGCGGCCGAAGCGCATGGGCTGGAAATCCTTGAGCCATTCGCGCTCCCAGGCACGATCGGCGAGGATCTCGAAACGGGGGCGGATGTGCGGCATCTGCACCCCGTCAGCGGACCGGGCAGCTTCTGGATCCCGGCGCATGCCTTGCTGCACGATGTCGATGATGAGACGCAGTGCCTCGGCATCGCAGTGCTCATCGAACAGCGCCTGGATGCGCACGCAGGGCCACAGCGGAGTCGTGCCGGGAGCGGGCTCCAGCACGGGATCGTCGGCGGCGTCCTGCAAGGTGATGGACAAGGCACCGGCCGCCAGCAGCGCATCCTCGAAGGGCGCGGGTTCCGCAGCGCCGATATCGATACTGAGTTGCAGGAAAGCCATGCGACGATGGCCGTTGCTACTTGATCCCCAAGCGGCGTTCCAGGTAGTGGATATCCAATCCGCCGGCCTTGAAGGCAGCGTGATTGAATATTTCCTGGTGCAGTGGGATGTTGGTCTTGATCCCCTCGATCACCATTTCCGACAGGGCGTTCTTCATGCGCACGATCGCCGTATCGCGATCCTCGCCATAGGCGATCACCTTGCCGATCATGGAATCGTAGTGAGGTGGAACGGTGTAGCCGCTGTAGAGATGACTGTCGATGCGTATGCCGGGTCCCCCGGGTGCATGGAACAGCTTGATCGGACCGGGTGAGGGAATGAATCCGTTCGGATCTTCGGCGTTGATGCGGCATTCGATGGCATGACCGCGAAACACGATATCGTTCTGGGCCCAGGGCAGCCGCTCGCCCGCGGCGATGCGCAACTGCGCCTTGACGATGTCGATGCCGGTGATCTGTTCGGTGACCGGATGTTCGACCTGCACGCGCGTATTCATTTCGATGAAATAGAATTCGCCGTCCTGGTACAGGAATTCCAGGGTGCCGGCACCGCGATAGCCCACTTCGCGGCAGGCGGCGATACAGCGATCGCCGATCGACTTGCGTTGCTTCACGCTGATGCCCGGCGCCGGAGCCTCCTCGATCACCTTCTGATGGCGGCGCTGCAGCGAACAGTCGCGCTCGCCTAGATGCACCACGTTGCCGTAATGATCCGCGAGAACCTGGATTTCGATATGGCGCGGTTTTTCGAGGAACTTCTCCATGTAGACCTCGGGATTGCCGAAGGCCGCCGCCGCCTCGGCCTGGGTGACATTGATGGCGTTCAGCAAGGTGGCTTCGCTGTGTACCACACGCATGCCGCGCCCGCCGCCGCCGCCGGCGGCCTTGATGATGACGGGATAGCCCAACTCGCGTGCAATACGGAAATTCTCATCGGGTTCGCCGCCGAGCGGGCCGCCCGAGCCGGGGACGCAGGGCACGCCGGCAGCCTTCATGAGGCGGATGGCGGACACCTTGTCACCCATCAGGCGGATCGTTTCGGCTTTGGGACCGACGAAAATGAAGCCGCTTTTCTCGACACGTTCGGCGAAATCGGCGTTCTCGGAAAGAAAGCCGTAGCCGGGATGGATGGCGACGGAGTCGGTCACTTCCGCCGCGCTGATGATCGCCGGCATGTTCAAGTAACTGTCCTTGGAGGCCGGCGGGCCGATGCATACCGATTCATCCGCCAGCAGGACGTGCTGGAGGTTGAAGTCGGCGGTGGAGTGCACCGCGACTGTCTTGATGCCGAGTTCGCGGCAGGCGCGCAGGATGCGCAGCGCTATTTCCCCGCGGTTGGCAATGACTACTTTTTCGAGCATGGTTCTTCAGGATCGGCAGGGCCAGGCGCCTCGCGCGGGACCGGGCGGACCGCAGCTTGCGGGCATGGGATCACTTCGGTCCCTGTTCGCGGTTCGGGGGCGGACGTTATTCGATGGTGAACAGCGGCTGGCCGAATTCCACCGGATCGCCGTTCTTGACGAGTACGGAAGTGACACGGCCGGCCTTGTCGGATTCGATCTGATTCATCATCTTCATGGCTTCGATGATGCAGAGCGTATCCCCGACATTGACCTCGCTGCCGAGGTCGACGAAGGGCTTCGCGCCAGGCGCGGCGGCCGAATAGTAGGTACCGACCATGGGTGCGGTGACGGTGTGATCGGCTTTCGCGGCAAGCGGCGGCGCGGCCGCCGGAGCTGCCGGCGGGGCTGCGGCAAGCGGCGCGGGCGGGGCGGCGTATGCGTAGGCCGGAGCCTGGGCGGCCGCACTGGTCGAATAGCGGCTGATGCGTACCGATTCCTCGCCCTCGCGAATCTCGATTTCCGCGATACCCGATTCCTCCAGCAACTCGATCAGCTTCTTTACCTTGCGTATATCCATGGAGTCCTCTTTTATTGTCGTTATCTCGGCGACTTGCCGCGGCTGGAGGGGCGCCGGGCGGGCTGCGGGGGCGCTGCGGCTTCGGTCATCGAGGCAAGCTGCTGCGCCGCGGCATGCAGCGCCAGTTCGTAGCCCAGCGCACCCAAGCCGGTGATGGTTCCCAGGGCGATGTCCGAGAAATATGAATGATGCCGAAACGATTCCCGTGCATGCACATTGCTCAGGTGTACTTCGATGAAGGGAATCTTGACCGCTAGCAGCGCATCGCGCAGCGCGATGCTGGTATGCGTGAACGCCGCCGGATTGAAAATGATGAATGCGATCTGCTCGGCCGGCGCCGCCTGGATCCGGGCGATCAGTTCCGCCTCCGCATTGCTCTGAAAGGCGGACAGCCGATGGCCCAGTTCCGCGGCCAGCACGGTCGTGCGAGCGATGATCTGCGGCAGCGTGGCACGACCGTACTTCGCCGGCTCGCGGCTGCCGAGCAGGTTCAGATTGGGGCCGTTGAGGAGTAATACATGGGCCATGTAGGCGTCGCGAACGGATCGACAGCAGTCGGTTTCAGCGTAAATAGGCGCGAATTTAACCAGATTGGGTGCTATTTGGCGATCATTCGATGCGAAATAGGCCGATTTTACCCAATGCCGGATCATCGGGGCCGCCGCCGGGAATCGCAGCCGATACAGAGCGAAGGGGAATATATCAGAGCGGTGGCGCGTCCGGCCGAGCTGCCCGGGCCTCCAGGGCGGTCAGCCGGCGAGCAGCCGCGGCGCGTGCCTGTGCGGGCGTCAGCTCGCCCTGGTCGACCTGGGTTACCGCATCCAGCAGTATCTGCGCCTGCTCGGCATGGAGCTCGCCGAGATGGAACATCACGATGCGGTGTTGCCGGTCGGTGAAGACCGTGAATGGAAAACCGAGCCCGCCTTGACCGAATCGGCTGACGGCGTCCAGGCCATCCTGTTCGCCGATGAGGATGGGATAGCGGATACCGATGTCCTGTGCATAGCGCAGGACATCGTCGTGAAAATCGACCGCGACGCCCACGACCTGGAAGCCCGTGTCCGCATGCTGCTGCTGGAGCTGGTTCAGTAGGGGAATTTCCCGCCGGCAGGGGGCGCACCAGGTGGCCCAGAAATTCACGATCATGGATTTTCCAGGCCAGCTCCTGATCGAGCGTGGGATGCCTTCCAGGTCGGCGAGCGTGAAATCGGGCAATTCCGCCGGGACTCCGGGCGCCAACGCCGCAGCCTGCGCGGCGGCGCCGGGCGGCGAGGCCTGAAAGCCGGAAAACGGGATGGCCTGGCTCTCCGGAGGGTGAGACGGCACCAGGGCATACCGGTAGAGGCCGAAGCCGGCGGTGGCGGCAAGCGAGGCGATGGCGATATAGGCAAGTGGTTTCATCTCAACCGGAGAATGCCGAGGTGACATGGCGCTGGAAGCGTTCCGCGGGAACGAATCCTACCAGCCGGAAATTTTTTCGCTCCACGCCGTCCACGCCGAAAAAAGCGATCGTAGGCGGACCGAAAATGCCTAGATACTGCATCAGCGCCTGATCGTGCCCATCATTCGCGGTGACGTCGGCCTGCAGCAATACCACGCCGGCCAGGGCGGCACGGACTCCGGGATCGGTGAAGGTGTATTTCTCCATTTCCTTGCAGGAGATGCACCAGTCGGCATAAACGTCGAACATGACGCTCTTGCCTGCGGCACCGGCGCGCCGGATCGCCCGCTGCAGGTCGTCCAGGGTCTTGATCCGCTGGAACTCCAGTTCGCGGGCGGTGGAGCTGCGATCGACGCCGCGTAGCCGATCGAGGGGTTGCAACGGATCGCGCCCGCCGGAAGCGGCGCCGATGAGCAGCAGGATGCCGTAGACAAGCATGATGACGCCCAACCCGCGTACGGGGGCGGCCACCGCGGTGCCGTCGCGGGATTTCAGGCTGAGGATCCAGAAACCCGTCGTGACCGCCAGCAGCGCCCATAACAGCAGCACCAGCCCGCCCGGTAGCAGCGGATTCAGCAGGTAGATCGCGACCGCCAGGAACAAGACGCCGAACAGCGACTTGATGCTGCTCATCCAGGGACCGGCCTTGGGCAGCAGCGATCCGGCCGAGGCGCCGACGATCAGCAGGGGCAGTCCCATGCCCAGGCCGGTGGCGTACAGCGCACCGGCGCCACGGGCGATCAGGCCGGTCTGGCTGATGACCGACAGGGCGGCAATGATGGCGGGGGCGACGCAGGCGGTGACGATGAGCGCCGAAAGTGCGCCCATGACGAAGGTGCCGATCCAGGTGCCGGACTTCTGGCGATTGCTGATGGACGCCAACCGGGTTTGCAGTGCGCCGGGCAGCTGCAGATCGTAGGCGCCGAACATCGCCAGGGCCAAGGCCACGAACAACGCCGCGAAAACGACGATGATCCACGGCTGTTGGAAAAATGCCTGTGGCGCTTGCTTGAAGGCGAGAACAAAGGCGGCGCCGGCCGCGGCATAGGTCAGGGCCATGCCTTGTACATAGACCAAGGCAAGCGAGAAACCCCGGGCGGGTGTCACTTTCCCGCCCTGGCCGACGATGATGCCGGACAGGATGGGAATCATGGGCAGCACGCAAGGCGTGAGCGACAGCAGCACGCCCAGGCCGAAGAATGTCGCCAGCACGATGGGCAGCCGGCCCTCGCGTATCAGAGAGGCCAGCCGGTCCTGTTCGGCGGGCGCGGCGGCGTTGCTCGCGGTGTCGTTGGATGGGCGCGAAGCGAAGGTGAGTTCGTTCATGGCCGGTTCGAGCCGGCTGCGCGGTCCGGCCGGAAGCGCACCGGTCGATGCGGCCGGGATGGATGCGCTCCCGGCCGTGACTGCCGGCGGCAACATCAGCGCCACGGTGCGAACGACGGGGTTGTAGCACAGCCGGTCCTCGGCGCAGCCTTGATAGCGGAGCCGGAGGTCCAGGGTCTCTCCTGAGCCGGCGGTGCGGACGATGGGCAGGGTGGCCTCGAGGACGCCGTAATAGACCTCGGTATCGCCATAGGAGTCATCATGCTTGGGCTGGCCGGCGGGCAGCCGCAGCGCGCTCAACAGGATGCCGGGGGTGGCGCTTTCGATCTGGATCTGGTCGCGGTAAAGGTAATAGCCCGCGGCGATGATCCAGGTCAGAGTGAGCGTATCGGCGTCGGCAATCCCCGCATCGAAGCGAAAGGCTTCATCGGGAGACAGGAAGTCGTCGGCGCCTGCCGGTCCGCGGCCGAACAGTGCCCGCGCGCCGCCCGCGCGCAGGTTACCTGGAGGGGCGACAGCAGCGGTACCCGGCCCGGCGCCGCGGGGCGCGAGGTCGAGATCGAGGGTACTTTTCCATTTCAGCGGCGGATAGCACAGCCCGGCGTCGGCGCAGCCTTGCAGCTTCAATTCCAACTCCAGCATCGCCGGCGGGGTGGATGCGAACGACAGCGCGACGGGCACCTCGATGGTGCCGCGATAGATTTCCTGGGTACCGAAGAACTCGTCCGTGTGGGATTCGCCTGGGGGCCAGCGCGGCTCGCCCAGTACGGCGCCGGGTGTCGTGGCGGCGATACCCATGCGGCTTTTGTAGAGATAGTAGCCTGGCTCGATCGTCCAGGTGAGGATCAACTGTCCATCATCGACCCGGCCGGCGTAACGATAGGCTTGTTCGGGCTGCAGGAAATCCTCCGCGGCCGAAGCCGGCGGGAGGAGCGCCATGGCCGCGAGGTAGAGCAGCAGGCAGGACAAGCCTTGGGACAAGGATCTGGTCAAGGATCTGGTCAAGGATCTGGATAGGGGGTTCAGGATCATCGGGTGCGGCAAGGTTCCGGACCTTTGGGCAGGCGGGTGCTCTAGGGGTATTCTGGGGCATGCCGGGACATCCTGACCCGGTTCGACCCGGAAAACCGCGTGTCAATCTTCGTTCGCCAGGGCTTCATTCGGCAGCGCGACACCCTGTCGGACCCAGTCGAGGTAGCTTTCGTTCCCGCCGACGACCTCCACGGCGATCAATTCCGGTAACTCATAGGGATGCAGGGTCAGCAGCCGCGCTTTCAGGTCGGGCAGCCGCGCCGCCGTGGTTTTCATGACCAGCAGAACCTCGGCGTCCTCCTGCAGGCGCCCGTCCCAGAAATAGGTGGAACTCACGCCGCCGATGCGGTTTACGCAGGCGGCGAGCCGCTCACCGACCAGGGTGGCGGCGATGGCCTGGGCGCCGGCCTGGTCGGGACAGCTGGTCCATGCAAGGACGATGGGGCTTTTCGGGGTGGACCGGGTCATGCTTCGTTCCGGGTTCGTCCGGGGATCCGGTCTGTCGGAAAGCGGAAATTCATATCGGTTCAGGCCTTGAATTTAACCCATCGATGCCTATTATTAGCACCCGCATGGGGTGAGTGCTAACTTTGCCGGCCGTCCGGCGATGTGTCCATCCCACGATTTCTCTGGTCAGGATTTTCCTGTCCAGACTTTCCTGATCCATCCCTTAAATCGATCTTTGAGTCGAGGTTCGAGCTATGGCTGAGAAACTGAAAATCCGTCCCTTGCACGATCGCGTGATCATCAAGCGTCTCGAGGAGGAGCGCACCTCCCCCGGTGGCATCGTGATCCCTGACTCGGCCACAGAGAAGCCCATCAAGGGCAAGGTCATTGCCGTGGGCAAGGGCAAGATCCTGGAGAGCGGCGAAGTCCGTCCGCTGGACGTCAAGGTCGGTGACAACATCCTTTTCGGCAAGTACAGCGGCACCGAAGTCAAGGTCGACGGCGAAGAGCTGCTGGTCATGCGCGAAGAAGACGTAATGGCGGTGATCGAGAAGTAACGGCGTTCGCGTACGTTTCATCATCGAAATCATTGTCGAAGAATTTTCAGTAGAGGTTGACTCACATGGCAGCTAAAGAAGTACGTTTCAGCGACGACGCGCGCGCGCGCATGCTCAAGGGCGTGAACGTCCTGGCAAACGCGGTCAAGACGACGCTGGGTCCCAAGGGCCGCAACGCAGTGCTCGAGAAGAGCTTCGGCGCGCCGACCATCACCAAGGATGGCGTCTCGGTCGCGAAGGAAATCGAGCTCAAGGACAAGTTCGAGAACATGGGCGCGCAGATGGTGAAGGAAGTGGCGTCCAACACTTCCGATGAAGCCGGCGACGGTACCACCACCGCCACCGTGCTGGCCCAGGCCATCGTGCGCGAGGGCCTGAAGGCCGTGGCCGCCGGCGCCAACCCGATGGATCTGAAGCGCGGCATCGATACCGCCGTCGCCACGGCCGTCGAGGAGCTCAAGCGCCTGTCCAAGCCCTGCAAGGATCAGAAGGCGATCGCCCAGGTCGGCACGATTTCCGCCAACTCCGACGAGTCGATCGGGCAGACCATCGCCGATGCGATGGAGAAGGTCGGCAAGGAAGGCGTGATCACGGTCGAGGAAGGCTCGGGACTGCAGAACGAACTCGATGTGGTCGAGGGCATGCAGTTCGATCGCGGTTATCTCTCGCCCTACTTCATCAACAATCAGCAGAACCAGACGGCGGAACTCGATAATCCGTTTATCCTGCTGTACGAAAAGAAGGTTTCCAACGTTCGCGAAATGCTGCCGCTGCTGGAAGGCATCGCCAAGGCCGGCCGGCCCCTGCTGGTCATTGCCGAGGATGTCGAGGGCGAGGCGCTGGCGACCCTGGTCGTCAACACCATTCGCGGCATCGTCAAGGTGGCGGCGGTCAAGGCGCCGGGCTTCGGTGATCGCCGCAAGGCCATGCTGCAGGACATCGCAGTGCTGACCGGTGGCGTGGTGATTTCCGACGAAGTCGGCCTGTCGCTGGAGAAGGCCACGCTGAACGATTTGGGTGAAGCCAAGAAGATCGTGGTGGAGAAGGAAAACACCACCCTCATCGATGGCAAGGGCAAGAACGCCGACATCAAGGCGCGTGTGGAGCAGATCCGCAAGCAGGCCGAAGAGGCCACCAGCGACTACGACAAGGAGAAGCTGCAGGAGCGTGTCGCCAAGCTGTCCGGCGGCGTGGCCGTCATCAAGGTCGGCGCGGCGACCGAAGTCGAAATGAAGGAAAAGAAGGCGCGCGTCGAAGATGCCTTGCATGCGACCCGTGCGGCCGTCGAAGAGGGTGTGGTCCCTGGCGGCGGTGTGGCGCTGATCCGCGCTCAGAAGGCGATCGAGAAGCTGGAAGCCAAGAACGAGGACCAGCAGTTCGGTATCCGCATCCTGACGCGCTCGGTCGAGGAGCCGCTGCGCCAGATCGTCACCAACGCAGGCGAGGATGCCGCGGTGGTGCTGGCAAAGGTGAAGGAAGGCAAGGGTACATTCGGCTATAACGCCGCCACCGGCGGCTATGGCGACATGCTGGACCTGGGCATCCTGGACCCGACCAAGGTCACCCGTCTGGCGTTGCAGAATGCCGCGTCGGTCGCCGGCCTGCTGCTCACGACCGAGGTGATGATCGCCGAGGCCCCGAAGGAAGACGACCATGCTCATGGCGGCGGCATGCCCGGCGGCATGGGTGGCATGGGCGGCATGGGCGACATGGGAATGTAATCGCCCTGGACCGGCTCTCCGGACCGGCCCGAAAGGCCGATCCGGATCCTTCCGGATTTCGCGGCGGCGCCCGAGGCTCCCGCGGCAAAAACCCCGCCTCGTGCGGGGTTTTTGTTTGGGCGCGCCCGATCGGATGCAGACACTTGAAACTGTAGATCCCCTGCATACCCGGCCAGGCTTGTCTGGGGCATCCCCGCCTTGAACGGCGCAGTGTGCCTCGATCCCGCGTATTCAAAGTGCTATGTTATACACCTCTTGTGTGTATGAGGGTAGCATCGATGAAGAAGCCGCAAGCCAGGCAAAAGTCCGCGATAGCCCTCAAGTCCGAGGTGCGCACTAATATCGTCCTCAATGAACGCCTCGTGGCGCAGGTCAAACACCTCTCCGGGGCCAAGACGACACGCGAGGCGGTGCAGTTGGCCTTGGAACACTTTGTGCGTTCGCGCGACTACTCTGGCGTGCTGGCCCTGTACGGGACGGGCGGTGTGAGCGAAGGATACGATCCGAAGAGCGCCAGTCCGTCTTGATCATGCTGGTCGACTCATCGGTCTGGATCGGATTTTTGCGCGGCGAGCAGACGCCCGAAGTTTCCTTTCTCAAGGAGAGTCTTGATCGTAGCGATCCGGTGTGGCTGGCGCCGCCGATTCTGCAGGAGGTTCTGCGGGGTGCGAGTTTGCCACTTAGGTTCGATCAGTGGGCTAGCGAGTTCGGCGAGTTGCCGATGGTCGAATGCGATGATCTGAGACGACTGACACGCGATGCTGCGATGCTCTATGCTCGATGCAGATGGCAGGCCTTCACGCCACGCAGCGCGAACGATTGTCTGATTGCCACCTATGCGATCTGGTTCCAACTGCCGCTGCTTCATCGTGATCGGGATTTCGAGCGAATCGCCCGCGTCGATCCGCGGTTGAAGTTCCCGGCATTGCGCTAGCAGGCTTTGATCCTGGTGACCCGTGCACCGAGACTCTGCTATTGCTGCAATATGAACCTATGATCTCCGGGATCCGGATTGGATCGTAGATCGACTCACGTCTGAATGTTCGGCCTGATTTTTATCCAGCCGAACCGGGAGGCCGCGATGGATCTGAATTTCTGGCTCGAGCGCTGGGCTAAACACGAAACCGGCTTTCATCAGCAGCAGACCAACCCGCATCTGCAAAAGTATTGGCCGCAGCTTGGCGTACCCGCAGGCGCGACGGTGTTCGTGCCGTTGTGCGGCAAGAGTCTGGATATGCTTTGGCTGCAGCAACAGGGCCACCCGGTGCTGGGCGTGGAGGTCGCCAGAACGGCGGTCAGCGATTTCTTTACGGCATGGCGAACGGACGTACACGTCGCGCCGTTGGGAGACTTCGAGCAATGGAGTGCCGGTGGCGCGCAGGGAATCACCGTGCTGTGCGGCGATTTTTTTGCACTCGACCCGACATCGACGGTCCACGTCGGCGCGGTGTTCGACCGGGCTGCGCTCATTGCATTACCGCCGCAGATGCGCCACGCCTATGTGCACAAGCTGTTGGGCATATTGCCGGCGCAGGTCCCGATGCTGTTGATTACCCTGGACTACCGGCAGGAGGAGATGCCCGGCCCGCCGTTCGCGGTGAGCGATCGGGAAGTGCGGCAACTGTTCGCGGCGTTGCCGGTGGAGTGTCTGGATGAAATCGACGTCACCGCCGCTGCCGCCAGCATGCGTTTTCGTCAGCGCGGCGTGAGCCGGATGCTGGAGCGCGTCTATCGCATCGGTGACCCGGTTTGCAAGCCCGCCTAGAGCCGGCGCCTTTGTGTCTGCAACCGATCGGGCCGCGCGCGGCGATGATCCGCGCCGTCCCGGCGCGGATCATGCCTTCACTTTCAGGACGTACTCGTACTAGAACGAGACCGTGGCGCTTGCCCAGAGCTTGGTGGTATCCGTGGCGAAGGTATCGGCATCGTAGCGGGCGGCTTTCAGGAGCAGATCCACATGCTTGCCGACCTTGCGGCCGACCGAGAGGTTCCACTCGGTGCCGTAATCGCGGCTGACCGCCTCTGCACCGAAGTCGTGCCATGCGAGCTGCAGATCGAAGCCCGCGAGCTTGGCACCGAGCGCAACATAGGTGTCCTCGATGCCTTGCGGCGGGGTGGTGAGGAACTTGTCGACCCAGCCCTGCCAGCGGTGCAGCGTGGCCAGCGGCGTCTGGAAGGCGCGGTCGGTCCGGGTGGCATCACCCGTCAACACTTCCCGGCCGATGCGCGCACTCCAGGTGTCCTGCGCAAGACCGATCTCCACTTGCCAGTAGTCGGCGGAGTAATTCACCGGATTGTCACCGGTCTCGCTTTGTGTGGCGTAGGACAGCGACCAGGGCATCTTGAACTGGCCCACGGGATACTGCCCGGTCCAGAGCACGCCGAAGGTCTTGCTCGACAGGGTGGCGGCATTATCGAAGTCGAGCAGGTAGCCGAAGGCGCTCAGTCTGCCGGCGGCCTGCAGATCCCACGCGGCATCGATGAGATGCGAATCCGAACGCAGATCGCCCGGCGGCGTACCGGAATCCGGTCCGAAGACGCGATTCACATTGTCCACGTAGGAATAAGTCAGGTGAGTCTGCGGGATGCGCGTGGAGCGCAGCGTCACGGCATCGAAGGTTTGTTCATTCTGACGCCAGCCTACATCGCCGATGAAGCGTTGATTGTCGAGGTTGATACGCTGGCGGCCGAGCACCACTTCTTCCTGGCCGCTCACATAACGCAGCAGCGCCTGGTTGAGGTCCGTGTCTTCCGGATCGGCCACGATGGGCCGCGTCGTGCGATTGTTGCGGGTGCTGTTGTAGGTATCGCCGCCGACAGACTGCAGATGATCGAACTCCGTCATGAACGAGAATCCGTGCCAGACGCCGGTTTCGTAGTTCAGGCGCAGCCTCAGCGTCGAGGCGTGCGCGTCCTTCGCAAAGCCATCCTCATCGACCTGCTCGAAGCGATAGCGTGCCGAAATATGCGCTTGGCCCGCAGTGATCGCCTCGGCGAGCGTCACTGACTGTGCGGCGGCCGGCGTCTCGGCCGCCTGCACCGGCAACGTGACCGCCGCCGTCATTGCGGCCAGTCCCAGGCCACGTCCTATCGCACGTCTCAAAGCAAACGACGGCATGACATCCACGTCTATATCTCTCATCTTATTTATTGAATTCATTGATAAAATTTATGGACACAATATTATTGGCTCGCATCGGGCGCGAACCTTCGGAAGTTTACCTAACACCTAAGGTGGTGTCTCAGCGCGTATTGTTAGCGAGCGCGGGGGAATCGCGTCATGCGTTGAACGCCTCGCTCAATCCTGGCTGCGCCCCTTTTGCAGTAGCGGGCTGATCAGATCCAGCGGTAGCGGGAACACGATCGTGGAAGAGTTTTCGGCGGAGATGTCCGCCAGGGTCTGCAAGTAGCGCAGCTGCATGGCGCGCGGGTCGGCGCCCAGCGCCTTGGCCGCCTCGACCAGCATGGTGGCCGCCTGATGCTCCCCCTCGGCATGGATCACCTTGGCGCGCCGCGTCCGTTCGGCCTCGGCCTGTTTGGCGATGGCCCGGACCATGGTCTCGTCCAGATCCACATGCTTGATCTCCACATTGGAGACCTTGATGCCCCAGGCGTCGGTGGCCTGATCCAGGATACGCTGGATGTCCAGATTCAGCTTGTCGCGCTCGGAGAGCATTTCATCCAATTCATGTTGGCCCAGCACGGAGCGCAAGGTGGTCTGCGCCAACTGGCTGGTCGCCTCGAAGGGATTGGCGACCTGGATGATGGCTCGCGAGGGATCGACGATACGGAAGTAGACCACCGCATTGACCTTGACCGAGACGTTGTCGCGGGAAATGACGTCCTGGGTGGGCACGTCCAGCACAATGATGCGCAGATCCACCTTGACCATGCGCTGGATGAAGGGAATGACCAGGATGATGCCGGGGCCTTTGGTGCCCGTATAGCGTCCGAGCGTGAACATCACGCCGCGCTCGTACTCGTTCAGGATCTTGATCGCCGAGAAGATCAGGATGATCAGGATGACGATGGGTACGATCAAGAACATGACGAGCCTCCACTACCGGGGATGCATGATGGGGGAGCGCCATGATGGCGCAGGAACCGGGCCCGGATGGATCGAGCCCGGGGGTGGGATCGGTACGCCGGCTGGCAGTCCGGACGCCTTGGCCGGAATGTGCATCCGGTGCGTGCGAGGAGACGCAGCGGGCGTTTCATGACCGGGCGGCGTTCAGGAGCCGAGAGGATTCGGGCTCGACATGCAGGGTAAGCCCGTCGATGCGCAGCACGCGCAGGCGCTCGCCATGCTTGACGGGCAGCCGCGTGACAGCCTGCCAGATTTCGCCGCGGATACGCACCGGGCCGCTGTGCTCGAAGTCCCCCATCGCGACCGCCGGCTCATCCAGCATCTGGTCGAACCCGGTGACCACCGGGCGCTTGCGCGAGCGGGCGTAGTAGGTGGCGATGAGCAGCGCCAGCAGCGCCCCCGCGGTGGCGATACCGCCGATCAGCCCGGTGGCAATCTGGAATCCAGGCACGTCGGTATCCATGAGAATGATCGAGCCGACCACGAACGCAATGACGCCGCCGAGCCCGAGGGCGCCGAAGCTGGGCGTGAAGGCCTCGGCAATGATCAGCACCAGTCCCAGCAGGATCAGGCCGAGGCCGGCGTAATTCACCGACAGAACCTGAAAAGCGTACAGCGCCAGCAGCAGGCTGATGGCACCGACCACGCCCGGCAGGATGGCGCCGGGATTGTAGCCCTCCAGCAGCAGGCCGTAGACGCCGATCAGCATCAACAGATAGGCGACATTGGGATTGGTGATCACGGCCAGCAGATTGGTGCGCCAATCCGCTTCCAGGCGTTCGACCACCAGGCCGGCGGTGGCGAGCGTCGTTTCACCCGTGCTGACCTTTACCGTGCGTCCATCGATCTGGCGCAGCAGGTCCGCCACATCCGTGGCGATGACATCGATGACCCGACGTTCCAGCGCGGCGCTGGCCGACAGGCTCGCCGCGGTACGCACGGCGGCTTCCGCCCATTCGGCATTGCGGCCGCGCAGCTCGGCCAGCCCGCGAATGTAAGCCACGGCATCGTTGACCGCCTTGCGTTCCATGGCGGTGCCGGTGGCGGGCGCAGCCGCATCATCCGGTTTTTGCGCTGCCGAATCGGCATCGGCCGGCGCATGCGCGGCGGGGGCGCCTTTCTCCTTGGGAGCATCGGTATGCCCATCACCTGCGCCCTCTCGGCCCGTGGGCGGTTGCCCGCCGGGTGAGGGCGACGGCGAGGGTGAGGGTGAACTTGGCGCGCCGATTTGCACCGGTGTTGCGGCGCCTAAATTGGTGGCCGGGGCCATGGCCGCGATGTGGCTGGCATACAGCAGATAGGTACCGGCACTGGCGGCGCGGGCGCCCGAGGGGGACACATAGACGGCGACCGGAACGGGCGAGGCCAGGATGGCCTTGATCATGTCGCGCATGGCGCTATCGAGTCCGCCGGGGGTATCCATTGCGGCGATGACCAGCGGCAGTTGGCGTTCGGCCGCCTGCGCCAGTGCGCGCACGAAAAAATCGCTGGTGGCCGGTCCGATCGCATCGCGGATCTCGATCAACAGGGCGGTATTCGCTGATGCTTGCGCATCGGCACGGGTATCCGCGGGAGTGCCTGAGGATGCCTGATCGCTGGGTGATTCGGCCACCGGGGTTTGTGCGGCCGACGCCAAGGCCGACACGGTTGCCGGTCCCGGCGGCAGCGCCGGCAGCGCGGCGTACAGCACCAGCACCGGCAGTACCAAGGCGCGCAACGCCTGCCGGCATCGGTCCTGGATGACGCGCATGAATCCACGCCGCGGGAGCCGCATGCATCCTCCATTGTCCCGCCCGCAGGATGACGGGCATATCGATAGTACGTGTTGTATTGCAATGCCGCGATGCGTATGGAGCGCAGCTGCAGACGAGGACGCGAGCAGATGCAGGCCGGGATATCGCCGATTTTCAGCCGGCGCTGCCGCGGCTCACGGCGCCGGTGTCCGCCGGGCGGCCATGTGCAGATAGTCTTGATGCAGCGAGTGTACTTGCCGGCGCAAATCCTCGAGCGTGCCGGTGTTCTCGATCACATCATCGGCGATGGCCAGCCGTTGCCGGCGGGTGGCCTGCACCGCCAGGATGCGGCGGGCCTGCTCCTCGCTGGATGCATCGCGCGCCATGAGCCGGCGCAACTGCTGTTCCTCCGGGGCATCGACGACCAGGACGCGGTCATAGGCGCCCGCGCGGCCGCCTTCCACCAGCAGGGGAATCACATGAATCTGATAAGGACCATCGGCCTGTTGTGCACGGCGCGCCAGCTCCGTGCGAATCGCCGGATGCGTGATCGCCTCCAGGCGCTTGCGCTGCTCGGGATCGTTGAATACCCGCTCGCGCATGCGGGCGCGGTCCATGCGGCCGGCGGCATCGAGGACGTCGGCGCCGAATTCCGCGACGATCCGCGCCAATGCAGGCGAACCCGGCTCGACGACGTCGCGGGCGATCTGGTCGGTATCGAAGACCGGCACGCCGAGGTCGGAGAAAAAATCGGCGGCGGCGCTTTTGCCGCTGGCGATGCCGCCGGTGAGCGCGATGAGCAGAGGTGAAGCCGAGGTATGCATCGTCCGCGATGGTATACGAGTCAGGACGCCGCGCCGATGCCGCTGATCCGCAGGTAGGAGCCGATCAGTTCGTGACCCCACAGCAGCGCGATCCAGCCGGCGGCGGCGAGGTAGGGGCCGAAGGGAATGGGAATGTTCTTGTCGCGGCCCCGCAGCACGATCATGGCGATGCCGACCAGCGCGCCGGTGAACGCCGACAGCAGGATGATCAGCAGCAGCATTTGCCAACCCAGCCAGGCCCCCAGCGCGGCGAACAGCTTGAAGTCACCGTAGCCCATGCCTTCCTTGTCGGTCAGCAGCTTGAACAGGTGGAACAGGCTCCAGAGGCTCAGATAGCCGGCGGCCGCGCCGATGATGCTGGAGCGCGGATCCACCGGCAGGCCGCTCTGTGGCATCGTCGCCGCAAGGCTGAGCAGCAGTCCCAGCCACATCAAGGGCAGGGTGATGTTGTCGGGCAGCAGCTGATGATCGAGGTCGATGCCGCTCAGGGCGATCAGCGACCAGGTCAGCACCAGCGCCGCGGCGGTGTACCAGACGATGCCGAATTTCCAGGCAACCAGGGCGGACAACAGGGCGGTGGCCAGTTCGACCACGGGATAGCGCGGCGGAATTTTCACACCGCAGTTGGCGCACCTGCCCTTGAGCAGCAGGTAGCTCACCAGCGGGATATTCCGCCAGGCGGTGATGAGCGCGCCGCAGCCGGGGCAGGCGGAGCGCGGCACGGCCAGGTTGTAGATCTCCTGGCTAGGCGCGGCGTCGGCTTGATGGGCGGGGCCGGCTTTTTCAGGGGCTGCCTTTTCGCCGGCAGCCCCCGCGCTGTCCTGCAAAATCTGCCGCGCCTGGGTCCGCCATTCGCGCTCCAGCATGATGGGCAGGCGATGGATGACCACGTTCAGGAAGCTGCCCACCAGCAGGCCGAGCACGAAGATCAGCCCGATCCACAGGATCGGGTGGGTCGTCAAGGCGTATAAGAACAAGTCAAGCGCGTGCTGCATGGTCGTCCCGGTTCCAGCCGCAGTGCGTTTTTCACTGCCTTTCCGCGGTGAATACGCCGTCCGTCCTCTGCCCGTCGCTGAGCGGCAATGTCAGCCTGCGGCCGGACGCGAGCGTTGCCCGGACTTGCTCAAACGACCGCGCCGAGCTTGAAGATGGGCAGGTACATGGCGATGACCAGGCCACCGACCAGCACGCCCAGGATCGCCATGATCAGCGGTTCGAGCAGGCTGCTCATGCCATCGACGGCCGCATCGACATCGGCCTCGTAGAAATCGGCCACCTTGGCGGACATGGAGTCCAGCGAGCCGGATTCCTCGCCGACGGAGATCATCTGGATGACCATGTTGGGGAACAGGTCGGTGGCTTCCATGGAGCGTTGCAGCCGCTGGCCGGTGGCCACTTCGTCGCGGATGCGCAAGGTGGCTTCTTCATAGACGATGTTACCGGTGGCGCCGGCGACCGAGGTCAGGGCCTCGACCAGCGGCACGCCGGCGGCGAACATGGTGGACAGCGTGCGCGCATAGCGGGCGATCGCGGCCTTCACCATGATCGGGCCGATGACCGGCGCCTTGAGCAGCATGCGATCCAGGAAGCGGCGCATCGGCCGGGAACGTTTCTTGAAATAAAAGAACGCATACCCCACGCCGACCACCATGAGCCCCATCCACCAGCCCTGATCCTGCACGAAGCGCGACAGGTTGATGACCATCTGCGTGAAGGCCGGCAGATCGGCGCCGAAGCCCTTGAACAGGCTTTCGAACTGCGGGATCACGAAAATCAGCAGGATGACCGTCACGATCACGGCCACGGCCAGCACCGCGGTGGGGTAGAACAAGGCCTTCTTGATCTTTTTCTTGAGCGCCTCGGTTTTTTCCTTGTAGGTCGCGATCTTGTCGAGCAGATTTTCCAGGGCACCGGCCTGTTCGCCGGCCTCGACCAGGTTGACGAACAAATCGTCGAAGTGCAGCGGGTGCTTGGCCAGGGCCTCGTGCAAGGTCGTGCCTGATTCGATGTCGGCCTTGATCGCCAGCACCAGCTTCTGCATCGACGGCTTGTCGGCGCCGTTGCCGACGATGTCGAAGCATTGGACCATCGGGATGCCGGCCTCGAGCATGGTGGCCAGCTGCCGGGCGAACAGCGCGATGTCCTCGGTGGTGACCTTCTTGCCGCTCTTGAAGAGTTGCGTCTCCTTGCGCACCCGTTTCGCGAGCACGCCCTGACGGCGCAGGTCGGCCTTGACCGCCGCTTCCGACACCGCCAGCATCTTGCCCTTGATGCGCTTGCCCTTCTTGTCGGTGCCTTCCCAGGTGAACGGGAATTGCTGTGCAGATGCTGCTTGTGACATGTATTAGTCCTACGCCGCCAAGTTCGCTACGCCGTCCGTATTTCAGCCGCTACTCGACCGTGCACTGATTGACTTCATCCAGGCTGGTGATGCCGGCCTTGACCTTTTCCAGTCCCGAACGCCGCAGATCCCAGATGCCCTCCGCGGCGCTTTGCGCGGCAATGTCGACCGCATTGCCGTCCTGGAGGATGATCTTCTGGATCTCCTCGGAAACCGGCATGACCTGGTACAGGCCGGTGCGTCCCTTGTAGCCGTCCGTGCATTGGCTGCAGCCGACCGGCTTGTAGATCCTGATACCGGCGGCGATGTCCTCCTCTCTGAAGCCTTCCTTCAGCAACGCCTCCGGCGGCATGTCCATCGGCGTCTTGCAGTGACTGCAAAGCCGGCGTGCCAGGCGCTGGGCGATGATCAGGGAGACGGAGGTGGCGATGGCGTAGGGCTTGACCCCCATGTCGACCATGCGGGTCAAGGTCTTGGGCGCATCGTTGGTGTGCAAGGTCGAGAGGACCAGGTGACCGGTCTGCGCCGCCTTAATGGCGATCTCGGCGGTTTCCAGGTCGCGAATCTCACCGACCATGATCACATCCGGATCCTGGCGCAGGAAGGCGCGCAGGGCCGAGGCGAACGTCAGGCCGACCTTCGGATTCACGTTGACCTGGTTGACCCCGGGAAGATTGATTTCCGCCGGATCCTCCGCGGTGGAAATGTTGGTGCCTTCCGTGTTGAGGATGTTGAGTCCGGTGTACAGCGACACGGTCTTGCCGCTGCCCGTCGGCCCGGTGACCAGGATCATGCCGTGGGGTTGGGCCAGTGCCTTCATGTACAGGTCTTTCTGCGCCGGCTCATAGCCCAGCGCATCGATGCCCAGCATGGCGCTGGAGGGATCCAGGATACGCGCGACGATCTTTTCGCCGAACAGGGTCGGGCAGGTGCTGACGCGAAAATCGATGGCCCGGTTCTTGGAAATCCGCATCTTGATGCGGCCGTCCTGAGGGATGCGCCGCTCGGCGATGTCCAGGCGCGACATGACCTTGATGCGGGCGGAAATCTTGTTGGCCAGTTGCACCGGCGGAGCGGCCAGTTCCTTCAGGTGACCGTCCAGGCGCAGGCGAATGCGGTAGGTCTTTTCGTAGGGCTCGAAATGAATGTCGGAGGCACCTTTCTTGATGGCATCCAGCATCACCTTGTTGACGAAGCGGACGATGGGGGCGTCCTCGACATCGTCCCGGCCCACCGCCTCGCGCTCCCCGTCGTCTTCGCCGCTGGTGACGTCCAGGTTCTCGAGATCCAGGTCTTCCTCGCCCAGGGAAGGCATCTGGGCATCGACCTGCTCGATCGCCTTGCTGCCCACGCGCTGCAGCTTGTCTTCCTCGACGATGATGGCTTCCACCGACAGGCCCGTCTGGAACCTGATTTCATCCAGCGCATGCAGGTTGGTCGGGTCGGAAACCGCGACGAACAGCCGCTTGCCGCGCTTGATCAAAGGCAGGACGCGGTGCTTTTGCAGCAGCTTGTCCGACACTAGCCGCACGGTTTCCAGATCCGGCTGGAGCGCATCCAGATCCAGCAGCGGGACACCGAATTCCTGGGAGGCGGCGATGGCGATCTCGCGCGCGTCGGCCAGACCTTGGGAGACCAGGTGCCCCACCAGGCTGGTATGGGCTTCCTTGGCCTCGGTCATGGCCTGCACCATCGCCCGCTCATCCAGAAGCCCGTCCTGGATCAGGCGCGCCGGCAGTCCCTGCAGGGCCAGGCGCTGAGCATGGAGGGTGGGAGCGACGTTTTCGGTCATGAACTTAACAGAATCCGGGGGAGAAACCCTTATTAGCGCATGTGTGCTCGGAGCAAGCAATTGTCAAATTACTGCCTATTGTGACCTAGAGCCAGGGCGGACTTCGGTGCGTGCGTCACATTCTGCAGGGGCGGGCCATTCAGGTCGACGACGGACACCCAGTTTGGTCATTTTTCAACGAGATCATCTGGAGGGAGCGAATGCCACGGCCCAATGCCTGCGAGATTCTCATAGACGATCTTTCCAAGCTCGTCATGCACAGGCATCCAGTTCGGGTCGCGGCTATTGGCAAGTAGTACGAAGATATTGCCGGAGACCGTTATCGCAGCAAATGCCGTGACGCCGGGCAGGCTGCCATCGCGCCAGAACATCCTTTCCTGACTGTTTTCGCGGTGCGAATAGAACGCTAATCCATGGCAGGTGCGCCAACGCGTCTCGTCGCAGTCTTCGCGTGGCGATAGCAGCGCCTTTCCTGCGGCGGCCCATTCATCTTGACGATTCCTCGATAGTACAACCAGCAGCTGTGCAAAATCGCCTGTCGTGCCAGCGAGCGCACCCATGCTTTGCCGTGCTGGCCAATCCAGCCTGTGGAACATTCTGCGCTCGCTGGAATTCGCAAAATATAATGCGGTGCCTGCCTGTTGAAGGTTGTCGGGATCGGTTACGCGTACAGAGCTCAGATGCAGGGGTGAGAGTAACTGACGATCAAGCAAGGCCGTGAATCGCTCGCTGCTCAGACGTTCCAGGGCTACACCTAGGAGACAATAGCCAAGGTTCGAGTAAGCGAAGTCGCCTCCGGGTTCGAAATCGGTGGTTGCACGTCCTAGCTCGTTGAGATGATGAGGGCAGGGAGATTTTGGCCATAGAGTAGGATCGCCGGAAACAGCACGATTGAAACCGGCGCGATGGCTGAGTAGATGCTCTATCGTGATGGTTTGCCAGCGTTGTTCATTCGGTAGTGGATATTCGCGTAAGCTCAATAATTCATAAATTCGATCGTCCATGGACATGGTGCCCTTATGCACCTCTATAAGGACCATCGATGCAGTAAAAATCTTGGTTAGGCTTGCGTACGGGAGTACGGCCTGCGCATTCATCGCGATGCGTTTACCGTCAGGTGTGATTGCCTTGCCGAAGGCACATTCGTAAGTATCGCCGTTCTGTATCAGATGGATCTGTATGCCTGGTAACTTGTGGCGTTTCGCCCAGGATCGAACATCGGATAGCCATCGAGGCGTCTTCTTGTCGCAGCCGCCGTCGAGATTTGATGTTAGCTGCACAAGCCTCGATCGAATTTCTTCACGATGGACTAGCGAAAGTGACAATGCCGCAGCCAGAAGACAGATCAGCAGCGCCGCTGCACGCCGATGCATGACCATTTCAGTACCTCAGGCGTGGGATCCGCGTGGCATCCAGGCACGTACCCTCAGCCACAATGAAGTATTTTCCAACCGCCGTGCATAAGCGGCGTATTCAGAAAAGCGCCGCAGATGACGCTCTTCGGTTTTCGCGCGCAAGTAGTAGATCAAGCTGACCAGGCTGAGTCCGCCGATATTTGCGGCGAAGTCGGAGAAGCTCAGAACTCCGTAGAAGGGAACAGTATTCAGCCACCAGAAAATGTTCTTTGAGAGATAGGATGGATGCTTGCAGTACTTGTAGGGTCCTCTGTCGATTAATCCGCGATAGGTGAGGTTGGAAAAACGCAGGCCAAATGCGATGAAAGATAACCAGTGGATGGTCCAGGCCGACACAATCAGCGCAGCCCATATCCAGTAAAGCGGCTGCTCGGGGCTGAGCCAGTCCGTCCATAGCAGCTCATCTTTCTGTTCAGTCAGCAATTTCACATACTGGAAGAACGGCGCATAGCAAACCAGGCAGACCACCCAACCAAGCCAAGAATCATCGACGCTGATTACTTCCGTTCGTAGCAGTTTTCCCGCACTGATATAGCCCACGGCGCCGACCAGCAGGTCGATGCAAAGTCCCAGGACGACGAACCAAGCAACCCAGTTGTGCATTTGTGGCAGGACGCCTAGGATCAGAAGTTTCTCGCAAGCGAGAACTAGGTTGCCGTACATCAGAGGGATAAAGAATGCCTTGACTATCCAACTCAGGATCAGTGTCTTGTGGGTTGCGGTATTCCACTGCTCTTTCCCTCGCAATACTGCGCCGAATGACGAGCAGGCATCCTCCGTCTTGCCCCGCAGGCGCTCCGTTATGACGATATACGCTGGGATGAGTAGGAGCAGGAGCGGCAAGAGGGGTACAAGGTCGTCTATGAAGACTTGCGAGGCGGCGACGCCCCACGAGGCGCTTATACTGGTCACAACCAGTACGAGCAGCCATCCCGTAGTCAATGTCAGGCATTTATTGAGGATGCGGTCGGCGCGAACATCGGCTGACTGCGCGGCGGGTTTCGGAGAGACTATCAGTTCACGCACCAAGGCAGTACCGAGTATGAGTGAGATCGAGAGCAGGACCCAAAGTCGCGCTTGCGAATTTTCAGTCCAATCCTGACCGATCGCTTCCGACAATACGAAACCTGCGATTAGTTGACCCAGAAACAAGGTGAGCAAGCGGTACACGGGATACCTGCGAAGCTGGGAGCGAAGGAAAAAGAGAGGGCGCCTATAGCGCCCTCTCGAGTGTGACAATCCTCATTGTCAGATATTTAGATTCTATTAACCACCGTCGCCGCCGTCACCACCGGGGGCACCACCAGCAGCCGCACCGCGGCAATTTGCCGGACGATACTTGGGCAGGATCTGTGTCGTAGAAGCAGCGCCCGAAGCAGTGCCAAAAGTGTCGGTATCAACGACGGGCGGTGTACCCGGTACGGCCGCGGTGCCGCAGACCCACACAACGTCGTTGTTGGGACTGAGGTAGGGCTTTAGGGACAGCGTAGAATTCGCCGCGGTCGTCACAGCGTTGATTGCACCGTTGGCCTGGTTGCCGTAGGTGATCGTAATCGTGCCATCCTCGATGGCTACTTGCGTCACATACTTGCCAGAGATATCCGTTACATTAGCGTTGAGACCAGCTGCTTCGTTATCTGCCGGCCAAGCACCAGTGTTTGCAAACGATTCTGCTACGCCAGCTTTCGCAGCACCCGCAAGGTTCAGACCTTCAGTCACCTGCGAGCGGATCGTGTAGTCCTGGTAAGCGGGGATGGCGATGGCCGCCAAAATACCGATGATCGCGACCACGATCATCAGTTCGATAAGGGTGAAACCCTTCTGAACTTGTTTCAACATTTAAATCTCCTGGTAGGGAACACGGAAAACAGCGGCGTGTGCCGGTGCAGTTCGTATAGCAATGCTTGTGCCAACTACCTTCCTGGGCGCGTAAGTTGTTGGTTCGGCGGGATTTATATTGAGATCCAGTCGGCGTATGTCGAATCGGTTTTCATTGCGCGGAGGGCGCTTTGGGGCAGCAACTGACAAATCGTGTCAGTCCGCGACGCTGCCTGGAGACAGCGAAGCCAGTCAATCCAAATTTATCTGCGCGGATGGATGGGGAACGTCTGGCACGTCCATGACGAGCGCGGTTTCATCTCGCGGGTTGCCACCCCCTTGCCACGGCGTTTGTTGTGCCGCGTGTTTCACTCGCAGGATTTCCACGGTGCGAGTCTCGTCCAGCACGCGATAGAACAGGATGTAATTCCGGTGGGCAACCAGCTCGCGCACGAAGGCGGGCAGGCCTGGCCGGCCGGCGCGACCCATCTTTGGAGGTTGTGCAAGCGGCAAGGTTTAGTCGCGCAGGTCCTGGCCGAACTCCTCGGTCTTGGCCGGCTCACACTCGCCCGGGTTCCACCGCTGGCGTCAAACTGACCGATGGTGATGCCTACGCCTATCAATATAGGGTAGGAACGTATCGTCGAGGACTTAGCGATCTCGCCTGCTTAATCAACCAGAATCCGGGCAGTCTCCATCGGCATAAGCATCGTTCGCTCGCCGAGCGGACAGCGAACGAACCCATGTCGTTCGTAGAACGCCATAGCTTCGTCGTCGATGGCGTGAGTGATGATCCCTCGGGCTCCAGCCGTTTCGGCTGCAACGAGGCAGCGGCGCAGTGCGTCGATCAGAAGATCAACGCCCAATCCGCGCTTCTGGAAGTCGGCATCGATTGCCAATCGACCGATGAGGAGCAGCGGAACCTCATCCGGCATGCCGCGACGGAGTTTTGCCGTCGGTAGAGCGGTTCGATGTGCCATTGCGGTCGAGATCGCGTAATAGCCGACCAGGCGGGCGGGAGTGTCGGTCGCGCACACGACATAGGTTCGAGCCGACAGGCCTTCGCTTGTCAATGCTCGATCGCGAAGCCATGCATCGAGCGACTCGTGCCTACCATTCTTGAAGTGCGCAAGATCATGGTGAGCGCCAAGGCGCTCGGGGTCCAGTACGCCCGGCGCCGGGATCGTTGGCACTCAGCGTTCCCACGCCGGCTTGCGTTTCATCCTTGCTCGCAGTGCGTTATCTGGCTTGGCCGGAGCATCGAGCATGGCAAGGAATGCCTTGTAGTCGTCGTCATCAAGAGCAAACAAGCGCTGATCGAGGATCGTCTCCTCAGCTCGTGCCCGGGCGCTCTCCAGCATAAACTCCGACAGCCTTTGACCACGCATGGCCGCCGCTCGGTTGAGGGTGGCTTTGGTGGTAGCAGAGGCTCTGATCTGGATCAGATCGTCTTTGCGTGCAGTCGAATCGGTGCTCATGGCTGCTCCTCATGTGAGAAGGCGAATGTCATGACAACTACCTTACGTCTAACGCCATGACAGTGTCAATACAACCCTACTCTGGCGCTCGAAATCATCAATGGCATTCTGAAAGATGGCAATCAGGCCGAATTGCTGATTCCCCCAAAGCCGTCGGGGGTTGAGGTTCGCTCATGATCCAGTTCCAGCCATGCATTTGCCCGGGATGCATGGCTGGAACTGGATCATGAGCGAACTTGTCCAGCGTTTGATGATCGAAATTCAAGGCGGCTGCATACGTGCACAGACTCGCAGTCAATCGCTCTGGCCTTCAGCAGTAAAACGTCTAGGCTTTAGCGATGCCCCCCAATTTCAGGAGGCCTTGCTACCGTTGCGGAATCAAAGTCAAGTGCCGGGAAGATCTGCAATGAATCGCATCGTTGACAGAGCCGTCATCGCTTTATTCGCCGTCTACTCGATTCCCAGCTTCTTGATCCGATAGCGCAGCGACCTGAAGGTCATGCCCAGCAACTCGGCGGCCTTGGTCTTGTTGTAGCGGGTCTGCTCCAGGGCGCGCACGATGGCGTCGCGCTCGATGTCCTCCAGGGCATCGCCCAGGGGTTCGCCGGGGGCGACGGTGCTGGAGATGGAAGTGTCAGTCTGAGTCACCTTGGGGCGCAGCTGCAGATCGCCGACGTCGATGGCGTCGTTCACGCACAGGGTGGCGGCACGTTCCAGGACGTTCTCCAGTTCGCGCACATTGCCGGGGAAATGGTAGTCGCGCAGGGCGCGCCGGGCGGCCTCGGTGAGATGCAAGGCGTCATTGCCGATCTGGGGAGCGAGGCGAGCCAGTATGGACTGGACCAGTTCATCGATGTCTTCACGGCGCTCGCGCAGCGGCGGGACGCGGATCTCGATCACGTTGATGCGATAGAACAGATCTTCGCGAAACTTGCCGTCGGCGACCTGTGCCGCGAGGTTCTTGTGGGTGGCCGATAGGATGCGCACGTCGATGGGAATTTCCTTCGACTCGCCCACGGGGCGCACGCGTTTTTCCTGGATGACCCGCAGCAGCTTCACCTGCATGTGCAGAGGCAGGTCGGCGATCTCGTCCAGGAACAAGGTGCCGCCCTCGGCGGATTGGATCAGGCCTTGCTTGTCGGCGATCGCGCCGGTGAAGCTGCCTTTCTTGTGCCCGAACAGTTCGCTTTCCATGAGTTCGGAGGGGATGGCGCCGCAGTTGACCGGCACGAAAGGGCCGTCGCGGCGCACGCCGGCATCGTGGATCAAGTGGGCCACCAATTCCTTGCCGGTGCCGGACTCGCCGTAGATGTGCACCGGCGCCTGGCTGCGCGCGACACGCGCGATCATTTCGCGCAGCTGTTCCATGGCTCGCGACTGGCCGGACAGCTTGATGCGCGGCGGCTGCCCATTCTTGGGGCTGGATTCACCGAGCTTGAGCGTCGCCGTGATCAGCTTGCGCAGCGCGGCGATGTCCAGGGGCTTGGAGATGAAGTCGAAGGCGCCGAGCTTCAGTGCGCGTACCGCGGTTTCCACATTGCCATGCGCGGTGATCACGGCGACCGGTGTCTGCGGTGCATGGGTCTGGATCCATTGGACCAGGTCCAGGCCATCGCCGTCGGGCAGCCGCATGTCGGTGAGACACAGATCGAAGCTGCCGCTGCGCAGTGCATGGATGGCCGTCTCCAATGTAGCGGCGGCCGTCACCTCCAGGTTCATGCGCTCCAGGGTGATGGCGAGCAGTTCGCGGATGTCGGGTTCGTCATCGACGATGAGGGCGCGCGGTTTCGTCACTGAATTTCCCAACGTTGCGGATCCGAGAAAACGAGCCGAAAAATGCTACCACCGCCGGGACGGGGTTCGTAGAGCAGCAGTGCCCGGTTGCACTGGGCCAGCTCCCGGGCGATGAACAGCCCCAGGCCGGTACCGCCCTTGCCGGAGGTAAAGAAAGGCTCGAAGACGCGTTCGGTATCCTCGGCCGGGATGCCTTTGCCGCGATCCAGCACTTCCACGAAGGGACGGTCGGTGCCGGCGATGCGCCCGCTGCGGATCTCCACCGTGGCTGTCCCCGCATCCTGCCCCGCCGCTTCGCTGTCGTTTCCGTCGCGCCCGCCGCCATCCTCGGCAGGATTGCCGTCGTCCACCTCAGCGCTGTTGCCGTCGCCGTTGCGTTCGCAGCCGTCATGGCGGCCGTGCCTGATGGCGTTCTCGCACAGATTCCACATCAACTGATGCAAATGCGAGGGATCGATGCGCACGTCCAGCACACCCGGCGCATGCAGTGACAGCGCCGCTTCCGGTAGCTGCGCGGCATCACGAAATTCCACCAGGAACCCGCGCAGCCAGTCATTGAGCTCGAGACGCTGTTGGCGCGTGGAGTCGCGGCGCGACAGCTGCAATACATTCTCGATGATGGTGCTGACGCGTGCCCCATTGCGAATGATGATTTCGGCGAACCGCTGCTCCTGCGGCGACAGCCCCGGCGTTTCCGCCAGCAATTGGGCGGCGTGGCTCATGGCGCCGACGGGATTGCGGATTTCGTGGGCGATCGACGCGCTGAGCCGGCCCAGCGCCGCCAGCTTGGACTGCTGGACACGTTCGGCCATCAAGGTCGTGTCTTCCAGAAAGATCAGGGTCGGTCCGTGGCTGCTGTCGAGCGAGACGAAATGCGGCTGGAGCAGGTTGCCGCCGTCGTGCGCGGGCATCGACAAGGAACTCAGCTGCCAGTCGTGGGGATGGCGGCGCCAGATGCCCAGCAGATAGATCAGGCGTGGGGAGATTTCGCCCAGCAAGGTGCCGGGCGCCACCGGTCCGCTGTGCAGCAGTTGCGCCGCGGATTCATTGATCAGGCGAATGGTGTCGTTGGCGTCGACCACCAGGATGCTTTCGCGCAGATGCTGCACGATGAACTGGTTGAGCTGGGCAAGATCGGCGACATCGACTTCGCGCTGGCGCAGGCGCAGTTCATTGTCGCGCAGATTGCCGGCGAGCCGGCCCACGCCCAGGGTCACCAGCAGCAGCAGCGCGCCGGCGATGCCCGCCGAGGTCAGATCGCCGATCTCGCCGCGCGCGGCCAGCGCGATGAAAATCTGTTGAGCCACCAGAGCGATCGCCGCCAGCGAAGCCAGCAGCAGCGCCAGTTGGGGGCGTACGATGAAGCTGGCGACGCCGATCGGCAGCACCATCAGCACCGCCAGGCCGCTGGCCATGCCGCCGCTGGCATACGTCAGGATGCCGATCGCCACGATATCGACGCAGACGCTGACGATGGTCTGCACGCTGATCTCGGGCCAGCGGCGCTTCACGCCGGCGATCGACACGACGGCGTAGGCGAAATAGGTCGCCGTCGTGCCGATGAACAGGGCCGGGAAGGTCGTGCCCACCGGCGCGGGGTCGAGCGCCGCGAATATCAGCGCCAGCAACAGGGGCGTCAGCAACCGAAAAAGATTGATGAGCGCCAGAACGCGCCAGCCGAGATCCGCGGGCGGCGCGGGTGCGGGCGGGTCGGCGGGAGCGTTCATCGGGCGATCATGGGGTGCGAGCCGGGACTTTCATGTGTCGCAAGTGTAGGGTCTATTACGTGCGGGTGCGAAGCATGGGCCCCGAATTCGCGGCCCCAATTACCTTTCCGATCCGGCGATGGACGAGAGGGCAGTTGCAGTTTTGAGGTGTTACCCGCCAAAATACCCGGCTTGCGCCCTCGCATGAACGATACCCTCAACGATTCCACATACGCTTCCAACGAGAAACTTGGCCGATGAATCTTCACGAGTACCAGTCGAAGCAGTTGTTTGCCCGTTACGGCATCCCGGTGCCCACAGGTTATCCGGCCTCCAGCGCCGCGGAAGCGACCGCGGCGGCCCGGCGCATCGGCGGTTCGAAATGGGTGATCAAGGCCCAGGTCCATGCCGGTGGCCGCGGCAAGGCGGGCGGCGTGAAGCTGGTGGATACCCCGGAGCAGGCCGGAAAGGCGGCCGCCGCCATGTTCGGCAAGCGGCTGGTGACGCATCAGACCGGTCCGGAAGGCCTGCCGATCCACCAGGTATTCGTCGAGCAGGGCTCCAAGATCGTTCGTGAGCTGTACCTCAGCCTGGTGCTCAATCGTGACAAAGGCCATATCGCCTTCATCGCCTCGGCGGCCGGCGGCATGGATATCGAGGAAGTGGCGGCGCACACGCCCGAGAAAATCATCCGGGTGGATATCCATCCGGCCGCCGGGCTGCAGCCCTCGCAGTGCCGCGTGCTGGCCTTCGGCCTGGGACTGGAAGGCGAGCAGATCAAGGAATTCACCCAGATCGCGCAGGCGCTGTACCAGCTGTACCTGGAGAAGGATGCGAGCCTGGTCGAGATCAATCCGCTGATCGTCACCGGCGAGGGCCGGCTGGTGGCCCTGGACGCCAAGATCAACATCGAGGACAACGCCCTGTTTCGCCAAAAGGAATTGGCCGAATGGCGCGACATCACTCAGGAAGACCCGATGGAGCGTGCCGCGGCCGAGCATGAGTTGAACTATGTGTCGCTGGACGGCGATATCGCCTGCATGGTGAACGGCGCCGGCCTGGCGATGGCCACCATGGATCTGATCAAGCTGCATGGCGGCTCACCGGCGAACTTCCTGGATGTCGGCGGCGGTGCGACCCGCGAGCGGGTCACCGAGGCGTTCAACCTGATCCTGTCGAATCAGAACGTCAAGGCGATCCTGGTCAACATCTTCGGCGGCATCGTTCGCTGCGACATGATCGCCGATGGCATCATCCACGCCGTGCAGGATGTCGGCGTGCGGGTGCCGGTGGTGGTGCGTATCGAGGGCACGAATGCCGAAAAAGGCCGCAAGCTGCTGCAGCAAAGCGGTCTGGCGCTCATCGCCGCCAGCGATCTGACCGATGCGGCCAAGAAAGTCGTCGCGGCCGCGCGCGGCTGATCCATATCGAGATCATTCCTGGTTCCTGTCCCGCTGAAGCGGGCAGGAACGAGAATCCCTCCAAGCTTCGGACCCATCTCATATGTCCATTCTCGTCAACAAGAACACCCGAGTCATCTGCCAGGGCTTCACCGGCAAGCAGGGCAGTTTCCACTCCGAGCAGTGCCTGGCCTACGGCACCAAACTGGTCGGCGGCGTCACCCCCGGTCGAGGCGGCGAGAAGCATCTCGGCTTGCCGGTCTTCGATACGGCGCGCGCGGCGGTGAAGGGCACCGGCGCAACGGTCAGCATGATCTATGTGCCGGCGCCGTTCGCGGCCGATGCCATTCTGGAAGCGGCCGATGCCGGCATCGAGTTGATCGTGTGCATCACCGAAGGTATTCCGGTGAACGACATGGTGCGCGTCAAGACCGCGCTGGCCAGCTACGGCAGCCTGCTGATCGGGCCGAACTGTCCGGGCATCATTACGCCGGGCGAGGCGAAGATCGGCATCATGCCGGGCTTCATCCATAAACCCGGACGCATCGGCATCGTGTCGCGCTCCGGTACGCTTACTTATGAAGCCGTGTTCCAGACCACCAACGTCGGCCTGGGACAGAGCACCTGCGTGGGGATCGGCGGCGATCCGGTACGCGGCATGAATTTCATCGATGTCCTGGCGCGCTTCGAGGAGGATCCCGGCACGGAAGGCATCATCATGGTTGGTGAAATCGGCGGTGCCGACGAGGAAGCCGCAGCCGAGTTCATCCGCGATAACGTCACCAAGCCGACCGTCGCCTATATCGCGGGTGTCACGGCGCCTCCGGGCAAGCGCATGGGCCACGCCGGCGCCATCGTCTCCGGCGGCATGGGGACGGCGGCGGACAAATTCGCCGCATTGGAGCGCGCCGGTGTGCGCACGGTCCAGAGTCCGGCGGATCTGGGCCAGGCCATCGCGGAGCAGCTGAAAAAGAAGGCTCGTCGCCGCGCCTCCAGGCCGGCGGCCAAGTCCGCGGCGAAGACGGCTCGGAAGGCTGTCGTGAAGACCGCCCGGAAAACGACCAAGAGCGCGAAAAAGAAAGCCGCGGCGCCGGTGGCCAGGCTGCGCAAGACGGCGAAAAAGGCGGTAAAGACCCTCGGCAGGACAGTGAGCCGCGCCACGGCCAAGGTTGCCACCCAGGCCAGGAGCAAGGCCAGGACCGCCGCCTCGGCGGTGCGGCGGGCGAAGGCGGCACCCGCACGCCGAACGGCGAGCAAAAAGACGGTGAGCAAGGCCAGGAGCGCACGCGGCCGGAGATAAAACCTGATCCAGGGCTACCGGGGATGCCCGGCAGCCCTGAACGGCGTCTGCGGCAGCCTGCCCCTGCCGCCTCGCTTCAGTTTCGCCCAGTACCCGGCGGCGAGCTTCGGGCGCTGGCGATTCACGGCGGCTTCCGGCTTCTTGGACGCGCACCTTGCTATGATGGTGACTCTGAACCGCATCAGCGAACCTCCCGTGTCTTCAACCACTCTGCGCATCGCCCTGGCGCAACTGAATCTGTTCGTCGGCGACGTGGCCGGCAATACCCAGCGTGTGATCGATACCGCGGCCGAGGCGCGTGCTCTCGGCGCCGATCTGGTCATGTTTCCCGAGCTGACACTGTGCGGCTATCCGCCCGAGGATCTGCTGTTTCACAACGGCTTGCGCCGGCAGGTCGCCGCGGCTCTGGAACGAGTACGCACCGAAACCCGGGGCATCGCCGTCATGGTCGGCTATCCGGAGTATCAGGCCGAGGACATCTACAATTCGGCGGCCCTGATCCGTGATGGCGAGGTGTTGGCCAACTACCGCAAGCAGGAGCTGCCCAATTACAGCGTCTTTGATGAGAAACGCTATTTCCAGCCCGGGCAGGCAAGCTGCATCGTCGAAATCAAGGGAATCCGCATCGCCTTGTTGATCTGCGAGGACATCTGGCGGCCTGGCCCGGCGCGCGCCGCCCGGGCTCTGGGGGCGCAACTGCTCTGCGTGATCAACGGCTCGCCCTACTCGCTGCATTATCAGCAGCGCCGCGAGGAGGTGGCGCGCGCGCGCGCCAGGGAGACCGGTCTGCCGGTGGTCTACCTGAATCTGCTGGGCGGGCAGGATGAACTGGTATTCGATGGCGCATCCTTCGTCATGGACGGCACGGGCCAGGTCGCGCAGCGCTTCAAGGCCTTCGAGGAAGGACTGTTCATGGTGAACATCGATCTGACCGGCGAGCGGGCGCTGCCGCAGGCGGCGGCGCTGGCGCCGCTGCCGAGCGAGGAAGCCAGCGTATACGACGCCTTGGTGCTGGGGGTGCGCGACTATGTCGGCAAGCATGGCTTTCCCGGGGTGGTGATCGGCTTGTCGGGCGGTGTGGACTCGGCGCTGACCCTGGCGCTGGCGGTCGATGCGCTGGGTGCCGAGCGGGTGCGGGCGGTGATGATGCCGTCGCGCTATACCTCTCAGATGAGTCTGGAGGACGCGCAAGGACAGGCCGACCTGCTGGGGGTGAGATACGATGTCATTCCCATCGAAACCCTGTTCGCGACGGTGCTGGAGGCCCTCGAGGGCGTCTTCGCCGGCCGGCCGCCGGATACGACCGAGGAGAATGTGCAGGCGCGCTGCCGCGGCCTGCTGCTGATGGCCATCTCCAACAAGACCCGCAGGATGTTGCTGACCACCGGCAACAAGAGCGAGATCTCGGTGGGCTATTCGACCTTGTATGGCGACATGGCCGGCGGCTTCGCGCCCATCAAGGATTGCAGCAAGCTGCTGGTGTATCGCCTGGCGAAGTATCGCAACACGATCGCAGCGGCGATCCCGGTGCGGGTCATCGAGCGCGAGCCGTCCGCCGAGCTGCGCGCCAATCAGAAGGATTCGGATTCGCTGCCTCCCTATGAGATTCTGGATCCGATCCTGGAATTGTTCATCGAGGATGACCTGTCGGTGGACGAGATCGCAGCCAAGGGCTTCGATCGCGCCACGGTCGGCCGGGTGCTCGACATGGTGAAGCGCAATGAATACAAGCGCCGCCAGGCTCCGCCGGGAATCAGGATCAGCGACCGGGCGTTCGGCCGGGACTGGCGTTATCCGATCACCTCGGGCTATTCACCCCGGGCTATCGTACCCGGTGGACCGGCACGGTAGGCCTACCAGAACTTCCACCAGCTGCGCCGGGCCTCTTCCTGGACCACATCGGCGTGAGCGTAGTTTTCCCGCAGGGTGCGCTCCGCATCGCCGGCCAATTCAGGCATGTCGAGCTTGCGATAGGATTCGCTCATGATTTGCAGCGCCTCCTTGACCTGGGGCGCGCCGTCATAATTTTCGATGGCATACTTGGCGCGATTGATTGCGCCGACATAGGCGCCGCGCTTGAGGTAGTAGCCCGCCACGTAGACCTCGTAGTTGGCCAGCCGGTTGCGCAGGAAAATCATGCGTTGGCGCGCATCGGGGGCATATTCACTGTCGGGAAAACGCTGCACCAGGGTCTGGAAGGCCTGAAAGGACTTGCGCGCATCGATCGGCGGGCGCTGGCTGAGATCGGCATTGAACCAGCGCTCCAGGAAATTCGCGTTGCGCTCGAACTGCACCAGACCCTTGATGTAATAGGCATAGTCCACGCGGGGATGGGCGGGGTTTTCGCGAATGAACTGATCCGCCTGGTCGATGGCGGATTCGGGCTGGCGGCTCTTGTAATACGCATACATGAGGTCGAGCTGGCCCTGGCGCGCGGAGTTGCTGAACGGAAAGCGGGCTTCCAGCTGCTCGTAGTAAGTGACGGCGGTGCGATAGTCGCCGCTGTCGGCGGCGCGTTTGGCGAGTTCATAGAGTTTTTCGGGGCTACCGAGCTGCTCGCGGGGTTTGTTGCCGCAACCCGTCAAGGCCAGCATCAGGGCGGCCATGGTCAGAATAAGGATGCGCGTGCGAGAATTCATCGGTTACCGCCGTCGTCGGGCAATCCGGCGAGTATAGCCCCACCCCGGGTTCATGAACATTCGGCCTGCAGGCTGCCGCCGCGGCCGAGCGCCATTCCGGCAATGCCTCAACCTGTCTGGAAAAAGTCCTGGCTACGATGTCCGAATCGATCCGTCACAGTCTCACGATCCCGCCCGAGCTGGCCGGCCAGCGCCTGGACCAGGTGCTGGCGGAGTTGTTGAGTCGGTATTCGCGTACCCGTATCAAGGAATGGATCGATACGGGGGGCGTGCTGGTGAACGGTGCGCGGCTGCGTCCCAAGGACAAGGTTCTGGGAGGAGAGCGCGTCGAGGTGGATGCGCAGTGGCCCGATGCGGTGGCGATGACGCCTGAGCCGATCGCGCTCGAGCGGGTCTATGAAGACTCCCATGTGCTGGTCATCGACAAGCCGGTCGGCCTGGTGGTGCATCCGGGGGCCGGCAATGCGGCGGGCACCTTGCAGAATGCCTTGCTGCATTTCGATCCAGGCCTGTCGCGGCTGCCGCGGGCCGGCATCGTGCATCGCCTGGACAAGGATACCAGCGGCCTGATGGTGGTGGCGCGGACCGTGGAGGCGCATACGGCGCTGGCGCGGGCGATCGAGGCGCGTGAGGTGGAGCGGAAATACGAGGCGGTTTGTGCGGGCGTGATGACGGGCGGCGGTACGGTGACGGCGCCGATCGGCCGCCATCCGGTCGACCGGGTCCGCATGGCGATTCGTGCCGACGGCCGTGAGGCGGTGACGCATTACCGGGTATTGCAGCGTTTTCGGGGCCATACCCATGTCCGCCTGAAACTGGAGACGGGGCGGACGCACCAGATTCGGGTGCACCTGGCGCATATAGGCTATCCACTGGTGGGCGATCGGGTTTACGGGGGACGCTTGACACTGCCCCGGGGAGCAACGGCTGCATTGATCGAGGTGTTACGCGGATTCAGGCGTCAGGCGCTGCATGCCGCAAGACTGGCGTTCGAGCATCCGGCAACTGGCGAGCCGGTGGTGTGCGAGGCGCCGTTGCCGGCGGATATGCGCCTGCTGTTGCAGGCGCTGGCGCTGGATGCCCGCGACGCATCCAGAACATGATCCAGAACATGATTCGGGGCATGAAGCGCATGGCGCGGCTGAGCTGCACCGAGCACCGGTCGCGGGATCGCCCGGGGAACCGGGTGGGGCGCCGATGAGCGATGCGCCGGACGAGTTGCAGCAGGGCGATCTGCAGTGGATCCGGCCGGCCTGGCCGGCTCCTGCGCAGGTGCGCTCGGCCGTGAGTCTGCGAGGCGGCGGCATCAGCGCCGGGTCCTATGCCAGCTTGAATCTGGGGATGCATGTGGGCGATGACCCGCAGGCGGTGGCGAGCAACCGGCACCGGCTGTGCGAAGCCCTGCATCTGCCGGGCGAGCCTTTATGGCTGGACCAGGTGCATGGCATACGCGTGGTGGAGGCCGCGCCGCGCGGCGCGATGCGGCCCGCACCGCAGGCCGATGCCGTCTATGCGCGCCAGGCGCACCAGGTCTGTGTGGTGCTGACGGCGGATTGTTTGCCGGTGCTGTTCTGCGATCGGGCCGGTACGCGGGTGGCGGCCGCGCACGCGGGCTGGCGGGGACTGGCGGGGGGGGTGCTGGCAGCAACGCTGGCGGCGATGGGCGGGGCGCCTGGTGAAATGATGGCCTGGCTGGGTCCGGCGATCGAGCCGGCGGCCTTCGAGGTCGGGGAGGAGGTGCGTGCGGCTTTCCTGGTGCGCGATACGCTGCATTCGAAGGCTTTCCAGGGCAATGCGCAGGGACGCTGGCAGGCGGATCTGGCTGCCCTGGCCCGGCGCGAGCTGCAACGGCTCGGCGTAGAGGCCGTTTTCGAGGGAGGGTGGCTGGAGAGTGGCGCGACTAGCCGGACGGACGCTCAGGGAGGCGAGCGGGAGCATGACGGGATCAGCAGCTTTCGCTGTTATGCCGATGCGACGCGCTTTTTCTCCTATCGCCGTGACGGGCGCACCGGCCGGATGGCCACGTTGATCTGGAGAGAGAGCTGACGACTTAACCCGCGCGGGCGGCGGCTCAACTGCTTGACGCGCATGCTAGGCTGATGATCTCGATAGAATATCAATATCCCTGCGGTTTCCGAGAACCGTTCTAGTGTCTTGCAGTGCGCTCGTGCACGGGTCGAATGGCCTGGCCGGCGCATCCGCAGGGCGAAGCGTGCATCATTTATGTCATTGCTGCTCTGGATCCTGATCTTTACCGCCCTGGGTGGCGTGCTGAGCGCGCTGGCGGCCTCCGTGTTCCTGGTGGCGCCGGTGTCGCTGCGGACGCGGGCGTTGCCGCACCTGGTCAGTTTCGCCACCGGCGCATTGCTGAGCGCAGCGCTGCTGGGCCTGCTGCCGCATGCGATCGAGGGGGCGGGCCTCGCCAATACCCATCGCATCGGGCTGACCGTGCTGGTGGGGCTGTTGATCTTTTTTGTGCTGGAAAAGCTGGTCCTGTGGCGGCATTGTCATCAGGATCTGTGCGAGGGGCACTTTCCGCACGCGCCCGTGCCGCTGGGCGGGCCGGATCAGGAGGTCGGCCATGGTCATTCACATCGGCCGGTGGCGGCGAAGTTCGTCTCACAAGGCCATGCGGACCATGCGGGCCATGCTGGGGACGGGCTCATCCGGGGTCAATCTGATGCTATGGCCGATGCTGCGGCTCGACCTTGGCAGGATGGGCGGGCGCGGGCCTCGGCGATGCTGATCCTGCTGGGTGACGGCTTCCATAATGTGCTCGACGGGGTGTTGATCGCCGCTGCGTTCATGACCGACCTGCATTTAGGCGTGGTGACGGCGCTGGCGGTGTTCACTCATGAGATTCCGCAGGAAGTGGGCGATCTGGCCATCCTGCTGGACAGCGGCATGTCGCGGCTGAAGGCCATGACGCTGAATCTGGCGACCAGCCTGACATCGATCCTCGGCGGCCTGCTCGCCTATTTCGCCCTGGCGCCGGTGACCTGGATGTTGCCGTACGCGGTGGCGATCGCCGCCTCCAGCTTTTTGTACATCGCCGTGGCGGACTTGATCCCAGGCCTGCACCGGCGCGTGGATCCGGGTTCGGGCATTCGCCAGTTCGTGTTCATCCTGCTGGGCGTGGCGGTCATCTATATCGGGCATAGCCTGGCGCATTGACTCAGCGGTCTGATCTTGACAGGCGGCCGCTGAGCTTATCCGGCATCACTACCGATTTGTACTGCATGAAGTGATACTTTAGTATCACTTCATGCGCACCGAACTCGTGACCACGCTTAAGCGGCAGGCGACTGAGCTCCTGGATGAATTGGAGCGCAGTCGTGAGCCCATCCTTATCACCCAGCATGGTCTGCCCAGCGCCTATTTGGTGGATGTGGAAAGCTACGAGTTATTGCAGCGCCGCATGAGACTGCTGGAGGGTATTGCCCGAGGCGAAAAAGCCATCGAGGAGGGGCGCACGGTCACGCACGCCCAAGCCAAGCAACGTCTATCTCGATGGCTGAAATAATTTGGACTGAACCTGCGCTGGCCGATCTGGATACCATCGCCGACTACATCGCTTTAGATAATCCGCAGGCGGCCCGCAAGCTCGTGCGGCGCGTCTTTGATCATGTCGATCAATTGGCTGCACACCCCCTAAGTGGCTCCAAGCTGTCGGAGTTCCAGGGTTGGCGCTATCGCCAGATCGTTGAACCGCCGTGCCGCGTGATCTACCGTCATGAGAAAGGGTCGATTCATCTCGTCCATGTCGTCAGAGGTGAACGCCTGCTCGACAAGACGCTGCTTGGAAAACGCAGCAAGGTACCCGCCAAAAAGTGACACTCATCCCGGCGCATGATTCGGCGCAGCCGTGAATGAGCGCGATACGCGGGTGAGCCACGCCGGCTTTGCGGCGGCTGGAAGCGAAAGCCAGGAAGGCGGAAAATCCTTTCGGTGTGATTGAATTTCCGCAGGGTCCGCCCCACATCGACGGCATCGGCCGACACGGCCATCGTCAATATAAAAAGGCGGAAACCGCCCCGTGGGCGCCGTCGTGAGGTTGTTCCATGCGCATGGATAAATTGACAAGTAAATTCCAGCTGGCCCTGGCGGACGCCCAGTCGCTTGCCGTCGGCCGCGATCATCAATACATCGAACCCTTGCACGTCATGACGGCGTTGCTGGATCAGCAGGGCGGCTCGGTGCGTCATCTGCTCGACAAGGCGGGTACCAACGTCAACTTGCTGCGCTCGCAGCTAGGCGAGGCGCTGGATCGTCTGCCGAAGGTGGAGGGTACGGGTGGCGAGGTACATATTTCCGGCGATCTCAACCGAGTTTTCAACCTGACCGACAAGATCGCCCAGAAGCGCGGCGATCAATATATTTCCAGCGAATTGTTCGTGCTGGCGGGCCTGGAGGACAAGGGATCGTTAGGCTCGATCCTGCGCGGTGCGGGCGCGGTGAAGGGGGCCATCGAAAAGGCGATCGACGATCTGCGCGGCGGCGAGCAGGTGACCGATCCCAATGCCGAGGAAAGCCGCCAGGCGCTGGAGAAGTACACGATCGATCTGACCGAGCGGGCCGAGCAGGGCAAGCTCGATCCGGTGATCGGCCGCGACGACGAGATCCGGCGCACGGTGCAGGTGCTGCAGCGGCGCACCAAGAACAATCCGGTGCTGATCGGCGAGCCGGGGGTCGGCAAGACGGCGATCGTGGAGGGACTGGCGCAGCGTATCGTCAATGGCGAGGTGCCGGAGGGCCTGCGCAACAAGCGCATCCTGTCCCTGGACATGGGCGCGTTGATCGCCGGTGCGAAGTATCGCGGTGAGTTCGAGGAGCGCCTGAAGGCGGTGCTCAACGATCTGGCGAAACAGGAAGGTCAGATCATCCTGTTCATCGATGAATTGCACACCGTCGTCGGTGCGGGCAAGGCGGAAGGTGCCATGGACGCGGGCAATATGCTCAAGCCGGCGCTGGCGCGCGGCGAGCTGCATTGTGTGGGTGCCACCACCCTGGATGAATATCGCCAATACATCGAGAAGGATGCCGCCCTGGAGCGGCGCTTCCAGAAAGTTCAGGTCGATCAGCCCTCGGTGGAGGATACGATCGCGATCCTGCGTGGCCTGAAGGAGCGCTACGAGGTGCATCATGGCGTGGATATCACCGATCCGGCGATCGTCGCCGCCGCGACGTTGTCGCACCGCTATATCAGCGATCGCCAGCTGCCCGACAAGGCGATCGACCTGATCGACGAGGCGGCCTCGCGCATTCGCATGGAGATCGATTCCAAGCCGGAGGAAATGGATCGGCTGGAGCGGCGCATCATCCAGCTGAAGATCGAGCGTGAGGCCTTGAAGAAGGAATCCGACGAGGCCTCTCGCAAGCGGCTGGCCACGCTCGAGGAACAGCTTGGATCGCTGGAGAAGGAATACGCGGATCTGGAGGAAATCTGGAAGGCCGAGAAGGCCTCCCTGCAAAGCTCGGCGCATATCAAGGAGGAACTGGAGCGCGCCCGTCTTGAACTGGAGACGGCGCGGCGCGCGCAGGATCTGGCGCGCATGTCCGAGCTGTCCTACGGCAAGATCCCGGAGTTGGAGCGCCGGCTGGCGGATGCGACGGCGGCCGAGCAGCAGGAGACCCGGCTGCTGCGCAACAAGGTGACGGACGAGGAAGTGGCCGAGGTCGTCTCCAAGTGGACCGGTATTCCGATCTCCAAGATGCTGGAGGGCGAGAAGGAGAAGCTGCTGCAGATGGAGGCGGCGCTGGGCAAGCGTGTCATCGGCCAGCACGAAGCCGTGGCGGCGGTGGCCGATGCGGTGCGCCGCTCCCGGGCGGGCTTGTCGGATCCGAACCGCCCGAACGGCTCCTTCCTGTTCCTGGGACCGACCGGTGTGGGCAAGACGGAGCTGTGCAAGGCGCTGGCGGAATTCCTGTTCGATACGGAAGACGCGATGGTTCGCGTCGACATGTCCGAGTTCATGGAGAAACATTCCGTCGCCCGCCTGATCGGCGCGCCGCCGGGCTATGTGGGTTACGAGGAAGGCGGTTATCTGACCGAGGCGGTGCGCCGCCGTCCCTATTCGGTGCTGCTGCTGGATGAGGTCGAGAAGGCACATCCGGATGTATTCAATGTCCTGTTGCAGGTGCTGGATGACGGGCGGCTGACCGATGGCCAGGGGCGCACGGTCGATTTTCGCAACACCGTGATCATCATGACCTCCAATCTCGGCTCGCACGTGATCCAGGAGCTGGCCGGAGAAGCGAACTATGACAAGATGAAATCCAGCGTGATGGAGATCGTGCAGCAGCACTTCCGCCCGGAGTTCATCAACCGGGTCGATGACATCGTGGTGTTCCATCCGCTGGGACGCGAGCAGCTGCGCTCCATCGTCGACATCCAGCTGGGATATCTGCGCCGGCGCCTGGCCGAGCGGGAGATCGAGCTGGTGCTGCAGGAAGATGCGCGGGATGCCCTCGCGGAGGCGGGTTTCGATCCCGTCTATGGCGCCCGGCCGCTCAAGCGGGCGATTCAGCAGCAGCTGGAAAACCCGCTGGCGCAGCGGATCCTGAAAGGCGAGTTCGGCCCGGGCAGCCGGGTGACCGTGTCCGCCGAAGACGGTGCGCTGGTCTTCGGCCACTGACCGGGTACCGGCCGGCGCGGTAGAACGGCCGGATCCGAGGGCGGCGTACCGGCCCTTGGCCACTGATGTGGTGGACTTGACGGGACGGCTTGAACTGCGGCGCAGCGGCACTAAGATGCGCTCGCCCATTATTGCTTGTCATGATGTTTTGAGGCGTTCAATGCCCTTTTACGAATACGAATGCACGGCCTGCAAGTTCTATGTCGAAGCGTTGCAGAAGATTTCCGATCCGCCGCTGCGCAAATGTCCCAGCTGCAAGAAGCAGGCCTTGAAAAAGCTGGTCTCCGCGCCGGTGTTCCGCCTCAAGGGATCGGGCTGGTACGAGACCGATTTCAAGTCCGAGCAGGAGCAGAAGCGCAATCTGGCCGGTGGCGAGGAGGCCCCCGAGCGCAGCGAGGCCAAGGAGGACGGCAAGACTGCCGGGGCGGAGGCCAAGGACGGTGCCGGTACGGGCGCTGATGCCCAGACGCCTGTCAAGCCGGTGGCCAAGCCGGCCGCCAAGTCGACAGCGACGACCGGTAGCGCCGCCGCAGGGCCGAGGCGTTCCTCGAAGCCGGCCAGCCCAGCCCGCCCGGCCACGACAGCCCGACCCGCGGCCCGACCCGCAGCCCGGTCCACGGCCAAGAAAAAGACCGGCACCAAGAAGGCCCGCTGAGCAGCGCGCCGGGCCTGGCCCCGGCGCGTCGCGGGCGAAAGGCGCTGCGGAACGGCGCCGGCTTGCCTTGCGTGGGTTCCGGGGGCTCCGTAACATCGCGCGCTCGTAATTTAGGCGGGGCGGCATCCCCCGCGGACACACCTTTCAGAGTCTTCCCCATGCGTTCCCATTATTGCGGTCAGGTCGACGAAATCCTCAGTGGCCAGGAGGTCAGCGTGGCGGGCTGGGTGCACCGGCGGCGCGATCATGGCGGAGTGATTTTCGTGGATCTGCGCGACCGCGAGGGTCTGCTGCAGATCGTGTTCGATCCGGATGCCAGGGAAATATTCCAGGATGCCGAGCGCCTGCGGGGAGAGTTTTGTGTGCGCATTCGCGGGCTGGTGCGTCCCCGTCCGCCGGGGACGGCGAATGCGGCGCTGGCCTCGGGCCAGGTCGAAGTGCTGGCGCGCGAGCTGGAGATTCTGAGCCGGGCCGAGACGCCGCCGTTTCATCACGATGAAGCCGCCAACGAGGAGTTGCGCCTCAAGTATCGCTATCTGGACCTGCGCCGCGAGGTGATGCAGAAGCGTCTTCGACTGCGCCATCGGGTGACGCGCGCCATGCGCGACTACCTGGACGAGCAGGGCTATATCGACATCGAGACACCCATGCTCACCAAGGCGACGCCGGAAGGCGCGCGTGACTATCTGGTACCCAGCCGCACGCATGCAGGGCAATTTTTCGCGCTGCCGCAATCGCCGCAGTTGTTCAAGCAATTGTTGATGATGAGCGGTTTCGATCGCTATTATCAGATCGTGCGTTGTTTCCGCGATGAAGATCTGCGCGCGGAACGCCAGCCGGAGTTCACACAGCTGGATATCGAGACCTCGTTCATGAGCGAGGAACAGATCATGCAGCACATGGAGGCACTGATCTGCTCGATTTTCGCCACTGTCCTGGGTGATGAGCTGCCGGCGCCCTTCCCGCGCATCACCTACGCGGAGGCGATGCGCCGCTATGGTTCGGACAAGCCGGATCTGCGCATTGATCTGGAACTGGTGGATGTGGCCGACCTGGTGCGCGATTGCGAATTCAAGGTGTTCGCCGCGCCGGCCGCCAACCCGCAGGGCCGCGTCGCCGCATTGCGGGTGCCGCAGGGCGGTGTGCGCATGACGCGCAAGGAAATCGATGATTGCACTGCCTTCGTCGGACGCTACGGCGCGAAGGGACTGGCGTACGTGAAGGTAAACGAGTTGGCGAAGGGGCGCGACGGTCTGCAGTCTCCTATCCTGAAATTCCTGAGTGATGCGGCCATCGAGGGCATTTTGACCCGCGCGGCGGCGGCAGACGGCGACCTGATCTTTTTCGGCGCGGATACTGCTAAAGTCGTGAACGACTCGCTGGGTGCGCTGCGCATCAAGCTGGGACATGATCTGGGCATGGCGCAGACCGGCTGGCGGCCGTTGTGGGTGGTGGATTTCCCGATGTTCGAATGGGATGCGGATGCCAAGCGCTGGGTGGCGCTGCATCATCCCTTCACCGCGCCGCGTTGCGAGGATGCCGCGGAATTGCGGGCGGATCCGGCGAACGCGATCTCCAAGGGCTATGACATGGTGCTCAACGGTTCGGAGATCGGCGGCGGTTCGGTGCGTATCCATCGCCCGGACATGCAGTCGGCCGTGTTCGATTTGTTGGGCATCGGGCCGGAAGAGGCGCAGCAGAAGTTCGGCTTCCTGCTGGAGGCGCTCAAGTACGGTACGCCGCCGCACGGCGGTATCGCCTTCGGCCTGGACCGCATCGTGATGTTCATGGCCGGCACCGACAGCATTCGCGATGTCATCGCCTTCCCGAAAACCCAGACAGCGGCGGATTTGTTGACGAACGCCCCGACGCCGGTCAGCGAGGAGCAGCTCAAGGAACTGTATATCCGGGTCAGGCTGCCGGTGAAGGTGGGCTGAGATCCGGGTGAGCACATGAACGGCGGTTGCGGCATTCGCGCAGCGGCCGTGAAGACGGCTTCGTGGCTGCGTGAGAATGAGTTCTGTCATCGGCGCTGTACAGGCCGGAGGGGATGCCCGGCCGCTGGTCATCCTGGTGCATGGCCTGTGGATGTCGGGTTTGGAGCTGGGCATCATCAAGCGGCGGCTGGAGGCCGGCCAACTGCGTGCCGTGATCTTTTCCTACCCTACGCTGCGGGGCTCGATGCGCGAGCATGCCCGGAGCCTGCTGCGGTTCGCACGCGCGCAGCGTGCGCAGACCTTGCATTTCATCGGCCATAGCCTCGGCGGCTTGGTGATTCTGCGAGCGCTGGAGTCGGAGGATCTGACGCCGGGACGGGTGGTTCTGATGGGGACCCCGTCCCAGGGATCCAGAGCGGCTCGCGAGATAGCCCGGCGGCTGCCTTTCGGTAGGCGGATCCTGGGCCCGGCGTTGTACCAGGAGTGCATCGAACCTGCGGACATCCCGCCGCGCCAGTGGTCCGGTCATCGCGAGGTCGGGGTGATCGCCGGTTCCATGAGGTTGGGGCTGGGCCGCCTGTTCGCCGGCCTGGAGGGCGAGCATGACGGTACCGTGCGGGTCGAGGAGACGCGTCTGCCGGGCGCCAAGGATCATATCGTTATCGCCACTTCGCATACCGGCATGTTGCTATCCGCCGAGGCGTTGCAACAGGCGGTGCATTTTCTGCGTATGGGGACGTTTCAGCGCTGACTGGGCGCGGCTCCGCCCGTCCTGGAATGCGGTGGACGAGTCCCTCTGGCCGATTCGGGGCGGGACCGCGTCGAATTCGAGAATCGTGCAACTTGATGCGGATCAGTGTCCGGACGAGGTCGATGCGCAGAATGTGATGATCCATCGACGTGGGGACGAGCGATGACGATCGTCGGATTGAATGTGCATTTCGATGCCGGGAAGCAGCAGATCTTAGCGTGCTTCGAAGCCGCCGCCGGTTCCTGCGGCTCCCGGGACTGATACGGATGAGCAAGATCCCCCGGCTCGCCTACGAGGCGATGCCGCCGCTGTCGGTGCCGATGCGTTTTTTTCTTACGGCACCGCTGTTCGGCATGATGGCCGGGTTGCTGCTGCTGATCGACGATGCCGTGCTGGTGTCGCGCTGGACGCCGGGGGCGCTCGCCGCGGTCCATTTGTTCACCGTGGGTTTCATGCTGCAGGTGATGCTCGGGGCCCTGCTACAGATCTTACCGGTAGTAGCCGGTGCATCTTTCTCGGCGCCATTGCGCATCGCGGCTTTTACCCATGGGACGACGAGCGCCGGCGCGGTCGGCCTGTGCTGGGGGTTGGGCCGTGGTCAGCCCGGTATTCTCGTCGCCGGCGCGACGCTGCTCGGCCTCGGCCTGGCGTTCTTCCTGTACGCTGCCGCGGCCGCCCTGCGACGGGCACCGCAAGCGCAACCCGGGAGCCGTACACAGCGCGATTTACGTCTGGCGCTCACGGGATTGGTCGTGACCACTGTGCTCGGACTGCTCCTGGCCTGGCTCCTTGCCGGTGGCTTCAGCATGCCGGTCGAGCTGACGAGCTTGGTGAACCTGCATGCCGGATGGGGATGGCTGGGCTGGGGCGGCTTGTTGCTGGCGGCCACCAGCTGGGTGGTCGTGCCGATGTTCCAGGTCACGCCGGTCTATCCCGCTCGATTCACGTCTTTATGGGCGCCCACCGTGCTGACGGTGCTGCTGCTATGGACCGGGGCGATGCTGAGCGGCTTCGATCCGCTCATCCTCGCCGTCGCTCTGGCGCTGCTGGTCCTCGCCGGCGCCTACGCCGGCACGACGCTGAACCTGCTGTTACGCACGCGTCGCACCGTCCCGGACGCCTCGTCGCGCACCTTCCGTCTGGCGATGGCGGCGAGCATCGGTGGGTTGCTGGCGCTACTCGCCTCGTTCGTTTCCGATGCGCCGCATTGGCCGGTACTGGCCGGTGTACTGATCCTGCATGGCGGCTTCGCCAGTGCCATCAGCGCCATGCTTTACAAGATCGTGCCTTTCCTCGTCTGGCTGCATCTGACCGAGGCGCGTGTGAAGGTGGCGAACGTGAAAAAACTGTTGCCCGAGGCGCCGATCCAAGCGCAACTGCGCCTGCATGGCGCCGTGCTGATCATTCTCCTGGTGGCGGTCTTTCTGCCGCAGGCCGGCCGGATCGCCGGCGCGGCGATGCTGGTCGAGTTCGGCTGGCTGCTGGCCAACATCGTGCGCGTGCTACGGGTGTGGGCGCGTGCCATGGAGCCGTGAGCGGCTTGCACCATGGTGGCCGGATCAACGGATGTTTTGTGGAATGCCGCTGATCAAACAGCGAGCCAGTTCTGCACTCTAACCTCTGGGAGCTGTGCGAATTCTCGCGTATTGGCGGAGATCAACAGCGCATCCTCGACGAGCGCCGGAGCGGCGATCCACATGTCGTTGGGACCGATGGGCGTGCCGCGAATCTCCAGCATGGAGCGAATTCGTGCATATTCAGCGATCCTTTCTTCGGTCAGATAAAGAATCCCATCCATCCTCCCGGATTCCCATAATCGACATCGGTTTCGTTCTATCGGCATGACGGGAGTGCTCATGCCTGATTCCGAGTCCGACGAGCCAGGCCAGCCTGATGAACTCGGCGATACGCCGTCCGGTTCCCGGGTGGTACTGGCGTTCCCGCGCCGGTCCGCTCGTGAGCGGGAGGTGTCGGAGGATGCCATCGGCGTCCGGTTGCGAGAGCTGTTCCGGGTCGAGCGGATTCGCCTGGTGCGTTTTCTGCGTGCCCGGCTTGGTTCCGAAGCGGAGGCCCAGGATGTGGCTCAGGACGCGATTTTTCGGCTATATCAACGGCGCAGCGAGCTGCTCGACCGCGACTTGCGGGCGCTGCTGTTCGTCGCCGCGCGCAATATCGCCACCGATCGGTTACGTGCGCGGCAACGGGCAGCGGCGCATCCCGATGGAGACGCTGTCGTTGATGCTTGGGTGGACGAAGCAGCCTCGCCGGAGCGGATCGTGGCGGCGCAACAGCAGCTGGCGCAACTGCGGCAACTGCTGCAGGAATTGCCGCCGCGCTGCGAGTATGCCTTCGTCTGTTACAAGTTCGAGGGACTCGAATACCGAGAGATCGCCGCTAGGATGGCAGTGACGGAAAGCATGGTGCGCAAATATGTCCTGCGCGCCCTGCATTACTGTGCGACGCGTCTGGAAGGAGCGGGGGACACGCCATGAACCTTTACGGCAACCGCGACGAGCAGGCGGCCTTCTGGTTCCTGAAGCTGCAGGAGCCGGACGTCAAAGCCGAGGAGCTCGATGCCGCTCTCGATTGGATCGATGCCTGCGATGATAACCGTCGGGCTTTCGAGCGTATGCAACATTGCTGGCACGCCGGCAATCCGGCGGCGCTCGCCGCTACACCATCGACGCCCGCTGTTGCACCATCGGAATCTGCTGCGCCGACGCCGCGTATGCCGCTGGCGAGAATGCTGTGGACCGCGGCGGTGCTGCTGTTGATGGTGGCGGTCGGCGTGGGGATTCGCACGAATGCGCCCTGGCCGGATACACCGCAGTTGGAGCGTTATGCCACTGCGGTGGGCGAGATTCGTCGCATCGAGCTACTCGATGGTTCGGAGATGACGCTCGGCGGCGCGAGCAGCGTCGCGGTCGAATACCGCGCCGAGACGCGGCGCGTCGTCTTGGTCGATGGCGAAATTTTGCTCAAGGTGACTCGGCAGCCGGAGCGACCGTTCGTGGTAGAGGCCGGCGGCGGTTACGCCCGAGTGCTGGGTACCGTATTCAGCGTGCGCCGGGGCACCGAGGGTGTCACCGTCGGTGTCGCCGAGGGATTGGTGGAGGTCGGCTTGAGCGGGGCGGATGCAGCACCGGTGCAGCTGCCGCTGGGGCGCGAGGTGACCTATTCGGCGAGCGCCGGAGTGGGTCCGGTGCGGGCGATCAACCCGGCACGGGTGGGGGCCTGGTCCCGGGGCGTACTGACTTTCATCGATCGTCCGCTGGCAGCGGTTGTAGCGGATATCAACCGCTATTCGCCGCACTTGGTGGTGATCGACAACGACGCGCTGAAATCGCTGCGTGTCACCGGTACCGTCGGCGTGCAGGGTATCGAGGAATGGCTGAAAGCGCTGCAGAACGTTTCTGCGATCACACTCGACGACAGCGGCACCGACTGGGTATTGCGGCGGGCCGATGTCCAGCACTGAGCGAGGCCGGCGGAGGCGGCGCCTAGCGGCGGCGATACTGTGCCTGCCGTGGTGCGTAGCTGTATCAACAACGACGCCGGATGCCGATTTTCAGGCCATGGAGGCGCTGGGCGACGAACTGCACTTCTTTTCGATTCCACCGCAGCAGCTGAGCACTGCGCTGCTTGCCTATGCCGAGCAGGCGGATCTGCAGATCATTTTTCGCACCGACCTGCTGCAGGAATACCACTCGCCGGGCATCTACGGCACCTACACCATCGCCGCCGCCACCCTGGCCCTGCTGGTGGAAACCGGTTTCAACATCGAGTTCGTCGGTCCACGTACCGTGGTGGTCGCCGCTGCCGGTGCGAGCCAGCGCAACCGTTGAGTGCTCTCCATTCCCAAAACGAGAACCTGGTTCGTTATTCAAGGGCGGCCTCATTATCGTCTGCGCCGACCGGAACAACGCATGTGTATTTATAACTACTCCAATCGACAAGGGTGTTCCATGCCTAATTTCTGCAGCAGCGAATTTCGAACTCTGGCTGGATCATTTCCCCGCCGACGCCTGGCCGGCTTTCTCTGGCTTGCCATGATCGGTATAGCTGCCGATGCTCTGCCAGCATCGGTACAGGCGCAGGTGCCGGCGACGGCCAAGACCGTGTTCGACATCCGTCCGCAGGAGCTGGCGACCGGACTGGTGGCGTTTGCCGAACAAGCCGGCATGCAGTTGGTGGCATCGTCCGGCGACATAGGTGGTGCCAGAACCGACGGTCTCAGCGGTAGCTACACTCCCGAAGAGGCGCTGCATCAGTTGCTGGCAGCTTCCGGACTGGAGTACACCATGACCGGTGCCTCGTCGGTGGTGATCCTGGCACAGGTACAGACACCGGCACAAGCGCCACAGAGCTTGCCGGCACCCGCGGCGGCGCAGCCGGCAGCTGCGTCCCATGCGCAGCTCGAAGAGATCATCGTCACTGCACAGAAGCGCGAGGAGTCGCTGCAAGATACGCCGATTTCGATCGTGGCGCTGACTGCGGATATGCTCGAGGCGAAAGGCATCAACGGCATCGATGGCCTGCGCGCGGAAGTGCCGAACCTGCAGATCGTGCCTCATCCCAATAGTGCCACCACGGCGCAAGTATTCATCCGTGGCGTCGGTAATCTGGACGATCAGTTTACACAGGATCCGAGCGTCGCCATCTATATCGATGGGGTGTATATCGGTCGCAGCCAGGGCCTTTCGGCCGAAGTCGCCGATCTGCAACGGATCGAAGTGCTGCGCGGACCGCAGGGTTCGCTCTATGGGCGCAATGCCACCGGTGGCGCTATCAACTACATTACTCGCGCCCCGGAACTCGGCGCCTTCAGCGCCAGGCAAAGCGTCGCCTTCGGCAACTACGATCAAATCCGCACGCGTACCCGTCTGAACATTCCCGTCGGCGACGAACTTGCGATGGAATTCGCCTACACGCATTCGGAAAAGAACGGTTTCGTCAAGAATCTCGGCACCGGTGCGAGTCGCTATGGCGATCAGCGACGCGACGCGTATCGCGCAGGCGCACGCTGGGTACCGAGTGACGCCGTCGATATCCGCTACACCTACGATCGCTCGGAGATCGCGGATACCCCGGGGTTTCTTGCTTATACCCCCAACCTTTATCCGGCAGATCCGGTGCGGCCGTCGCAGGGTTCGCCCGCCGAACGCAACCTGCCGCGCAACAAGGCGACTGTGCAGGGTCACAATATCACCGCCAGCTTTCAGCCCGTCGAAGGATTGACTCTCAAATCGATCACCGGCTACAGGGAACTGGACGCAATCAATACCCAGCACTATTTGAGCGGTGTCCTGGGTCCATTCGCATTCATCACTAACGATTTCATCCAGTCCCAGGAGCAGTTCAGCCAGGAATTGCAGGCGATCGGCGAGGCGATGAATGACCGTTTGCAGTATGTGCTTGGCGTCTATTACCTGGACGAAAGCGCCGATTCCTTCGATCAGGCCGTATTCGGTATCCCGATGTATCCCACTACCGCGCGCACGGTAACAGCAGACAACAAGGCGTACGCCGCGTACGGTCAGGCAACCTACCGTCCTGCCTCTCTGCAAAAGCTGTACATGACACCGAGCGTTCGCTGGTCCCGCGATCAACGAAAGGCGACGCTCGTGCAGAGTGAGATTCCAGGAGGCGGTACTCCTATCGTCTATCCTCCAGGCAGCGGCGATAGGAGCGGCTCGAATGTGAGTCCCGGCTTCGTCATCGGCTATGACGTGACAGATGACGTAAATCTGTACGCCCGCTACGCCCGGGGCTACAAGACCGGCGGCTTCAATGTGCGCGCAAGCACGATCGCGCGCTTCAATGAAGGTTTCGGCGAAGAAACACTCGATGCCTTCGAGTTGGGGATGAAGTCGAGTTGGTTCGACAATCGGCTGCGAGTCAATGTCGCCGGCTTCTATTCGGACTACCAGGACAACCAGGTCACTGTGCAGGTCGATCCGAATAATTTCCGACTCACCGACGTGTTCAACGCCGGCAAGGCGACGATTCAGGGGCTCGAACTTGACATGGTCGCGCGGCCGACAAACGAGCTGACGGCCGGCCTGAGTTACGCGTGGCTGGATGCCGGTTACGACGAAATCCTGGATCCTTTCGGTGCCGACATCACCAGCCGCTACAGCTTCGTCGAGGCGCCGGAGCATACGGTGACGGGTAGTCTTCAGTATGAATTTCCGGCCACGCCGATCGGCAGGTTGACCGCCTCGGTCGAATATTTTTACCAGACCAAAAAGAACGTGGCAGCGGCGGATGCCCGCTATGTCATCGGCTCTTACGGTCTGCTGGATGCGCGCCTGATGCTCACGGAGATTCCGCTCAGCGGCGGCCGATGGCGACTGTCGGTCTTTGGCAAGAACTTAACCGATGAAGAATATTACCTGTTCCACGGGGATGCCGGGCTGCCTGTGGGGCTGTTCGGTGAACCGCGAAGTTACGGGATCGAACTGAACTTCGAATACTGAGCATAGGCGAATATTGAACGTAGGATTGCCATATGACGGATAGAGTGACTTCACGGTTGGCGGACTTCGTAGGCAGCACGAGTTATTCAAGTCTGCCGCCAGAGGTTGTGGATTACACGAAGCTCGTGATTCTCGACACCCTCATCTGCGGGATTGCCGCGGGCGGTCTCGAACGCTCGCGCATGATGCACGATGTCGTACGCGGCCTTGGCGGTCCGGCGGAAGCGAGTATTTTCGGCATGTCGGAGCGTGTGCCTGCTGCGCATGCAGCGATGGCCAATGCCGAGATCATGAATCTGCTGGACGCCGACGACACCTTCTTCACCTCCAGCCATTTTGCCGCCTTCAACGTCGCCGGCGCGCTCGCCGAGGCGCAGCGGCTCGGGCGATCAGGCAGGGATCTGATCCTTGGCATGGCGGTCGGTTTCGATATCAATGCACGGCTCAATCTGGCGTCGGTCGTGCTGGGCGAAGCAGCCGATGGCTCTTTTCAATGGGCTGGCGTGAACGGTATGGGCTTTGCCGCCTTCGGCACGGCGGCAAGCGCCGCGGCCGTGCGTGGCGTGCTTTCGCGCGAGCAGTTACGCAACATGTTCGGTCTGGCCGCCTGGACGGCACCGACGCCGGTCGTCAGCAAGGTGACGACGCGTCTCGATCATCTGTCCTTCAAGTATGCGAACTATCCCGGGGCGGCACTGGGTGGGATGATGGCTTTGGCGCTGGCCGAACGCGGTTATGTCGGTGATCAGGAATGTCTGGACGGGGAAGGGTTCATCCGCGCCCAGGGAAGCCTCAGTACCGATCACGAGTTGATGGTGGAGGAACTCGGGCAGAAGTGGTGGATCCTCGAGACCTGCATCAAGTATTACCCCTCCTGTCGCTATACGGCCGGCCCGATCGATATGCTACGGCGCCTCATGCACAAGGAAAAGCTTGCGGCGAAGGACATCGAGCGTATCGAGATTCGCATGCATCCGATGGGCTATGCGTTGCGCATTTTTCGTGAACCGCCGCGCTCGATCGCCGCCGATCATCGCGCGCCGCTGAACGGCGCTTTCAATATCCCGTACGTAATGGCGCTCGCCGCGCTCGGACGCACGCCGGGACCGCAATGGTACGCCCCAGAGAATCTCGCCGACCCGGAAGTATGGAACCTGGCCTCGCGAATCGTGACTACGGAGGATGAGTCGGCCCGTGACGACGTGCTGCACGCTTTTCGCGAGACCCGCATTCGCCGCTTTCGCAAGACGCCTGCATCGATGAAGGTGTGGGCGAAGGGTCAGGAGTTCACTTGCGAGTCCGAATATGCGGATGGGGATCCTTGGACCGAGGCGACGCATGCCACCTGGGACAGTGTGCGGGGGAAGTTCCGGAACTTCTGTTCGCATCTCCTGCCGGACTCTCGCATCGACGCTCTGGTGGAACAGATTCGCGGCCTCGAGCGCATAGAGGATGTCGCGCGCGAGCTGGCGATACCCTGAGCGACAGGCAACCCGGATGGCGCTACATGGCGCGATCCTTGAGCACTCCGCCATCGAGTATCACCTGCTCGGGCGTGATTTCATCGAAGGCGAGCACCTTGCCGCCTTCCCGCGCGGCAAAGGCGGCAGCATCCGACTGCCGTGCGAAGGACGCAAATGTCGGTCCCATCGAGCCGCGCCGCCTGGATCCGGCCACGTAGTAGGCCGTACGGGCGTCGATCCAGTCGCCGGTGGGATGATCCCAGTCGTTGCGAGCCATGTCGTGTACATACATGGCGACGATCGGACGCTGCCGTTCAGGCTGCAGGTAGATGGAGAACATTTCCACGGTGTCGCAGAACAGGTCCGGTTCGCCCTGCGCATAATGAATCTGCGCCTTCGGTCCCGGATAGTCCGCAAGCGCCATGCCATCCAGGCTGCAATAGGAATCGGCGGTGATCGTCACGGGACCTCTGTCGGCCTGGGATCCATTGCCGCAGGCCGCCAGCAGGCTGCTGACGGCGAGTATGAGCACAAGAAGAGCGTGACGAGCATGATGCAGTGTCATTTTCTGAATCTCCATGAGGCCAGCGCCAGTGGGATGATGATCCAGCCAAGCATGACCGCCACCAGCGGCAGCGGGCTCGCCCATCCTTGCGGAAAGACCTGGGTAAGTCCGTACCATGTTCGCACTTCGTCCATGCCGAAAATATTGAGGATACGGAACACATCGGCCGGATTCAGCAACAGCAGGTAGGGCAGCGCATCGGCACCGAAGCGTCCCCCCGTGGCCACCAGAAGGCCGAGCAACAGCAGATCATAGACCAGCACGAAAAAAAACCAGACCACGATAGCCGTGGCGCTTGCTCGCCCTCGATCCGCGGCAAGTACGGATACCAGCATCGACAGGCTCAGGAAGGCCAGGCCCAGCAATACCGCGCTAAACATGAATCCGAGGTAGTGGTGCCAGGAGCCCGCCGGTGCGGAAAACATGAGCAGCGCGCCTGCCGCGCCGAAGCCGATGAGAGTCGCCCCGGCCAGTGCGGCCGCCAGGCCGAGAAACTTGCCCAGCAGCAGTTCCACGCGCGTTACCGGCATGGACAGAAGCAGGTCGAGCGAGCCGCGTTCGCGCTCGCCGACGATGGCATCGAAACCGAGAATCAGCGCAATCAAGGGCACAAGATAGATTACCAGGCTTACCAGGCTGGCGATGGTGGCCTCGATGCCGCGAAAACCCACCGTACCTTGTTGAGCAGCCCCGAAATAAGTGATCGCCAAGGCAAAGGCGGCGAAAATCAACGTCACCGCCAGCACCCAGCGGTTGCGGATGCAGTCGCGAAACTCCTTATAGGCAAGCACCCCGATCGCCCGGTATTGGATCGTACTCATGAAGCATCCCTGGTATCGCTGTGGCCCAGGAACACGTCTTCGAGCGACGGCTCGTGGATGACCAGATCGGTGAGTTGCTCGCCGAGGCCGGACAACGCCGCCAATATCCTCATCCTGTCAGTGCGTGCACAGCGTATCGATGCCTGTTCGTCCTGCAGGTCGATGGTAACGCCGTCGATATGCGCCAGAGCGAGAGTCAGCGCCTGGTGTGCCGTCGGCGCCAGGCGCAGTTCGAACCATAGCGGCAACTGCATGGTCTCGCGCAGTGAAGATAATGTGCCCAGCGCCTGCAGCTTGCCGCCGTTCAGGATCGCCAGGCGATCGACGCGCTGCTGGATCTCGGCAAGGATATGCGAGGTCAGAACAATGGTGGCGCCCCGATCGCGCTGCTCGCGCACCAGTTGATAGAACTCGCGGATACCTTCCGGATCCAATCCGTTGGTCGGCTCGTCGAGAAACAGCAGCAGCGGCCGGCCAAGCAGCGCCTGTGCAAATCCAAGCCGCTGGCGCATCCCTTTCGAATAAGTTTTCACCCGCCGGTCGGCGGCATGCGCAAGACCGACCCGTTCGAGAAGCGCGCCGCACTCGCCACGCGGTGCGTCCTTCAGTGCGGCGATGAAGCGCAGTGTCTCCAGTCCGGTCAGGTTGTCGTACAGCGCCATATTCTCCGGCAGATAGCCCAGACGGCGGCGCACCTCGCGGAAAGCCGCATCCTGGACCCGGCAGCCGTCGATGCGGATTTCTCCTGCCGTGGGCGGTATCAGGCCCAGCATCATCTTGAACAAGGTACTCTTGCCGGCGCCGTTGCGGCCGATCAGCCCGAGCACCTCGCCGGCTTCGATGTCGAGGTCGATGCCGTCGACTGCGACGATGGTGCCGAAGCGCTTGACTGCGCCGCGTACTTCAATGACCGGGCCGGCCATCGGTCCATGAGCTCCAATCGGGATGAGCCGGTCGCATTCGTGGCTGCTGATCGATGATGCTCGGTGCACGCAGCAGGGGAAACTGTTGCGACGCCAGGCGCAGCGTCTGCAGCGCCGGGCTGTTCAATAACAATTTGACCGCAGGCAGCCGCCATACGAGCCGATCCACGAGATCGTTCGCTTCGTAGGGTACATCGCCTCTGCCGTCGCCGTCCCGGTCCCAGCCGACATAGTTGCTCCAGTAGTTTCCTTGTTCGGCGCCCCATTGTTCGTCGCGCGTCGCGATATAACGGATCTGCTGGCGATTGCGGATGAAATCGTTGTCTTCCACCTGGTTATTGATGGATCCGGCCCACAGGTGCACGCCGACATCGTTGGCCACCACCAGGTTGCCGCGCAGGATGTTGTATTCGGCATCGTAAATGAATAGGCCACGCTGATTGCCGGCGACGATGTTGTTCTCGATGACGGAATCCTGGATGGTTCGCAGCATGATGCCGTGGTCGCTGTTGCCCCAGGCACGGTTGTTGCGAACGACCTGGTTGCGTATCTCCATCAGTGCCAGCCCGCCGCGGTTGCGGTACACATCGTTGTCCTCCCAGAGATTGTAATAGGAGTTCATATAATGAGTGCCGTAGCGCGTATCATGAATGCGATTGCCGCGGAATACAGCATGATGCGACACATCGACATAGATGCCGTCACGCACGAAGCTGATGCGATTGCCGATGATTTGCGCCCCGGTGGTGTTGAACAGTTGGATGCCGTTGCCGCGCTGCGCGGAGGGGTAGTCGCGCTTGCCGGTGATGAGATTGCCGATGATGCGTACATCCTTGACCGATTCCACCCACACACCGAACAGGCTGTAGGCGATGTCACAATGTTGCACCGTCACCCGGTCGGCGCCGGACTGTATATAGATGCCCGCATTCTGCTGCGTCAGATCATCGCCGCTGTCGGTGATGATGAAATTTTCGATGGTCACATCCGCTGCCGCCACACGAATCGTGTCGCCCTGCAGCGCGCTATCGAGCGTGGGCCGATCCACGCCGCGCAGCGTCAGCGGCTTGTCGATCAACAGACGCTCCTTATAGTGACCACGAGCCACGAGGATCACGTCATGCGGCTGCGCCCCTGCTATGGCGGCGCCGATCGATTCGCCGGGCTGTACCGCTAGTTCCGCCGCACGGGCCGCCGCCGTGGTCAGTTGCAGCGTGCCCAATAAAGCAATGAAAAAAATAAGCAACCGTAAGCAATCGTGGTAGGCCGGATTTTTTATACGGGAATCGGACCGGATGAGCGATCCGCAGCGTCTTGCCGGGTTTTTCAGTAGAGCCATTGCAGCTCCACGAGATCGTGCAGGAAATCGAGCACGCCGGTTCCGCGCATCAACAGGAACAACGCCGCACCGATCAATAGATTCTTCATCGAAACGTATGCCGCCATGTCGGCCCAGGTTGCCGGCCGCATGGTGTGTCCCCACCAGGGGCCTTCCTTGACCCAGGGTTTGCATCGCATACGCACGATCAATTCATACACGCTCCAGGCGAACCACCACCCCAGGACGAGCCCTGGACCCAGACGGCCGGTGGCGCCCAGCAGCCATGCCCAGGTCACCAGTATGGCCAAGGCGATGCCTGCCGCGCGCAGCGCCAGCGGATAGGTGAGGAATTGCCGATTCCAGGGGAACAGGTGATCGACCAGTTCGCGGCGCAGCCATGCCAGTGGACCGAGCTTCGCTTCGACCGGCCGCAGGGGCGTAGTGGTGAGAGGATGAATGGGAATGTAATAGCCGTCGGCACCGATGGGCGTGAGTGCAATACCGGCCTTGGTGCGCTGCTTACGTTCCTTCGCCAGCGGCGGGCAGGCATGGTCGTCGTAGTACATGACCATGCAGTCCAGGCACAACAGGCATTCGCGCGGATCGATGCGGCCTCGAGTATCGATCGCCAGCGAATCGCAGCCGGCCGCACAGGCGTGACAGGTGGTGCATTCCGGTTTGCGCTTGAGGGCCCACCAGCGAAATGTCGAGGGTACGGCAAGGCCGGCGCCGAGCGGGCAAAGGTACTTGCAGAACGGCCGCTCGATGAACAGCGCCAGGATGAGCAATACGGCCCAGAAAACGACAAACGGCCAGGAGCGATTCCATACCCCGACCAGAAAGGTGGTCTTGAACGGCTCGATCTCGGCGAGTTTTTCCGCCATGCCGATCGAGTAGAACGACACGACGAGCAGGCCGGCGAATACCAGGTACTTGATCCATTTCAGCCGGTCATGCAGCCGCTGCGGTAGCTTGAACTGGAAGCGCTGCAGGCCGAGCGCACCGGCGATGCGAAAGACGCCTTCGCTCAGTGCGCCGTACGGGCATAGCCAGCCGCAGAACATGCCGCGTCCCCAGAAGAACACGGTAAGAATGATGAAACACCAGAACAGGAAAATGAACGGATCGCTGAGAAACAGGCTCCAGCGCCATTCGAACAGGATGGCGTTGAACCAGGTCAACACCTGCGTGATCGACGGTTGCGCCATGAGATAGAAGCCGAAAAACCCGATACTGATGGTCCATAGCGCATACTTCGGCCACGATACCCAGCGCTTGTTGTTGCGCGTGGAGCGCCGTACCAGTCGATCGCGCAAGGCATAAAGAACACCGGCGGCGGCGAGCACGATGACGAAAATGGCGATCTCCAGCGCGCGATCGCGCCAGATCTTCATCCACATCGGTGCCGGCGCCTTGTAGTCGGGCCGACCACCGACAATGTACCGGCCGGGCAGCCAGTATTCCTGTTCGAAACTGAGGAAGGTGCGTGCGCCGGTGCCCGTGTCGATCCTGTTGGCCAGGAAAACCAGGCTCCAGGGATATGCCGGCGAGAAGGCGCTGCTGCGGAGAAGGAAAATCCCCGATTCGCGAAACTGCGGCGCGCCCGGCGTATGCAGGTCATAGAGATTCAAGTAATCCTGATCGCGGAATGTGAAGCTGTCGCTGCCTTGTATCACCTGGATGCGGTCGAAAATACCGCCGCGCACAAAGCCTGAACCCTTGAACGACTCCATGCCGTCGGCAACGACGAAAATGGCATGCTCATTCGGTCCAAGGTCCGCCATGAGGCGCCGGTAACCGCTGTCGCCCAGTACCGATATGCCGATCGCCGGGGCGTTGAGATAGCCGAAATACATATCTATATAGCGCTGTCGTGACGGCGGCTGACCGACCTCCTGCGGTCGCACCATCAAGCGGCGCACGCTGCCCTGTTTTATCAGGTCGGCCCAATCGGGACGGTCGGCAGGCAGCTTGGCGACGGAGGTGAATTCGACTGCTGGCCGTACATCCGGCTCGATGATACCGACCTGTTTGGCGACCGCGCGTGCCGATCCTAGTATGACCTGGTGCTCGGCAATCACGGTCACGGTCGCACCGGTGATGGCATCGACGCCCAGCACGTCGGCGCGGCTGCGTCCGACTTCGATCTTCCGGCCGACCGACTTGCCGACATATTGGCGAATGAAGGCATCGAGCTGCGATTCCGGAATACCGAGCAACAGAATGGGCTCGGAGTGGCGCAGTACCTTCACGCCGGTGATGATGCCGGCGGTATCCATGCCGATCAGGGTGACGATGGGTTTACCGGAGTATCCGGGAATGTCCATCATGTCGGTGGATAGGAAGACGTACCCGAGGAGGTCATCGTCGCGTCCGGCATGCCTTGCATCGACATCCCGTTCACTCTGTTCGCGATGGTCCTGCAGGCGGCGAGGCTCGCCACGATATGCCTCGACATAGGCCGGATGACCCTTGCGCAGCGAGAACCGCCGTGCCTTCGGCATGACATCCGTGCAGGGCGCGTAGGCGCACATGTCCGGATCGCTGCTGAGTTGCGGCGGCAGCGGCGCTTCGTACCCTTGATCGGCGAAAACCGGGTTCGCGAATATGATCAGGAGCAGGGTTGCGATGATCGTGCGCCAGCGGCGCGGACTTGAACACATAATTCATGAGAGGGAACCGCCTTGCGGCGGCTCCCCCGATGCAGCTATCTCCAGCGAACGCTTATGCTTCGACCAGCATACGCGAACGCATTTCCAGATGCAGCGCGTGACAGAAGTGCGTGCAGTAGCACCAGTACACCCCCGGCTTGTCGGCGATGAAGGCCACGGACTTGGTTTCCTGCGGGTTGACGATGAAATTGATGTTGTGCTTCGGAATTGCGAAGCCGTGGGTCAGATCCTCTACCTTGTCGTGATTGGTGAGGATGATCGTGACCTCATCGCCGCGCTTTACCTTGAATTCCGTCAAGCCGAAGGTCGGTGCCTGCGAAGTCAGATACACGGTGACTTTGCGGCCGTTGCGTTCGACGCGGCAGTCCAGGGGCGATTTTACCGCGTGCGGAAAATCGTCCATGTTGTAGATCTGCCGGGTCTTGATGATGTCGCGGCGGACCACGATCGAATCATGGGGTTCCGACCATACCGGAGTGTCGTGCACCAGCTTCATTTTGTCGCCGCTGATATCGATCAACTGCGAATTCTCCGGATGCAGCGGCCCGACCGGCAGGAAGCGATCCTTGGCGAATTTATTGTCGGAGATGAAGTATTTGCCGTCTGCTTCACGGGTCTCGCCCATCGAGGTGAAACCATGTCCGGGCTGGTAATGCACATCGAGACGATCGACGACCACCTGCGCCGACGAGTCGCCCTGATAGGCTTTGATCGCCGCCTCGATATTCCATTTGACGATCTGGCTATCCAGAAACAAAGTGGTGTAGCAGAAACCGCGGTTGTCGAATGCACTGTGCAGCGGGCCCAGACCGATCTCCGGCTCGGCGACCACGGCCTCGCGCGGATCCTGCAGGCGGCCCTCGAACCATTGCAGTACGCGATCATGGGCGATCAGTGTGGCCGTCGGCGACAGCTTGCCGGAACAGGCGTAGTACCTGCCGTCAGGACTGATGTTCACGCCGTGCGGATTTTTCGGCACCGGTACATAGCAAGTCAGCGCCGTCGCCGGATCGGCGTTCGCCGCTTGCGTTCCGTCGACCACCGGGACTTTCGAGTCGCCGATCGTGAAGGTTTTACCTGCCTTTACCGCCGCTTCGATGCGCGCGACATTCAGGAATACGCAGGCATCGCGTTCCCGCAACATCATGTCGGCGAACACCGCACCGCCTTCGGTGTTGTACTGGTTCGAGCAGACCAGCTTGCCGTCATAGGACGTGGCGACCAGATCCATGTTGCCGTCGACCTGACATTGCCAGCGCGGCTCCAGGGTCTCGGCATCGACGCAGGTGAACACGCAGGAATAGCGTGTGGGATCGTCCAGATCGCGGCCGTCGTTGGGTAGCGGGGTGTGAAATTCACTGCCGCAAAATACCCGCGTGGTGTAGTTGACGGCGCTGTCGAGCGGATCGCACTTGTCGGGAAAGATACCGTGGAAGCCTTGAATGTTCGGCAGCTCGGTGATCTTGTCGCATTCCATCGTATCCAGGCGTACGCGCGCAATGCGGCCATGGATCTTGTCGTTCACGAACAGGTAACGGCCGTCGTAGGTGCCGTCGGTGTAGGACGGATGCACATGATGCGTATCGCCGGTCCAATACTTCAGGGTGCCGTCGGGATGGGTGCCGAGTATTTTCTTGGACTCGTTGGTGATTCCCCAACCCGTCATGCAATCGATATTGAAGACCGGGATGCGCTTCAGCAGACGGCCGGAGGGCAGCACATAAATGCGTACTTCGCCCGAATGACCGCCGCTGGAGAATGCGTAGTACTCATCCAGCTGGCCGGGATGGACCTGGTACTTGCCGTAATCGATGCTTCCGCCCGTGGAAGTCGCGCCGCCTTCACCATCGGGCTGGCAGCCGGCAAGCCCCAGCGACGCGCCGGCCAAGCCGGCGAATGCGGCGGTATTCAGGAAATTTCTGCGTCCCGCATCATCCAGTGCGGTGTTTTCAGTGGGTTCTTTGGTTTTGGTCACGTCATGATTTCCAGTGAAAGACGATCTTTTCAGGCCGGTGAATCGTAGGAACACCGAACGATCATATGTCTAAGTGTCTTATGACATTGCGATACGAATGATTCGGGAATCCACCAGGAGAGTTCCGTACCAGCCGCGGGAGCCGGCCTGCCGATCAGGGTGAAGCCGATTTACAGGTCAGGTTGAAGCTGGCCCGCAGGTCAGGTCAAGCCGGGGTCAGCGCCTTGAGCTTGTATATTGCCTCCAGTGCTTCGCGTGGCGTCATGGCATCCGGATCGAATTGTTCCAGTGCGCTTACGGCGGGATGGGGCGGCGGTTCGGGCTCGGCGAATTCGAGTGCCAGTTCCTGTTGCGGCCGCGGCTCATGCGCGGCGGCCGAGCGCCGCTCGAGCTCGTGAAGATAACATCGTGCCGCCGTGATGACCTTGGGCGGCACGCCGGCCAGCGCTGCGACCTGCAGTCCATAGCTTTGGTTCGCCGGGCCTTCCTTGACCGTGTGCAGAAAGATCAGTTTATCGCCATGCTCGGTGGCATCCAGATGCACATTGGCGCAGGCATCTAGATCGTCCGCCAGCGCCGTCAGCTCGAAGTAATGCGTGGCAAACAAGGTGAAGGCGTGGATGTGCTTGGCGATATGGTTGGCGCATGCCCAGGCAAGGGACAGGCCGTCGTAGGTGCTGGTGCCGCGGCCGATCTCGTCCATGAGCACCAGGCTGTGGGTGGTCGCGTTGTTCAGAATGTTGGCGGCCTCGGTCATCTCCAGCATGAATGTGGAGCGTCCGCCGGCCAGATCGTCGGAGGCGCCGATGCGAGTGAATACGCGATCCACCGGGCCGATGCGGGCGGCGGTTGCCGGTACGAAACTGCCGATACGCGCCAGTACGACGATCAGGGCCGTCTGGCGCATGAATGTCGACTTGCCGCCCATGTTCGGTCCGGTGATGACCAGCATGCGGCGCCGGTCGTGCAGGTTCAGGTCGTTGGGAACGAAGGGTTGCTCGATGAAGCGTTCGACGACCGGATGGCGTCCTTCATTGATCTGGATGACGGGTTCGTCGCAAAGTTCGGGAGCGGCATAGCGCAAGGTGACGGCGCGCTCCGCCAGATTGGCCAGCACATCGAGCGAGGCGAGCGCCGCCGCGGTGGATTGCAGGCCGGCGAGCCGTTCGATCAGATGGTCGAGGAGTTCATCGTACAGCTGCTTTTCTCGTGCCAGCGCCCGGTCGCGCGCTCCCAGTACCTTGTCTTCGAATTGTTTGAGTTCCGGCGTGATGTAACGCTCGGCGTTCTTGACGGTCTGGCGGCGATGGTAGTCCGCCGGCACGCGGTCGGCGAGGCTGCGGTTGACCTCGATGAAATAGCCCTGCACCCGGTTGTAACCCAGCCGCAACGTGGCGATGCCCGTGCGTTCGCGCTCGCGCGCCTCCAGGTCGAGCAGATATTGATCGCTGTGTTCGCTGATGCGCTTCAGGTCGTCGAACTCGCTGTCGTAGCCGGCAGCGATCACGCCGCCGTCGCGCAGCAGGGCGGGTGGCGATGCGACGATGGCGCGGGTCAGCAGTGCTTGAATTTCCGGATGAGTACCCGCTTGCCGACCCAGTTGCCGCAACAGCGGGGAATCGATGGGCGCCAGCAGGTCTTGCAATGTCGGCAAAAGCGCCAGGGCATCACGCAATTGCGCCAGATCGCGTGGCCGGGCACTTTTCAGGGCGACGCGTGCCAGGCCACGTTCGATGTCACCCACATGACGCAGCAATTCATGCAGCGCTGCGTGCTGGGCGAGTTCGATCAAGGCACCGATGGCCTGCAGGCGCAACTCGATGGGCCGGCGATCACGCAATGGACGGTGCAACCAGCGGCGTAGTTCACGCCCGCCCATGGCGGTCGCCGTATGATCCAGGACCGCGGCGACGGTGCTCTCCGGCCGGTCGGACATGCTGACGTCGAGCTCGAGATTGCGCCGGGTGGCCGCGTCCAGCAGTACCGCGTCGCTGCGTTCCTCGGTGCGCAGGCCGCGCAGGTGGGGCAGCGCGCCTTTCTGGGTATCGCGCACATATTGCAGCAGGCAGCCGGCGGCGCGTACCGCCATCCTGCGCTGCTCACAGCCGAAGCCCGACAGATCATGCGTACCGAACTGCTCGCACAACAGGCGAGTGGCGGACTCCAGGTCGAAATGCCAGACCGGACGTTCGCGAACGAAGGTATTCGTGGCAAGCGGTTTTGTCTGTTCGGGCACCAGCAGTTCGGCCGGCCGCAATCGTTCGATTTCACTGGCCAGGGCTTCATCCCCGGCAGCCTCCAGTACACAGAAGCGGCCGCTGGCCAGCTCCAGCCAGGCCAGTCCGAAATCGTCGGCTTCACGGCATAGTGCGGCAATGAGCGTGTCGCGGCGTTCCTCCAGGAAGGCGTCGTCCGTCACCGTGCCAGGCGTCACGATACGCACCACCTGGCGTTCCACCGGTCCCTTGGCCTTGCCGGGATCGCCGATCTGCTCGCAGATCGCCACCGACTCTCCGCGCCGCACCAGCCGCGCCAGATAGTTCTCGGCACTGTGATGGGGCACGCCGGCCATGGGAATGGGCTGCCCGCCCGACTGGCCACGGGCCGTCAGAGTGATGTCCAGCAACCGCGCCGCCCGGCGCGCATCCTCGAAGAACAGCTCGTAGAAATCACCCATCCGGTAGAACAGCAGGGCATCGGGATGCTGCGCCTTGATGCGCAAATATTGCTGCATCACGGGAGTGTGCCCGGCGTGTGCGCTTGTATCTTGATCTTTCACTTTTGAATCAGTAGGTTACTTGATATCCGGTTTCGCTGTTGGGGTAAATTTGGGGTAATTCTCGAAATATTGCCCCGGTACGCGCGGGTCCGGTGGAGATTCTATCAAATTCGCTGAACAGTGAATTTAGCAATTACGCCGAATATTCGATATAGTGGCGTTATTCGCTGTTCAGAGAATAGCCTCAATGATGACCGAGTCGGCCGCGACCGAACAGGCTTTGATTGACCAGTTCTTGGTCTCCGTCCAGGAATTGCCGGATGTGCATGTCGAATCAAATGGTGTGGAAATCGCCACGGCCGCAGGTGACCGTCTCGACGCCAAGATTCATCTGAACGTCGCTGGCAAGTCGATCATCCTGCTGGTCGAGGCGAAGAAAGCCGTCTACCCCCGAGACGTTCGCCAAGTGCTATGGCAGTTCAAGGTGCTACGTCAGCCGCCGCATGCCGACGAGCAGCCCCTGCTTATCGCCGAATCCTTGTCACCTGGTGCGAAGGAACTGCTCAGGAACGAACGCGTCGGTTACTACGACAGTGGCGGGAGCCTGTTTCTGCCTGCCTCCGGTGCCTACGTCTACATCGACAAACCGCCTCCGAAGACCTTGGAAAAATCAGTGCGGTCGCTGTTCTCGGGGCGACGTGCACAGGTGGTGCACGCACTCTTGGTCCGCCACCAGGACTGGTTTGGTGTCACTGAGGTGGCCGAACAGGCCCAAGTGGCGCCGTCCACCGCTTCCGATGTGTTGAGCCAATTGGATAGGTTCGACTGGCTGGTGTCGCGCGGGCAGGGACCAAGTAAGGAGCGTCACTTGCGTGAGCCCGGCGCGCTACTCGATGCCTGGGCCAAGCAGCTTGCGGCTTTGCGTGCGCCGGCGCTGCGTCGTTACTACGTGCCTGGCTTGAAATCCGATGCACTGATCGAACGGCTCGGTCAGGTCCTCGACGCGCATCAGGTTGGCTACGCTGTGAGCTACGAAGCCGCCGCGCAGCGCTATGCACCGTTCTTGTCCGGTATCTCGCAAGTGCGCACCCGGCTCCTGCCGAATGCCGACGCCGATGTGGCGATAGCCGAACTGGATGCGCGTGTCGTCAGCGAAGGGTCAAACCTCGCCGTCATCGAGGTGAAGTCCGCGGGAGAACTGTTGTTCCGCCAGCAAGTGGGCGGAGTCTGGCTGGCGAGCCCGATTCAAGTCTATCTCGACCTATTGCGCGGTGAAGGTCGTGCCAAGGAGATGGCCGAACACCTGCGTCGCGAGAGGATCGGTTTCTGATGGCCAAGCCCGCGACATTCGACGGCTACACCGATCAATATACGCGGGACTGCGAACGTGTGCTTGTGACTTTGTTGCGTGGACTAGGGCCTTGGAAGGAGTCGGTCTACTTGGTCGGCGGACTCACCCCGCGGTATCTGGTGAAGGCGCGGCCGCCCTCTGTGCCGGCGCACGCCGGCACGATGGATGTTGACATCGTGATCGATCTCCAGATCCTCGCCGACACGGAGAGCGTTGCGCCAGCGCGAGGTCAGCGACGTGATCGAACAGCTCCTCGCACGAATTGGATAGAGCGGGGAAGACTGTTGATGCGAATTCTTTAGCGGCAAGCGCAATGACCACGCAGAACAGAAATGCGTCCGGGACTCAATCTTCCGAGCTTGCCGGAGGTGCCGGCTTTACTTTTGAAGGCGGTGTCGGCGGTTTCTATTTGGCGGCTCTGCTGGGCGAAGCCTATGCGCCTGGCATGGAGGGCCGTACGGTTTCGCGCGTAGCCTTCCAGCAGCGCAACTTTGGCGAACCACTTGACGATGTGATCGTGGATTTCCGAGGTGTGGCTGGCGAGGAAGCGCGGCTCGGTAATCGCCACCTCAACGCCCTCGATGCGGTGGCGTTGGACGCCTTCGGTCAGCGCCGATCCCGTGAAGCGTACGAAGCGGATCGGGGGATATCCGTTGCGTATTCTACGAAGACTGGTCACCTGGATACCCCGTAGTCTGCCGCCCTTGCGCTTACCTCGCGACCCAGCCGCCGTCGGCAACCAGGGCATGGCCCGTCACAAATGACGATTCGTCCGAACAGAGCCAGAGCGCCGTTCGTGCAATCTCTTCCGGAGTGCCCATGCGTCCCATGGGTGCGCCTTCGGCCATTGCGCGCTCAGCCTGTTCCTCACCGTGGGTGAGCCGGTCGATCATCGCCGTATGAATCACGCCCGGGCATAGCGCATTGACACGGATATTCTGGGTTGCAAATTCGAGCGCCGCGTTCTTGCTCAGCCCGATGACCCCATGTTTGCTCGCCACGTAGGCGGGAAGGCCTGGAAAGGCGATCATTCCTGCAATCGAGGATGAGTTCACGATGGCGCCGCCGCCGGTTTTGATCATTTCGGGAATTTCATACTTCATACACCACCAGATACCGCGAAGATTGATATTGATCGTACGGTCCCAGTTCTCGTTGGTGCACTGAACAGTGTCGCCGGGTGTGCTTTCGACCCCGGCGTTATTGAAAGCGCAGTCCAGACGTCCAAAGGTTTTCACGGTCGTCGTCACCATGTCTTTTACGTCAGCTTCAAGGGTCACATCGGCTTTCACGAAGAGGGCTTTCCCGCCTGCATCGCAAATCGACTCGGCAATCTTGGCACCAGCCTCGAGCTGTATATCCGCAAGAACGACAGCGGCACCTTCGCGTGCAAAGGCGTTCGCCGCCACTGCTCCGATACCGGATGCGCCACCCGTCACCAGAACGACTTTATCTTTCAGCATGTTTTTCATGTTCGCCTCAGTGTCGTCGATGGACCGGCGTGGCGGATTCGACTGACGTGCGTGAGCATCTGATTGCGATGCCCTTTGGAAGATCGAGTCTTTCCTTCAGCCGGAAGCGTTCGAGGATCCCGCTCGGGGCGGCTCATGCTGCCGGCAGAGCGTACAGCGCATGGATCAAAGCCTCCTCCCAGTAGCGCGGATCGCCCATTTGCAGCTGCCACTGCTTGCCGCGCCGCAAATAGTAGGCAATATCGACCTCGTCGACGAAACCCATGCCGCCATAGATTTCCGCGGACTTCGATGTGGTGAATCTGACTGCATTGCCTGCGGCGAGCTTGGCGCGGGCAACCTCGGCTTGCGCAGGGTTGCCTTTGTCGAGATTCCAGGCTGCATAGTAGATCATGGTCTCCACAGCGGTGTTCTCGATCACCATCTGTGCCAGGTGGTGCTGGATGGCCTGGAAGGCCGCTATCGGCTTGCCGAACTGGATACGCTGGCAAGCATAGTCCTTGCCGAGTTCCTGTGCGCGCTCCGATGCGCCCAGCATGCAGGCGGAGAACGCGACGACGGCACGTTGGATGACGCCGTTCAAGCTGGTCCATATTTGTCCCGGTGTGCCAATCACGTCCTCCTTGGCGACTGTTACATCGTCAAACTCGATATGGCACTGACGATCGCGCGCCAGGGTCCGGATGGGTTTCAGGGTGACGCGGGAATCTTCCGGGTCGACCGAACATAGTATCAATCCGTCGTTTCCTGCCGAATCCGCATCGCCGGATCGTGCCGCTACGATGATGCGCTCGGCGGCGGGTGCAAACTCGACGAACCGCTTCTGGCCGTTCAGTATGAATCCGCCTCCCTTCGCGGCGCGGGCGGAAGCCGCGATACCATTTGTACCGAAGCCTCCGCCTGCCTCCTGCAGTGCAAAGCTCAGGACAGCTTCGCCCCGGGCGATGCGGGGCAGGTAGCGCCGCTTCTGTTCGTCGTTGCCGAGCGCAACCAGAATGCCCCCTGCAAGCATTACCGTTGGGATATAGGGACTAGGGAGCATAACGCGGCCGATCTCCCGAGCCAGCGTTACGATCTCGGCCATGCCCAGCCCGCTGCCTCCGTAGGCTTCGGGCAGCGGCATTGCCGTCATGCCCATACTGGCCATTTCAGTCCAGAGCTCGGGAGAATAGCCGAGCGGATCTTTTTCGAGCGCTGCCACGACCTGGAGCGAACACTCCCTCTCCAGGAACCGGCGTACCGCCGACTTGAGTTCCTCCTGTTCAGGCGTCAGATCGATATTCATGCTGCTCCCTTAGCTGCTCGGCAGGCGTAGATGCTGCTTTGCAATCATATTTCTGGCCACGTCCAGTCCTGCCGCGGCGACTTTCATGTGGCCGCTCTCCAGATAGCAGGACGGTATTTCGCCGCTCATGGGTGCGTCTTCATCCAGCACATAGCCGTCCGGGCCCATCAAATCCAGCGTCGTATCGATCAGTTCGGCATAGGCGATGGCCGCCATGGCTTTATTCATCATGGCTTCCGCACCCGGTATTGCAGCGGGATTTGCCGTATAACGGGCGATGCAGCGAATTTCGAGGAGTCGCGCCATTTCGATCAGAACGTCTACTCTGGCTAGCTTGTGCCGTGCGACAGGATCATCGAGAAGACTTTTACCGTCGACCTTTGCGGTGCGTGCCCACTCTGTCAGCATCCGATAGCGGCCCACCGCCGGAAAGGAAGCAGCCATCAGGAATCGTTCCAGGTTGAGCGCATTCGCGATTTCCTTCCAACCCTGATTCAATTCACCCACCAGGCGCGCGCGCGGCACCCGTACGTTATCGAAGCGTACGGTATTGGTGCGATGCCCCTTGAACACCATGCGAATGGGCTCGATGGTGACACCGGGAGAGTCCGTATCTACGATGAACAGACTGATTCCCTCCTGCTTGCGGCCGCTGGAATCGGTGCGTACCGCCAGCCAGAAATAGTCGGCGAAGTGAGCTGAAGTGATCCAGCGCTTTTCACCATTGATGATGAAATCCTCGCCATCCGCCACTGCGCTGCAACGCAGATTCGCCAGATCGGAACCGGCACCTGGCTCGCTGTAGGCCAGCGCCCACTGGATTTCGTTGCACAGCGTACGCCCGATGAATTCGCGCTTGAGTTCTTCGCTCCCGTAGAGCATCAGGGCGCCGCAGATCTGCCCGAGGCTTTTACCGACGATTGGGCAGTTGGCCAGCATCAGTTCCATGTTGAGGATGAATTTCGCCATCGGATTGGCAATGCCGTCACCCCCGTATTCGCTGGGAAAGCCGAATTTCAGCCAACCTTTCTCGACCAGTTTGTCGATGAAGGCATTTCGCTCAGGAGTATCGACCAACCCTGCGTAGCTAAGGCTCCAGCGTACCTCGGGCGTGATGTTGGCCCGGATGAACTCCCTGACCTGTTCCTGATACTTCTGTTCCTGTGGACTCAGATCAAAATCCATGAGTTGGTCCTCTTGACTCTCGACGTGTAGTTCCTCGCGCCGCGCAGATCCGCTCTCGCGGCCACGGTAAAGGCCCGGGCGCTATTCACCGGGTGCACATTCGCCGCGCATGCTCATGGCAAACCACAGAGGACTCGGACGCGCCATTGCAATCGGCCGCAGCCGCTCCGGCGGTGCCGTTTCCGCGTTCCAGGCCAATCCTTGGGCTCAATCGCAGGCACATGATGCTAAAAACTTATAATTGAACGACGTTCACTTTACGCCGAGCGGATGAATTGTCAAGACATCGGCCGGTCGAACGACGCCGCCGCGTCGCGGCTGTTCGCAGCGGCGGATATCGCATATGGAGCGCAGCCGGCTTGTTATCGGCTTTTGTGACGCGGTATTTCCTGCACTTGTGTGCGGCGCGTCATGTTGTTCGTCCGGTACCTACCTATGTGTGGCGCCCTGTCTTCTTGACATTGTCCGGTGCTTGCACATAGTTTTACGAATGCCGTTCAGAATTATGTGTGACGGTGAATATGCCGTTATGCCCGCAGATGCGGAGCAAGAGGAGCGATGATGCAAGAGAATTCCACCAGCCCACTCGCCGGCCTGCGGGTGCTCGATGTAGGCGTCATGCTGGCGGGGCCTTACGCTGCCACGCTGCTGGGCGACATGGGTGCCGAAGTCATCAAGATCGAGTCTCATCATGGTGACGAAGGCCGTCATTTCGGTATGCAGCGAGGCGGCGAGTCCGGTCCGTACCTCTCCGTCAATCGCAGCAAGCGAGGTATCGTGCTGGATCTACGCAGACCGCAGGCGCAGGAGGTTTTCGGTCGCCTGGCTGCGACGGCCGACATTCTCATCACAAATGTACGCGAGCCGGGGTTGACCCGCTTTGGTATCAATTACGAGCAGGTCAGAGCGCACAAACCCGACATCATCTGGGTCGGCGTCACCGCGTTCGGCGCGGATGGTCCGTATGCCGGGCGGCCCGGCGTGGATTTCCTGGCGCAGGGTTACGCCGGCGCCATTCGCTTCAACGGCGAGCCTTCGGGGGGGCCGGTGCGAATGGGCGTTACCGTCGTGGACGTAATGACTTCGCTCCTGGCGGCCAACGCGGCACTTGCGGCCCTGCATGTGCGCAATACCACCGGTCAGGGTCAATGCGTCAACGTATCGCTGCTCGACGCCATGATGCATGCCCAGGCGGGTTTCGTCGGCTCGTTCCTCGGCACCGGCGAGCGGATGCCTCGCACCGGCAACCGCAGCAATGTCTTCGCACCGTCCGGAATATACCCGACACGCGATGGCAAGGAGGTGATCATCACCTCGCCGAGCCAGAAGTTCTTTCCCAAGATCTGCAGGGCGCTGGAGGCCGATTGGGACAAAGATCCACGTTTTCTCGATGTTGCGCTGCGACGCGCCAACCATGACGAGTTGGACCGGCTCATGAGCGAGCGCACCCGTCAGATCGACCGTGACGAATTGATCGATAGGCTGGTCGCCGCCGATGTCTTGACGGCGCCGGTCAACGATTTGGACGATATAGTCAAGGATCCGCAGATACTGCATAACAATATGATCGTTTCCCTGCCGCATCCGGAGCTCGGTCATGTCGAGGTCACGGGCGTTCCGATTCACTTCTCGGGCACCCCAGCCTTGGTGAAGAGACACCCGCCCATGCAAGGCGAGCATACACGCGAGGTGTTGACCGAGGCCGGCTACAGCACGGCGGAGGTCGATGCCATGATTGCCGAAGGGTTTGCTGCCGATCGCTCCGAGATACTGCGCCTCAAGGCAGCACGAGGTATGCAACAGGAGTCCAAGACATAGTCGATCCTGGACTATTCCCGGATCCTGGCCCGCGGTACCGCCGGCATCGATACGACAGGTGTACAGCGGGTAGCCCGCCTTGACGCGTCATTCCATAGCCGTTCATGATGTAGTATGTTGTTCATGAAGATGTACGCATGGCGTGAATGATTCGAAATCCGAACGGAACTGCATCCGGATGCGACATAGGGGTTAGAGGCAGATGCAGATACTGATATCGATGTTGCGGGATCCTACGCCGGCCATTCGGCTCCGGCCGTGCGAATCACGTTGTTCGAATGCGGAGCGATGCCATGAGCGAAGAAGATGACCGCATGAGCGATGATGATCGCATGATCGAAGAGGCCGCCGCCGCGTATTGCGCGCGTGATCCTGAATACAAACGAGTGCGCGGCCTGCGGGGTGCCACGCCGAGCTTCGATCGGCAGGCCTGGAACGAAATGGCCTCGATGGGCTGGGTCGGCTGCCGGATAGCGTCGACTTGCGGCGGCAGCCAACTCAACTTCCGTCAGCTCGCACTCATCCTGGAACAGTACGGACGATCGCTTGCACCGGAGCCGCTGGTCGCGGTCGGCGTGCTGGCCGCCGGCGTTTTGGCGCACAGCCTCAATGATGCGAATAAGCAATGGCTGCAGCGTCTGGCCGCGGGCACCTGGCTGCCGACGCTGGCTTGGCAGGAGCTGGGCGCCGAGCCGCATTCCGTCGAGCCGATCGCGACGCGCGTCGAGGCGCGCAACGGCGGCTATGTTCTTCATGGCCGCAAGCGTTTCGTGCCGATCGCGGAATCGGCTGATGCCTTCCTTGTCTCCGCACGCGGCATCGATGGCTGTGGACTGTATCTGGTGGACCGCGAGGCTGCGGGAGTGACCGTCACGCCGCACTTACGAGTCGATGGTGGTACGTGGAGCGATGTTGCGTTACAGGATGTTCCGCTCGGAACCGAGGCGCTTATCGCGAACGGTCCGCAGGCCCTGGAGTCGCTGGAATTAGCGCTGGACGAGGCTCGCCTCGCTGCCGGCGCGGAACTCGTCGGGCTGATGTCCGGTGTCTTCGACATGACGGTCGAATACATGAAGGTTCGGCGCCAGTTCGACCGGCCCATCGGCAGCTTTCAGGCGCTGCAGCACCGCGCCGTCGATCTGTATATGCAGGTCGAAGTATCCCGTGCCGTACTGCACCAGACCACGGCGGTATTCGATGCTTCCACCGATCCCCGGCGGCGCGCGCTTGCGGCAAGCCAGCTCAAGGCACGCGCCTCGGACGCCGCGCTGCAGGTAGCGAAGGGTGCAGTGCATATCTACGGTGGAATGGGCTACACCGATGAATGCAACGTCGGCTTGTTTCTCAAGCGCGCCATGGTGTTGGCGGCGTGGCTCGGGAACGCCACCGTACATCGCCGGCGTTACGGCAGACTGGTGGATGCCGATCCGAACGCACAAGAGGCGGATGCCGACGAGGTGCGGACACCATTACAGCAGGAGGCTCGTGCCTTTGCCGAGTCTCACTTTCCGCCCGAGTGGCGCTTTCCACCCTATCGCATCAACCTGGTGAAAGCGAGGCCGTGGCTACGCAAGCTCTATCAGAAGGGCTGGGGAGCGCCCAACTGGCCGACCGAATACGGTGGCATGGGGCTTTCGGCCCACGATCAAGTAAGGCTGCAGGAAGAGTTTGATCGCTACGGGATTTTTCTGACACCGAATGCGGCGCTGAACATGCTCGGACCGCTGCTGATCCGCTACGGCACGGATAGTCAGCGCAAGAAGTATCTGCCCAAGATCCTCTCCGGCGAGATGCTGTGGGCTCAGGGCTATTCGGAGCCCGGCGCCGGGTCGGACGTGGCCGCAGCGCGGACTACTGCGGTGCTCGAGGGCAACGAATTCGTGGTCAACGGGCAAAAGATCTGGACCAGCGACGCCGATCACTACGAGGGAACTTTCATATTGGTCCGGACCGATCCGCATGCAAAAAAGCATGAAGGTCTGAGCATTCTTCTCGTGGATCTGCAGACGCCCGGCATCACCGTGCGGCCGATCGTCAATCTCTGCGGCGAGACCAGCTTCTGCGAGATGTTCTTCGACAATGTGCGCGTGCCCAAGGAGAACCTGGTCGGCGAAATGAATCGTGCCTGGCCGATGGCAAAGTCGGTTCTCGGCACGGAGCGGATCATGATCGGCCACCCCAAGCTTGCCCGATATCCGCTCGAGCTCCTGGGCAGGCTTCTGCGCTCGCGCGGCCTGTGGAATGAACCGGTGGCACGTACCCGCTTCGAGAAACTGCGGCTCGATGTCCTCGATCTGGGTGCGGCCTTCGTGCGCGTGGTCAACGTGCTGGAAGGCGGCGGAGAGGTCGGACCCGAGGTTTCCATCCTCAAGATCTGGATCAGCGAGACCTTCCAGCGGATCGCAGACATGATGCTCGATATCGGCGGCGAGAGTGCCGTCCTCGATGAACAGGAGCCGTTGGCCGACGGTACTTCGATTCATGTCGCGAAACAATATTTCCTGGCGCGCCCCGCGGCGATTTATGCAGGCACCAACGATATCCAGCGCAATATCGTCGCCAAGGCGGTGCTGGGCTTGCCCCAATGAACACGCACGGCGAAGCGAAGCCGCGGCTCCATGATCGACTGCTGCCGGTCGATGAGAGCTGCAAGGTCGAAAGCCGTGCCGACGGATCCTTTCTAATACGCCGCAACATTCCACTGGAAGCCTATCCGCATCGCTGTACCGAACTGCTCCTGCGCTGGGCGCGCGAGGTACCGGACCGCGTATTCATCGCGCAGCGGCCGCGGGAAGTGATCCGTGAGCATGCCTGGGAGGAGTGGACCTACGGCATGACGCTGGCGGCCGTGCGCTCGCTCGGTCAAGCATTGCTTGATCGGAGATTGTCGGTCGAACGTCCGGTGATGATCCTTTCGGAGAACCAGATCGAGAATCAGCTGCTTGCGCTCGCTTGCTCACATGTCGGAGTGCCCTATATCCCGGTCGCGCCCGCCTATTCACTACAGGCGAAGGATCATGATCAGCTGAAGTGGCTCGCGGCACTGTGCCGGCCAGGCCTGGTGTATGCGTCCAGCAGCGTCGCCTATCGTCGCGCAGTCAAGGCAGCATTTCCCCAGGTTGAGTGGGTAACTGGACAATGCGACGGTGACGATGCAACACCCCTGGACGCGCTGTTGCGCACGGAGCCGACAGCGGCTGTCGAGCGCGCCTATGAAGCCATCAGCCCGAATCAGCCGGTCAAGGTGCTTTTCACCTCGGGCACGACCGGGAGGCCCAAGGGCGTGATCTTCACGCACGAGATGATCTGCTGCAACCGGCAGCAGCTCATTCAGACACTTCCCGCGATCTATGCCCAACCGCCCGTGCTGGTGGACTGGCTGCCCTGGCATCACACCTTCGGCGGCACATTCTGCGTGGGTATTGCATTGACGGGCGGTGGCTCCTTCTACATCGATCCGGGCCAGCCGGTGCCCGGTCGAATCGACGGAACGCTTCAGGCGCTGCGCGAGATTGCACCGACATTCTATGGCAGCACGCCGGGCGGGATGGCGGCGCTGTTGCCCCATCTGTCGAGCGACGAACCGCTGCGGAAGAATTTCTTCAGCCGGCTGAGGGTGATGAACTACGGCGGCGCACTTTGTCCTCCTCACGTGCGCCGCGGCTTCGACGAAGTCACACATCAGGCTGGCGGCGAGGTGTCGTATATCTCCATCGGCGGGTCGACCGAGTGCGGACCGTGTGCGCTGGTCACCATGCGCGATCCTGGCTGCGAGCCGATCATGGGCGTGCCCGTGCCTGGCATGGAGGTGAAGCTTGCGCCGGTCGATGACAAGCTGGAGCTGCGCTTCAAGGGGCCGAGCGTGACGCCGGGATACTGGCGGCAGCCGGAACTCAACGAGCGTGCCTTCGACGAAGAGGGTTTTTTTCGACTGGGAGACGCCGCGAGCTTCGTCGATCTGCCCGGTGGCGATTTACGGCTGCGCCTCGAAGGTCGGTTGGCGGAGAATTTCAAACTCATCACCGGCACCTGGGTCAATACCGAAACCCTGCGCCTGAAAGCGCTCGCGGCCTTTGCGGCATTGGCTCGCGATGTCGTCATCGTCGGCGAGGGGCAAAGCGAGGTTGGCGCGCTCGTGTTTCCGAACCTGGATGTCTGCCGCACACTCGATCCGTCCCTGCCGGATGGAGCTGACCCGGACCGCATCGTAGCCAGCGTAGCTGTGCGCGGGACTTTCGAGCAGCGTCTTGGAGCATTGAACGCGGATCAGGGCAGTGCCGGCCGTATCGTGCGGCTGATGTTGGAGCCGGAGCCGCCCACGATCGATAGCGGAGAATTGACAGCCAAGCAGTCGGTCAGTCCGCTTGCTGTATTGCGCCGGCGCGCCGCCGCGGTCGAAGCGCTGTTCCAGGAGCCCGTCGTGCCGCGTGTGATCCGGTGGAAGGGTTCCAATGGCAGCTGAGTTGCGAAGTCCGCGGCAGTCAGCGAAATGCGGTGCGGGTGCGAGCCTGGAGGAAAATGTCCATGGAGTTCGGTTGGCCTGAAGAGGCACTGGCTTTTCGCAATGAGATTTCCGTCTTCCTCGATAGGGAGCTGCCTCCCTGGTGGGACATCGGGGTGAATACGCTCACGGCGGCAGCAGGGACGCCGCACCACGAATTTTGCCGAGAGTTCTGCGCCAAACTTGCCAAACACGGCTATCTGACTCCCCATTGGCCGACGGAGCATGGTGGCAGGAACGCTGGAGCCTGGGAGTTATTCGCACTGAGTGAAGTGCTGTCCGCGTACGGCGACCCACGCGGTCAACAATATATGAACGTCAACTGGATCGGTCCGGCGATCATGCGTTATGGCACACCTGAGCAGAAGACCCATTTTCTTGGGGGGATGTCCCGCGGCGAGATACAGTTCTGCCAGGGATTCTCCGAGCCGGATGCAGGCTCTGATCTTGCCGCTCTCAGAACCTCGGCCAGCCGCGACGGCGAGGATTATCTCATCAACGGTCAGAAGGTGTGGACGAGCTATGCCCTGACGGCTGATTTCTGTTTCCTGGTCGTGCGTACCGATCCGGCATCACGCGGACCGGCAGGCTTGAGTGTGCTGCTTGTTCCCATGAATCTGCCTGGCCTCACCGTCAGGCCGATTCCAAACCTGATGGATCATGGGTTTTGCGAACTGTTTTTCGATGATCTTCGGGTGCCTGTCTCATCGCGGCTGGGGCCGCAGGGAGAAGGCTGGAAGGTCGCCATGGATGCGCTCGCTTTCGAGCGCATCGGCATGGCTCGCTTCGCGCGGGCCCTGCGGCTCCTGGACGAACTCATCGCGCGTCTGCATGGATCAGGCGAGTTATCGACGCCCGCAGTAGCGGAGAAGGTAGGCCGCGCCATCGCTGCGTGCCATGCAGCTCGGGCGATCGCCTATCGCGTCATCGATGCGCGCGCCCGGTCCCTGCCTCCGGGACCGGAGGCGAACCTGGCCCGCCTGGCATCGAACTGGGCGGAACAGTTCGCGGTGGATGTGATTTTCGAACTTTCACCCGATGCGCTGCAGGCCGGTTCTCTTGCAGATGAGGCGCTCAAAAGTGCCTTGCCCTCCGGACATGCGACGGGTTCCATCGAGGTCAACCTCGGCATCATTGCGAAACGGGCGCTCGGCCTAACAGGGGGCGCGTGATGGATACGACCCTGAATGAAACGCAGCAAGCCGTTCTCGATTCCGTTCGGACCTTGCTGGCGAGGCATCGCGGAACCGATACCCGTACCCTGAAACTCGATCCGCAGTACGACCTGCAACTCGAACACGAACTCGCGGATGCGGGTTTCCTGGATATCGCCGCCGCGGGCGGCTCGTATCTTGATGCGGTGCTGCTGACGGAGCTGGTGACCCGGGAGATTTCGGTCCTTCCCATCGGCTGGCGAACGGTGCTTTGGCCTTCGCTGGGCAGCGATATCTGGCCGCTCGTTCCTTGCAGGGTAGGTATCGAGGAACTCACGCGATTTGCCGACAGCGCGCGGGGGATCGTGACCATCGACGAGGAGCGCAACGTCGTTGCGGTGGTCGATATTGCAGATTGCGAGGTGCGCGGCGCCGGTGCCGCCTGGGGCTATCCGGTCGGCCGCATCCGTGTACGCGCCAAGGGGCGGCCTTTGGCGATCTCGGCAGCGGACTGTCTGGCCTTGTGGCGAATCGGTCTTGCAGCGGAAATCGTAGGGGCAGCGGGGGCCGCATTCGATCATACGATCCAGTACATCAAGGATCGCAAGCAATTCGGACGGCCGATCGCAGCCAATCAGGCCATTCGGCACCGCGCGGCACGAGTCGCAGTGGAAGTCGAGAAAGCACGCTGCCTGACTTATGAGGCCGCCTGGCGGGCACCGGATCCCGAGATGGCCGCCGCCGCAGCCACGGTGGCGGCGACCATGGCGGAACTCGTCTTCCAGGAGGCCCACCAGATGCACGGCGCGATCGGTTACACCCGCGAGTTTCCGTTGCATCGATGGACTATGCGCCTGCGCGCACTGTGTAAAGAAATAGGTGGAGCAGCTGCCCATGGCATGGCCGTCACCCGTGCGCACACTGCCGGACGGGGTTGATGCAGACTGATCATATGCAACCGGGAGCGAGCCGATGAGCAAGCAACAGTTCGAGCATCTCTTCTCGCCGCTACAGGTCGGGCCGATGCGCGTGCCCAATCGAATCGTCGAGACGACCAACTCAATCTGGGCATCCCGTTCCGGCGGATTGCTGGATGACGCCTTCATCGCCCACCACGTGGGCAAGGCGCGCGGCGGCACCGGCTGGATCGGCGGCGAGACCTGGCTTCTGAACTCACCGCTGCCGCCGGAGGCGCCGGATGAGCTTTTATTGCGGCGCGTGTCGTTCACGACTCGCGAGGCACTTTACCAGGCTCCGGCCTTCCTGGAAGGCGCGACGCGCTACGTCGAGGAAGTGCATAAGGCAGGAGCGGTCGCGGTATTCCAATTTTCGCTGTTCAGTTGTGCGCTGGCGCCTTCCTCCGTACCGGTGAGCGAAGCCAATGACTTCGTGCCGCACGCCATGACCGAGGGGGAAATAGACGCCTATATCGACATCTATGCCGACGCCGCAGCCGTAGCCAAGGCAACCGGGGCAGATGGAGTGGAGATTCATTGCTCGCACGACAGTCTGCCGCAGAGCTTCATGTCCCCCGCACTCAATCTTCGCACGGATCGCTGGGGGGGCGGCCCGGCCGAGCGCGTCCGCTTCATCATCGAGATCCTGGAGCGTGTCCGCAAGCGTATCGGCACCGGTCTCGCACTGGGCGTGCGGCTCAACGGCCAGGAATTCCGCCAGGGCGGGTACGATCATCTCGAGATGCGCGAGATGACCTACACGATCGCGGAGACGGGTCTGCTGAACTACGTCAATCTCGATGTCGGCCACTCCTGGGGCCCGCACTCCTATGTGCCCCCCTCGTTTTACGGTCCAGCCGAGTACCGCGAGGTAGGCAGGGCGGCAAGGGCGGACCTGGATTCGAGCATCAAGGTCATTTTCGCGGGTCGGATCAACGATCCTGTGGTCGCAGAGGAGTTGCTGAAAGGCAATTATTGCGACCTGGTCGGGATGGCGCGAGCCGGCATCGCCGATCCCGAGTTCGCCAACAAGGCCCGCGAAGGACGGTTGATGGAGATTCGCCGCTGCATCGGCTGCAACCGGTGTATCCAGGAGGCGAACGACAGCGATCTGCCGGACAGCCTCGTCAAGCCCACCTGTTCGGTCAATCCGGTGGTCGGCAACGAGCTGGAATGGCGGGAAAAATTTCGTCCGGCGGACAAGCCGAAGCGCCTGCTGGTGGTCGGCGGCGGGGTCGCAGGAGCCGAGGCGGCGCGCATCGCCGCGATGCGAGGCCATAGAGTAACGGTGCTCGAGCAGGGCAAGCGCCTTGGCGGACAACTTCTCATTGCCGCCAAGGCTCCGGGACGCGACTCCTTTGAGGACCAGGTCTATTTCGAAGAAAACGCTCTCGACCGCCTTGGCGTGGAGGTGCGGCTGGAGACGCGCGCGGATCGCGAGACCATCAGGGTCTTGGCGCCCGAAGCGCTGGTCATCGCCACGGGAGCACTACCGCGGCTGCCCGAGGGTATTCCCGGCATTCACTTGGAGCATGTCGTACAGGGTTGGGATGTGCTGCTCGGCAAGGCCGATACCGGGGAGCGCATCGCCCTTGTGTCACAGGAGGATGGGTTCGAAACGCTCAACGTCGCAGAGTACCTGGCCGAGCGTGGCAAGCAGGTGACGATTTTTCACAAATCTCCCTCGGTAGGCCTGGCGACGGGCAGGTATTCGATGGGCGCCGTTCTGAGCCGTCTGGAACATCGCGAGATCATGGTCCACTCCAATCGTCGCCTCGCCGAGGTGCGGTCCGGGGAACTGGTCTTCGTTTCGTCCTTCGGCGGTAAAATCTATCGGATCGAAGGATTCGATACGGTGGTGCTGGTTTATGGCGCGGTGCCGAATGGTAGGCTCTACGAAGAGCTGCGAGCCGAGGAGCCGAATATTTGTCCGCTGTACATTGCAGGCGCCGCCTGGACGCCGCGGCGTATTGCGGAGGCGACTCAGCACGGCGCCCGCATCGGACTGACGATTTGAGCAAGTCGACTTTTATCGGGTCCGCTGTCGATAGTGGATCCTTTCGCATCGATGGTCATTGGCCTTCAGGCCGGGGAGAGCGTGTGCCATGAGCTACGAAAAGCCATTGAATGAACTCGTCAAGCCGGATTGGATGTCCGAGGCGGATTGGAAGGTGATGCTGGAGAATGTGGCGTCTGCCGAGCGCATGCGGCAGGACTCGAAGGCTCATGTTAAACTTTATCGGGCAACGGGCGGCAAGGAAGGCTACGAGCTGGGCGGCGCACCGGTCCTGTTGCTGACTACGGTGGGACGCAAGTCCGGGAAGCAGGTGACCACCGCCTTGAACTTCGTCAAGCACGGTGATGGTTACCTGCTGGTGGGCTCGCTGGGCGGCACCGCTGAAGATCCTCATTGGGCGAAGAACCTGAAAAAGACGCCTGAGGCGTGGGTGCAGATCAAAGATCAAAAATGGGAAGCGGACGTGCGCCAGTTGACGCCTGAGGAAGGAGCCGAGTTGTGGCCATCCCTCATCAAGGCCATGCCGCTATGGGGAGTGTTCGTGCATAGAACGGACAGGCCGTTCCCGATCTTTCTTCTCACGCCGAAACAGGACGCCCGATGAAATTTGCAGGCTCGAAACGGCCGATATCCGCCCCACGGTAGAGTCGCTTGCGATCGCTCGGCCTGGAAGGCGGTGGCATATACTGAAGCTTGTGCGAAGCCGAAGGGCCGCGACAGCGCCGCCGGGTTTGTGGTTGGCTTCTTTACAGTGGATCTAGTGGGGTTGCGTCGTGGCAAGAAACAGCGTGGTCAAGAGCAAGAAGACGTCGAGCCGCCCGCGTCAGGCGGCAGCCGGACCGCGTTCTCTTACCCGGCTTCTGGGGCTCTTCGAGGTGTTGGCGAAGAGTTCGAAGGGGTTGACGCTTGCCGAACTCAACGCGCTTCTCAAGTCTCCAAAAAGCAGTTTGCTCAATCTGCTGCGGCCTCTCGTCACCGAGGGCTATCTGACTTACGAGGACGGCCGTTACTGGTTGGGGACGTCCATCTTCCGGCTCTCGGCGAGCATCATGTCCGTCTGGAATTTCTCGAGTACGCTCCGGCCTTATCTCGAGGAATTGGCTGAACGGTCCGGAGAGTCGGTATATATCGGTGTGCTCGATCCCGTCCGCAATACGGTTACCTTTGTCGATGCCATCGACAGCCAGCATCCAGTCAGATTCTCGGTTCCCATAGGCAGCATGGCTCCGCTCTATTGCACGGCAGCAGGCCGTACCCTGCTTGCATTTTCGAGCGAGAAGTATCAGGCGGAATATCTGCGCACGGTCAAATTCGAGGCCAGAGCCCCCGGAATGATGAGTACACAGAAGGCTCTGCGTGCGGCGATCGCCGAGGTTCATGAATCCGGTATCGCCATGAGCATCAATGAATCCTACCCAGGATCGGCGGCGATTGCGGCCCCGATCCTGGGGGCTGACGGTAAGGTCATGGCTGCAATCGTGATCGGCGGGCCGGTGGAACGTCTGCCGCCGAAGTTTCCGGAGTTGGCGCCGATCATCAGGGATGTCGCCGGCCGTGCATCGGGGCTCAATGCCCGGGCAAGATCGGCGGCAGTGACATCCGTGAAAAAAGTGGGATAGATCGGTAGTTTCTGTACGGTTGCCGTAGCATCGGTTTCGGTGGATGTATCAATGCTCATCGCAGCGTAATTCTGCCGAAAGATCTGCTTGATCCGATGATCGAACCGCTTTGATCAAAGCGCCCATAGAGGTGCTCCGATGCTGTTTGCGTCCAGCGTCGAAAATTCTCGTGAGCTTTCGTTCCAGAGCCGAAGATGCGCGGGATGCGCCACGATCCGCACCGCGCCATATCTATCTACAACACTAGTTCTTTGCATGCCGGCGATAGTGGTAGGCAATGATTTATTTCGATCGTTGCTGCGCTGCCGCAGATACAAGCGGCTTCGATGAATCCGTTGACATCGCCCCCGGCATCACGCAAGATGTTCGTAAGTTGGAACGTCGTTCATAATTATAACTATGGTGAAGCGAAGGCTTCTACGCCGCATGATTGGACGCGAAATCTGATATGAGTTTCGCGCGGTCATGTCCCGTCGTGCCTTTCCTCCGGCAGGCATTCGATCCTGTGCCAACCGGTGTGAGAGTTCCGCCGGGTTGCAGCATGGAGTCGTCCATCGTGATGTCTTGAATGTAATACGGAGGATGTCTGCAATGTCTATCGATTCAGCAAAGCGGAGTCGTCATTGGCTGCTGTCAGTGGGCGGTCCTTCCTCGGCGCTCATTACGATGGTGCTTGGTGTGCCGTCCGGCGCCTCGGCACAGGAATCTGGTGCCAGCATCGTTGACAGCAGGGCAGGCGTGGAGGAAGTCATCGTCACCGCACGCCGGCGCAGCGAAGATCTGGCACGTGTTCCGGGCACCATCGCCGTCTTTGGCCAGGATCAACTTATCGAGCGTGCTATTCGCAGCGATTCCGATCTGCAACTGGTGGCTCCCGGACTTACCATTCGCCAGACCCAGGGCAACAATTCGCTTACCTACTCGATTCGTGGACAAAGCGCCGACACGTTCAGCGGTTCGCCGTCGGCGGTCATCGCCTATATGAATGAGGTGCCGTTGACTATCGGCAGCGCATCATCATTCTATGATCTGGAATCGATTCAAGTCCTGAAAGGGCCGCAGGGCACCTTGTTTGGCAGGAATACGACGGGCGGTGCCGTGCTGTATACCTCGGCAAAACCGACCAACGAGTTTGCAGCGCGTTTCCGGGGACGGGTCGGAAATCTGGATCTGCGTGAAATCGAAGGTATGGTCAATATCCCTATCGTCGACAACACCGTCCTGCTGCGTGCCGCCTTCAGTATCGTCGACCGCGATGGTTATATTCATAACCGCGCGAACAATAGCTACCTGGGAGAACTCAGCCGTACCAGCGGCCGAGTCTCCCTCACCATCAAGCCCAGCGAGACCGTGACCAATGACACGGTCTTCCAGTATGCCGATATCGGCGGCACCAATACCGGTGCATCCTATACCTACAGCGCCTACCCCTGCGGCGCGACCAATCATGGTTTCGTTCTCACTTGCTCCAGCGGCCTGTTGTTCAGCCCGGCACTGGACGATGTGGTGGCTACCCCAGGAGCATGGGCGAACTATCTCGCCGCCCATCCGGATGCCTACGCCCCCGGCCTCCTGGCGTATATCGAGGAGCAAAGGCGAAACGGCGCCTATTCCACGTACTATCCTCTCGGCGCCAAGCAGGACGGTAAGGACTGGCTGTTGTCCAATACGACCAGTTTCGATGTGAACGATAACCTTCAGATCAGAAATATTTTCGGCGCATCTCGTTCGGAATCGGATTCCGACAGGCCGCAGATCGGCGCGCCGTTCATCACCATCCTGACGGCGAATCTGGACACCGGCGAAGTCGGCAACGAAAGTCTGATCAAGTCGATTTCCGAGGAATTGCAGCTCCAGGGCAGGACGGATAGCGGCAGCCTGGACTATATCGTTGGTTTCTATTTCCAGCGCGAGGAAGGCGATACGATCTGGCCACAGACCTATTTCGACTTGAGTCCGGTCCTGCTGCCGAGTTCCGTCACGAATGCCTTCCGTATCGAGAACAAGACCAGCGCCCTCTATGCGCAAGGTACCTGGGATGTTTCATCCTGGATCGATAATCTGCGCCTCACCGCAGGCATTCGCTACACCTGGGAGAAGGTGCGTATCAAGCAGCTGCCCCGCGCGACATATACCTACGGCATGCCCGACCAGCATAATTCGTTCAGCGATCCGAGTTGGGAGCTTGGCCTCGAATATCAGGCTACACCAAGCTTGTTCGCATATATCAAGACCCGAGGCAGCTTCCGCAGTGGCGGCTTCAATGGCTCTGCGCCGCCGGTCGACGCGCCTGCCGAACAAGGCGGTAATATCTTCAAGTCCGAGCAGACTCAGGATATCGAGGCGGGCTTGAAGTCACGTGGCAGCCTGTTCGGGCGCCCTGCAAACCTCAGCCTGGCTGTCTATCATCAGTGGATCCAGGATGTACAGCGCGTCGAGTTTCCGGATCCGGACGGTCCGGGCGGGCTGGCATCGATCGCGGTGACGGCGAATGTTCCGTCCGCCAAGGTCTATGGGCTCGAGCTCGAAGCGTCGATCATGCCGACCGATTGGCTGCAACTCGGTCTTACGGGTGCATACACCCACGCCAGCTTCAGTGACGGCAATGTCGAGCTGTTCGGGACGGCCTACAAGTACGGGCCGGTGGGCGATACACCGGAGGTTTCGGGTACCTTCTTCGCACAGGTCCATTTTCCGACGAGCGAAAATACAGGCGATATCAGCTTGAGGGGCGAAGTCTATGCGCAGACCAGCCAATATTTTTCGAACGCGGCGGATTCCGTGGCGCTGGATACCGAATTGCCGGGCTATGGGGTTGTCAGTGGACGTCTTCAGTGGGCAAATATCATGGGTACCCGATTGTCCGCGGCGCTGTTCGGGAAGAATCTGCTGGACAAGACCTATTTCGTGGGCGGCATGACCCTGGCATCGGCGCTCGGCCACAATGCCGCGGCCGTCGGCGAGCCGCGTACCTACGGCCTGGAGTTGGCATACGAGTTCTAGCACGGACGTACAGATCAGGCGCGGGAATGGGATATTCCGGTGTATGCGAAAGGCTTGAAACGAGGGAAATACGCCGCGGCGGAATCCAGCCGTGGCGTATTGTTACTCGGGCCTGATCCGTAGACGAAGCGGGAGGTCTACATGCTCGATACGATGTTGATGTTCGATATGCGCGCTCCCTCCTTCGGAGCGGCGCCGCGGGATCTTTATGCCGCAGCACCCGAGATGGCGGCCTATGCCGACGAACACGGCATCAGCAGGATATCCGTTTGTGAACATCACGGTGCCGAAGATGGCTACATGCCGTGCAATCTTCTTTTTCTCGCCGCCCTTGCAGCGCGGACAAAACGCGCCCGGCTCATGCCGAACGCAGTGATCCTGCCGCTGCACGATCCGGTCAAGATAGCGGAACAAATCGCGGTTATCGATCTTTTGAGCGACGGTCGCCTCGATGTCCTCGTGGGTGGGGGATATGTGCCGTCCGAATTTGCCATGTTCGGTGTGTCCCTTGCGGATCGCGGCCGGCTGCTCGATGAAGGCATGGAAATATTGATCCGAGCGCTTTCCGGAGAACGGTTTGTGATGAACGGACGGCCGATTTTCATTCGTCCGCTGCCGTTGCAGAAGCCGCATCCGCCGCTGCTCGTCGGAGGAGGCATCAAGGCCAGCGCGGTACGTGCCGCACGCTTCGGTGCGGGTTTCTTTCCTTTGAAAACGGAACTTTTTGCAGTCTACGATGCGGAGTGCAGAAAGCTCGGACGAGAGCCTGGGCAGAAGATCGTTCTCAGCAGGGCGTGGTGCATGCATATCGTGGAGGATCCGGACAAGGGTTGGGCGGAGCTCATGCCGCACGCTGCCCACGTCGTGTCATCCTACGCGCGCATGGCTGCAGAGGCGTCGAATTCATCGTCGCCGTTCGAATCTCTTGTGGATGATGATGCGGTGCGGAGATCCGGCATGTTTCACGTGCTCACACCCGATCAGTGCGTTGCCTTCGCAAAAAAATGCGAGGCGAGGGGCTACACGATGACAGTTCAGCCGCTGATCGGTGGCCTGCCTCCCGATGTCGGCTGGAAGAGCCTGGAACTGTTTTGCACCAAGGTTCTGCCGCGCCTGAAATCTAACAGAAATTGAAAGACATGACCGGCGGACATCGACTTCGCCGCGGATGAATGTCTTGTTCTGAATGATTTTCCCGCAATAACTGCAGCCACCTTCCATACGAGGCATCTTGCCGGAAACCCGCGGTCATTGTTCGATGCACAATCTTTCCGGCCGCAGCGCGATGTGCTCGAGAAAATTCTTCATGTCTGCCTCGCTGCCGAATCTAAACTTGCGGTACGCGGCAATGTACCCGCAAATCCGTTGACAATACCCGTGACGCCTTGCATGATATTCATAATCTCGAACGTCGTTCAATAGTAGCGTTCGTTCCGGCAGTCATCGGAGGAGCGAGCATGAGCTGGACCAACTGGAGTGCCGTTACCGGGCACGGGCTGGACAATTTCGTATTCATTGCCTACGAGAAAAAGCACCACCGCGATCTCGGCGGCGGTGTGGCGCGCATCTCGTTCAACCGGCCGGATAAAATGAATGCGATGTCGCCGGATGTCATCGACGAGATGTTTCGCGCCTTCTACGACGCCAATCACGATGCGACGATCGGCGTGATCGTGGTGGCCGGACGCGGCAGGCATTTCGGCGTCGGGGGTGATGTGGAATGGGAGCAGTGGGGACTGCGCAGCGTTTTCTATCACCGCTATCCGCACAATCGTCTCGTACGGATGTCGTCCAAGCCGGTCATTGCCCAGGTCCAGGGTTACTGCATCGGCGGCCATAATCATATGGTCTACTGCTGCGACTTCACCATTGCCGCGGATAATTCGGTCTTCGGTCAGGCTGGACCTCGCGTGTCCTCACCGGCGGATGGAGCCTTCGTTCCCTACTTGAGCAAAGTCGTGGGGGCGAAGAAGGCTCGCGAGATATGGATGCTCTGTCGCAAATACAAGGCGGAGCAGGCGCTGGAAATGGGACTCGTGAACACCGTCGTTCCGCTGGAGCAGCTCGAAGTGGAGGTCGACCGATGGTGTGAGGAACTGCTGGCCGTCAGTCCGGGATGCCTCGAAATACTGAAGGCCGCGTTCGATCAGGAGATGGACGGCTACAAGGAATTCGGCACCATTTCCGCACAGCTGTACCCCGACTTCTTCGATATGCCCGAGGGCCGGGAGGGCGGTGCGGCCTTTCTCGAGAAACGCAAGCCGGAATTCTGGACCATCCGCAAGCGTGAGGCCGAGCTGCGCCGGCAGCTTCGTGAGGAATACGAGGCCCGCCGGCACAAGGACTAGGGCCCTCGTGCCGGCGATTCGTAAAAGTATTCGGGAGGTCGGGTGATCAAGGACAAGGCTGCCATCGTCGGTATTGCAGAGACCGCTTTTGCCAGGCGCCTGGAGGCCAGTGAATGCGAACTGGCATCGATGGCGATTCTCGCGGCGCTCGAGGACGCGGGAATCGCCCCATCCGAAGTGGACGCCTTGTCGTCGTATACGATGGAAAGAACGGAGGAGATCGAAATCGCCGGCAATCTCGGCTTTGGCGATATTCGGTTTTTCTCGCAGGTGGGGTATGGAGGCGGGGCGGGGTGCGGCACGGTATTGCATCTGGCCATGGCAGTGGCGAGCGGGCAGGCGGAGGTGGCCGTAGCCTGGCGTTCCCGCAAGCGAGGCTCCGGGCCGCGGGTATGGGCGACGTCGGCGGAGCGTTTGTACGATGGATACAAGTACACGCGGCCTTATGGTCTGGTGCGTCCGGCCGACGAATTGGCTGTACTGACGCGTCGATATATGCACGAGTTCGGAGCGACGCGCGAGCATCTCGCGAACGTTGCGTTGACATGCCGACGCATGGCGAATAACAATCCACGGGCGGCGATGTACCCCAAACCGCTGACGCGTGAGCAATACATGGCCGCGCGATGGATTGCGGAGCCACTGTGTCTGTACGATAACTGCCTCGAGACCGACGGGGCGCTGGCCTGCGTCATTGTCTCGGCGGAGCGTGCCCGTGATTGCCGACACCGGCCGGTCTATATCCATGCCGGTGCGCAGGGCATATCTGCACCTCATCCCGGGTTCATGAACGACTATTGCGGTACTCCTTTCAGAACACCCTCCTACGCAGCAGCAAAGGCGCTCTGGCGCGGTAGCGATTTCAAGCCCGACGACATCAAAGTCGCTCAGATTTATGACGCCTTCACGACCATGGTGCTGCTGTCCTTCGAGGCATACGGCTTCTGCGGCAGAGGCGAGGGCGCCGCATTCACCGAAAACGGCGCGCTCGATCCGGGTGGAAGGCTTGCACTCAATACGAGCGGCGGCAGCCTGTCCGAAGCCTATGTGCACGGGTTCAATCTCATCAATGAGGGAGTTCGGCAGATGCGTGGCAGTTCGGCGAATCAGGTGCCGGGAGCCGACGTCTGCCTGGTGACGAGTTGTGACGACGTGCCGACCAGCGCACTCATCCTCCGGAACTGAGGAGTCATCATGGCGGGCGACGAAAAGATGATCGCATCCTGGCCGCTGCCCACGACGAATGACCACGATGCGCCGTTCTGGCAGGGTGCCAGACGCGGTGTCGTCGTTATGGAGGCGTGCGGTAGTTGCGGCAAACTGCGTTTCCCGCCGCGCCCCATGTGTCCCTCCTGTCATTCCCGGCAGCAGCAATGGCGCGAGCTTTCCGGCAGAGGTCGAATATGGTCGTTCATTGTTCCGCATCCTCCGCTGTTTCCCGTGTTCAACCCCTTGGCGCCTTATAACGTCATCGTAGTCGAGCTCGAGGAAGAGCCTGCCATCCGGCTTGTGGGAAATCTGGTCAGCGAGCCGGCAGGTCCGATCAACGGTGTGAGCGCCGAGACGATCCGGATCGGCGAACCGGTACAGGCGGTTTTTGTGCCAGTGACCGATGACGTGACGCTGATCCGCTGGATACGGCGGCGCTGAGTACGGGAGGGATTGCGTCTCGAGGAATCCCGATCTTTCCTGATAATCGAAGGAAATTTTACCGTGCAATTCTCCACTTACAGTTCGATTGAATTCCGCCGTGACGGGCGTGTTTTATACGCTACCTTCAATCGGCCCGACACGCTGAACTCGATGGACGGTGAGATGCAGTGCGAGCTCGCGAGGCTGTTTCCGGACGTGGCCCGGGATCCGGAGACGAACGTGCTCGTGATCACCGGTGCGGGACGTACGTTCAGCGCCGGCGGCGACATCGAGTACATGCAGCGCATGATCGATCGTCCGGAAATCTTTCTGGAGGGAATGGCTCCCGGCAAGCAACTGCTTCATTCGATACTCGACTGTCCCAAGCCGATCATCGCCAAGGTCAACGGCCCGGCGATCGGCCTCGGTGCCACCATCGCGTTGTTCTGTGACCTCATCATCGCGGCCGACCATGCCAAGATCGCAGATCCGCACGTCAAGATCGGGTATGTCGCCGGGGATGGCGGCGCGGCCATATGGCCTCAACTCATCGGCTATGCCCGCGCCAAGGAGTACCTGCTCCTCGGCGATACGCTGACGGGCGAGCAGGCTGCGAGCATCGGGCTGATCAACCGCGCCGTTCCCGCCGCAGATCTCGACAAGGTCGTGGATGAATTCGCCCAGCGGCTGGCAAGCGGCGCACCGCGGGCCGTACAGTGGACCAAGTTGGCGGTGAACATCCGGCTCAAGGAGGTCGTCAACGCGGTGATCGATGCTTCGTTCGCGTACGAGGCTCTGTCGAACCTGACGAAGGACCATCAGGAGGCCGTGAATGCGTTTCGCGACAAGCGCCCGCCTCTCTTCACCGGGGAGTAGTCGTGCACCACGAGGCAGCGGAGGCCGCCCGGCGGGGTAGGCATTCGCGTCTGAGCGGAGCTTAGCTACGCCATGCAATCCGGACGGACCGAAGCGACTTATTTTGCAACGTAGCTTCCCCGGGACACCGATATCGTCGATGGTGGAGGAGCAAGAACGTACTTGGCAGCCGTATTCCATCGCTGTATATTAGTAATTCGAACGATGGACCGATAGTTGAACGTAGCCTGACCGGGTATGAACCCGCAGGTGATGTAAAGATGGGTCGCGGAACGGCCGGCATAGGAATCCCGGCCACGACGAGCTGGCCACCCGGAGAGAGCTCGATGACCAAGCACAGTTTTCCCGCCTTTTCCGCTGCCTACCGCAAGCGTTGGCGTGACGCCGGGCTGTGGATGGATATGACCCTGCACCAGGGTTTCGACCGGACGGTAGCCTCGCAGCCGGACAAGGCGGTTCTGATCACCGCGGACCGAAGCTACACTCTTGCAGAGTTCAAGGCCGAATCCACTGCGCTGGCCGCCGGGCTCCTGGGAGCCGGCATCGGGCCGGGTGATATCGTGGCGGTGCAGTTGCCGAATTGGGTCGAGTTCTGCTTGCTGCAGATAGCGCTATCGCGTATCGGCGCCGTCATTCAACCCATACACACGGTGTTTCGCGAGCGCGAGACGGCCAATCTTCTCGCTTTCTGCAGGAGTGATGCGATTATCGTCCCTGATACCTACAAGGACTTTGCTTTCGCGGACATGGTGCGCTCGCTGCGGCCCCAGCTTCCCGCGCTGCGCAAGATGGTGGTTGCCAGGGGAGAGGCCGATACGGCAGCGGGCGAGTCGACCTTGGAGGATCTGATCGAGGACGGCCGCAGCAACCCGCAACGCCTCGCCGGCATCACCACTGCCGCGGATGATATCTTCTACCTTAATTTCACGTCGGGCACGGAGGGAAATCCCAAGGGATTCCTGCATGTGCACGATGCTGTGATTTCGTTGCACAAGCGGCTCATTCAGCATATGCCGACGGACACCGTGATGCTGACGTGTTCGCCCATGACGCACACGTTTGGCCACTTCGAAATGTACTATACCTACCTGGCCGGCTTTCCCATGGTGGTCGTCGACCGCTACAGTCCCACTGAGATCCTGGCACAGATCGAGCGAGAGCGTGTAACGAAGCTGTCGGGGACGCCGGCGCATTTCTTCGGCCTGTTGCACCATCCTGAATTCACCAAATACGACACTTCGTCAGTCAAGTCGGTCGCGGTCGGTGGTGCGCGCAGCTCGCCCGAATTGATCGCTGAGTTGGGGCGCGTATGGGGCGTGAAGTCCGCAAACACCTATGGCATGGGCGAGACGATCATCCACACCCGCACCGTGCCGGACGATCCTGAGGAAAGAATTCGCAGCACCGTGGGGCGGCCCATATTCGGCGCCGAACTCAAGATCGTCGATCAGAACGACCGCGCAGCAGTGCAGCCGGCCGGCGCCATCGGTGAGATCTGTTTCCGCGGCCCGACGCTCTTCGTCGGTTATCACAACCAGCCCGAGAAGACCGCCGAGACACGCGATGCGGAAGGCTGGTTCTACACCGGCGATCTTGGTTACGTGGATGAAGACGGCTATCTGCACTTCGTCGGGCGGGCCAGGGAGGTCATCAATCGCGGTGGCTCGAAGATCCATCCGAAGGAAATTGAGGAACTGCTGTGTCAGCATCCGGCCATTGTTCAGGCCGCCGTGGTCGGGATGCCTGATGAGCGGCTGGGCGAGCGCGTATGCGCCTACATCGTCACGCGTGACGGGCAGGAAGTCGGTGTCGAAGAGATCAGCGATTTTCTTATCGAACACAAGGCGATGAAATACCTGCATCCCGAGGTGATCGTTCGGCTCGAGGAGATGCCTATGACTCCGACGGGCAAGATCCAGAAGGTTGCGTTACAGAAGGATGCGGCCGGTCGGGCGGCGCTTTCCGGAACGGGTGCCGTTCAGTGACCCGAGGATTTGAGGATGATCGATACAACGCAAGCGGAGAAAGAGCATGACCGAAACATCCGAAGATCGGTTCGCACGCGGGATGGCGGCGCTGGAGAAGGTCTTCCCGGTCGGTTCGAGCGCCATGCCGCAGTTTCATTATCCGTCGGAGATCGAAAAGGACTGGGGGCACTTCTCGGTGTCGACCGTCCTCGGGGATGTCTGGTCACGGCCGGGGCTGGAGTTGAAGTATCGAGCCATGATTTCCATTGCGGCGCTGGCTGCGTTGAATAAACCCGGATCGTTGAAGGCGTACATCATCGGTGGCCTGAAGCAGGGACTGACACGACAGGAGATATGCGAAATCATCTTTCAGGTGGCGATCTATGCGGGTTTTCCCGCCGCGATCGAGGCCTTTGGTCACGCGTGCGAAGCGTTCGAACAGGTGGATCGGGCAGCCGAGCCCGCCGCATAGTTCCCAGGCAACACAAGTCATTGGAATCAGGAAACGGATGAATCTATTTTCACTCAGCGGCAGGGTTGCACTCGTGACGGGCGCCTCGCGGGGACTCGGCAAGGCCATGGCGCAGGCCTTGGCGCGTGCCGGAGCGACGGTGGTGTTGACGGCTCGCGATGCGGCGCGCCTGGAGGAAGTCGCTGATGAGCTTCGCCGGGAGGGGCATCAGGCTCATGTGGACGCCTTCGACCTGCTGGATGAGGAGGCGGTCGTCACTGCGGTTCCCCGGATCGTCGAGCGTTTCGGACGTCTGGACATTCTGCTCAACAATGCGGGGATGTACATCACCAGCAAGCTGTTGGATTCAACCCTCGAGCTATGGCGTCGCACGCTCGACACGAATCTCACCGCCGCCTATCTGCTGGCGCGCGAGGCGGCGCGGGTGATGATTCCTCGGCAGTCCGGTCGTATCATCAATGTCGGGTCCTACTGTTCGGTGCTGGGCCGGGAACGAATGCAGGCCTATGCCGCAAGCAAGCACGGCATCGCGGGACTCACCAAGTCGCTGGCTGGTGAGCTTGGACGCTACGGTATCACCTGCAACGCCATTGCTCCCGGTTACTTCATGACCGACATGATAGAGCGGGTGGCCGACGATACCCCGCTCATGCAGGCGTTCGTGAACGCAATCGCTCTCGATCGCTTCGGCCGTCCGGAAGAGATTTGCGGTGCTGCGATCTTTTTGGCTTCGGATGCCGCAAGTTATGTTACCGGTCACATTTTGAATGTCGACGGTGGTGTGGCGAACGTGGTGAGCATTCGGCCGAGCAGAAATCCTGCGTAATCCGTGAACTCGGCGCTGCGCGACGAGATATCAGCTCCATCGGTTCGCATCATGATTGGCCGGTATTCGGCCGGTCAAGGTGCGGTTACATGTCTCCTGTGTGATGACGATGGTCATCCCAGCCTTGGATGACAGGTTTCCTGGCGGCTGCAACACGATGATCAGATGCCCATACAGACGTATTTGATCTCAAGGAAATCATCCATTCCGTATTTCGATCCTTCGCGCCCGAGCCCTGAGGCCTTGACTCCGCCGAAGGGAGCCAGTTCGGTGGAAATCAGGCCGGTGTTGACACCGATGATGCCTGCTTCGAGCTGCTCGGCAATACGCCAGACACGCCCGAGATCGCGCGCATAAAAGTAGGCCGCCAGCCCGAACGGCGTGGCGTTTGCCTGGGTGATCGCCTCGGCGTCGTCGCGAAAGCGGAACACCGGAGCCAACGGACCGAAGGTTTCTTCCCGGCTCACAATCATGTCCTGGTTGACCTCTGCGATCACCGTGGGCGTAAAGAATCGGCCGCCGCGCGCATGAGGCGCACCACCGGTGACGATTCTTGCGCCTTTTTGCACCGCGTCTTCGATATGTTCGCGGACCTTCTGAACGGCGCGCTCGTCGATCAGCGGTCCGATGTGCGAGCCTGGTTCGCAGCCTGGTGCCACGTGCAAAGCCGAGACGGCGACAGCAAGCTTTTCGATGAAAGCGTCATGGATCTTCTCGTGCGCATAAATACGATTGGCACAGACGCAGGTTTGTCCCGCGTTACGGAACTTCGACTGAATGGCCCCGGTGACCGCGGCGTCTAGATCGGCATCGTCGCAGACGATGAAAGGTGCATTTCCGCCCAGTTCCAGACTGAGCTTCTTGATGGTGGGTGCGCATTGCGCATACAGCTTGGCGCCGACCTCGGTAGAGCCGGTGAACGACAGTTTGCGCACGGTCTCGCTCGCCGTCAGCGCGCCGCCGATTTCAGCGGCACCGCCGGTCAGAACATTGAGAACTCCGTTGGGTAAACCCGCCTGGGCGCCTAACTCGGCGAGCGCCAAGGCGGTGAACGGCGTTTGAGCGGCGGGTTTGACGATGACGGAACAACCTGCGGCAAGTGCCGGCCCGATCTTGCGAGTGATCATGGCTGCAGGAAAATTCCACGGGGTGATCGCCGCGACGACACCGATGGGTTGTTTCAGGACAATGATACGCTTGTCGGGTGCATGACCCGGAATGACATCGCCGTAGACGCGCTTGGCCTCTTCCGAGAACCATTCGATAAAACTTGCTGCATAGATGATTTCCGCAAGCGCCTCGGTGAGCGGCTTGCCTTGCTCTTGTGTGAGGAGCGCGGCGAGCGATTCCTGATTGTCGATAATGAGTTCGTAATAACGCCGCAGCGTTCGGGCGCGTTCCTTGCCGGTGAGATTGGCCCAGGCGCCCATCGCTCGTGCTGCAATCGCGATGGCTTGCTGCGTTTCCCGGCGTCCGAGTCTTGGAACGCGGCCGATCACTTGACCGGTCGCCGGATCATCCACATCCATCCATTGATCCGATGTAACCCACTCACCGCCGATGAAACAGGCTTCTCGCTTCGATATGGCCATGATCGATCGCCCAATCGGAAATTTCCTCGAGTAGTATAAGCAGACCCGGCAGTGAAATCTTCTCAAGGTACCCGGACAATGAGGAGATATTTGCCGACGGCGAAGCGGCTAACGTCCCGGATCCTTGCTTCACCACCCGGCAAGCGTACCCTTGCCGCACACCGATATCGGACTTTCTGGTCCTCATGCAAAATCTGCCTACCATCGCGATAAGTTCTGAGCGCTTTCGGCCGCATTTCGTCATCGATGAACAGATGCGGATCCAAGTCTGGCCGGAGGCCATTGCCCGTACGCTGGACATTCCGGAGATCCAGGCCAGGGGCCGGCCCTGCTGGCAGCTGCTGGCCGGGCATGCCAACTGCCAGGCCTGCCTCGATGGCGATCACGAGCATGCTTCGCCAACGAGCCACTGCGCGCGTCTGCGCGCTCCTTCGGGGGGCTGCGGCTGGTTGGTGTGGTCGCCGCCGGCGTTGATCGCCGAGGGTCCTGTCGGCAGCGCGCAGCTGGAATGGGTGATGTTGCGCGGGGCGCTGGCCGAAGGTCTGGCGCAAGGTTCGCTCGAGGACACGCTGGAGGCGATCCGTCGAGCCTGCGCTGCCGACGACTGCGAGATGTTCCTGCTCGGTCCGGGAGAGCAGGAAGTCGCCTTGCGCGGCTGTGTGGGCCAGGATCGCGCCGCCTTCCTGGAGCGCACCCGGATGCCGCTCGGGATCGGCTACCCGGGATGGATCACCGCCACCGGCAAGCCGCTGTCCACGACGTGTTTTCAGGGGGATCGTCGCTTTCAGCGTGCGGCTGTCAAGCAGCGAGGTATCCGCACCTTTGTCGGCGTTCCATTGATCGAAAGCGATCGGGTCATCGGTTATCTCGGGCTCGCCTGGAAGGGCGCCGTCCCGCTCGACTGGATCCTGCATCTGCTCGAGGCGGCACGTCCGATCGCGGTGGCCGCTGCCCGTCTGACCTGCGGCGCGCCGCAGCTTTCGCCCGCCGCCGTAACGATACGTTGCCTGGGCGCATTCGCCATTGTCGCTGAGACCGGGACGCTGGGTGTTGCCGGCTTTCCTCGGCGTAAGGCGCTCGATCTGCTTCGCCATCTGCTTCTGGCGCGCGGCGCCGCAGTGTCGCGCGATACCTTGATCGAGTATCTGTGGCCGGAAGTCGATCCGGACACCGGTGCCAATCGTCTGCACGTCGCTCTACACGCCCTGCGCGGTGTCCTGCGACAGACGCTGCCTGATGCAGGTGCGCGTCTCATTCAGCATCGGCATGGTCATTATCGGCTGGACATCGACATCCTGGGAGCGGTGGATGCATTCCAATTCGCCGATGCGTTGGACGAAGCCCGCCGCTGCGCCCATCGAGGCGATTCGGCCGAGGCGCTCCGCTGTCTGGAACAGACGCTGCCGCTGTACCGGGGCGAGTTGTTTGCCGATGCCGATGACATCGCCTTCGAAGCGCCGAGGCAACGCTTCCGTGACCGGTATCGCGAGGCGTTGCGCCTGCTGGTGGACCTGTATCTACGTCAAGGCAGGGTCGACGCGGCGCTGGCAGCCTTGGCCGAGGCGCGCGAGCGTAGTGCCTTCGACAGCGATTGGCACGATGCACTGCTACGCAAGATCGTCGAACAGAGGCGTCTGCCGAGCATGCATGCAATCCGATCAGGACCGTAGGATTCCGGAGCGATGCCGGCGCGGGCGGAATACGCTTATCGCCGCCGCCAATGAAGCCAACGCCGGGGTGACCAGCAGCAGCATGCCCCAGTCCAGCCGCGGCGTACCGGTGCGCGGATCGAAATCGAGACAACGCAATATCGGCCGGTTGTCCACTGCATAGTAGGACGTGACTCGACCGCGCAGCTCCCAGACCAGTTCGCGCAGGCGCTGGGTCTGTCCCGGCCCGCCGCTGAGTGCGCGGATCACACGTCCGTTACGAATGGCCACCAGTAATGACCCATGATCGTACTGGTTCGAGCTGCCTTGACGCCGGTACCAGAAGTCCAGCGCCTCGGTGATGCCGGCAAGCGCCGCCCGATCGGTGACCGCGAAGTGCCAATCGCGGTTGCCGAGCAATCCGAAGACGCGTGCCTGGGCGAGCAGATCGGTGACGGTGTCGGCTTCATCGAAGCTCAGTGCCAATACCTGGTAGTCGCTGCCCAGGCCGCCGACTTCCATGATGGCGTTGTTGATCCATTCCAGGAAGGGCATGCACACGCCGGCACATCGCCGATAAAAGAAGGTCACCAGCAAGGCCTGCTCCCGGCTCAGATCCGACAGCATCCGTTTACGGCCATCGGCCAGCTGCAAGGGGATATCCGGTACCGGTCTGCCCTCGAGTCGTGCTTCGGCTCCAGTCGCGGGCAAGGGTGCAATCTCCGTCGCCGCCAGGGTGGCGGTCGGGATGACGGCCAGGGCAAGCAACCCCGGCACCAGGAGCAGGATCAAGCGACGCACGATCTAAGCTGCGAGCGCCCGCCACCAGCGGCGGCCGGTTTCGCCTAGATAGAGCAGGAAGCCGAGCAGGAACAACAGGGCGCACAGCATGCCCCAGAAGGCGTAGCCGGTGCCGTGGGCCAATTCTGCCGGATACAGGGCGAAACGGCGCGGTATCGAATACGCGCCGGCGAGATAGAACATCAAAAACACCCCATAGGCACCGAGGGTCATCGTCAGTGCCGAGGCGCGTTGCAGTAAGCGGTTTTCCGGCAGCCCGGTGGCGTTCTGGCACACGTGATGAAAGTAGGCCAGCACCAGGAATGCCAGTCCTGCCAGATTGTAGGTATGGAAGTGCGCCGGTACCCACAGTGTGTTGTGCAGGCGCACGTTGACGCTGATGGTGGAATCGATCATCGCGCCGATGCCGCCGATGGCCCAACCGGCCAGCCCCAGAAACAGCAGGATCGAGGTCAGATTCCAGCGCATGCGGGCGTGGAACACCAGCAGCAGCGCGCCGAACAGTGTGACGATCGTGGAGGGGACCGCGCTTGCATAGGAAGCGATCTGGCCGATGTACTGCAGCGGACCGGGCTGCACAAAGTCCATATATAAATGATGAAAGTAGGCGAACAGAACGATCAGCAGCACGCAGTTCCAGGCGATTGCCACCACGCGGTTGTTTTTCCACGGCCGTCCGGCGTAGTGCGGCAGGATCTCGTAGGCAGCGGCAACACCCAGGTACATTGCCAGATTGATGATGGTATGACCGAAAAAGAAGGTCAGGTTTTTCATCAACAGCGGATCGTTGGCGATGCCGGTGAATATTTCGAGGAAGAACAGCACCATCAGGATCACTGCCGACACCAATGCGGCCACGCCGGAGATCAGGCTGATGGTGATGATCAGCACGGCTGCCGGCACCGCCGGCTCGCTGCGTCCGGCGATGTAATGCCAGCCCAGCGCCTGCGGCAGCGAGTAGCGGCTGGCGATCGCCCGCAATAGATCGAAGGTCCAAACCAGCCAGACCGCGCCGAGCACCGTCAGCGAAAGCAGGAACACCACGTTCGACCAGGCCGGCCACTCGCCCTTGAACGGCAGTGGATACAAGAAATACCAGCCGGCTGCGTATCGGCCCAGGAATACGCTCGCCAGCAGCAACACCACACCGAGCACGGTGCCCCACAGGGCGAGGTTGGCGACCGCCGGCGAGGGCCGTACATAACGAGTCAACAGATCGGCGGCGATGGCCATCGCGGCGACATACCACAGCCCGACCATGCCGACACCGTGCAGAGTCATCACCGGATAGAACCAGTTTTCGAATTCGGACAGCACGCCACCTTGCACCGAGCGCATGAACGCTCCGAGCAGGATCAGGATCGGGAACAGCACGAACACCACCGGCATCCAGCGCAAGATCTGGCGGTTCGCGGTTTGCATAATTTGTGTCTCCTGTGTCATGGCATTCACCGCACGATCAAGCTGTTACGCATGCGGTGATGTGCAGCAGCGCAATATTCGATGCACAGCACGGCATATTCGCCGGGCTCATCCAGCCGCACCCGCAGGCGATTGACATAGCCGGGCATGGCCTGGGTCTGTGCCACGATCTGACGCTGTGGTCCGTACAAGCCGAAGCCATGGTTGACATCGAGACTGGTGACGCGAAATTCCACTGTCGCGCCTGGATCGATCGTCAGCTGATGCAGGCGCGGTACACGGCCGATATCCGCAGCGCTGACGATCGGCTCATCCGACCAGATGAACTCGAACTGACGTCCGGCGACATAGATGATGCGATCGACGTCGGCAACCGCGGCACTGCCATGGGCTGCGTATGGCGTTTTGGGCAAGGTCGTTGCAAGTATGCCGATGGCCGCGGCCAGTGCCGCCAGGAACAGTGCCCGGCGCAGACCATAGGCACGTGCAATGCTGACCTCGCGTGGACGGTTGGTGCTGAAGGCGACGGCCGCAAAGACCAGTGCAATCAGCGCGCCGATCAGCAGGAACATGCGCCACACCAGCGCCTGCGACGGCATCAGTTCGGGCGTGTCGTAGACTAGTGCCGGCGTCGTCATGGCGGCACCGGCATCCAGTGCCCGCAAGTGAGCCACGAGCGCCTCGGCCTGGGCTTCGTCCAGCCCGAGCCTGGGCATGATGATGCCGTTGAAGCGTTTGACCAGGGCGGTGACGACCGGGTCGCCCGCGGCGATCATGGCATCGGGCTCGCGAATCATCCGCCCGATCCATGCCTCATCGCGCCGCTGGGTGACGCCGGCCAGATCGGGGCCGACACGGTCACCTTCACCTATGCTATGGCACGCGACACACAGCTGTTCGAACAGCACACGTCCCGGGTCGGTCGGTGTCTGCGCGCCTGCGGCGACAGCCAGTATCAGGCTGGCGAGACTGCCGAAAAGCCATTTCAGAAGACGGGTTGGCACGGGGAGCCCTCATGTGGTCGATATGAGAAGTCTCCCGGGACGTACTTACAGGGGAATTACATTGAATCTGGCGCAGCGGTATCGGCGTCCTCGTTGGATCGCTCGATCCGGGGTCGGGACGGAGGATCCGAAATCATCGCTCAGCCGTTGGTTTTGCTCAGTCCGGTTCGCGTCAGCCGAAAGCCGTGTGCTTCCCGATCCCAGGTTCGCGCACTGTTGCCACGCTCGCGCAAGTCGAATTTAAGGATTTTTTGGCTGGGCGTCTTCGGTAATTCATCGATCATCTCGAAAAAACGCGGCACCATGAAATAGGGCATGCGCTCCACACAAAACTTAAGCAGCGCCTCGTGGTCGATGTGTTGCCCCTTCTCGGGCACGATCCATACCTTGACCTCATCATCGGTGGTGTTCGGCATGCGGTAGGCGACGCAGGCCGCTTCCGTGATCCCGGGGAAGGCCTTGACTTCATACTCGACCTCGGCCGAAGAAATATTCTCGCCACGGCGCCGCAACGAATCCTTGACTCGATCGATGTAGAAGAAGCGTCCCGCTTCGTCCCGGCGCAGCAGGTCGCCGGTATGAAACCAGCCGTTGCGCCATACGGCGGCGCTTGCCGCCGGGTTATCGACATAAGCCGGCGAAATCACCCAGGGTTCGTCATGGCGCACGATCAACTCGCCGGGTTCACCGGCGGGACGCTCGATGTCGTTTTCATCCACGATCCGGTAGTGATACCCTGGTCGCGCCCGTCCACAATAGCCGCGCGCCAGAGGATCATCGCTGGCTGCCCGCAGCATGCCGGGTGCTTCGGTCGAGCCGTAAGCCACCAGCAGTTCCTGGACGCCGAAGCGCTCCATGAAGCCCTGCGGATCGCTCGGCAGCGGGTTGGCCCCCAGAATTCGCAGCGAATGTTCACGTTCGATTCTGCTCACCGGTTGTGCCAGTACGAAGTCCACCATCGTGCTCACCAGGAAACTCAGTGTTGCACCGGTTTCCTTCACCGTTTGCCAGTAGGTCGACATACGCGGCTTTGCCAGGATCGCCATACGCGCCCCGTATGACAGAGCACCCATGGCCAAGCGCAGCGCACCGCCGTGAAACAGCGGTATATCGATCAACGCGCAATCCTCATACCCTCTCGATAACGGTACGCTGCACAGGACGCCGGCATGAATATTGCGGTAAGTGACGATGGCCAGTTTGGAAGGACCGGTGGTTCCGGAGGTCAGCAGATAGAAGGCGATATCCCAGGTTTCGATCGGACGCTGTAAGGCCGGCGCCGTGATATCGGTTGACAACAGATCGTTCGCGGTGAATTTGCGTTCAGGCACCAGTCCCGGCTCCGTGATGCCGCTGAAGACGTCCATCAATTGCGGGTCGCCTACTACGGCATCCAGACGGCTCAATCGCAGCAGGTGTTCGAGCATACGGCCCCGATAGCCGATATTGATCGGCACGACCTGGACGCCGAGGGCCGCCGCTCCCCACCAGGCGCGGATGAATTCCGGGCCGTTTCCATAGAGAATACCGATCCGGTCGTCTTGACGCAGTCCGGCCTGACGCAGCACGTTGGCGGCGGCATAAGAGATTTCTAGCGCTTGTCTATAAGTCCAGCACGATCCATCCTCGAATCTTATGAACTCGGCATCGGGCGTTGTCCTGGCGTGCCGCTCCAGAATATATCGTGTGACGACATTTTCAGGTGAAAACATCAAGGTCATGCTCCGCTCGAAAACATGGAAACCAGGATAGAGGCCGGACGGCCGATGCAGTGCCATGATTGCCTATCACGCTGACTTGCATTCATTTTTCATGCAGTCGCGGGATCGCGGCGAGCCGCTGGTGCTGGCAACGATCGTACAGACATCGGGATCCACCTACCGTAAGGCCGGTGCGCATATGCTGATCGGGCCGGAGGGCAGAGCGGCAGGGCTTCTGAGCGGCGGGTGTCTGGAAACCGATCTGTTTGAACGCGCGCAGCGCGTACTCGAATCGCGCACAGCAGAGTTGGTGACCTACGACACACGTTCATCCGACGATCTCATCTGGGGCCTCGGCCTGGGTTGTGAAGGCGCGACGACCATTCTGCTTACGCCATTGCATCTCGATAGCGGCTATCGGCCTTTTGCCACGATCGAAGCCGCACGCGTAGCGCGCATGCGAACGGCATTTGCGGTGGTGATCCGAGCCGCCCCGCAGCTGCCGCTGGGGCAATGGTTTCAGATGAGTTCCGACGGGCGAGCATTGCAGGCTCTCGAAGGCGAAGCCGAGATCATTGTAGAGGACCCGGTCGAATATGCGAACCGACAGACGCTGCCGATCGCGCGCTCGAATACTTGGGAAGTGCATGCCGGAGGGGCGTTGCTGCGGGTGATTCCCGTGCCGCTGAGCCTGAGGATTCTGATCCTGGGGGCGGGTCCGGATGTTCTGCCTCTGGTCCAGATCGCCGATCTCCTCGGATGGGAGGTCACCATCGTCGATCATCGGCCTGCGTATGCCGTCGCCGATCGCTTTCCGAATGCCTCGGTGGTGTTGTCGCCGGCGCTCGACATGGCGTCCGCCGTCGATCCCAACGCCTATGATGCAGCCGTCGTGATGAGCCATCATCTCATCTCCGATATCGCCTATTTGCGCGCGCTTGCAAGAAGTTCGACGGCTTATATCGGTGTGTTGGGTCCTGTAGCTCGTCGTGAACGGCTGTTGAACGAGTTAGGCGCCGAGGCGGCGATGCTCGTTGGACGCCTGCATGGTCCCATCGGTTTGGATATCGGCGCAAATACGCCGGAATCGATCGCCTTAGCGATCGCCGGCGAGATTCACGCGATGTTATCCGGAGCTTCGGGCCGAAGTCTTGGGCGGTCGCTTTGACGATGCCTGCGACGATGCCTGCAAAGGGTGCTCAATCGGCGATCGTTCAGTGTCTCGCTTACCCAGGTTTCCCGGTTTCCCGGCCCGGCACCTCGGGAGGGGTGGCGGAGAGAGAGGGATTCGAACCCTCGATGGGCTTTTGACCCATACGCCCTTAGCAGGGGCGCGCCTTCGACCGCTCGGCCATCTCTCCGGTGCTTGATTTCACCTGCCGGACCGCTTGGCGGTCCGCGAAGGCCGGCAAGAATACTGGCCATGCATGCGAACGTAAAGGAGCAAAGCAAGTCGACAAGTCAGGATCGTCGATCAGGGTGATAAATCATGGGGTATCGATCAGGATCATCGCTCTGGAGCATCAGTCGGGGAGCGAGCCGGGTGAAGGATGCCGGTCAGGGTGTCGACTCAGGAGCGTCATCCTCATCGTAGGCGGCCCGCGCCCATCCGGGGCAGGCTCAGGGCTCTATGCCGTCCACCTCATGCCGTTCATCATCCGTGGACTGCTCTTCCCGCTTGATGCGTTCATAGATTTCTTCGCGATGAACCGCAACTTCCTTGGGTGCGTTCACGCCGATACGCACCTGATTGCCCTTGACGCCTAGGACGGTCACAGTGATGTCGTTTCCTATCATCACGGTCTCACCGACGCGCCTTGTCAGAATCAACATGTTTCGCTCCTTGCTGGTAACTGAACGAATCGGCTACAAGCTCGCCGGCTGCAGAATCGCTGCCAGCCTCCCAGTGTGCTTGTGCGAATCGTCCAGTCATCCGAATCGAATGTAGGTTAGTGGTCCAAACTCCGGGATCGAGACATCCCTCAAAATCACCCTCACACAAAACAGAATATATTTTTTAGCAGCCCACCGCACCCTTCCAGAACGATCTCCAGAAAGACTCTCTATTTTCAGTATAGATCATCAGGGATTTCCCTTATTGCTCTATCTTCCATGATAGGATTCAAGACTCGGAAATTCAGCCGTCCGGTCGTCGAAATATCGACGTGATTTCAGCGCTGACGAGCGCCGGGAATTCCGATTGTCGCGAGCCGGCCATGCTCAGCCCGCCAGCTTCCTCGTCACCCAGGGCACTACGGAGGCCAGGGCTTCGCCGAGTTTAGCCGGGTCGTTGCCGCCGGCCTGCGCCATATCCGCCCGTCCCCCGCCTTTGCCGCCCACCTGTTGCGCCACCATGTTCACCAGTTCGCCGGCTTTCAGTACGGCGGTGCGGTCCGCGGTGACGCCGGCGATCAGGACGACTTTGTCGTCGCCAACGGATCCCAGGACGATGACGGCCGATCCTAGCTTGCTCTTGAGCTGGTCGACGGCTTCCCGCAAGGCTCGCGCATCCGCACCATCCACCTGCGCCGCCACTACTTTGAGGCCCGCGATTTCGATTGCCTTGTCGGCCAAACTACCGCCTTGGCCGCCGGCGAGCTTCGATTTGAGGCTGGCAATCTCCTTCTCCAGCCGGCGGCCACGCTCGATCAGCTGGCGCAGCTTGTCTTCCACGTCCTCGCGACCGCCTTTCACCAGGGTGGCCAGCGTCTGCAAGGTTTGTTCGGCTGCATTGGCCCAGTCCAGCGCCTTCTGTCCCGTGAGTGCCTCGATGCGCCGGATGCCGGAGGCCACGCCCCCTTCGTTCACGATCTTGAACAAGCCGATGTCGCCGGTACGCTCCACGTGCGTACCGCCACACAATTCGGTCGAAAATTCGCCGAAATTCAGCACGCGGACCTCGTCCTCGTATTTTTCGCCGAATAGGGCCATGGCGCCGCAGGCGATCGCCTCGTCATAGGGCATCAATCGGGTCCGCGCAGGTAAATTGGCACGAATCTGTGCATTCACCAGGGTTTCGATCTCCCGAAGCTCCAGCGGCGTCACGGCTGCCGGATGCGAGAAATCGAAACGCAGCCGGTCCGCTGCGACCAGGGAGCCCTTCTGGGTCACATGCGTGCCCAGCACCTTGCGCAGGGCGGCGTGCAGCAGGTGCGTCGCCGAGTGATTGAGCATGATGGCCTGCCGGCGCATCTCATCCACCTGCGCCATCAGCGGTTCGCCTACATGGAGCGGACCGCCCGTCAGACGGCCGATATGCGCGAAGGCCTGGCCGATCTTACGAGTATCCACCACCTCGAACCGTGTCACGCCACCGACTCCGGTCAGTACGCCTGTATCTGCGACCTGGCCGCCGCTTTCCGCATAAAAAGGCGTGCGGTCCAGCACGACCTGGCCTTCCTCGCCCGGCTCCAATGTGTCCACCCGTTGCGTACCGCGTAACAGGGTCAGCACCGTGCCGGTGCCCGCCAGATCGTCGTAGCCGCCAAACCGCGTCTGTTCCTGGAGCACGACGCCGGCGCGCAGATCCACGCCGAAGCGGCTGGCAGCGCGTCCGCGTTCGCGCTGCGCCTGCATGGCCGCCTCGAAGCCGGCCTCATCGATGCCCAGGCCGCGTTCGCGGGCGATATCCGCCGTCAGGTCGACGGGAAAGCCATAGGTGTCGTATAGACGGAACACGGTCTCGCCGGGGATCTCCTTGCCTTGCAAGGCGGCGATCGCCTCCTCCAGCAGTCCCATGCCTTGGGACAGGGTTTCGGCGAAACGTTCCTCCTCCTGGCGCAATACCCGCTCGATATGCGCGCGCTGCGCCGCCAATTCGGGATAGGCCGCGCCCATTTCCCGCTCCAGCGCACCGACCAGCGAATAAAAGAACGGCTGCGTCTGCCCCAGCTTGTAGCCATGGCGCACCGCGCGGCGAATGATTCTGCGCAGGACGTAGCCCCGTCCTTCGTTGGAGGGGTACACCCCGTCGGCGATCAAGAACGCGCAGGCGCGGATATGATCGGCGATGACCCGCAATGAACTCGAATCCAGCGCGTCGCTGTTCGTTGCCTGCGCGGCGGCCTGGATCAAATTGACGAATAGATCGATTTCGTAGTTGGAGTGCACGCCTTGCATGACCGCGGCAGTGCGTTCCAGGCCCATGCCGGTGTCGACGGAGGGTTGCGGCAGGGGCGTCAGCTCGCCCTGAGCCGAGCGGTCGAACTGCATGAACACCAGATTCCAGATCTCGATCCAGCGGTCGCCGTCCTCCTCGGGCGAGCCTGGCGGTCCCCCGGGAATATCTGCGCCGTGATCGTAGAAAATCTCGCTGCACGGTCCGCAGGGGCCGGTTTCGCCCATTTGCCAGAAATTGTCCGATCCGCCGTCCGGCTTGTCGCCGATGCGTACGATCCGTTCGGCCGGCAGCCCTATTTCCTGGTGCCACACCGCGTAGGCTTCCTCGTCGGTGTGATAGACGGTCACCATCAGGCGCCGTGGATCGATGCCCAGCCATTGGCTGCCGGTCACGAAGTCCCAGGCGAAGCGGATCGCGTCGCGCTTGAAATAATCGCCGAAGCTGAAATTGCCGAGCATCTCAAAGAAGGTATGGTGCCGCGCCGTGTAGCCGACGTTCTCTAAGTCGTTATGTTTGCCGCCGGCGCGCACGCAGCGCTGGGCGCTGGCTGCCCGGCTGTAATGGCGCTGGTCCTGGCCCAGGAACACATCCTTGAACTGAACCATGCCCGCATTCGTGAACAGCAAGGTTGGATCGTTCCCCGGCACCAGTGAGCTGGACGGCACGATCTGGTGACCGCGTTCACGGAAAAACCTCAGAAACAAGGTGCGAAGGTCGGCGCTGGACAGGCGCGGTGCAGTCGTCATAAGAGAATCATCGACTATCTTTGAGAGTGGCTGTCTCGTGAGTATCGGCAATCAGCCCGATCCGGTTTCGGCCCCGGGAGCGTTCCTGCACGCGCGCAAACCATGCTTCCGGAGGTGGTGATGTCCGCGCCATTATAGAGGTGTCGGGTACCGCCCATGGTTCTCGTTGTCGTGTATCAAGAGGAATGCACGACAATGGGAACCATGGGTGGCGTGCATCGCCAGTTGAATGTCCGGGCCGAATCTCCGGCCGGCGGACTGCTTGTAGGCTGAGGTCGGCGTATTTCAGCCATCGCCCGCTCCGGTATCCAAGTCCGGATCCTCGTCAGAATCCTCATTCGCCCCGGCGTCGAAGTCGAGATCGGAATCGAAGTCGGGAGTGGGGTCGGCATCTAGTGCGATACGGATCTGATCGGCCGTGAAGCCGCGATACTGAAGGAAACGCGCCTGCTTTGCGCGCGCCTGCGGTGCGTGCGGTAGCGTTGCGCCGAACTTGCGCCGACGTACCCGGCCGGCCAGCGCGCCCCAGTCGATGGCGGCCTCGGGGTCCTGGACCGCTTCATCAGTCGTCAGGCCGGCATGGTCGAAAGCCTGTCGGATTCCGGCATCGGAAATACCCTGGCGGCGCAACTCGGCGCGTATGCGCACCGGCCCCTGTCCGCGCTGGGCACGATAGCGGATGACGGCAGCGGCGAAGCGCTCGTCGGAGACCAGCCGCCGGGCGCTAAGTCTGTCGATGACTCGCCCTACGGCTTCGGATGCATACCCCTTGCGCTCCAGCTTGAGGCGCAATTCCTGGATGGAATGTTCACGACGGGACAACAACTGCACCGCACTGTGCTCGATGCTTCGCTCCAGGTCGGCTGCCGCCGGCTGCGCGGTGGACTGATCGATCCTCGAGGAAAACACTGCCGTCCGCTGCCTAGATTGCCTCACCTTTGAGTGCCTCGGCACGTTCCCGCGGATTGTCCGCGCGTCCTTCACCCCGTTGCGGTAACAGTTTCGCGCGTAACTGGGTCTCTATCTCCTGGGCGATCTCCGGACGCTGCAGTAGAAAATTACGGGCGTTTTCCTTGCCCTGGCCGATACGTTCGCCATTGTAGCTGTACCAGGAGCCGGACTTCTCGACCAGATTCTGCGCCACGCCGATATCGATGATTTCTCCGACACGCGAGATGCCTGCGCCATACATGATCTCGAACTCAGCCTCGCGAAACGGCGGCGCCACTTTATTCTTGACGACTTTCACGCGGGTCTGGTTGCCGATCACCTCGTCGCCGTTCTTGAGCGCGCCGATCCGACGAATGTCCAGACGCACGGAGGCGTAGAACTTGAGCGCGTTACCGCCGGTGGTGGTCTCCGGGCTGCCGAACATGACGCCGATCTTCATGCGGATCTGATTGATGAAAATCACCACGGCGTTGGAGCGCTTGATATTACCCGTCAGCTTGCGCAGCGCCTGCGACATCAGGCGCGCGTGCAGGCCCACGTGCGAGTCGCCCATCTCCCCCTCGATTTCCGCCTTGGGCGTCAATGCCGCCACCGAGTCGACGACGATGATGTCGACCGCGCCGGAGCGCACCAGCATATCGGTGATCTCCAGCGCCTGTTCGCCCGTATCGGGTTGGGATACCAGCAGATCCTTCACGTTGACGCCCAGTTTCTCCGCGTAGGAGGGATCGAGCGCATGCTCGGCATCGACGAATGCCGCCGTCCCGCCGGCACGCTGCGCCTCGGCGATGACCTGCAAGGTCAGGGTGGTCTTGCCCGAGGATTCCGGGCCGTAGATCTCGACGACGCGGCCGCGCGGCAGGCCGCCGACACCCAGGGCGATATCCAGTCCCAGCGAGCCGGTGGATACTGCATCGACATCGTAGCTGGCACTGGCGTCGCCCAGCCGCATGACCGAGCCCTTGCCGAACTGCTTCTCGATCTGTCCCAGTGCGGCAGCGAGTGCCTTTTTACGATTCTCTTCCATTTGATAATGACCTTGAAAAGCTAGGGTGGGAAAGCGTCGCCGCCACTTCCGCAATGACGGGAATGGCTTGACATTTTACAAGGCTCGGCGCGCTTGTGTACTCGAATATCTGTATGTTTACACAGTTATTCGGGGACATCCACCCTCCGTTCCGTGAAACCGCCGATCCGGCCGGTCGCCGATTCCCGGTCGTCCGGTCTGGCGAGTCGAAGAGTCAGGCAGGTCAGGCCGGTCAGACGAGTCAGGAGGCTCAGGCGGGGCAGGTCGGTCGGGCAAGCCGGATCAGTCAGGCGAGTCTGGCAAGTTCAGCCAGCGCCCGATCCACTGTGCTGCGGCGTACCGCCTCGCGATCGCCGGCGAAGGTTTCCATCGCAACATGGGTTCGGGTTCGACCGGTTTCGATTCGGCCGGTTTCGTTTCGGTCAGCCTGCCAGGCCCAGCCGAACCAGACCGTACCCACGGGTTTGCCTGGCTGCCCTCCGCCCGGTCCCGCGATGCCCGTCACGGCCACTGCCACCTGGCCGCCGAGACTCTTCAGTGCACCGAGCGCCATTTCTCGCGCACAGGCCTCGCTGACAGCGCCGTGTACCGCCAAGGTCGAGGGCCGTACGCCCAGCAGGGTCTGCTTCAACGCATTGCTGTAAGTGACCACCCCGCCGAGATACCACGACGAACAGCCTGGAACATCGGTCAGCGTCTTGGCGATCCAACCGCCCGTGCAGGATTCGGCCGTGACCAGCCGCCAGTCGCGATCCAGCAGTATCGCCCCCGTGCGCGCCGCCAGCCTCTGCAAATATAAGTCGTCCAAGTTCATCACCGAAGCTTTGGCCTGTGGACGCGCCACGTCAAGCGGACGGCACGTCAAGCGGGGAGGCGTGAAAATCCGTCAGGTTTCGTCTCCATCGATTCATCGGGGTCATTCATCTTCAGCCTCATGCCGTATTAGGAAATACCCTGAAAAGAGCGGCCTTCCATAGCTCTCGGCCGTCCCGCCGCCGTTCACCGGATGGACGGCGGCAGATCGCATTGTCGCCCCGGCGGACCGGGCCGGTCGCCAGTGGTGCAGATTCTTCGGCAGGCGATAATTTATTGTTTCTCAGAGTCTTGGTCTGTATCCTGCGGGCCATCGACGGTCGGCGGGAAAGACTGCGGCCAAGGGCGATATAATTCGACTATCCACCGACTATCCATCGAATATCATAAGGGCGAGTCCATAAGGGCGGACGGCATCGGCCTGAAACATACCTGGTAGATGAATTGCGCTTTCGCAATACCAGATTGGTATCTGCTTCGTTCCTGATCCAGATCATAGAAGCCGGTGTCATTTACATAGGAAATAGCTATCTTTAGCCGTCCCGCCAGTTCCATTTCTTACGGGTGGCTTCAGGAGTTTTCATGAGCGACAACGATCACAACGAAAACGACGAGAAGGTTCCGCTGGTGCAGCAGCTCCTCGACAATCCGTTTCTATTATTGTTCCTCGGTGTGATGATCCCGATGATCATTTATACGCTGTGGGGTGTCATCGACATTCTGACGATACCGGTCGCACCGTAATTCATGCGTGAATTCAGCCGTGTGATCATTGGGATGCATCCGCGCATCCTTAACAAGAGCATGACAAAGGATTTGGGGAGGAAGCGTCAATGAGCGCAATTTTACCGCCGGCGGACCGGCTGTGGTGGAAGCACCCGATCGATCGTGTCGAGGGTACCTGGATCGCCCTTGCCTTCGTCTGGTGCATGGTCATGTTTTTCATGATGGTGCTATGGCACGTCTACGGCGATCAGAACCTGTCGACCGAGACCTACAAGACCACGCCCGATGCATTCATCGCCAATGCGCAGGCCATGGTCGATCAGTACACCGTCCGGACCGAAACCGATCTGGAGATCCCGGTGGTGGCGCCGCCTGCCGGCAGCGATATCTACCTGATCGCCCGGCTGTGGAATTTTTGGCCGATTCTCGAGCTCGAAAAAGACAAGACCTACCGTCTGCACCTTACCTCCATGGACTACAACCATGGCTTTTCGCTGCAGCCGACCAATCTCAATATTCAGATCGTACCCGGCTACGAGCATGTGTTGACGGTGACGCCCAACCAGAGCGGCGAATTTTCCATCGTATGCAATGAATATTGCGGAATCGGCCACCACATGATGGTCGGCCGCCTCTACGTACGATAAAGATAAAGGAAGCGGCACAATGTCTAGCGCAACGACTTATCGGATCTGCCCGCGCTCGGGCCTTCAATTCGAGGCTCAGGCGGAAAAACTGATTCTGGCCAATGCCGTGGCGGCAGTGGTTTGCCTGCTGATCGGCGGGTTGCTGGCCATCGGCGTGGTGCTCACACGATGGCCAGCGGTGCACTGGCTGGAAGCGGCCACGTTCTATCAGGTGTTGACCGCTCACGGCATCAACATGCTGATCTATTGGATCATCTTTTTCGAAATCGCCGTTCTATATTTCTGTTCATCGACGCTGCTGCGCTGCCGGATAGCGACGCCCAGGATCGCCTGGTTCGCATTTGCGCTGATGTTCATCGGTGCGGTGGTGAACAACGTTGCCGTCTATCAGGGCGGCTCGAGCGTGATGATGACGTCGTATGTGCCGATGATGGCCGCGCCGTCGTTCTATCTCGGGCTGATCCTGTTTGCCGTCGGAGCGCTGATCGGCTGCTTCGTATTTTTCGGCACGCTGGTGATCGCCAAGCGCGACAAGACCTATCAGGGGTCCGTACCGCTGGTGACCTTCGGTGCGATTGTCGCCTGTATCATTGCGGTCTTCACGATCGTCTCGGGGGCGATCATCCTGATTCCGACGTATCTGCAGTCGATCGGCTTCGTCGAACATGTGGATCCGCTGATCTATCGTATGATCTGGTGGGCGTTCGGCCACTCCTCTCAGCAGATCAACGTGGCGGCGCACATTTCGATCTGGTATCTGGTTGCCGCCGTGGTGTTCGGCGCCCGGCCGATGTCGGAGCGCGTCAGCCGCGGCGCGTTCCTGCTTTATATCCTGTTCCTGCAGCTGGCGAGTGCGCATCACCTGCTGGCCGATCCCGGCGTGAGCACGGAGTGGAAGGTGGTCAACACCAGCTATTTCATGTATTTCGCGGTGCTGGCTTCGATGATCCATGGCCTCACCATTCCGGGGGCGATGGAAGTCGCGCAGCGTCAGAAGGGATTCACCAAGGGATTGTTCGAGTGGTTGCGCAAGGCGCCCTGGGGCAATCCGGTATTCTCCGGCGTATTCATCTCGATTATCGGTTTCGGCTTCCTGGGCGGAATCTCAGGAGTCATGATGGGCACGGAACAGCTCAACATGATCATTCACAACACGATCTACGTACCAGGACATTTCCACGCTACGGTCGTGGTGGGCACCACGCTGACCTTCATGGCGTTGACCTACTACCTGATTCCGGTGCTGTTCAAGCGTGAGATGATCGCGCCGACACTGGCGAAATGGCAGCCGTACCTGTTCGGATTGTCGATGTACTTCTTCTGTCTGGTGATGATGGGGGCGGGCACTCTGGGTGTCTCGCGCCGGCACTGGGACATGGCCTTCGACGGTTCCGCGCTGGCGTATGAGTGGCCCGGCGCAGCCTACATGATGATGGGCCTGGTCGGCATCGGTGGTGTCGTGGCGATCGTCGGCGGTGCGATCTACATCTATGTCACCGTTGGTTCCCTGCTGTGGGGCAAGCGGCTCGAGAGCGGCGAGAAGAGTCAGAAGGTGACGCCGATTCCGCCCACGGCGCCGGCAGCCGCTGCGCAGACCTACGGCTCGATGGGCTTCGTCGCACCCGGCACTTTCACACTCGCGATGATCTTCCTGGTCGCCTTCGTCCTTTATTACTTCATCAACTGGAAGTATCTCTCGACGCTTTGGGGGCTGAGCTGAGAGCACGCTGCGGCGAAGACGAACGTCTTCGCCGCAGCGGTTCTTCGAAGAGCCGCCGCTGCGTAGCTTTACGATTAATCGAAGGGCCGCTGCCATGACGACGATGCCTGTGCCGACTGCTCGCAGCATGATGCAGTTGTCGCGCGATATTCTGGGGCTGTTCAAGCTCAGGATCGGTGTGCTCATCATGATCACTGCGCTGGTCGGCTTGGCGATCACGCCGGGTCCGTCGCTCAGTCTGATGCAGGTGATCGCGCTGGCGGTGTCCGTGCTCATCGCTTCGGCGAGCGCCGGTGCCTTCAATCAGTACTTCGAGCATGAAACCGACCGGCTGATGGCGCGCACGCGGCGGCGCGCCTTCGCCACCGGCGCATTGCCGCACTCGCCTGCGTGGCTGGCGATGATCGGCGTCATGCTTGCAGGAGCGGTCGTGCTTGCCGGGCTGGTTCTCAATCCGGTCGCGGCGGCGTATGTGTTTCTGGGGGCGTTTTTTTATGCGGTGGTCTACACGGTCTGGCTCAAGCGGCGCACCTGGTTGAACATCGTGATCGGCGGCCTCGCCGGGAGCTTTGCCGTACTTGCCGGTGCCGCTGCCGTCGATCCTGCGATCGGACCGCTGCCGGCGCTGCTGGCGCTCATTCTATTCCTGTGGACGCCGCCGCACTTCTGGAGCCTGGCGATCGCCAATCATGCCGATTATGCTGCCGCCGGCGTACCTATGCTGCCGGTCGCGATCGGTCCGCAACGCGCTGCTCGGGTCGTGTACGGCAATACGGTGGTTCTCATCGCGGTATCGGTTCTGCCGGTCTTTTACGGCGCCGGGCTGATCTATCTGGCCGGGGCGCTGGGCGGCGGCCTGTATTTCATTGCGAAGGCCCGCACGCTGGCGCTTGCGCCGGGCAGGGATGCGGCGATGCGCGCTTTCTTCGCTTCACTGGTGCAACTGAGCGTACTACTGATCGCAGCGAGTATCGATGCAGTGATACGGTAGTGCGGTAAGAGTCGATGAAGGTATTGCAGATGTCCGCCTGGATACGTCCGGTGGTACTGAGCCTGTTGCTGGCAGTATTCGGTGTCGGCGGCCACGTGCCGTCAGCGGCTGCGCATCAGGCGGCGCGACCGCATCAGGCCGGCCTGGCACGCGACGCCGTAGCCACGGCAGGACTCGACGGCCAAGCAGCGCTGCGCGCAAGTAGAGCCGCTGTAGGCCATACGCCGGATGATTATACGCTGCGCGATCGGGAAGGACGGCCTGTCCGGTTATCGGACTATCGCGGCAAGCCGCTGCTGGCGAATTTCATCTATACGGGCTGTTTTCACATTTGTCCGGCCAGTACACAGGCGCTTCACAAGGCCGTGCGCTCCATGCACAAGCGCTTCGGCGACAAGCAGTTCAACGTCATCACCATCGGTTTCAACCAGCCGGAGGATTCGCCGACGGCGCTCAAGGCTTATGCGTCGCAACTGCGTATCGACGATCCGAACTGGGAATTCCTGAGTCCGGATGCCGCTGATGTGGCGGCGCTTAGCCGTGATTTCGGTTTCACTTATATCCCTACGCCGGGCGGTTTCGATCATACGCTGCAGGTCAGCGTGCTGGATGCGGACGGGAAGATCTACCGGCAGATCTATGGCGACAGCTTCACTGCCGCCAAAATCGGTGAGCCGTTGAAGCAGTTGCTCACGGGTATGCGGATCATCGATGGCGATGTCGGGTTCACGGATCTCATCGATCGAGTACGCATTCTGTGCTCGGTATACGATCCGAAGACCGGCGCCTATCGAGCCGATTACACCCTGTACTTCATGATTGCCGGTGGTGTGACGTTCTTCATTGCCATGCTTTGGTTTGCTCTGTCGGAGTGGCGCAGCCGTGCAGCGTCACGCCGGCCAATGAACTGTGGATGATGCGTGAATCCGTCCTCGCTGTCTGGAACCACTGTGAACGAGTTCTGGATACCCTGTTCGGCGGTACCCTGAATCCGCTGCGACACCTCGGTGCGCTCGCGTTTCTGTTTTTCTGGCTACTGGCCCTCAGCGGCATCTATTTGTATGCAGTGCTCGATACGTCGGTCGCCGGCGCATATCGTTCCATCGATGATCTGTCGCGTAACCAGTGGTGGTTGGGCGGTCTGCTGCGCAGCCTGCATCGCTATGCAGCCGACGCATTCGTGACGGTCACGGTACTGCACCTGGTGCGGGAGTGGTTGCTGGGGCATTTCCGCGGCTTTCGCCGCTATTCATGGTTTACCGGGGTGCCGCTGCTGCTGTTCGCCTATATCTGCGGCATCGGGGGATTTTGGTTGAAATGGGATCAGATCGGACAGTTCTCGGCGACCGCGACGGCGGAGCTGCTCGACTGGCTACCGATCTTCAATTCACCGTTCACGCGCAATTTTTTGAGCAATGAGGCGGTCACCGATCGCCTGTTCTCGTTGTTCGTGTTCGTCCACATTGGCGCCTCGCTGTTGCTGCTCTTTCTGGCGTGGTTTCACGTCCAGCGTATTTCACATGCCGAAATGCTGCCGTCAAAGCCTCTGGCGATCGGCGCCGCGGTCACACTGTTGTTGTTGGCGCTGTTCGCTCCGGTCCTGAGCCAGGCGCCGGCCGATCTCTCGGTTGCGCAGGGCGCCTTGACCATCGACTGGTTGCTGCTGTTCATTCATCCGCTGATGTACGCCACGTCGGCCGGATGGACCTGGGCACTGTCGATGGGCGCGCTGCTGCTGCTGTTCTTGCTGCCGTTTACAGTGCGCGCCGCTCGGCCGCCGGTCGCCCAGGTTGACCCTGACAACTGCAGCGGCTGCCGGCATTGCTTCGATGATTGTCCGTACGCGGCGATCACCATGCTGCCGCATCCTGACGGTACGCCGGGCAAGGAGCTGGCGCTGGTGCATGAGGAACTGTGCGCGAGCTGCGGCATTTGCGCCGGTGCCTGTCCATCCTCGACACCTTTCCGCAGCACCGAACGATTGACGACCGGTATCGATATGCCGCAGGCGCCGATCGATGCGTTGCGCAGACAGTTGCAGGCGTGTCTGGCAACGCTGCAGGGTGAGCGCAAGATCATAGTGTTCGGCTGCGACTGCGGCGCCCGTGTAAAGGCGATGGAGGCAGCCGATGTGGCGGCATTCAGCCTGCTTTGCACGGGCATGCTGCCGCCGTCCTTCATCGAATATGCATTGCGGTCCGGCGCCACGGGCGTGGTGGTCACAGGATGCCGCGAGAGCGGCTGCGAATTCCGCCTGGGCAACCGCTGGACTGCAGAGCGTCTGCAGGGCAAGCGTAAGCCGTGGCTGCGCGCGCGCGTGCCGCGAGAGCGGCTTCAGGTCGTATGGGCCGACCGGGGAGATGAAAAATCGTTGCAGACTGCCTTGGGTGTTCTGCGCGAACTGCCACTTTCCCTTGGAACCGGCGTGATCCGCCGACGGAGACGAGGAGCGTGATGACCAAAGTGTTTTCATGGATCGGGCAGGTGGTGTTGTATGCGGCTTTCGCACTGTTCATCGGTGTGTTCTCGCACTGGCCGGCGTATCAGCATCTGCCGGAGGATCATGCCCTGATCAAGCTCAGCTTGATTCATCACGGTCAGCGGCTGCAGGAATGCAAGAAAATGACTCCGGAGGAACTGGCAAAACTGCCGCCGAACATGCGTGCGCCGATGGCTTGCCCGCGCGAACGCTCGCCGATCACGGTCGAAGTCGATATCGACGGCGTCGCCGCCTTGCGCAAGACGGCGCAACCTTCCGGGCTGTCTCGCGACGGCGCCGCCTCCGTGTATCAGCGCATCGAAGTTCCTGCCGGCACTCATCGTCTGGATGTCAGACTTCGGGACAGCATGCGTACCGAGGGATTTGATTTCGAGCGTAATGAAGTGCTTAGCCTGAAACCGGCGCAGATCCTGGTGATCGATTTCAGCGCCGAAAAAGGTGGAATTACATTGCAATGAATACTACTGCCGGGACTTCGATCGACTTGGCGATGCATGATGTACGGCCGAATGCAGCTTCGTTCGACGATTATCTGCTGGTCATTCCCGAGGGAGCACAACGGACGCTGGCGCGCAGCTGGTTATGGCTGGGACTGCTGGCGCTGATCGGTGCAGGATTGTTTTCGGTGCTGCTGGTGCTGTCGCGCACTCCGGTGATCAACGAGTGGTTTCCGGTCGTGGATTTCTTCCGGGTTGCCCTGGTTGTCCACGTCGATTTGTCAGTGCTTGTCTGGTTTGTGGCGCTCGCGGGTCTGCTGTGGAGTATCAACGGCTCGGAGCGGGGACTGGCATGGGCATGGTTCGCGCTGGCGCTGTGCACTGCCGGCGCGGTGCTGATGTCGCTGGCGCCGTTTTTTGGCCGGGGTGAAGCCATCATGGCCAACTACATCCCGGTGCTCGACGATGGTTGGTTCATCACGGGGCTGGTGGTGTTCGCGGCCGGCGGTGCAATGCTGGTGTTGCGCAGCCTGTTCACCGCGCCCAAGCTGGGTGTGACCTTCGATGGCGGCGGCGCGCTGCGTTTCGGGCTGAATGCGAGCGTGGTGTCCACGGCAGTGGCGCTGCTGGCGTTCGGCTGGTCGTACCTGACGATGCCGGCGGGTCTGGACGGTAAACCCTATTACGAGATTCTATTCTGGGGCGGTGGTCACGCGCTGCAGTTCACCTGGACGCTGTTGATGCTGGCAGGCTGGTTGTGGCTGGCCAGCGCCAGCGGCGCGCGTGTTCCGTTGAGCCCGCGCGTGACGCTGTTGATGTTCGCCCTCGCACTCGTGAGCGTGTTCATTACGCCGTATGCCTATCTTTCCCATGACATCGCCTCCGTCGAGCATCGCGACCTGCATACTTGGGCGATGCGGTTCGGCGGCGGCGTTGCCATTCTGCCGGTCAGCCTGGCGGTCGTGATCGCGCTGGCCGCGGACGCTGCATCGCGCCGCAAGACACGCCCTGCTGCGAGCGCGGCGCAAGCGCCCCTGCGCGCCGCGCTCGTCTCCTCGGTGCTGCTGTTTGCCGCAGGTGGTGTGATCGGCATGTTCATCAGCGGCAACAATGTCAGGATCCCGGCACACTATCACGGCAGCATCGTCGGTGTGACGCTGGCGCTGATGGGCCTGGTCTACCATCTGTTGCCGCAACTAGGCTATCGCACGGTGAGCGGACGTCTGGCCGTGCTGCAGCCGCTCATTTACGGTGCCGGGCAGCTCATGCACATCATCGGCCTGGTCTGGTCGGGCGGTTACGGCGTGCAGCGCAAGGTTGCCGGAGCCGAGCAGGTGTTGAGAAGTACCGGCGAGGTCGTCGGTATGGGATTGATGGGGCTCGGCGGCCTCATTGCGATCATCGGCGGACTGCTGTTCATTGTAGTCGTAGCCGGATCGATGCGTCGCCGCAACGTTCGCCAGATGGAGCAAGCATCATGATCGCCCGATTGCAGGCGCTGTTGCGCTGGTTATTCATGCAGATCGAGGCGCTGTTCAATCGAGCTTTCGGCGATCAGCTGAATCCGTTCTATCATCTTGGTTCGATCGCGTTCTTCCTGTTCTGGATCGTGGCCGGAAGCGGCTTGTATCTCTACGCCTTCTTCGATACCAGTGTGGTCGGCGCTTATAGTTCGGTCGATGCGCTCACGCACAAGCAATGGTTCGCCGGCGGTGTACTGCGCAGCATTCATCGCTACGCATCCGATGCAATGGTCGTCGTGATGATGATCCACATGGTGCGCTACTTTGCGTTCAATCGCATGCGTGGCTTCCGATCGTTCTCGTGGATCACGGGCGTGGCGCTGATCTGGCTGGTCTATACCTCGGGCGTCAACGGCTACATGCTGCCGTGGGACAAGCTGTCACAATTCGTCATCGATGCCAGTTTCGAGTGGTTGGGTCAGTTGCCGGGCTTCGATGCGCTGATTCGCAACGTTCTCTACCCTACGAGCATCAACGATCGATTCTTCTCGCTGCTGGTGTTCATTCATATCGGCGTGCCGCTGTTGCTGTTGCTGGTGATGTGGGTGCACGTGCAGCGCGTACCCAAGGCGCGGATGCAGCCGCCGCGGCTGATCGGATTCAGCGTGGTGTTCATGCTGCTGGTGGCAGCCCTGGTGCAGCCGGTGCTGAGCCAGGGCGGCGCAGCCGATCTTGGTACCGCGGTCACGTCGCTCAAATTCGACTGGTTCTACCTGGGAGGGCTGCCGCTGTTGTATCACTGGTCGCCCGAGAGGGTATGGCTGTTGACGGGCGCGGTCACGGCGTTGCTCGTCGTCATCCCATGGCTGCCGTTGCAGCGCCGCGGCAGCCGGCGCGACTTTCAACTGGAGATTCATCCGGGCCCCAGCCACGCGGTTGCGCGAACCGGGGAGACCATTCTCGAGGCAGGGCTGCGTGCAGGAGTGGCGCTGCGCTATGAATGCCGCAACGGCGGCTGCGGCGTATGCATGTGCACGGTGCTCAACGGCAGCATCGATCACGGCGCTTACCAGCCGAGCGTATTGACGCAGCAGATGCGTGATGCAGGCAAGGCGCTGATGTGCTGCGCCACACCCCGTAGCGATCTCGAGATCGAGGTCGAGGCGCTGGATTCCGACGGTGCCAGCAGCATCCGTTCCTATATCGGACAAGTATCGAGCCTCGAACGGTTGGCCGATGATGTCATGCGGCTCAGAATTTCGATCTCCGGCGGACGCCGTATCGATTTCGCGGCGGGCCAGTACATCAATATCGTGTTCGAGGATGGACAACGGCGGGCGTTTTCCTTCGCCAATGCACCGCAGGATAATGAACAGATCGAACTGCATGTTCGCCTGATTCCCGGCGGTCTTTTCACTACGCGTGTGTTCACCACCATGAAGGTCGGCGATACGCTGAACTTTGAGGGGCCGTTTGGACGTTTCACATTACGCGAAGGTCCGAAGCCGATTCTGTTCGTCGCCGGCGCAACCGGCTTTGCGCCGATCAAGAGTATTGTCGAGGAAGCCTTTCGCCGCGGGGTCCAGCGTCCCATGCATCTGTATTGGGGAGTGCGCGAACGCAAGGATCTGTACATGCTCGATCTGGCTGAACGCTGGGCGCGTGAATATGCGAATTTTGCGGTGACACCGGTGCTCTCCGAGGATCACTCGGCCGATTGGCAGGGGCGCCGCGGGTTGGTGCATGAGGCGATGCTGACGGACCATCCCGATTTAAGCGGATATGAGATCTACGTGTGCGGCTCGGTACGGATGGTCGAAACGGCGGTGCCGGCGTTCATTGCTCAGGGAGTCAGTGAAGACGCATGTCTGTCGGACGCATTCCTGCCGTCGAAAGAGTCGGCGAATAGGTCGTAGCACGGTTCGTGGGTGCCGGTACCCGCGGAGTTCGGCAGGGGAGGGCCGGCCGCCTAAGAGGCTCCGGAAGGCGCAGGCATATGCTTGTCCAGGAATTTGAGTACGCCCTCGTTGAAGGCGTCGTTCTTGTCGCCGGCGACCATATGGCCGGCGCCTACCACATCATGGACTTCGAGCTGCGGCAGCTGCCTGCGCAGTTCGGCGACGCCTTCTTCGGAGACCAGATCGCTTTTCAGACCACGTACCAGCAAGGTCGGAATTCGTATCTGTCCCGCTGCCTGATTCAGTTGCTCCGTAAACAGCGGCGGCTCCGCTCGTTGCGGATCATCCAGGAATCGCGGATCCCAATGCCAATGCAGACGGCCATCGGCACGGCGCCGCAGATTCTTCATGAGCCCTGCCGTATCCTTCGGCCTGGGCCGATGCGGGTTATAGGCGGCGACGGCATCGGCGGCTTCTTCCAGCGTCGCGAAACCGTCAGACCGCGCGCTCATGAAAGCTATGATTTTTTTCGCCCCGGCCAGATCGATCCGAGGTACGACATCGACCAGCACCAGCGCCCTGGCGAACGGCTTCGTGCTCATGCCGGTGGCGTAAAGGGAGGTTGCACCGCCCATCGAGGCGCCGACCAGCACCGGCGGACTCGGCAGCGTTGCGACGATGCTGCCCAGGTCCGCGGCGAACAGGTTCAGTCCGTACGCGCCGTCGGGCGACCAGCCGCTGTCGCCATGTCCGCGTGCATCGAAATTGATCACATGATAGCCGCGCGCTACCAGTTCGCGCATGACGCCACGCCAGGAGTGGCGTGTTTGTCCGCCGCCGTGCAGCAGTATCACGGGCGGCGCCGAAGGATCGCCCCCCACGTCAGCTACCAGGTTGATCCCATCGGCACCGCGGTAGCGGCGTACTTCAATCGTGGAATTCATGGGCATGTCGTACAAATATTCTTGTCGTTGAGAAACAAGGTCAGTTTCAGCCTCGCAGGACGTGAGCGCAAGCCCGGACATTTTCGCTGTCGGGACGGCAGCGGCCGGGATATCCAGCGCCGGATGGGAAGCACCGGATGGGAAGGGCCGGTTGGCGGGATCGGCTGGGCAGCGCTGTAGGGCTGGGCTGGGCTGGGCTGGGATCAGGGATTGGGCCTGGGGGTTGGGGCTGGAGGTTGGGACGGTTGTGAGGCTGATCGGCTGTTTTCGTGACATGCAGTCACGATCAGGGTTTCGACCAAGGTAATGTAGCGGCCTTGCGGGGCGGCATCCCGAGCGGATTTTCACAGCCGGTTCCGCCGATGTTCCAGAAATTTGCGACTCACCGATTCCAGAAGAACCATGCCTCAATATATTTTGACCATGTCCTGCCCGGACAGCACGGGTATCGTGGCGGCGATCACGAGTTTTATCGCCGAGCGCGGCGGATTGATCACGGAAACCGCGCATTTCGTGGATGAATTCTCGGACCGCTCCTTCATGCGTACCACTTTTCGCGGCGATGCGCTTCCGGAAGCACCGGTGTTGCGCGCCGAGTTTGCCGCCGTCGGCGAACGCTTCAAAATGGACTGGGCACTGCATATACCGGAGATGCACTGCAAGACGCTGATCGCGGTATCCCGGCAGGATCATTGCCTCAACAGCCTGCTGCATCGCAGGAGCATCGGTACATTGCCGATCGACATCGTCGGTATCGTATCGAATCACGATACCCATGCGCGCCTGGCCCAGTGGTACGAGCTGCCGTTTCATCATTATCCGATCGAGCCGGGCGGAAAGATCGCACAGGAGGCGCGCATGCTGGAGCTGTTCAGTACCTCCGGGGCGGAGTTGTTGGTGATGGCGCGCTACATGCAAATATTGACGGACCGGGCCTGCGAATATCTCGAAGGACGCTGTATCAATATCCACCATTCCTTCCTGCCGGGTTTCAAGGGCGCGAAGCCCTATCACCAAGCCTATGAGCGCGGCGTCAAGATCATCGGTGCAACCGCCCATTACGCCACTGCGAATCTGGACGAGGGGCCGATCATCGAACAGGACGTGCAGCGAGTGGATCACACCATGCTGCCGGCCGACCTGGTGGAGATCGGCCACGACCTGGAAGCCATGGTGCTGAATCGTGCGGTGCGCTGGCACGCCGAGCATCGTGTATTCATCACCGGCAACCGCACGGTCGTATTGAGATCCTGATCGTCACCGGGTCGACGAGGTGGGTCCTTTTGAAGCTGATTTTGTCCGCATCCAAAATTTGAATCGGTCAGGGCTAGCGTTTCGGGGGCGATGATATGATAGGATGCGCGCCCGCGATGCGAAGGCGGCACCTGTCGGCGCCATTTTGCATCGTTTTCGGTAGCGCCGAAAAGACGGAGTGAGTCGGTTATTCGTTATTTCTCAGCGACTTGTTGAGAACGTCCGGCTTAGACTCCCTCGATGCGGCAAAGGCGGGTTCCACCGCCAAAGGCTCCCGTGTGCGCCCGTAGCTCAGTTGGATAGAGCGCATGGCTACGAACCATGAGGTCGGAGGTTCGAATCCTTCCGGGCGCGCCATCTCATTATCTTGTACAGCCCGGAGACATGGGTAACAGACTGTACCTAAGACATGGGTGACAACCTCGTGCCGAACGGGTTGTCGATGGTCTGTAGGGTTCTCTGTTCCAGGTCGATATATCCCAGATCATAGTGCATGAAGCTCACCAGCCAAATGTCCTCGTCGACCTCCTTGATGCCCAGTCTCTGACCGGCGAGCACGGTGGAGACATTAATCTTCTTTCGATGCAAGCAAATACGGCCGCAGGCGGTGACGAGGATGTCGCGGTCGTGGAAGGGGTAGGCGAGTTCTGGTAGGCCCTCATAGGCTCTTGGAGAGGGTGTATACCGTTCGGCGGGCACCTTCATGTCGATCGCCTCATGAGGGCGTTCCTCGTTGAATTCGCTGATGAAAGCATCAAACCTGGCTTGCTGCTGCAGGACGTTCATGCCTGGCGGGCGGGTGGTCTGTGCCTTGAGGGTACGGTGCATACGCTCGTGCCGGCCGTTCTGCTGCGGGTTGCCCGGTTTGATGCGCTCCAGGGCGATGTTCAGCCTCAGCCACCACACGGAGAGCTTGGAGAGGTTGTAGAGGCCGTTGGGGCTTGCGAAGGGCAGGCCATTGTCGCTTCTGATCGCTGTTGGCAGGCCGCGCTCTCTGAACAGGCGTAGGAAGGCCTCGATGACGGGGGGTTCCTTGGTGGACTCAAGGGCTTCGCACATCAGGATCATGCGCGAGGCCTGGTCAGTCACGGTTAGGGGGTAACAGTATTGGCGGTTGCCGAGCCTGAACTCGCCCTTGAAATCGGCACACCACAGCGCGTTGGGAGCAACGGCCTGGGACAGGGGCGTTCCCTCGGCCTTGAAGCGTCGTCGCTGACGAGCCCGTTTTACCAAGCCGTGACGGTCGAGCACGGCGTGCACCGTGCTTTTCGCCGGGATGCGCACGTCACCGGCGAGCTTGCGCACCAGCAACTCCCGGATTTTCCTGGCGCCCCAATGCGGCTTGTCTTTCTTGGCCGTCACGATTGCCCGCTCGATCTGCTCGGGCAACTGGTTGGCATAGCGCACCGGCCGACGGCTGCGATCGCTCAGCGCCTCCAGGCCTTCATCCTTGTAGCGGTTGAAGATCTTGTAGCCGGTTTTGCGCGAAATACCGAACTCCCGGCACACCTCACTGATGCCTTCTCCATCGAGAAGACGGGCCACGAAGCGAAGAGGTTCTTCCATTACCGAACACTCCTTCCACGGCATCAACACCTCCCGCCCAAAAGCGAAAAGTGTTACCCATGTGTTCGGTACAAATCGTCACCTATGTCTCGGGTCGTTCAGCCGGGGCATCCGATCTCTGCCAACACCTTGAAAGGTAAGGCGAGATCGGGAGTTCTAAACCCCTCATCCCGGACGTAGGTCAGCCGGTCGGCGAAGGCGAGTTTCAGCACCGCTTTCTTGTGCTCTAGACGCTCCGAAGCCCAGAGATTCCAAGGGTTTGCCAGGAAATCGAGCGAAGTTCTAAGTGTCTCGTCGAAGCTACGCAGCGGTCGGCCGCAGTTCGAGATTTTCTCGCTAATTTCGATCTTCCGTTCTTCAAGTTGGCGGATACGGTTCTCGTAGGCGGTGATGACCGAAGGGAGTTGCGCTTGCGCGATCCGGTCGAGGAACTGTTCGACCTCACGCTCGATCTTCGCCAGCTCAGTTTCCAGGCCGCTTCTGCTGGTTTCCGCCGTCGCGAGGCGCTGGTTCCAGAGGTCTTCGAACATGGCCCGTGCGACGCGGAACAGTCTTGGTGCCGGTCGCAGTTGATGGAGCAACGTCTCGAACTCGCCCTCGATGGTCGCGCGGCGGATGGACTTGCCGTAGCTCTCGCAGCCTCGCTTGGGGCAGAGATAGTACGGATAGCGTAAATACTTGCCCTTGGTCCAGCAGGCCGTCAGCGGCGTGCCGCAGTGACCGCAGGCGACGGCGCCGCGCAGCGGAAAATCCGCGTTCAGATTCTTGCGCGCCGGTGCCCTGGCTTTGCCGAGCAGGCGGTCCTGGATGGCTCTGTAGGTTTGAAAGCTGATGAGCGGCGCATGGTGGCCCTTGCGCAGAGCCACGCCCCAATTCCGGCCTTCGACGTAGCCGGCATAGGTCGGCCGCTTCAGCAGATTGGTGACGTCCTGCGCGCGCACTTCGCCGCTGCGGTCGCGCGGATACTCCGGGTGGGATGCGAGGAACCGTTTCACCTCCGCCTGGAGCTGGAAGCGGCCCGAGGCATAGCCTTCGAGGGCTTCCCGAACGATGGAGGCCCGCGGCTCGTCACGAACCAGCATGCGGCCATGACCTTCCACTTTCTCGTATCGGTAGCCGACGGGCGCTGCGAACACGTAATAGCCGCGTTCGAGCCGCGCTTTCATCTTCTGCAAGGTCTGGCGCCGGTTCTGCAGGCGCTCCAACTGACCCTGTGCGGCGATCACGGTTTCGACGAACTGGCCCTCGGGCGTGTCCTCGAACTTGAAGTTGAGGCATTCGACGGTCGCGCGATATGTCGCCAGTTCCTGCCGCAGCTTCAGGTGGAAGATTGTGTCCCTGGCAAAGCGCTTCAGGTCGTCGAAAACGACTACGTAGCCATCGTGCGCCTGCGTTTCCAGAAATCTGAGCATGGCGACTATGCCGGGGCGCTTCATGAAGTCGCCGCCACCGGAAACATCATCGTGGAAGACGGCTTCGACCTCGTAGCTGCGGGAAGCCGCGTACTCCCGACAGCGATGCTCCTGGCTGTGCAGTCCGTCTCCGTCGTGTTTCTGCTTCTTGTCAGAAACCCGGCAGTAGATAATGGCTCTTTTTGTCGTAGCCGCGTGCGTCATGATCCAGCTTCCTTGGAGTGAATGCAGGATTGCCCGGCTATTGGGCTGGATGTGTTATTCCGCAGCGGCGTCCGTTTCGGCAGTGCCGTCCTGGTGCTGCGGTTGCGCGAGATGTACAGAATCTATCCCGAAACCCTGATCGACGAAAGCCGAGATGATCGACCACAGGGTTTGCAACAGTTCCAGCTTCTGGAACTCGGAGAGATGCGTGTCGGCGAGGTATGGCAGATACTCGCGGAGGTCTTCCCCGGAAGCGTGCGCGTCCGGGGCCGCTTGTGCCCGCGGGCTTGGTTCCAGTCGGGGTGGGGATGGCGAGTGCATGCTCGGAGCTTCGGTTCCGGCATCGAATCGCCGCAATCCACAATGCGATCATGGCGAATGCCCATTTTCGTAGCTTTGGCCTTTTGCGCCAGCAGCCTTTTCGGGTAGGGCCATTCCCCTTATCCCTGTCCCTTCGTCTTTGCGCCAACCCTTGTCCCGATCCTTTTGCACGGCGACCTGTTCCCTACGCCGCTATCTGCCGAGGTATACCGTCGTGATCTGCGTGCGCTCATGGCCCAACTCTCTGCTGATCGTCTGGCGGGCGCAGGTATCAGCCTCGCGCTGTGCTGCATCAAGAGTTCGTGTGGAAGGTCCGCCGGCCGCCGGCGAACTCCAGCCCGTCAGTGCTTCGTATCGCGCCTGTGCGTAGCAGTGCCGCAGCCCATGCATGTGGCTCAGGCCCGCGGCCTTGCACTGCCCGTCGTAAGTCCGGCGCTGCTGAATGTACGTCTTCTCTGGCGGGATGAGTGATCCGGCTCCAGCCAGCCGGCGCGCGGCATCGAGCACGGCGCGCTGTTCCGGTTTGGTAATCGGTATCGTGCGGGGACGGCCGCCTTTGGTCCACGAGCCTTTGAGCACGAGGCAGTCGCCACGGTCGGCATAGCGTGGCTGGAACTTGATGGACTCCTCGCGCCGCAAGCCAAATGCCTGCTGCAATGCCAGACTCATACGCACATGCGGATCGCGGATGCGGCTCAGTCCGTCGCCCAGTTCCTTGGCCTTGTTCTCCTGCGGCACGAAGCGCCGGTCCGGGATGCCCAGATGCGCGTTGTCGGCGGGAATCGTGCCGGCTTTGCCGACCTTCTCGGCCCACCAGCGCAGATGCGCCAGGCGGTTCTTGAGCGTACCGGCCGATAAGCCTTCTGTCTGCCAGCGATTCAGCAACGCCTCGACATGCTTGCTCTTCAGGGACGTGGCGCGCATCTGCCTGAACCCGGCTTCGCGCAATTGGCGGCTGGCCAGGCTCAGCACCCCTTGCCGGTCCGCTTGCGTCGCGTGGCTGCCATCGCGATTGCGCTGACAGAGCTGTCGCAGGCTGTATGTCAGATCGTCCATCGAAGGCTCCAGCGGTCTGTTTCTCTGAGTCCATCCGGTCAGTGTTATTGCCAACTCGCCGAAGCGAGATCCCAGAAGGGCAAGGGCCAGGTGCAGAGAGCCACCTGTTGCCTCGAATGAGGCGCCTGCCGTACTCCTTGTGGAGAGATCGGGCAGGGGGATTGCGAGAGAAAAACACGCGGATAGCGGTGATGAATACCTCCTGTGGATTGATGGAAAGAAAGGCGCACATGACCTGCAGCCGATGGCGGCAGGCGTGACGCGATGAGGATGTCCGGAACGGACGGGCAGATCGGTGCTGCCGCAGAAAGGAACGAGGTTCCACCCCGATGGGATCGAGGCGACACGCATGACGGAACCGAAGCGTGCCAGGCGGTTCCTCCCTATTCGGGACGAGCGCTTGCAGGAACCTGCGCTCCTGGGCAGCCGGCTGGGTCCGGCATCGGCGAAGGGGTACTTCGCGCGACCTGACGCTGATGCCCTGCGCCAGTGATCCGGTGTTCAGGCCCACCGGCAGGCTTACTGCGATGACAGCGTGACGAGGCATCGTCACGGCTGCATCATTCAATAGGACGCCGCGCCAAGCCGGATTGTTGCGGCAGGGGCGCGGGCCGTCACTGCGGTAGCAGTGACGGCCCGCGCGACGCGCTGGGAAGATTGAGAAAGAGCACCGATCAGACGGCTGCCGCCGCTTGATCGGTGCAACTACGACTGGCGCGTGTATGAGACGCTCGCATGCCGCGGAAGAACCGTTGCAGCAGGATGTATCGTGTAGTCGCTTGCTGGGATCGGGCAGGGAAATCGCTACACTTCGACTGGTGGGATAATTGCGATCACCGACTTAATCGCAGCGACGACCGTTGGTGGAGCAGCCAGGAGCACGGGCGATATAATGCAAGTCGAAGCAGGGTTCGTTCAGTAACGTGACTCGCTTCCCGTGCTCCGCGTGCATCACGGTATTCCATTTCTGCGCAAGCAGCCGCCGCTCGTCTTCCGCGAAGTGATCGTGCTTCTTGAAGAAAGAATCAGCGAATCGGCGCACCGAGTGATGCGGATCGAGGCGATCGGACTGCGGACCGCCACCGCTCTGGTTGCCACGGTGGGCGATCCTGGCGTATGGCACGGAATATCGATCTGCGGTACTCCCAGCGGCTGTGGTCCGACGTAGGCCAGCACTGGAGCGAGCCCATAGTCGAGATCGAGGAGATCTCACCTGGAATTGCAAGAACGTACAAACTGATGGAAACAGGTCAGACCGGCGCAGGATGAACCTGATAGCCCGTGCGGTGGCTCAGACACCGGGGAAGTTGTGATGATCCTGCGAGCGATTGTCATCAGGGCCCGCGTCGAGGGACGCACTCCAGAGGCCGGATATATTGTCTGCAGTCCGATCCTGAATCCAGAAGCCAAGACTCGCTTGCAACGCAGGGGGGGCATATATCGGGCTAATTTAAGTACTTTCCACAGCGGGTTATCGTGAGGGAGAATTGGACGATTTGTCGCTGATATATGGTGAGCAACAGTGATCGGTATGAAATTATTTTGGAGGGATTCAAAATGACTAGGAGCATCCCAAGGCCGAGATTGATTCGGAGTTTAGGCGTGCTGTTTCTGATCAGCTCAGCCATGAACATAGCAGCAGCTCAACAGAATAGTGGTGTAAGCGTTGGTTTAACCTCACGCATGTCCGACACGGAAGTTCTGGAACTACTAGGGAATCACAATTTGATGGTCAGTAGGGTGTATATCGCTGCATCCGGGTTTTCCGGCTCTCACGGTTCCGGCAACGCGACTGCAACTAGCGCGGAGCGTGACCTTTTGATTGAGCGAGCAAGGAACGAAACCATCGCTTTCTTCGGCAAAGCCTTAGAGGGAAATGCGTATCGGCTGCAGAAGCTGACAGAGGCGAACGCTCCCGAGCAGCTTGTTCAGAATCAGGAGTTGAGTTCAAATTTAAGGGCTCTACTGAAGCTGAGAGGGCAATTTGAAAGTGTGATGCGCGAGGCAAAGAGCGGGGCTCCTCTTATCTACGCGATTGATGTCCAGGGGGCGTCGGAGGCTCTCGAAAGCCTGCGACAAGATGCTGCGGTTCGCGTTGTGGCAATTGGGGACGATGCTCAACCTAGGATGCAGGCCATTCAGAACCTACGACCGGACGACACCAGGACGGAGTACGTTGATCGTGAAACAGATGCTTTGACGAACGAAGAAGTCCTGACCAAAGTAATTGGTCTGATGAACCCATCACGTCCTCCAATCGAAAGCGGTACTCCCGGGCTTACCAGCCCGTAGTTCTATGTTACGAAAGATGATAAGACGAATTTTAAGGAGTATGTGTTATGCGCAAGGCACATGTGGTTGGAACGATTGGGATGCTGGCCAGCGTGTTGCTGTCCTTGCACGCCGCGGCTGCAGTGCGGCCAGCGGGCGGCGATCTGTACTATGATGGAGCGTATTACGCAGATTCAGTGTTCTACTGGACAAGCCCCGGCCCATTCTCCGGCTCTGGCCCCGGATATGAACACGACTTAGCAGTCGACGATGGCATCTACGGAGCATGTACTAGCTTCACGAACCTTCCGAACGGCTACGATGATTGTATTACAGCTGGCATCTCTGACCCGCCAGGCTTTATCATATTTTCATTCGGATCGTATAACGCGAACGCAATTCAAGCGAACACTGTTTATTACGGAGGGTGGTACTTCTCCCAGCCGCGAGGTCAGGTCTTTGGTCCAGTGGATTTGTATGCACAGAACGTCGAGCATTACTTTTGTTCGATAGATTGGCAATTTTGCATGAACGGAGTGTCAACCACTGACGTGATCCCGTACCCATTGCAGATGAATGTGGGGGGCTATCCCACATTAGTATACTGGTGATGTAATGCATGTTTTCGGAGGACACGGCTATTCTATATGTTTCGCCCGAAGACTTTCGTGGGATTGTTGCTGATTGCATCTATTGCTCTTGCAGTCGGCACCTACGCCACCTTCGAGTTCAATGAGGAGCCATCAAACGTCTTTCCAGAATTCCTCACAACTGAGGAGAAAGGACAGCTCAGGGATGAGCTGTTCAGGGCAGCCTATACTTGCCTGGACCACCCGCTTCGGCGGGCTGTCGTCCTAAGGATGTCACTGGAGAAAGTAAGTATCGCATCGGAAAATCAGACGTCGTCGCTGGGCGGCGAGGCGCGCAATGGCAGGCGCTCGACTCCACCATCTGGCGCGGCTCTGCAACCTGACGCGCTTGGTATCCGTCGTTACGATGCTGTGATTCGACTCTATACCCTCTTCGCGATTCCAATCGGGGAGATAATGATACACGAGAGCACCAATATTTTTTGCTGAATCCAGAACAGCCCTCTCGCTACTTGAAGTCCATTTTGGGTAATGGATACAGTTTGGAAAGGAGGAGTGGTACGGGGCTGGATCTGTCGGTGACGCTAAAGAAACGGCACTATGTTGTTCTTCTCGATGAGTCTTCGATCGCCCGGCGGTCGGGAGCGGGTTCAACGCTTGATGCAGGAAAACCAGATCATCGGACGGCATCGCAAGAAGCGCTGCCGCACCACCGACTCGAACCATACGTTAGCGATTGCATCGAATCTGTTGCGGCAGGATTTCTCCTGCAACACGCCCGACACGGTCTGGTTGGCTGATATCAGCTACCTGCCGACAGGGCAGGGCTTTCTGTATTTCGTCGGTATGAAAGATCTGTGCACGAGGAAAATTGTTGGCTGGTCGATGAGCGCCACGATCGATGCCAAGCTTGCCGTCGGCGCTGGCTATGGTGATCGCCCGCCAGCGACCTTCTGCGGGGCTCATCGTGCATTCGGACCGCGGTAGCTCAGTACGCGACGGACTTTCGCGACAAACTCAAGGACTGCGGTATGCGCCAGAGTATGTCATGACGCGGCAACTGCTACGATAATGCACCGATGGAGAGCTTCCTCTTCAGCCTCAGGGGCGAGCACCTGGGGCATCAGCGTTTTGCCATGCATGCCGCCGCCAGAGCCGCTGTGTTCGCTTACATCGAGACGTTTTACAATCCAGTCCGGTTTACACTCAAGCATCGGTTACTGGCCACCCAATGAGTTTGAGTCAATGCTCAGTAAGGCCGCATAACCGGCCTTGGTTGAGGTCCGGGATTTCGGGGGGAATGCCAAGGTGACTGCTTGCTCGAGAGCTTGAGCGATTACGCGGCATGCTGGCTCACGTAACAGCTTAAGCTGCTCAGGCGAGTGTTCCAATCGATCAGCGCTTCGAGTAAAGAGTTCGAAGTTTGTCCTTCCGGGCGCGCCATTTACAGCGTAATCTATCGCCGGCTCGACGATCCGGCATGAGCTGGCTTGCGGCGCAATTCCTCGCGCAGCACGCGCCGCAGCGTGCGTTCGAGGGCTCCTTCGTGATCATCGATGTGCGCGCGTAGCGCTGTGTTGATGAGCGACTGGTAGTTGCCGCCGCCCTGGACCTGGTCGCGAAACCACGCCAACACATCCGCATCCAGGCGGATGGTGATGCGTTCCTTACCCTCGTTTTCCTTCTGGATGCGAGCCAGCGCCGGCACCTGCCTGGCGCGCTTGGTCTTGCTGAAATCGCGTTCCGGCATGTCGTTGCTCATGGCGCTTTACCCTTCGTGATACTGGCGCGCTTCGCCGGGGCTGGCCTTGCGCGCTGAAATGATGCGGATGGTGTCTTCGCTGCGTTCAGTCCAGACGACGAACAGGATGCGACCGCAGAAACCGGTGCCGAGCGTGACGTAGCGGAATTCTCCTTCCGATTCGTCTTCGACGGTCAAGGCGGCCGGATCTTCCAGGCGCCAACAGCATCGGCGAAGTCGACGCCGTGCTTATGTAGGTTTTCCTTGCGTTTGGTTTCGTCTCATACGTAATTCATGGCGTGAAAGTGTATGCACAAAAGGCATACGTAGCAAGCCGGCGCAAGTACCGGCTGGCGGGCGATAAAGGACACCAACCGTGACGACGCGGGCAAGCGTCGGACGCTGGGCGCGCAGCCAGCGGAACCTTCAAGGGTTCCTAAAGGACAGCCCGGCGCAGGTGTCCTTTACGCGCTGTCCTTGTATGCCCCGTTGGCAAGCGGGCTGGCGACGGCTGTTCCACCGCCGAGATCGCGGCATAGGCAGGCTTCTCGACCCGCGCTACGCAGCATCCTCATGGCAGGGCTGCCGCACGGTCCGCTCCACGCGTATTACTTATCAGGCGCCGCGCGTACTCGCCGCCGCGCGCGATTTCTGGCTATGGCCTCTTCAATCGTGCCGGCATCTTCACTGTCGATTCCTTCCTGGATTGCAGCCTTGAGTTCCGTGTGACGAATCTGACGCAGCTTTTCTTCGTCTTCGAGCAGCCTCAACCCGGCGCGCACAACCTCGCTGACGTTGTTGAAACGCCCTGATTCAAGCTGTTCCTTGATGAACTCCTCGAAGTGATTCCCGAGGGCTACACTGGTGGGCATGACGGATGCTCACTAACTATTAGTAATAGATAGTTAATCGTACTCGCTTATGGGTGGATTGCAAGCCTGCTTTGTGCAGTGTTCAAGATAGCGCCAGGGGATGTTCTGGCGCCGGGGAGTTCGAGCGAATCGCCACGTCCCACGCGCGAGAACAGTGGCGAAATCGGCCGCCGACTTGAACATCCGGACAGACGCGTCGGATTGCCTCAAGATCTTTTAAGGACTATATTCGGTCTCACCCAGGAAGGCATCCATGCGCTATTCCACCCAGATCAAGTCCATCAGTTACCTGAAAGCAAACGCCGCAGACGTTCTTGGCGAGCTGAACGCGCAACGCAAGCCGCTCATCATTACGCAGAACGGTGAGGCCAAAGCCGTCCTCCAGGACGTAGCCAGTTACGAGGAGACGCAGGAAACAATGGCGCTTCTGAAGATCCTTGCTCTCGGCAACAAGCAGATCGAGCAGGGCAAGGTGAAACCGGTCGCGGATGTCGTGAAACGGCTGCGGGGCCAGGTCAGCGACTAATGCGTTATGAAGTGCTCCTCACGGAGGATGCGGAGCAGGATCTTGAAGATCTGTATGCGTACATCGCGAAGTTCGATTCGCCCAAGAACGCAGATTACGTTTTCGATCGACTGCTTGAAGTAACCGAGAGCCTGGCGACTTCGCCTGAACGGGGTTCTCAGCCGAAAGAACTGCGCTCTCTCGGAATTCAAGAATACCGTCAGGTGTTCTTCAAGCCTTATCGGGCGATCTATCGCGTGCTCGACAAGAAGGTTGTCATCTACGTTATTACCGATGGACGTCGCGATATGCAGAGCCTGCTATCGCGCCGGTTGCTCGGTGGCTAATCTTCAGGCGGCGAGTGTCGCATGTGCCTCTGTTGCGCGGCTACATTCCGCGCTCGCCGGCGTAGGTCAGCGTTTATGAGTATCCGCCAGGGGATGTGTGCAGAGCGTTGCGCGCTTTCGCCGGCCTTCCCGGCATAACGATCGAAGATGAGGCGCTGGTGGCGGCGGCACTCGAGCACGTTGAGCGCGGCATGAATTTCGCGGACGCTCTACATCTTGGGAAGGCCGGCCACTACGAGGCGATGGTCACATTCGCCGAGATCGCGGCATAGGCAGGCTTCTCGACCCGCGTTACGCAGCATCCTCATGGCAAGGCTGCCGCACGGTCCGCTCCACTGGAAGGGATGCGGTTCTTCAGATATTTCGTCCATGAAGCCAATATTTCAAAGAGCTGCTCTGCCAAGGAGTTCGAAGTTTCTCCTCTCGAGCGCGCCATTTTCCATTTGTACAGCCCGGAGACATGGGTAACAGACTGTACTAAGCGCAAGTTCCCGGCAACTTCACGACACGTGAAGGTCCTCAACGCCTGAGATTACCGCGATTTTGTGACGATCAGAGGGGTGTGGTTGGGTGCATGGTGTAGCCATGTAAAAGGATAGGACCAGGCTTGCATGTTGGTCGGCGGTGCGGCATGATGTAGCCATGCACATAGATGCCGTGCCCAACCGCACCTCGCGCCCCACCTACCTGCTGCGTGAGTCATATCGTGAGGGCAGGAGCGTGCGCAAACGCACGCTGGCGAACCTCTCGGCGCTATCGGATGAGCAGATCGAGGCGATTCGCGCCGTGCTGGCCGGGGTCGCAGTCAGGCCCGCTCAGGAGCTGTTTGAGACGCTGCAATCGCGCCCTCATGGGCATGCGCAGGCCGTGCGTGTAGCCATGCAGCGGCTTGGGTTCGAGGCGCTGATCGCCTCACGTCCCAGCCCCGAGCGCGATCGAGTGTGTGCGATGGTGGCCGCACGCGTACTGGCGCCGCACACGAAGCTGGCCACGACACGCTGGTGGCACAACACGACCTTGGCGGAAGAGTACGCGGTAGCTGAGGCCGACGAGGATGATCTGTATGCGGCGATGGACTGGCTGCTGGAGCGACAGGATCGTATCGAGCGCAAGCTGGCTGCACGGCACCTGCAGCAAGGCGCCCTGGCACTGTATGACTTGAGCTCCAGCTACTTCGAAGGCTCGCATTGTCCGCTGGCGAAGATCGGTCACAGTCGCGACGGCAAGAAGAACAAGCTGCAGGTCAACTACGGATTGCTCACGACCCGGGCGGGTTGCCCGGTGGCGATCTCGGTGTACGAAGGCAACACCGCCGATGCCAAGACACTCATGCCCCAGGTGCAGAAGTTGCGCGAAGGCTTCGGATTGCAGCAGCTCGTGCTGGTGGGCGATCGCGGCATGATCTCGCATAAGGCGATTACTGAACTGCGCGAACTGGACGGTCTAGCCTGGATCACGGCGCTCAAGAGCAGCCAAATCCGCACCCTGGTGCAAGGGGAGGCGTTGCAGCTGGGCCTGTTCGATGATCGCAATCTGTTCGAGCTGGTGCATCCTGACTATCCCGGCGAGCGGCTGGTCGCCTGTCGTAATCCGCAACTGGCCAAGCTGCGTGCGTATAAGCGCCAAGCGCTGCTGGAGGCGACGATGAAGGAGTTGGACAAGGTGCGCTGTCGCGTCGAACGCGGTGCGCTGAAAGGCCAGGCCGCCATCGGTGTGTGCGTGGGCCGGGTGCTCAACAAGTACAAGGTCGGCAAGCATTTCGCGCTGGACATCGGCGAGCGGCACTTACACTGCCAGCTGCTACAGGAACGGATCGCAGCGGAAGCTTCCCTGGATGGCATCTACGTGATCCGCACCAGCCTGCCCAAGAAGCAGATGTCCGCGGCGGACACGGTGCGCAGCTACAAGGCGTTGGCCCAGGTCGAGCGTGCCTTTCGCTCGCTCAAAACGGTCGATCTGAAAGTACGGCCGATCCACCATCGGCTCGAGTCACGCGTGCGCGCGCACATCTTCCTGTGCATGCTGGCCTACTACGTGGAGTGGCACATGCAGCAGGCTTGGCGCGAACTGCTGTTCGCCGATGAGGACCTCCAGGCCAAGCTCACGCGCGATCCGGTCGCACCCGCCCGCCGTTCCGAGCGGGCCTTGCAAAAGATCGCGCAGCGCACGAGCGAGGACGGAACGCCCTTGCACAGCTTCCACACCCTGCTGCAGGATCTGTCCACGATCGTGCGCAACACCTGCATCGCCCGTGGCGCACGCACGAATCCGGTTCCCTTTCAGATGGTCACAACGCCCAGCGCAAGTCAACACCGAGCGCTCCAGCTACTGCAAACCATCACTGTGTAGACACTGAGCCGACACCGCAAAGATGATCAGCTCACTGATCTACAAGGGAATCTTTCGCTCCGCGTAGTAGGAACTTACGACTAAGACATGGGTGACAACCTCGTGCCGAACGGGTTGTCGATGGTCTGTAGGGTTCTCTGTTCCAGGTCGATATATCCCAGATCATAGTGCATGAAGCTCACCAGCCAAATGTCCTCGTCGACCTCCTTGATGCCCAGTCTCTGACCGGCGAGCACGGTGGAGACATTAATCTGAAGTTCTTGTGAAGAAAGAGTAAATTTATTCGCAGGCTCAGATACTTAACCTGAGCCTGGGGTGCTCGCGCCTGGCTACACGGTGATCTTCTGCAACAACTCCAGTGCGCGCTGTTGTTTCGAGTTCGCGGTGGTCACCGCGGCGAACGTGGATGTCGACTCGCCGGGCAGCGCGGCGCGGCAGGTATTTCGCACGATCGTGGACAACTCCGCCAGGAGCGTTGAGAAGCTGTGGGCGGGCGTTGCGTCGGGAAGCCGACCCGTCAGGGCTTTGCGTTTCGCGGCCTCAGAGCGCTTCGCCGGCGCCACCGGATCGCGCGTGGCTTTGGCGGCCTGGTCTTCGTCCGCAAACAGCAGCTCGCGCCAGGCTTCGCGCATGTGCCATTCGATGTAGTAGGCCAGTACGCACAGCAGGATATGTGCGCGTACTCGCTCGGCGAGCCGATGATGGATCGGCCGGATGCGCAGATCCACGCTCTTCAGCGTTCGGAACGCGCGCTCTACTTGAGCCAACGATTTGTATTGGCGCACGCATTCGGCCGCGTCCATGATCTGGGCCGGGACGCTGGTGCGGATGACATAGAGCCCATCGAGGCGGGCTTCGGTTTCGATACCGTCGGTCTTGCGCTCGAAGCCGAAGAGATCCTCGCGGATATCGAGTGCGAAGTGCTTGGCCATCTTGTATTGATTGACTATGCGGCCAACCCGCACACCGATGTTATCTTGGCCTCGCAAGCGCCCCTTGGCCACGGACGCGCGGATCTTCTCGAGCTGCTTTTCGGTGGCGCACAACAGCTCTTCGCGCTTGTGTGCGCGCAGTTGCGCGAGCGCCGGGTTACGGCAGGCAACCAGGCGTTCACCGGGATAATCGGGGTGCTCAAGCTCGAACAGATTGCGCTCGTCGAACAGATCCAACTGCACATGTCCCTGGTTCACCAGCGTGCGGATGGAGGTGCTCTTGAGCGCGGTGATCCAGCGTACGCCTTGTTCATTCGTCAACGTATGGATGGCTTTCTGGGAGATCATGCCGCGATCACCCACCATCACCAGCTGCTCGACCCCAAACTCCTGCTTCAGCCGCGCGATTTCCGGCATCAGCGTTTGCGGGTCTGAGGTGTTGCCCTCGTAGACCGATACAGCGACCGGACAGCCCCGGCGGTCGGTGAGCAAGCCGTAGTTGACCTGCAGCATCCCCCGCTTACCGTCGCGGCTGTAGCCGAGTTTCGCCAGCGGGCAGGTGGTTCCCTCGAAATAGCTCGACGACAGGTCGTAGAGCACTACGCTGTCGGGACCCAGATGCCGCTGGGCCAGCTTTTTCTGGATCGCGCCCTGGCGCTCGAGCAGCCAGTCCATGGCGGCGTAGAGTTCCGTCTCGCTCGCATCCGCCACGCCGAAGTCCTGCGCGAGGGTGGTGGTGTGCCACCAGCGGGTGGTGGCGAGCTTGGTGCGCGGGCAGAGCACCCGGGCGGCCAGCATGGCCAGCACCAGATCGCGTTCGCGTGAGGGCTTCGTGCCCAGCAGTGAACTCAGGCGCAGCTTGGTCATGGCCAGGCGCACCGCCTCGACGTGGCCGTGTGCCTGCGATCCCACGACGTTGAACAGCGTCTGGAGTGGGTACAGGGGCTCACCCTTGAGAATCGCGCGCAAGGCATGGATCTGCTCATCGGTGAGGCTGGACAAGTTCGCGATCGTGCGCTTCCTGACCGTGTTTCCCTCGCGGAACGTCTCGCGCAGCAGGTAGGCGGGGCGGGACTTACGGTTGGGTACAACATCGATATGCATGCGCGTATTCTACGCTAAATTGGCCCCGTTGCAACTATTTACATGGGTACATATTTTGCGCAGAAAGACCACACAAGACTCGCAAGCCACTGATCCGCAACGGCTAACTAATTACCCAACGGGGGAATTCAGAAAGAACTTCGGATTAATCTTCTTTCGATGCAAGCAAATACGGCCGCAGGCGGTGACGAGGATGTCGCGGTCGTGGAAGGGGTAGGCGAGTTCTGGTAGGCCCTCATAGGCTCTTACAGAGGCTGTGTAGCCCGGAGCGATATTGTCCGCGGGCGCGAAGAGGATGGAAGGACGCCGCGAGGTTACCGCTTACCTCGAAAGAGCTCTTCGGTGTCGTCCGGTCTATCGTTGAGTCTGGCAAACAGTTGGTTAAAGACGTCACTCATGCTGTGTTCTCTTTGGCTTTACAAATCACGGAGGCGCATGAGTTTTTGATCTGTCCCATGTTTTCCGCTGGATTTAGCGGCGCTCTACCGCACGCTCTTGCAACCAGATCTTGATCAACGACTGATACGGAACATCGCGCGAATTGGCGATCTGCCGAATGCTATCCAGCAGATACTTCGGCAGTCGCAACGAAATGGTTTCCGTCGATGGCTTGAGCTTGGCCAACTGCACGCGCTTGGCTGCGGACCAGTCCACATACTCCGTGCTGTCATGGCTGGCCCAGAAGGCTCGCTCCGCGGCTTCGGAGGTGAATTTAGGTGGGGTCTTCAGTTTGCTTTTCATAAATGGCTCTTTCTTTGCGATTCATAGTGCGCGCCGAAATGACGCGAACCAGTGTGCCGTCCGCCCGAAGCGTAAACGTCACGTGTAACTTCCTGCCCGAAAGCGTCTCTCCGAGTGCGTGAAAACGGGGTTCCACATCACTGTGTCGTGCATCCGTCACCACCAGCAGATCGGGACAGAAAAATACCTGTTCGGCTTCCGCATCGGTTACGTCGTGCTTGTGGTTTTTGCCCGCGTTGCCGGCGTCCCATTCAAAGCCAGTGGCGTTTTCCAGTTCCTGCATAGTTGTATATTATCAGTATATACATGATGCTCAAGATTCGGGACGAGAAGACCAGAAAATCAATGACTTATGGGAGATACGCTTGACGGTTGCCTCTCAAGATAGGCATTCCATTCAGCGAGAACGTCGAACAGCGGGTTCGAACTTTCTCCAGTCGGGCGCGCCATTTTCCATTAAGGTCCAGCCCGATCCGCCAAGGTCTTCCCCGCAGCGAACGGCGCGGCTACGCTCAAGTGCCATAGCCTACGCGGAAGCGGCCACATCCAGCGCCATCTCTGCAGTGACCTGAGACCAGGGCACCGAAATCGCGCCGCTGTCGTCCCGCTCGATCAGACCCGCATCGACGAGCACCGCTACGTCAGCGTGGACGCCGCGATAGTCTCGGCCGAGGGTTTGCGCGAGGGCGCGGATTGATGAGGACCCATGGCCGCGCAAGGCGCGCAGCAACGCCCAGCGATTGGGCGTGAGTACCTTCAAGAACGTCTCCATACTCTCGAACGCGATGTGGGCCGCCTGCCGCTCACGCTTGCTGCGATCCAGCCTTTCGGCCATCGCCATCGTTTCGCCAATAAAGCGATCCAGCGTCTCGACATGCAATTTAACTTCTCTCATGTTCAATCTCCTTCCTCACGTCCTGCCAAAAATCAGCAAGAAGATTCCGGTAGGTTGTGAATTGATACGGTTCTTCGCGCTCGCGATAGTGTCTATGATCTCCTTTTCCGGCTTCGTTGTCGTACCCAACAACGCGCTCACCGGATCGGCCGTAGAACAGGGAATATTTCAGACCGTGTGGCCTTTCCTTCGTTGCCTCCGGCAACTGCCAAATCTTGATCTGCACGATTGCGCCGCTGTCCAGAAGCAACTTGCGGTCTTCAATCAGGATGGCGTCCGACATATGCTAGTAATAGCATATGCTATTATCGGCATCAAGGTGGCCGCTTGCTCGAGAGCTTGAGCGATTACGCGGCATGCTGGCCCACGTAACGGCTTAAGCTGCTCAGGCGAGTGTTCCAATCGATCAGCGCTTCGAGTAAAGAGTTCGAAGTTTGTCCTCTTGGGCGCGCCATTCCATGAAGGGTCATGGAAGTCCATTGAAGGCCGGTTGGGCTGTTTTCACGTGCAGGACCGTCGGCGACCTGCTTGCGGAGTTGATGCCGACTAATCTCCCCGCAACGTCGAAGTCAGCGCGGCGAACAATCGCTCGCCGAAGGGCAGCAAGGCAGACACGGCTTCCTCCGATTGACCCAGGTGCAGCCATCACCCGCGGCGCCATGTGGCCTGCGAGGGATCGACTCCCTGATCAGGGGCGCTCGTCGCCCGTGCGCGGAGCCTCGCCGCCCTTGCGGCGCAGGAAACGCAAGGCCCTGGCCTTGTTGCCGCGCGCCGCACGCTCCTGGAAGTACTCGGCCGTCTTCAACGCGGAGATCTTCTCGGCCACGGCGCTGACGATGAACTGGTTGAGCGTGCTGCCGTCCTCGCGCGCCACCACCTCGGCCGTCTTCTTCAGCGACGCCGGCAGCCGCAGTGCGTAATTGCTCGGGGTCTTCATGGCTTTGTCTCCTTCAGCATCTGACCAGGGGTCAGGGGCCTCACTCCAAACCGTTCGGCCGGACCTTTGAAGTCCGCCACGTTGAACGTCACCAGATGTCGCGCGTTGCCGTTGGCGGCGCATTCGAGCACCATGTCATCGTCGGCATCGGTCAGCTGGGGCCGCCACAGGTAGCGGATCTCCACCGGCTCGATGACGCCTGCCAGCACGTCGAGCAGGTTCTGCACATCCGCCACCACGGCGCCGGCCGCCTTCAGGTGCTCGGACCGGCTCATCACCGACTCATATTCCACGAACAGTGGCACGCTCGCCATTGCGGTCCGATCGCCGACCAGCACCTGGCTCAGCAGCTCGGCCGAGGCCCCGCCCGGCGAGCGCAGGGCGGCGACCATCACGTCCGTGTCCAGCACCATACTCATATCGCCGGCAATATACCATATCCGGCGTCCTGCAACCCGACCTGGTTCAGGACTCGGCCCGATGTTGAAAAAAACGACTGATTCTTGAAGTAGTTGCGTGTCCAGGACCCGGAAGGCGCGCCAATTTTCCACCGACGTCCACTGCGAGCCAATGCGCCTCGTTTTGTCGGGTTCGTTCCGCGCTCGAAAGGTACACGGCTCGTAATGAAGTGCCTTGATTTCGCTGTCTCTTGCGTCCGGCTGTGCCAATAGATATCTTACCAACGTCTTACCTGCAGAGTATGGAGACGGTGCTATGGCCCAGATTTCGAAAGAGGCCGAAAAACTGACTACGGTGGTATCGACGAAAGGCCAGGTCATCCTTCCCAAGACGATCCGGCGGCAGCGTCGCTGGGATACGGGAACGCGGCTTCTCGTCGAGGATACGCCGGAGGGCGTACTGCTCAAACCGGCCTCGGTCTTTTCCAAGACACGTCCGGAAGACGTATTTGCGTCTCTGCCTCATAGCGGCCCACCGAAAACGATTGAGGATATGGAGGCGGGGATCGTCGCCGAAGCGAAACGCCGCCATGCTCGCGATTGATACCAATCTGGTCATTCGCTACCTGACCGGTGACCATCCGAAACAATCGACGCGGGCACGCAAACTGATCGACGCGGGCGACATATACGTCGGTATTACCGTCATGCTCGAAGCGGAATGGGTGCTACGCAGCGTTTATGAGTATCAGCCAGGGGATGTGTGCAGAGCGTTGCGCGCTTTCGCCGGCCTTCCCGGCATAACGATCGAGGATGAGGCGCTGGTGGCGACGGCACTCGATCACGTTGAGCGCGGCATGGATTTCGCGGACGCTCTACATCTTGGGAAGGCCCGCCACTGCGAGGCGCTGGTCACATTCGACCGCAAGTTCATCAAGGCGGCTAAGGCCGCAGACGTCGAGATGGTGCGGGAGGCGTAAAAGGTAGTCATTCCAAACTACGAGCATTCCGAGCAAAGAGTTCGAAGTTTCTCCTCTCGGGCGCGCCAATTCCATTAAGGTCCAGCCCGATCCGCCAACGTCTCATCCAGTAGCGAACGGTTCGATTTTGCAAGCTGCCCAGAGTTTTCCGTTGGCATGATTGGCAAGAGGTTAGATACCCTTCCGAGATACCAATTATTGGTATATATTGGTACCAATCGGAGGTTATGGTATGGCAAAAAACACCAGCATTTCCCTCGGCGATCATTTCGAGGGATTTATCAATCGGCAGATAGAAAGCGGGCGTTACGGCTCAGCCAGCGAAGTCGTCCGCGCCAGCCTGCGCCTGCTTGAAGAGCATGAACAGAAGATCGGCGCGTTGCGGCAAGCGCTGATCGATGGAGAGAAGAGCGGCGATGCCGGCGAACTGGATATGGATGACATCAAGAACAAGGCGCGCCGCCGGGCGAAGTCAGCCTCTTGATGCGAAGAATCCGCAAACACGCGCTCGCCGAAAGCGATCTCATCGGTATGCAATGTCTTCACGGCGTTTGGCGCAGGCTGTTCGGTCTCTATTTGAACATTTCCGGAAATATCTGGGCCCTGTCGAGCAAGCGATAGCGGACCCTCAGGTCAATCGTTGGCGCTGTGCTGCGCGTGCTCAGCTAGTGCGTTAACTAGAAATTCGGACAACAGTCTGCCAGCGCCCAGATTCATCATCCTTGGCGCGCCTCCGGTGCTGAAGGATAGAAGGCAGGTCGAGCCACCGACCTGGTATATGGCCGACGATGTGGTGGCCGCGGGGCTGAATGGCATTCTGTTTCCCTCGCAGGCGCATCCGGGCGGAACCAACTTGGTGATCTACCGCAGTTCCGGCCGGCCTTCGTCGCAGTTGCGTGTGTATGACCCGGAAGGCGCGCTCAGGTAATGGCTCCACTCTTGGAGCGCCTCCAGAATGGAGTTCGAAGTTTGTCCTTCCGGGCACGCCGATTTCACCGACGTACCCATCCGTGCCCGGCTTTCCACTGCTGGGCGAGCCGTTCACTGCGGGCAAGTGAATGGAGCAACGGCAGCGCAAAGATCCTGAGCTCAGCGACGACTTCGCCGAACGCATCCGTGAGCTCGTTCTCGCCCATCTTTCTCACGAAGGCGTTCCGCTGAACGCGGTGCTGGTTGGCGAAATCTGCCGTCAGCGCTTCGAGGTCTTCGGCAGGTACGGGCGTTTCCCGATTCTTGAACGTAGCGCCTATGGCGTCGAGAAGCGTGTCCGTGTCGAAGTCCAAATGCTTCGAGCAGATCCAGACTTCATAGAAATCCTTCATGCGACTGTTGGCACTCCCGAGCGCCACCATCGCCTGGAGCTTCTCCGCGATTGCGGACTCGATCGGATAGGCGCGCAGCCGGATCGTGTCGCTCTCAAGAAGAACCGGGTATTCGAGCACCCGTGGTCCCGGCCTCATGACATCGCCCAAGCCGAAGTCGACCTGAATTCGCAGACGTACTTTGTCCATGCGTGCATCCATCAGGATTCGGGTTCCCTGGTACTCTGAATTCTTCGTGATCTCCTCGGCTGTCACACGCTCGGCGAGGAAGGTGAGGCCGTCTGCCTGCACTTCGAGCGTCGCACAGTCCTTGATGAGTGCCACGAGACTTGCTTGATCGGCCTTACCCTCGCGCAGCATGTCGATGTCCATCGTGGGGCGTGCGCCGAATATACCGATTGTCTTCAATAGCAGCGCACCTTTTAGAACGACGGTTTGCGCGTGCTTCGACTTCGAGAGCCGATACAGGAACCGCTCGATGGCATACTGTTGAAGCACCTGTTGAAACGGTTGGCCGCGCGACTTCGAATGATTGCGCAGTCTCGCAAGCACAGAGGCAACGACGTTTTTCGTGTCCTTACTGCTCATTCAATGGCTTGCAGGTACGGCGACATAGGTTTTTCGACGCGCAGCAGTCGCGCGTAGCGGAGCAGATCACGGTTCTGTACGCGCTTGCGTTGCCTGGCCAGACGCAGGGCTTCGAGGGCAACATCCAGCCCGATCTTGTTCCTGAATTTGAAGCAATCCACGACGGTGCGCGCGACGCCGTAGACTTTCAGCGGCATGCCTCCGATGCGATGCGTCTCGAGCCCGTCCTCAAAGGTTTTCGGATCGAAGCGGTACACGGTAACGGGGATCGACAGCTTTATTCGGTGATAGCTGCCGCGCGGCACGGCCAGGTGGACGGAGGATGGGACCTGGGTTGTGATTCCGTGATACGAGAGTGCGCTGATCAGGCAGACGGCTGCGTTCGGCGCGCGCGCTGCAACCTCCACGAGGTCGGGATGCTCCGCCTCGCTAATTTCGGTCAGGCGATAGAGTCCGCGGCCAAGCTCAGTGACTCGGCCGCTATCGCGAAGAGCGTAGAGTGCGTCCGTATGCACGCCGAGCTTGATCAAATCGCGGGTGCGCAGCGTGCCGCCTTTCTCGCGGAAGATCCTCAGTGCTGTGTTTAGATCCCGAGTTTTCATGGCGGGTAATTATAGCACCACAGATAATCAAGTGGTGAGATTATTACCCGGCCCGGCCCGCCTCTCGGTTGGACCTGCTACCCCTGCGCGGCGACAGTTCATGCGGCTTCAAGAATCTCGTTCCAGCGGACAAGCATGTTGACCAAAGAGTTCGAAGTTTCTCCTCTCGGGCGCGCCATTTCAGTACAGAATTCTGAACACCGATTGCCGCCGATTTCCCACCGGAGGCGGCGACGGGGGTGTGCAGCAGTTCAGACTTCGATCTCATGATGCGGACTTCCGTGTCGGCTATCTCTATGCGCTGGGCCAGCGCACGCAGGTGATCGCGACGGTAGCCGCCGCCTGCTAGGGCCGCTGGTGACGCGCGCAGGTATAGGTCGTGCCGGTCAGGATGGCGTGGATTTGGGCGAGGCCCCAGCGCCCGCCGTCACGGGTGAACAGGCGGCGTTCGTTGAGATAGCAGGTGATGGCCTTGACCCCCATCGGCCCCTTCACGCCGTCGCCTTCGAGGAAGAGCCGGTAGATCAGCCGCACGGTGTCGGCGTGGAGCGGATCGATTTCCAGTTTCTTCTTGATCTTCGCGCCGCGCTGCTCGGCCGCGACATCCCAGCCCTTGGCGACACAGTAGGCCGTAATCCGCCGGCGCTGATCGGGGATCGACAGATTGCTCTCCGCCTGCCGTCCAGTCGAAACACGCAAATAGAGCGCCGCCTTCGCAACCGCAGGCGTGGGCGTCCCGTCAGGGGCTGTAGGTGCTGCGTCAATCATGGTTCCACCAATCGCTGGATCGCTTGCATCGGCAACACCAGCCGGAGCGACTCCTGTAACCGCACGAAGCCGTTTCCTTCATAAAAGGCGGCGGCGCGATCATTGATCGCGTCGACCACCAGCATTGACGATCCCACCGTCGCGGCGCTCGCATAGGCCCGCCGCACGGCGTCGGCGAGGAGCATCGCGCCCAGGCGCTCGCCTTGCCGTGCTTCGGAGACCGCCAGCCGCCCGACCAGCGTGGCGCTGACGAGCGGATAACGCGGAATGTGCTTGCGCGCGGCGGTTGGCACACCGCCCTGCGCCAAGCTGGTCGCGCAAAGCGTACTCGTCCTTTGTCGCTCGGCCAGGGCGCAACCGCGAGCGTCATGACTGCTTCCCTCTTCCGGCCCTCGGCGTCACCGCCATGCCGAGGAACACGGTCATCGCCTGGTTGAGCCGCACCATGTTCTCATCGTCGAGTCGCCCGACCTGCGCGCCGAGCTTGGTCTTGGGAACGGTGGTGATCTTGTCCACCATCAGGCGGCAGGCCGAGCGCAAGCCGTTACGCTCGTTCGGCTCCACCACGAGGCGGAACAACGGCGCGTCAGTCGGATCGGTGGTGCAGGCGCAAATCGTGATGGAGTCGGTGGCGTCGAAACTGTCGTCCTGCACGATGACGACAGGGCGCGGCTTGCCCGCGTAATTGTTGCCACCAGAGACGGTCCAGACCTCGCCGCGCCTCACTCGTCGCCACCGTCAAAGTCGATGGCGGATACGGCGTCGATGAAGGCTTGATCGTCGTGCGCGTGGGCGCTGGCCGCGACTGCCTGCGACTGGCGGCGAGCCTGCTCCTGGAAAGACGGCGAGCGCACGTCCGGCACCCAAATCTGGATCGGACGCAGCCCGAGAGCGCGCAGCCGGTCACGATGCTCGCGCACCTTTTCCCGGACGGGCTTGGCCTTCGATGTTGCTGCCATATCGACCTCCATGCAATAAGTTACATGTAACCTATCATGAGGCGATTCCGAACGCCAGACCTTTCGATCCCGGGGCCAAAAATGGTGGGGGATTCGGGCAGGCGAAGCGTGGCGTGGGATAGCGAGGGAGGCGGGAAACTGGCGAATTGCACTGTTTATTAAGTGCATTGAAAGCACCATCCACTTGTCCACCCATTTCCATCCGATTACCCGCCCGGTCTTGCGTGATACCGACCCCGCCAGATCCACCACCGAAGTTGCGCAGACCCAGACGTTTCGGCCTCGCGGAACCCCTTTCAAGGTAAAATCATAGGTAACTTAACCGGGAGAGGGTTGGGGATACGCGATATTTCCGTAGGCGGGGATTTCTTTTAATATTAGCTACTTACCGCGGTTAGTGTAGTCCCTCAGTCGCACCAATCATCATCAGCGTCCTTGAATGGGGTGATCACGATGTCGTCTACGGAGTCATCCGACATGAGACAGAACCAGGTCGAAGCGGAATTAGCCGCCGTCCGTGCGCAACTCGAGGCTCTGCTCGATCGTGAGGCGATTCGTCAACTGGCCGTTTCCTATGCGCACTTTGCCCGGACCCGGAATATCGATGACCTCATGGCGCTCTATTCGAGCGATGCGAGCTTCGATATAGCAGAGAACATGGGTACATTACCGGGACTCAGATCGGGTCGTGAGGCGATTCGAGAGACACTGCGCATCGATCTGCCGCGTGCAGATCCTTGGCCGTTCATTCATCAACACTATATCGAGATGCTGGGGTCCGACAATGCTCGCGGAACCCTGTACTTTGAGCTCAGGCAGGGTGTGGAAAACCTTCGCGTCACCCATATCGGTTCTTACATAGACGAATATGTGAAGGAGCAGGGAGTCTGGAAATTTCGCTCGCGAAAACTTTCTACGACACCTCTATCCGATGCACCGATTTCTGCGCCGTCCTTGGGATGATTCATCTGGTGTCGTAATCAGACCTGTAATATTCCACAAGATCGGTCATCACCCGTGATTCATTCGAAGTGTTGCTTATCCCCGGTGGGGCACGGCGAGTACAGTGCGGTCTGATGTCCGCATCGCCGGAGGCGGTGATTGCAAACGCCTTTTATTAAAACTTGGGATTGATGCTCAACGACAGCATGGCCGAGAGCTGGCACAAGAATCTCCCTGAAGTCTGCTGCAATTCATTGAAAGCGTTCTGTACGATTTGCAGATCGCGTTGGCTGGTAGGTTCGTGATCGATAACACCTGCGGCTATCAAGCGTGCAACCACGTCGCTGGTCAATAGAAAAGTATCCTTCTCGATCAGACGTAAGAATCCCGCAGCCGAACGTCCACCCAGGCGGGCGCCGCGCTTGGCCAGTAGGCGCCATAAGCCGATGATATTCGTGCTCGGCCAGTCGGCAATAAATTCGCCAAAACTACCGCTCTGCTCCTGGCGAATATCCAGAATAAACTGAGCGTTTCTTGGGATGGCCTGCAATTTGGCACGATCGCGGATGATTCGGCCATCCTTCATGTAGCCTTCGATTTGCTCTGGGCTGAGCAGCGCCATCGTCTCAGGTACAAAACCCCAGAAAACTTCCTCGAAGGCGGGCCATTTGGCGTCGACCATCGAGTGTTGCACGCCGGCTTGAAATACCCGTCGAGTCATCGCGGAAAGATAGCGATCATCGCCTTTCTGTCTTAATTCCTCGGGGGTAAGCGCCTTGGGCAGAAAGGCCTCCATGGCCCCGTCCGATTCAAAACGCTTGCGTACCGCGTCGTAAAGCCACTGGTAGTCAAGCATCATGTTTGATCCATCTTTTTGCACCATATGCGACGTGTTCGCGCAATCGCAGCGTAGGCAGCAACTTGAAAGTATAGCTGAAGGACCTTACTCTTCACCGCCGTGCGCCGCTGGTTATTGCCAGGAGTGCCGGCAACATCACCGAGATTCACGCCGGGGCCGAAAAGGGTTGTCACGACAGCATGACCCCATGGTGACCGTCTGGATAATATCGAACTGTACGAGGCGCGTGCGATCTGACTTCTACATCCAGCTTAACAGCTGCCCACCGTCAATTGGAATGACAGTTCCGGTTATATAGCTGCCAGCCTCGGAGGCGAGCAGGAGAGTGGCGCCGTCCAGATCCCGACATTCACCGAATTTACGCATTGGAATACGCTTTAGCAGATTCTCGTCAAGGCCGCTTGCCTCGAATTGGCTGTGCATATCCGTCCTGATGTTCCCCGGCGCCAGCGCGTTGACGCGTACACCTCTGCTCGCCAGCTCCAGGGCCATGATACGCGTCAAATGGATCAATCCAGCCTTTGACGCGCCATAACTGGCTAGGTAAGCGCCTGCACGCATACCGGAGGTGGATGCCACATTTATAATCGATCCTGTACCTCGTTCTGCCATGCGACGCGCCGCTTCCTGAGCCATCAAGAAAGCACCTTTAAGATTTGTAGAGAAAATCCGCTCAACTTCAGTCGCCTGCTGTGACACAAAGCGTTCGAGGTAGATTACACCAGCATTGTTGAAGAGAATGTCGATCGACCGACCGAGTTGTACTTCGCTAGCTTGCCAGGCAGTAGCTATTGTCTCTGGTTTCGTTATATCCAGTGTGACGGCGCAAGCTCGGTGTCCAGCCGAACGCAAAGCTGTCACAGCAGCATTTAGCTGGTCGATACGTCTGGCACCTAGCGCTACGGCGGCACCGGCTTGTACGAACGTATGAGATGCATGCAATCCAATACCACTGGAAGCGCCGACCACCAAGGCTGTCTTGTCGCTGAGATCAAACATGGGATGGAATGCGTTCATGAAAAAAACTGATGTGGATCAGACGATGCTCGGTATCGGTAACGAAAAGTGTACGTAGAAGTCGCCACCATGGGTAAGGGATCGAGATTTGCCGGCGTCCAGATACATACTTTTGTGAATAGTAAACTTAAAGCGGCCTCAATACAGTCGATGGCATATCGATGATGGTGGACTGTATACGCATCATATTCGTTCTTGCCGTTTGCCAAGACTAGTCAGCGTTCTACCACCTTGAAAAAGTGTTTTCCCGACCATAACACGATCCCCGCAAGAGACATGGCTACGAAACCTACGCTCATTAATGAGCGTCCTACCATCAGAGGATCGCGATAGACGTATTCCGTAATCAAAGCAACAAAGAGCGGAATCAGGCTCAAGCCTAACAGATTGGCGATAAACGTATAGAAAGCGCCCGCCTGGCCGCGTAATGCTGCCGGCGTAATAGTTTGCAGGGCTGCACCCGCAGGGCCGACGGTAAAACCCAAGGCTAGTATCGCTGCAGACGTTCCGACGAACGATATCATTATATCCTTCGCCAAAATCGCCACAGCGATGGCGCACGCCTGAATGACGCAGACGATGGCCGAGTATCTGAGATGCGCGTCGCGCACGCCGCGACGAATGAATCCATCGGTAACGGTGCCGCCAATGAAGGCACCGAGAGGTCCACAGATCAACAGCATCAGCCCCATCGCTAGTCCGATATCGGCGATGCTCCAGTTATGACAACGCATGTAGAAAACCGGCATCCAGGAAAGAATCGCATATCCGAAGCCGGTATGAAGCGCAAAGCCAAAATGATGTGTTGCATATGCGCACCAACGCCCTTTGTAGTTCGAGACAAGTGCATTCAAATATGTACCGATAGCGTGGTTTTGCACAATTTTCGTCGATTGATCGAAACGGCCGCGCTGCGGCTCGCGAGTGAAGGCAATGACCAGTCCCAGAATCACGCCGGGCGCGCCGGCAATCATGAATGTGAGCTGCCATCCTTGCATCGTGCCGAATAAAGCAACGTCTAGCGGTGGTAGGGTTTCCAAAAATTCAACTAAGCGACCGCCCAGCACAAATGCCAGGCCTGATCCAAGGTAGATTCCGCTACCGTACACAGCGAATGCACGAGCACGCTGCTTCGGCTTGAACAGGTCAGCAATCAATGAGTAGGCAGCCGGAGCGAGGCCTGCTTCTCCGATACCGACCAGCATGCGTGCCACAAACAGCTCGCCAAAGGTATTGGCTAGACCGCACGCAGCAGTTGCCGCGCTCCATAAGACGATCGCAGTGGCGAGCACCCTCGTGCGACTGAATATATCGATGAAGCGCCCAAATACCAGACCTAGAAAGGTGTAGAAGAGAGCGAAAGCGAAGCCGTATAACAGCCCGAAGTGAGTATCGCTCAAATGAAGATCGCGACTGATCGGCTCGATCATAAGGATGAGAATTTGCCGATCGAAGAACGACAACAAATACGCCGACATCAGGAGGAACAACAAATACCCGGAACCGGTCTCTGTCCGCCTGCCTGTCAGATCGACCTCAGTCGTATTCATCGTGATTCCCCGTCGAAGCAGTCGCTTGGATTTATGATTCAGACTCGACGACGATCGCATCTACGCTATCGGCGGACGTTATGGCTGACATCTATTGACTTGCCAATAAAATGTCAGTTCGGTGTCGCGATATTGCTTGATCTGATTGACGGTCAATTTGATGTACCAGATAACAGCCTCTGTGCCGTCGTTCTTGCTCGACGGCGCCAGCGTGCCGGTGATCCGTCGAAGCCGGTCGTAGAGTGTTTCCGCAGGCCGAGGATTTGCAGGTGCAAAACCGCAACGATGTCGGAGCAGCCTGTAGCGATCGCACGATCCAGCTCCTGCACGCGGAATATTAGCGCCGCGTATGTTGGTCGCACCAGGTTCGACAAGCGTAAGCGCGGCATCTTCGGTTCCGCTGTCAACTCGAAAGCTGCTGGCGGTCTTGATTCGCGCGACACGCTCGCTCATCGGCCAATGAAGACAGCTGTTGTCGCAATATCTTCTGCAAAGCGTTGCGCGGCAGCTTCTCGACCAGTAACAGTCGCTCGGGTAACTTATATACAGAGAGACGCTCTTCTTTGAGAAAAGTGACGATATCCTGGAGAGTGACTTGACGACCATCGGCAGGTACTGCAGCGATTCCAACTTTCTCACCCAGGCGTTCATCGGCATAACCAAAGGCAGCCGCTTCCTTGAGCAAGGGATGCCGTGATAGGATCTCATCCAACTCCATCGGTGCAATTTTCAGTCCACCGCGCACGATGATATCCTTTGAACGGCCGACAAAACGAAGATAACGGCGCTGTTCTCCTTCCCCGGCGATCTCAAATAGGTCACCAGTCCTGAAAAATCCCTGATCGTCGAACGCCTCGCGAGTCCGCTGTTCATCGCGAAAATATCCAGGGAATATACCTGGGCTACGCATGCGCAGTTCACCCGGATGACCAGGTTTCTCGATTTCGACGCCGGTTTCCGGATCCACCAACCGGCTCTCGATCTGCTCGGCAAGCGGAAAGGTCGGCCACTGATAGTCAGGCCAGCCGAACCGCGGAAAAAATGAGGCGCGTTGTGTTGGATCGATGATCTGCCGAGAGGAACTGAACAGGCTAGTGCCTTCGTTAGCACCAAAGAAATTCACGACTTCGACACCAAATTCGCGTTCCATGCGCTCGATAGCCCAGGCAGGGATACTGGTCGAGCCGGTTCCCATGGCACGCAGGCAGGTCAGGTCTGCGCAGCTGAGCATTTCAGGATCGTTTAGTAGCGAAACGAAGAACGCTGGTGGCATGAAGGTTACCCGTACATGCTCGTCGCGAATCTGCCGTAGAGCAAGCGCCATGTCGAGCGGATGATGCAACACCAGTGTCCCGGAACACAGCAGCCACGACATGAAGCTGCCGCCGATCGCGGCCATATTGACCAGCGGCGATGCGTTCAGAATAACATCGCCTTTGCGAAGTGCCTCTCCATAGCCATAGAGCATGGCACGGCCGGTCCACATCCAATTGTTGTGACTGCGCATGACGCCTTTCGGCTTGCCTTCCGTACCGGACGTCCAGCAGACTGTAAAGATATCATTGGCTTCGACCTCAAGGTCATCGCCATGCCGTCGTACACTCTCTTTATCTCCCGGGCGGCAGTTCATCCAGTCGCTAGGAGTACTACCGTCATCGAGTACTGCAAGCAGGCAGCCGTATTCGACGCAGGCGATAGCGGCGGTTTGCGCGAGCTTTCTTTGCTTGAAGCCAGTAACCGTGATGAACAACTTGGGGCGTAACTGCTCCAACACATCACGCAACTCATGCAAATCGAATTGAACCAGCAGCGGGCTGACTACCAGTCCGAGACGCGCACAGGCCAGCAGTACGACGATTGACTCCACGATATTCGGGAGTTGCGATGCCACCACGTCGTCGCGTCGCAAACCCAGCGTCAATAGACGAGCTGCAAAGGCAGCTACTGCCTCGTCAAGTTGCGCATAGCTCAGCCGCTGCTGCGTGCCATGGGCGAAGGTTGCACGATTTGGGGCGTCGACCACAGCCACGCCCCCCGGGTTGTGCAATGCGTTCTCGCGAAATATCTGGTCGAGTGTTTCGCGACCCCACCACCCGTTTGCCGAGTAGCGTTCGATGTCTTGCGCTCTGGCGAAGATCATCAGTCCGATCCGGTGTACGTCGTACGTCGAATATCAACTGCTACCGCACATTCTCCAAGATCGCTCACTCGAAATTCCACGTAAAGTCCATTCCATAGGTGCGCGGCGGGCCGACACGCATGAAACCGGTGTTTGAGGCGATAATCATATGTGTGGGATAGATTTTGTCACTTAGATTCTTACCCCATAGACCGATCTCCCAGCGTCCGTCGTTGGGTGCGAACGCCAAGTGCGCATCGACTAGCCCATAGGCGTCCACGTGTGCGGATGGGGTGTTCTCCAAGTTGAAGTAATATTCGCTGGTGTACTTATAGCTTGCTCGCAGACTTAAATTGTGATTGGTGCCGACGCTCATACTGTGATCGAAGGTCACGCCAGCCGTATGTTCCGGTGCCCGGGATAACCGGTTACCTTCGACGTTCACGGTTCCGAGTAAGAGCGTATCGGTGATTTCCGTATCGAGGTAGCCATAATTAATGGACACCGAAGTGCTAGTACCTAGCATCAATTTGCTTTCGATTTCGAGACCTAGATTGCTCGCTTCGCCAGCGTTCACGAAAGTGGAAACCGGTACCGGGGTTCCAGCGACAGAGCGAAGTGCGAACAGCTGCAGATCGGTGTAATCCATGTAGAAGGCGGCCGCATTGAACAGCAGGCGTCCATCCAGCCACAGGGTCTTCGCCCCCAACTCATAGTTGGTTACGTATTCCGGATCGACCGTCTGCGAGGCAGTCGCCTCGCTGGAAGGCTGACCGTCCCAGCCGCCGCTCTTAAAGCCCCGCGAGACGGTTGCATAGAGCATGTTATTGCGGTCGGTATGATAAGCGAGGGTCAGTCTTGGTGTGAATGCATCCCAGTTTTTGTCCGCCTCGATTACCCATGGCAGCCCCGGAAAACGATTACCGGTGATGTTACTGTCAATCTTCTTGTCGTCGTAGCTCCAGCGCAGTCCTCCGGAGAGTTCCCAAGCATCGTTGATTCGCCAGCTTGCGTCGGCAAACACGGCATAGCTGTTTGCACGCACTGAGGACTCTTGCGTATTGGTTTGCGTGACCGGTGGTGTCCGCACGAACACGATGGTTGCTTCGGTACGGTCGACTTTTTCACGATAGAAGTACAGGCCACCAACGAAGGTGACATGTTCGATGGAGTCAACCATGAAACGCAGTTCCTGGGATATTTGATGTGCGTCCTCTTCGATGTCGTTGGCCACGGTGAACGGTGCTGAAATTGCCGCCGGATCACGGCTGAACTGCACGCCGGCCAGATCGAGACTGATGCTCGAATCGCTGGTCCGATAGGCAGAGATCGACGTGATCTCACCCCATGGCCGGCGCCAGTCGATACGTCCGGAGACACCCCAGGTATCGTTATCCTGCCTGCCATCGTCCATGGCATAGTTGGAGCGCGGACCGGGGCCAGTCGCAGCTCCAAAGGCGGGATCGCCGATATTGACGGCGTGGCGATTGACACCGTTACCGCGGCGACGGTAGCCATCAGCCGAGAGCAAGACATCGACATCGTCACTGGCGTTGATGAGCAGAGAGCCGCGTACTGCAGTACTGTCGAGATCTTCGATGTCATTACCGGTATTCAGGTTACGCGCGAAACCGTCGTGCTCACGTCTGCTGATCGACATGCGGCCGGCTATAGTATCGCTGAGCGCACCGTTCGCTATAGCCCGGGCCTCTAGGATGCCTTTATTGCCAACGCTCATCGAAACCTGCCCATTCGGCGTTGGACTCGGGCGGGCGCTCACTAAGTTGATGGCGCCACCGACCGTGTTCTTTCCATATAGAGTTCCTTGCGGACCTCGCAGGACCTCGACGCGTTGCAGATCAAACAAATCCGTCGTACCGCCAGCAGCGCGGCCAATATAGACATCATCGACGAACAAGGCGACCGAGCGTTCCAGGGATGGACCGTCGAAATCGGAGCCGATGCCACGAATGCGAATCTGCGGATCAGCCGAGTTGTGCTCACTATAGGTGAAGTTTGGCGTCAGCCCCTGAAAGTTTTCTACGGTTTGAATGCGCGAGCGCGCCAGTGTCTCTTGATCGAGAACCGAGACCGCTACGGTTACATCCTGCAGGCTCTGCTCGCGCTTCTGCGCAGTGACGATGATTTCCCCGATGAGTTCCTGCTGCGCGCTGGCGTTCTGTGCCAGCGCGCTCGCAGTGCACAACGTTAAAGTGACCGAGGCGCCTACCAGGCTCGTGATGCTGTACCGAAGCATGATTGATAATCCCCTAATAATTGGCTTGAGTTGCTGCAGATCGGACAGTTCTTACAGATATTGTAAGAAAAGTAACCTACACCTTAAGGTAGTCATGATGCAACTTTTCTTGTATTAAAAAATGTAGATACCATAAAATATACCGCTTAAAATCGCCAAATTACTACTATGACGCAGAAAGAATATCGCTAAATGATGTAGTTTTTTTGATATTGATAATGAAGTATGGAGCCTGCATTAACCAGTTCTAGTGTCAACGGCGGGGCGCTAATCCAGCATCGACAAGCAAGGCGTCGAAAGCAGCATTCGATGTAGAAAAGGCTGTAGCGGGAGCGCTGGCCAGGCGCCTGACGGCTTCCGGTAGCTCCGCCGGCGTAGCGGCGATGCTGGTAGTTTCAACGCAGTAGGCGCGCCTGTAACGACCCGCTCCTGCTGAGATGATCGCGCCATTGAGGGTACACGCTTCGCTTGCAAGCCATGCAACCATCGGTGCTACATGCTCGGCAGTGAAAAGCGCTGCAATATCGTCGCGCATGTGCGACGCCGTCATCTGCGAATAGGCATATGGCGAGATGGCGTTCACCTTGATCGAATGGCGTGCGCCCTCGGCTGCAAGGGTACGTGTGAGATTCTCGACAGCAGCCTTGGCGGCCCCATATGCAGAAAGTCCATGCTGTCCATAGCGGCCGGCGCTCGAGGTGGTCGTAATGATGCGCCCGTACCTGCGTTGCCGCAGTATCGGCCAAGCCGCGTGTAGCAGGTGAAGAGTACCGAAGAACCCCACCTCGAAGATGTAGCGAAAATCCTCGGGGCTGGTTTGATGAAATGCCGAGGCTTGCGGTACGGCAGCGTTGGTGACGATGATATCGAGGCGGCCAAACGTCTTCAGTGCAAGCTGTACTATGGCGTTGCCAGCTTCTGGATCCTCTACGCTATGATAGCTCGCGATGGCTTGGCCGCCCGCGGCGCGTATGCACTCGACGGTTGACCATGCGGACGTTTCTTCGTCCGTCTCGCCAGGATGTCGTCTATTGTTCACGACGACGGCGGCTCCTCGCAATGCCATGTCGAGGGCATAGGCACGGCCTAGGCCTTTGCCTGCGCCGGTAATGATTGCAACCTGATTTTTCAGCGTACGCATGTGTTTAGCGACGCAAGAACGGTAAGCGTGGCCAGAACTTCGGAACGCGTGCCGCATATGCTTCATATTCGGGACGTGTCTTGCGCATATGCCGTTCGTTACCCGGTGCGGCAGATCCGAAACCCATGAACCAAGTGACGTACAGCGGGCTGATCAAGCCCGCCCAGCCCCAAGAATGTTGCAGAGCGAACAAGAAGTATGCCCACGCCATTAGTGCCTCGCCAAAATAGTTTGGGTGGCGTGTCAGGGCCCATAATCCTTGCTGCATCAACTTACCTGCATTAGCAGGGTCAAGCTTGAAGCGCCTGAGTTGCCAGTCACCCACCGCCTGGAAGCTGAATCCGGTCAGCCAAACAAGTACGGCGTAGCCGTCCAGGACCGAAAAAGATCCCTGTGTGGCGGACATGCCTAAAACGATGGATAGGCACCACATCCATAAGATGGTGCCCTGCAGAACATAAACCGAGAAGAAGCTCCATATCGGCCAGTGTGCGCCAAACCGCCGGCGCAAACTGGCGTAGGGCTCCTGCTCGACCTGGAAGTTCGTGCTCGCTGTATGCGCAATCAGACGGGCTGCCCAAAGCGCCACCAGAGCGAATAGCGTAACTGCATGTGCGCTGAGGCCCGATGCAGAGTGAGCGAGGGCGTAGCCAGCTACCGAAGCGATTATGATTGGATAGGCGATATCCATGATGCTGTGGTTGCGCAACGTCTGTCCGACCATCCAGGAAAGCGTAACCAGAGCGAGTATTAGGATGCCGCAGGACAGAAACATTTGCGCCGTGGCCCTTGCTGCGAGCGGCGTAACTGCAAACGCGAGCACTGCCGCCAGAGGTATCGCTGCATGAGCATAGTGCCAGCGCTTCGCAGAAATGTTTCGAGGCATAGCTGTCAGCCATGCAAACGCCAGAGTGACTGCCGCAATGAACCCGTAGCCCATCCACATGTGATTACTCATCGATAGAGAGGGTTCGTCAACGGGTATCCAATCGCAACGATTCCGTACTTCACGCCACAGTTACCTGTTGTCCCTCTGCGCGATCTTCGAGTGGCCCAGATCCTTCTATCGATCGCCTCCAAGACCGAATTGTACCGGCTGACCGGATGTGTTCCCAAGTGTGTCATCAGGTACATACTTTTATTATGAAAGCCACCAAATATAATTATGATCACCGGTCATATAAAGATTATACCTTTACACCGGCATCATAATATTAGATAGTTACTTTTGCAAATGTAGTTATCTATAAGTAAGGACTTTTCGGTACAAGGGATTCGGGTAGAAGTAGAAATCGAGCGGTATCGACGCCTCCGTCCATGCCGCTCAACGTCATGGATAGCGCGACGTAAAGGATCGTCGAGATATTGCTTTGCGGAGGACACAGATCGATTTACGACTGTTCCGTCTCGTCTTGCTTTATTGCGACTGTGTCCATCTCTTTGAATATAAATTGTGCACTGCCGTGGGCGTGAGCAGTCTGCGCAGTGATCTTGGATGGCGTTCGATAAGGCTTTTGTGCACGCCGGGAGCTGATTCATGGACTCCGGGAACGTTGCTGTTTCCAGAGTTTACGAAACAGCTTGATGCGTCCATGCAACTGACGGGAAGGCAGGCGGACGGAAAATAGAATTTCTCTGGTGCGCAACTTCAATATCATGCTCAACGTTCAGTCCTGAATTTAAATGAACGCCCTATCGGAGCGAGTGCGGTATTCTGTATACCGCACTGCCATTACCGGAGCGACGCGAGAATACGATTGCGAAGTGGAAAGGTAAGGTCCAATGAGAATGGCGCCGACATGGGATTTTACGGGTGACCATAGATGACGGTTTGCCTGCATCCCTGGCGGGGCGGCTGGACAAGCCGGTCAGGGTAGTGCAGTGCAGTGCTAGGATACCGGCTAGCGTGTGGGCTAGTCACAGGAGAGCGTAGGAAGGTTCATGATCATTGCTAATGCTGAGAGGATTCGCGACTACAGCGCCAGAGGAATCTGGAAGGGTATACGGCTCGGTGACTGGCTCGAAGTAAATTCCCGGGCAGTGCCGGATCGAGAAGCCCTGGTTGATCCGCCCAATCGCGCAGAGCTTACAGGTGGATATCCGCAGCGCCTCACCTGGGGTCAACTGGCGGAGATGGTTGATCGCTTCTCCTGCCTATTGATCGCTGCAGGCCTAAAAAAGGGCGACGTTGCAGTATTACAGCTCGCCAATATCTGGGAGCTGCCTGCGCTATATCTGGCGTGCGCGAAAGTCGGTATTATTACGACTCCAGTGTCGGCCATGTATCGTGAAAATGAACTGACGCATATCGTAAAAAACACCCAGGCTCGAGCGCTGATCTGTTCAGCCAGAATCAAGAAACACGATCACGCCGGAATGATGCGGGATCTGGCTGCGCACTGTTCGACGGTAGAAATTGTTCTGGTCTTGGGGGAACAGCCTGTCGCTGGAACCATCAACTTGTCCGGCATGTTGACGTCTGAACTCGATCGCCAGGTGCTCGTGCAGTATGAGGCAGCCCATCCGGTATCGCCGGATGACCTAGTGAATATTCTGTGGACTTCCGGCACCGAGGGGCGCCCGAAGGGCGTTGCTCGCAGCCACAACGGCTGGACACTCTATGCGGATATCTTCGGGAAGAATTTCGGGATTATTGATGGCTGTCGGTTGCTCGCTGCTCGGCAACTCGTCACTTGTGGATCCTTCACCGCGTACATCGTTCCATGGCTGGCGAATGCAGGAACGATCGTATGCCACCATCCTTTTGATTTTGCACTATTCATTCGGCAGCTTGCAGATGAAAGAATAACGTTTACATCGTTGGCACCAGCGATTCTGCGGTCATTATCCGAGAATATCGAACTGGTTAGAACACTGGATCTTTCGAATTTGAAGTACGTGAGCTCGGGTTCGGCACCGCTTCAAGCCGGCATCGTATCGGCGCTCGAGACACAACTCGGGTTGCAAATCGTAAATATCTTCGGCTCTACAGAAGGAGCCTGTCTCCTCAGCTTTCCGGAGGATATTCCCGCACCTCATTTGCGCAGCAATCACTTTCCTCGGACTAATCTGCCACACATTCATTGGCGGAAGGCAACACCTGCCTGGGTCGAAACCAGGCTGATGGATCTCGACTCCGAAACACCAATCACCAAGCCGGGTCAAGTGGGAGAGATGCGTTATCGGGGAGCGCAGGTATTCGACGGGTATTACAATGCTGATGATCTGGACGTAAACGCCTTCGATAATGAAGGCTACTACCGTAGCGGAGACCTGTTCGAGATCACGGGAGACCAGCAACAATTCTACCGCTATGTAGGGCGCGCGAAGGACATCGTGGTTCGCGGTGGTTTGAATATATCTGCGGCCGAGATCGAAGACCTTCTTCTAGCGCATCCCAAGATCCGGGAGTGTGCGATCGTTGGTTACCCGGATGCGAGACTCGGAGAGAAAGTGTGCGTGTTTATCGTCCCCAGAGAAAATTGTTCCGTCGAACTCACGGAGATCAATTCATACCTGCGCGACGAAAAGCAAATAGCAATATTCAAGCTGCCCGAAAAGATCAAGCTGGTCACCAGCCTGCCGCGTAGTCCGCATGGCAAGGTACTCAAAAAATTGCTGCGCCATCAAGTGGCAGAAGCCGAATGTGTGGCTGACGTCAACGGTCGAAATGCATACATGACGAAGATGAAAGGACCGGCGCCATGAATGAGGTAGGCATGCGCCGCCGACTAATCGTCGGGATATCCGGCGCGAGCGGTGTAATCTACGGAATTCGGGCGCTTCAGATGCTTCGTGACGCTGGAAATATCGAGGTGCACTTGGTGATGAGTGCCGCTGCCAAGCTGAATATTCGTCTGGAGACGGACTGGTCGGTATCAGAGGTGGAAGCGCTCGCCAGCAAGGTTTACGACGTCAAGGATCTCGCTGCCAGTATCTCGAGTGGTTCCTACCGTACTGTCGGCATGCTGGTCGCGCCATGTTCAATCAAGACATTGTCTGCCATCGCCTGCTCGCATTCGGATAATCTATTGACACGAGCTGCAGATGTGGTGGTCAAGGAGCGACGCCGATTGGTGTTGATGGTGCGCGAAACACCTCTACACGCCGGGCATTGTGAACTCTTGCTCAAAGTAGCTGCTTTGGGTGTGATCGTCGCCCCGCCGATTCCTGCTTTCTACAATCGTCCGGCGACATTGGATGACCTGGTCAATCACAGTGTCGGTCGGATTCTCGATCTCTTTGACATTGATGTGCCTGCTCTGAAGCGCTGGGAAGGTATACAATCGCCACAATCGTTTGGCTCCGGCAGCCGCGATCGATGAGGCTCGATTGATAGATACTCAACATGGATGAGCGTAAGCGAGTGCTTGATTATCTGCAGACACATCGTGTTATGGTGGTGGCCACTGCCGGTGAGGAAGGAGTGGCTGCGGCTGCTGTCTTCTATGTCAATCATGGACTGAATTTCTATTTTGTATCCGCACCCCATACGCGCCATTGCCGCAATATGTTGGCTGATCCTCGAGTGGCCATTACGATTCATGAGGACTATATAGATTGGTCCAGCATCAAGGGAGTGCAGATGAACGCTATAGGCCGAGAACTGGCAGGATCGGAAAGTGAGGCTGCACAACATCTATATGTAGCAAAATTTCCCGAAGTATTTACCTCCAGTGCCGCATCCAGCGAGATTGGACCTTCGCTGTTGAAGGCACGCTGGTATGAACTTGCAGTGAATAAACTTCGTTTCATCGACAACGCTCGAAGCTTTGGATATCGGGAGGAATGGTCACGTGCGCAACTCACCGCGACAAGGGTCTCGTGATTTTGCTGATCGTGCGATTATCCACTATGGCGCTACATCTCAAATCTATTCATCGGCGCCACAAAAAATATTGAAAATGCTTTGATATTTAGCGGTGCGAATTGGGATCGTGAATTACGATTTCGCCGTTGAGGCGGTAGAACCGATCGCGTGCAATCGCATATTCCCTTTCGAGTCGATCTACGACGGTGGCGACAGGTTCGATACTGCGGATGACCTGCAATCCCTGGCCGCAAGCCCATATATCGCGCCAGCGCTTGTAAGCTTCGTCGCTCGGAGCGTAGTCGCGAGGTCGAGAGCCGCCTAACGAATCGGGGTCGATTCCACACGCCTTGAGACTGGGCTTCAACCAGGAGCCTGGGGTGCCGGTGACGGCCGCGCTGACGATCAGATCGTCTGGTCCGCATTCGATAACCATGCGTTTGTATGCGGGAACTGCTCGGCACTCTTCCGTGGCAAGAAATCTGGTGCCCATGTAGATGAGGTCAGCGCCCGCCGCGATCGCGCCCGCGACGCCTGCCCCGTCACTGATGCCGCCGCCTACAGTGAGCCAACCGTCAAAGAACTCGCGGACAGCCGACAGGAACGCGAAGGGCGAGAGATGGCCCGTATGGCCACCGGCTCCAGCGGAAACGCAGGCTATGCCATCGACACCGGCCTCGGCGGCTTTGCGGGCGAGGCTGATATTGATTACATCGGCGATCACGATGCCGCCGTAATTCCGTACCGTCTCCATGACCGGGCGTGGAGACCCGAGGGCGGTAATGACGATCGGGGGACGGTATCTGGCCACAAGGGCGAGATCCTCCCCAAGACGGGTGTTGGTCGAGTGCGTGACCAGGTTAACAGCCCAAGGAGCGACGGCGTATCCGGCGCAGCTAGCAGATGCGTGCTCGACGGCGATCTTGATCTCGCTCATCCAGCGTTCAAGTTCGTTTTCCGTGCGGCAGTTCATCGTCGGAAATGCCCCAATGATGCCGGCTTTGCAGGCCGCTATCACCAATTCGGGACCAGTGATGATGAACATCGGTGCTGCGACTATTGGAAGCCGCAGCCGGAATGGAAACGCGCGCTTCATTGTGGTGATCGACTCCGGCTAAGTAATGGCAGTAAGGTTAATAGTGGTGCAGCAGCGATCATCCGCTCATGGTGTGAACGTGATGCCGGCATACGCCGGAAATCGGCCTCGATAGCTAAGCCGGCTCTTTTACAGTGATGCCGCCATCGACCACGAGGACTTGGCCCGTCACATAGGCGGCCGCACGGGAAGCGAGAAACAGCGCTACGCCACCGACGTCCTCGGGCTGTCCGATGCGGCGTACCGGTGTGGCCTCCTCGACGCCGGCCAGTAGCTCGGGGTTCTCCCATAAGGCGCGCGAGAAATCGGTCTTGATCAGACCCGGTGCAATGCAGTTCGCGCGTAACCCTCGTGGTCCCCACTCGACCGCGAGATTGCGTGTAAGTGCGTAATCGGCCGCCTTGGACATGCCGTAGACGCCAAGCGTGTCGCTACCCTGATTGCCGCCGATGCTCGAGATGAGAATAAAACAGCCGGTGCCGCCGGAACGCACCATGTGCGGACCTGCGATATTACACAGCCAGAAATTGCTGCGCACATTGCTGTTCATGATCTTGTCGTAGACCGCGTCGCTCATTCCAGTCATCGGACCAAAGTACGGGTTCACCGCTGCATTGCACACCACGATGTCGAGGCGCTGCCAAGTGTCGATAGCCATAGAGACCAAGTGCTCGAGCTGGGTCTTGTCGGAGACATTGCAGGGAACCGCAACCGCTTCGCCGCCGGTCTCGCGGATCTCCTCGACTACGGTTTCACAGGCCGGCAATTTGCGGCCGGATACGACGACGCGCGCACCAGCCTGCGCCAAGGCATGTGCGATCGCGCGACCGATTCCGCGGCTCGACCCTGTGATGACCGCTACCTGGCCGCTGAGATCGAACATCTCGCCTCCTGTCTTGATTTGGCGTGTCGGTTTTACGTGCATTGTTCGACTCAAGGTCAATTAGGACGATAGTGCCTGTTGAAAAGTTAGCGGATGACACACGAGTTTCTCGTGGTTTCTGCACGGAATTTCTACGGCCGACCGATTGCAGCTCGACCAGTGGACTGCTGATTCACCGACTTCGACTATCCGTATTCCGTGTTCTTGGATCACGTCGGCCAACGCCGTCTACGGCTTAGCGAGTAGGAAGACCAAGCCGGTTGGCGATATTGTTCCTTTGCATGTCCGAAGATCCTCCAATGATGGGCATCACCAGCAGATCCCTGACGTGTCGTTCCATGTCGTATTCCTCGGCACAGCCATAGGCGCCCATGATGCGCTGCGAGGCGATGGCTGCCTCAAGTGCAGTTTCAGTAATAAACAGTTTCGCCATGGACGTTTCAACCGTGCATGCACGGCCGCTGTCGGCGAGCCACGCTGCATGATAGAGCATTAGGCGGCAGGCGTGCAGTTTCGTCCTGAGATCCGCCAGAGAATGACGCACCGCCTGATGTCCGCAGATGGCCTTGCCGAACTGTCTGCGCTCCTGCGAGTACTGCCAAGCGTCCTCCAGCGCGGCGCTGGCAATGCCTAGCGCACACGCTGCGACCTCTATCTTTTCAATATCGAGCGCCGGGCCGGCAAGCATCCCCCAGCCATTGTTCCAGCCTACTTCACCGCCGACGATATTGGCAGCGGGCACGCGAACGTTCTCTAGGACGACGTCACACGTTTCGGCATAGCGAAGCCCAATATGTTCGATGTCCGTAACGACGATGCCCGGTGCGCTCGTCGGAACGAGTATGAATGAGAGATTGCGATAACGGGGCGCTTCCGGATCAGATCGTGTGAGACAGTAGATGTAGTCGGCGAACCTCGCGCCTGTACACCAGCGTTTGACGCCGTTGATCACAATTTCATCCCCTTCGCGCCGCGCTTGGGTCCCGACGCTGGCGAGATCTCCTCCGACGTCTGGTTCGGAAAGACCGTATGAAAACATAAGTTCCCCACGCAGCAGGCGGGGCAGAAGTTCCTCTTTTTGCTGTTCCGAACCATTGTGCTCGATGTTGAGGGCACCATAGAAGGCACAGTGGATAAAGGGGCCCGCCAACGATGTGCCCCGCCGGCACAATTCCTCGATTACCATCACCGCAGCTACGAGATCGCGGTTCCCTCCGAAATGCTCGGAAACAGTGAGACCGCAGATTCCCAACTCTGTCAGACGTCGGAATGAGTCGCGATCAAAAGTCTTTTCGCGGTCTAGCCTGCGCGCCTTATCACGAGGCAGCTCGGCTTCGATGAAGCGATGAATCGTCGTGCGCAACACGCCGATGTGCTCAGGTTCGTTTGTGAAGTACATATACGCACTCATTAACAGAGAAACGATCGATTATTGACATGTATGCGGGCGCAACGCACCCACTTGAGAACGGTAGCGCTCATTTCCCTCTCGGGAAGCTCCCACGCGGGGAGCGTTTTCCTGCCGATGTTCGAAGACTGCATGAAGCCGGTGACCTGGATGTGATATCACATATGAATAATTATTTACTTTTATTATAAAAGCAATTTAGATTCGCCATAATTATACGATAAATTATGCTGTCATTCTTTACAAGATAACTGCAGTATGGGATAGTTACTTCGCTTAAGGTAGTTACTCGCCATTGGTGTGCGAAGAGCGACCGCTTTAAAGCACTGGGTGCGCTTCGAGGCGATTGCGTCAGTCTCCATTCGCGTATACAGCGAGACTTGCTGCAACGCACGATCAGAGGTTTCGTCCGCAGCAGGCGGCATCCAGTGACGGTGATTTTCAATTCTCAGTAATTCTCGTCTCAGTAATTCTCGAGGAAATGGGTCATGCAGGATTGGGAACTCAAGAAGCTGGCGCAGTACGGCAAGGCTCCTGCGTGGAGTCCGTTGGACCAGAATCGGCCGAACGAAGATCGTCCCGTGGTCCTGCGGCCTGCCAAGGACATGTCGCAGTTCTATGCCAATGTCTTTCACAACAAGCCCGTCGATCCTTCCCGGTGGCACCAGGAGAAGCTCACGTGGAGGGTTCTACCTGCAGAACAGAAACATAGAGCAGCGGGGCGCCGCGGCGCGCTCGAGGTTGGACTCTTCAGGACTTTGCTCGTTGAAGTCTATGGAGATCAGGGATATCAGATCATCGATGCGGTTTATTCCAGTTTTGCGGAAGATGACTATCGTAAGGCGAGAAAAAAGGGGCTCATACCGGAGCCTGACAAGTGTGGTCCGATCGAGGCGGCCAATTTCATTTGTACGATCTATGACGTCGAGTATCTTCAGCCGTTCGTCATTGCAGAAGCCACCAACGAGCGTGTGCGACTTCAGGGTTACTTCGAATCGGGAGGTGGCTGTGATCTGTGTCACTATGGGGTTAGAAAGGGCGATCATCGTCTGTGCGAGATGACAGGAGGTTGGGAGCGCGCGATCGTCAAGTTGATGAATCCGAAGCTTCGCAGCCGTGTCACCAAGACACGAGCCGTTGGCGATTTTTCCTGTGAAGTTTGTATCGAATGGGAGGACGATGACGATTTCTCGCAGAAGGATCCTGCCGTCAGACCACCTTTGGTACGGCCAAAGCTCGAGCAATCGGAAGTCTATAAGAAGATCATGCTGGACATGCCAGTTGATCCGTCTTCATGGACGAAACGCGTCGCTCCGAAGGTCATGCACTGGGAAGCCAAGCACATTTCCTGCACGAGGAAATTTTCCGCAGAGGCTGGAGCTCTTCGTACGATGATTGCCGAGCTGTACGGCGATGAAGGCTACGACCTCATCGAAAAGGCCTATGGCAGTCTCGCGGAATCTGAGTATCAACTGGGACGTCGGCGTGGGCACATCAAGACACCGAGCGAGATGGGTCCTATCGAGGCTGCGCGCTATATCTGCTTTATGTACGACGTGAATGGCCGTGCACCACTGACTTTTCCGGAGATATCTGCAGACCGTGTGGTCATTCAGCATTCTCTCGGTATCCCAGCTACTTGCAACTATTGCGCGAGGCAGGGCGATTGGAGAATGTGCAATGTCGAGACGGCGTTCGAGAGAAACCTCGTCAAGCTGATGAATCCCGAACTGCGGGCGCGGCGTACGAAAGGGAAGATCTATGGCGACTATGGCTGTGAGCTGGTGGTCGAGTGGGATCGCTAGTTGTCGCAACTCCGGTCCCCGCAAGAGACTTGGCGGTCAAGCTCTTGATAAGGATTCGTCAAGGCGTTTTGCAAGGTGTCGGCAACAGCAAACAGAGGCGTTTGAATGGATAGTGGATTCGTCAAAGGCGGAGCTATGAAACGGCGTCATATCGCACCGGATCTATTTGAGGAGACATCTGCAGGACCACGCCTCGTAGGAGGGCGAAATAAGACTGATGGACGCGTCGTCTTCCCGCTGCCTGGCGGCTCGGAGCGGGAACTCTACGAGCGAATGCTTCTTGGTTCGAAAGGAACGCTTTGGGGATGGACGGTGCAGCGGTTTCGGCCCGGATCGCCACCCTATGCCGGCGCGGGTAAAGATGACTTCCGTCCGTTTGTCGTCGGATTCCTCTCGATTCCGGATGAAGTCATCGTCGAGGGCTATATTGAGGCTGAACCGGATACCCTTCGGGTCGGCCAACCTATGGAATTGACGACGCGGGTATTCTCGACGAATGCGGATGGGACCGAGGTCACGATTTATGCGTTCCGGCCCACGATCTGATCGGGATGCGACAGGAGAATTGAGAGCATGAGTGACGTATATATCATTGGTGCCGGGATACATCCTTTCGGGCGTGCAGAAAAATCCGGACTCGAATTGGGGGTTCATGCTGCACGGTTGGCTTTGCAGGATGCGGAAGTGGAATGGAAGGACATGCAGTTCGGATATGGCGGTTCACATGATGCTGGTAATGCCGATGCCGTCATTCCCAGACTTGGTCTGACCGGGGCTCAATTCATCAACGTTTATACAGGCTGTGCGACCGGAGTGTCATCACTGCTGTCTGGCTATCTGGCGATCAAGGCGGGAGAGTTCGATCTCGGATTGGTCGTTGGGTTCGATAAGCATCCGCGCGGAGCCTTCATCACCAGAGCCGCGGACTGGGGGCTTCCGGATTGGTATGGCGAGGCGGGATTCATGTTGACGACACAATATTTCGGCATCAAAATTCGTCGCTATATGGACCTGTATGACATCTCGCCAAGCACCTTGGCGCGTGTGGCTGAGAAAGCTTATATCAACGGGTCGCGAGCCGATCACGCTTGGCGCAGGTCGCCAGTCGATCTCGACACCATCGGGAATTCTCAGATGATCAACGATCCGCTGACGAAGTACATGTTCTGCGCTCCATCCGATGGGGGGGCTGCGGTCGTGCTGGCGAGTGAGAAAAAGGCCCGCGAACTCGGTAAACGTGGTGTGCGGGTGAGAGCAGTGACCGTCCGTACGCGGGTCAGGGGATCCTATGAGGTGTACGCGCCATCCATCGACATCGAACCGGGGCCATCCGCCACCGTGCTGGCATCGCAGGCTGCCTATGAACTCAGTGGTCTGGGTCCCGAGGATGTCGACCTCGCCCAGATCCAGGATACCGAGTCGGGCTCCGAAATCATGCATATGGCCGAAAACGGTTTCTGCGAGGAGGGCGAGCAGGAACGTATGTTATTAGAGGGGGCTACTCGATTGGAAGGGCGTCTTCCCATCAACACGGACGGCGGTTGCCTTGCGTGCGGTGAACCCATCGGCGCTTCGGGTCTACGTCAGGTCTACGAGAACTACGTACAGCTCATGGGACGAGCGGGCTCGCGGCAGGTCGGCAAGTCGCCACAGATCGCATATAGTCAGGTTTATGGTGCACCTGGCGTTGGCGCCGTTGCGATACTTGGCGGATAATGCTTCGGATGAAGGGCGAATCAGCGACTTGTATTCATCGATGCCATCCGGGTTTGTGGATCAAGAACCTGCCCGTCGCGAGTGGTGGGGCAGATAGGGTGCGGTGTGGGTTGCTTCGTATTCTCGGAGCGTCAGTTCCAGTGAGGCAGTGTCGACGATGATTAATGTCACGAGCGTAAGATCGCTGGTCGACGAGCTGCTCGCCGAAGATCGGATCATCCGTAGCAACCAAGAGATCGATCCCAGGTTTGAGATCACCGGAGCTCTCAAGGCTCTTGAAGGCGGACCGGCCGTACTTTTCGAGAATATCAAGGGCTACCCTGGACAGCGTATCTTCGGTAATCCTTTTTCAACGAACGAACGTGTCTGTAAACTGTTCGGTGCATCAGACCTGAAAAATCTCAAACATGCCGGTCTGAGCGCATTCAAATCGCCGGTATCCGCAAAGGAGATAGGCGCTGCGCCCTCGCAGGAGGTGGTCATCCGCGGCGAGGAAGTTGACGTTCTCAGCGCAATGCCGATTCCTACGTACACGGAAACCGATCCCGGCAGAATCCTGGGAGGTCTGGTGCTGCTGTCGGGCGATGATATCGGCAGCTGTCTTTCGTATAAGCGCCTGCATTTCCAGGGAAAGGACTGGGCAAGCCTGGCATTCATCCCCGGTAGTCATTTCGAGCACTGGGTGTTGGCCCGCCGCAAAGCCGGGCAGAATCTGCCGCTGACGATCAACGTGTCGCCACCGCCGGCGGTAATGGCCGTTGCGGCCGGAGGAGGTATTCCTTCGGTTATTCCTGCCGGTAGCGACGAACTGGCGATGGCGGGTGGGCTTCAAGGTCGAGGGGTGAATATCTGTCGTGCCAAGACCATAGCTGCCATGGCTCTCGCGGATGCCGAGTGGGTTATCGAAGGTTATGTAGACACGAGTGCGCGCATTGCCGAAAGCGAGTTGCGTGCGAGGGATCCGGAGGCGTATGCACCTTTTTTTCCCGAGTGGCATGGACACGAGGGGGAGGCGGAGATCACCTATAAATTTGTAGCTACGGGTATTACGCGGCGGCGGGACGATCCGATCTTCGACGTATGGCTGGCTCATTCGCTGCAGCTGCCCAATATCGTACGGCTCGTGAACGATGGGGTGCTGCTGGAGTATCTCGATCGCTTGTCGCCAGGCGTGATCACGGATGTCAATGCGCTCGACAGTATGAAACAGCTGGGATTGGTCATTCAGGTCAAGAAGCGCTTTCGTCGGGATGATGCTCTCGTACGTAATCTGATTCTGGCTGCATTCTCGTTGAGCGTTCAACTTAGACTTGTAATCGTTGTCGACTCTGACGTCGATATCTATAATGCGGATGAAATAATTTGGGCGATGAATACTCGACTCGACGCGCAGAGTAACATGATCGTTATACCCGACCCGCAGCACGGACGCAGGGTAGGCGGACCTCTGAAGCCCGTTGCACGGGTCGGATTGGATCTTACCGGGCCGAAGGCAGAACAGCAGCACTATTGGCGGGGTGAATATCCAGCGGTGGACCTGCGCAAGTGGTTCACTGACGCAGAGATCTCCAAGGCGATATCTGAACAGGGAGAATATGCGAGGCTGCTGGCCGCTAAGCGTGTTTGAGAGCGCACGCTTGTATGCCTGATACCAGGGCAAGCGATTATCGAATACGCGCCAGAGATACAGGGCTGCTCGTCCGCTCAGTAGAAAACCAGTAGTAAATGATACAAGGCCAATGATGACCAATGGGAACCGCACAGCAGGACGCTCACTGATCCGCGCCGCGCTCGATATAGTTGCAGATTACTGGACGATTCTACTTTGCCGTGAACTCTATATCGGCGCGCGGCAGTGGTCGCATTTCATGGCTTGGCTGCGCGTGTCGCCGGTAACCCTCAGTATACGGCTCAAGCAGATAGTCAAGGCGGGATTGGTCAAGACGACCAGTAATAGTGGCAGCGCCGGCCCTACCTACGAATTGACTCAGAAGGGTATCGATCTCTTTCCGTTTCAGATGGCGATTCGAGAATGGCAATTGAGATGGCATCCGCGCGAAGACGCGTTCGTAACCCCATGGTTACATGCATGCGGTCAACCGCTGCGCTGCTACAGCGTATGTCACGTGTGCGGTGTGGAGCCGAAGGAAGGGACGATTCGCCTGGTCGAGCGTGAGGCGACGCTATATGACACCAAGACATCGCCGCGTTACCGGCGGCTGTCGAGCCGGACCGCCACGGACGGTCGTTCGAAGGGATTGCAACCACCCCGGGTGGTAGAGCTATGGGGTGATCGTTGCGCTACGATTGTGATCGCTGCTTTGCTGCGCGAATGTCATAAATTCGATGAACTCGAGCGCTGGACGCAGTTATCTCCCGCGACACTGGCGCAGCGACTCAGGAAGTTGCAGATCATGGGATTGGTTTATATGCGTCTATATCAACAGAAGCCGGATCGTTTCGAGTATCACCTGACCCCGGCAGGCTGGGATTTCATGCTGCCGACCCTGCAATTATTTCGCTGGGCGGAGCGATGGCTTGCCGGTGGTAGCCGACCGTTTGCGACACACCTGGAGTGCGGCCAACCGCTGACCGCCGATCTGCTGTGTAAACATTGCAATGGTCCTGTACGCCTTGACAACACGCACGTCGATCCACGAGTCCTGCAAATTTCGGATCGAACAGATGAAACGGATCTTGGCCGAAGCATGTCTCTGGTCTGACTCGCGATCGGCCCCTGCAGACGGAGAACTAATGACAGACGGAGAACCGACGAGCGCGCTTGGATGCGAAATCGATGTTTCGCGGCTGGAAGCGTATCTTATGGAACACCGCCTAGAGGGTTTTGCTGGACCGATCAGACTGGAAAAATTCGCTGGTGGGCAGTCGAATCCCACGTACCTGCTGACGGCTCCGAGTTCAAAGTACGTACTTCGGCGGCAGCCATTTGGGCCTTTGCTCAAGTCCGCTCATGCAGTTGATCGCGAGTATCGCGTACTGAGCGTGTTGCGGGGAACTGCCGTACCGGTTCCCTATCCTTACCTGTTGTGTACTGACACCAACGTCATCGGTAGCATGTTCTATATCATGAGCTTCGAGCCGGGATCGAGCTATTGGAATCCGGCGCTACCGGAACTGACACCGGAGCAGCGTAGAGTCGTCTATTCGGAGCTGATCCGCGTTCTCGCTGCCCTGCACAGTCTCGATGTGGATCAGCTTGGACTTGGCGATTGGGGGCGACGAACAGGTTACTTCGAGCGCCAATTATCGGTCTGGACCAAGCAGTATCGCGCATCGGAGACGACCAAGCGGGGCGAGATGGAAGCTTTGATGGAGGCGCTCGCTGCAAGAATGCCGCCTGACGATGGTCAGTGCAGCCTCATTCACGGTGATTACCGTCTCGATAACCTGATATTCGACGCCCAGACGCTACGCGCTAAAGCGTTGCTGGACTGGGAGCTGTCGACACTCGGCCATCCACTTGCCGATCTGGCCTACTTCTGTGCAACGCCTAGGCTGCGACCTGATGAGCATATTCCGGGTCTTGCTGGAATTGACCGCGAGCAACTCGGCATTCCGACCGAAGCGCAAATTGTTCAGCAGTACAGCGAGTTGCGTGGTATAGCTCAGATTTCTCACTGGGATTTCTATATTGCGTTCAGCTTCTTTCGAATGGCCGCCATCCTGCAAGGTGTCTACAAGCGCGCATTGGCGGGAAATGCTTCCAACGCGCACGCTCTGGAGAGCGGAGCGACGGTTGAGGTAGTTGCAAAGGCAGGACTCGAGGCGATAAGTCGATGAAGGCTGCGCGATCGGCGAACTCTACGCCGCCTTCTCTCCTCGGAATCGGCAGTGCCGCAGGAGGAGTACTTCTACAGCTTTCATTCATGCAGTCATCGGCCTGATCTAGTCGTCAACCAGTATATACGACGGCAGAAATATCAAGATCAACGCGATCTAGTGTGTCGCTGGCGAAACGCCGATATCGCACAGGCGGGGCGGTAGCGATCCGTGGGCGAGCAAATGATGAGAGGCGTATCGTCGATGCAAAGCTACAACTCGATCCAAATTCAGATTCAGAGCCAAAGGAGTTAGACGATGGAATTCGCATATTCGGATAAAGTGGAAGCGCTGCGTTCGAGAGTGCGTAATTTCATGGATGAGCATATCGTACCGCGTATTCGCCAGCATCACGAAGAGACCGGCAAAGGTATCTTCCCTGTTTCGTTCATGGAGGATCTGAAGGCGCACGCGAAGCAAGAAGGTCTTTGGAATCTCTTTCTGCCGCATCTATGTGATGACGAGCCCGGCACTCGACTGACGAATCTGGAGTATGCGCCACTCGCGGAAATCATGGGACGCGTCACATGGGCGTCAGAAGTTTTCAATTGCAGCGCTCCGGATACGGGTAACATGGAATTACTGCATATGTTCGCAACCCCGGAGCAGCGCCAAAGATGGCTCGTCCCGCTCCTCGATGGCTCGATTCGATCAGCCTATGCGATGACCGAACCTGACGTGGCATCTTCGGATGCTACGAACATTACGACATCCATACGGGCCGATGGAGATGAATACGTCATCAACGGCCGTAAGTGGTTCATAAGCAATGCCGCCCATCCGAACTGTCAGCTTTTCATCGTCATGGGGAAGACAGACCCGGATGCTGCTCCCCATGCACAGCAAAGTATGATTCTTGTTCCGCGCGATACGCTGGGCGTGGAGGTGATTCGCAACATTTCGGTCATGAATCATATCTCGCCGGAGGGACACTGCGAGGTCGTGTTCCGGGATGTACGTGTGCCCACGTCGAACCTTCTTGGTGAGCCGGGCAGTGGATTCGCACTGGCGCAGGCCCGCCTCGGACCGGGACGCATCCATCACTGTATGCGTTCGATCGGTGCTGCGGAACTTGCATTAGAGCTTATGATCGAGCGTGTCCGGGAGCGCAAGACATTCGGTCGGTATATCTATCAGCATGGAGTAATTGCCGATTGGATTGCCCGTTCGCGCCTTGAGATCGATCAGGCACGGCTACTCGTGCTCAAGACCGCATGGATGATTGATGAACTGGGTGCGAAGGCGGCGTACAAGGAAATTGCGATGATAAAAGCAGCGGTTCCGATGATGTACGCCACGGTCTGCGATCGGGCAATGCAGGCGTTCGGTGCAATGGGAATCAGTTCCGATACCCCTCTTGCCGACCATTGGACATTGGCCCGCTGCCTGCGGTTTGCAGATGGACCGGACGAGGTGCATCTGCGCTCCGTCGCGCGTATGGAAATGAAAGTACACCGCGAAGGTCTAGGTTTGACGGCCGCATACTTCACCTCGCCCCGCCGGTCCGACGCGTGAACATCCAGCTATCGTGAGGCGATGATTCCGCCTTGTCCGCGGTTCTCATCTCGGTATATCTCGCCTGTCTTGCCGCGACCGCGACGATATCGGAAAAATATACGACCTACCATTCGCCCTCGGGAGCGGCCGCAGGAATCATGCAGTTCATTGATCACTGACTCGGCAAGTGTACAACTTTCGGTGCCGCGTTCATCCTCGGTGTCGGGACGAAACTAGTTCAACTTGAGTCGTGAAACAAGCACGAGCCAATTTTCACGAGCTAAGCTTGATTCAGCGTGCAAGGCGCGCATGGTTCGACAAGAATCATGGCTACGTCGTCCTGTAACGCGCCGTCCTTGAGGCGTACGCTGTCAATGAGAGCCTCTACACCGCGGGCGGCATAAGTCTTGATATCAGTCAAACGAACATACTTCAGCAATCCATCGGACGCTATCAGTAGGCGGCCCATTAACTGCATTTTGAATTGAGAGGGCCCCGCTTGGCCAGAGCCGAGACGTGCTCGAACCTGGTTTATCGTCAAGTCGCGAATCGGACTGCCGGTCGGAAGCATCCATGCGCCGGAATCGCCTACACTGGCTCCCCTGCAGCTACCGGTGTCTGAAATCTCTGCCACCACACAGGTCGTTTCGCCGCCCTGAACCTGGAGCTTGAGTAGCTGATCGATGCGGCGCAGCGTGCGCGACCAATCTATAAAACCACCGCCCCGCCAAACACGTTCCAGCTCGGAGATCGCAAGCTCAGCCGCCTGCGCGCCACGGCCGCCGTTTCCCATCCCGTCACATACTGCGACTATGGTACGACGGTCGCTGCGCTCCACCAATATTCGATCCTCATTCTGTCCGCCGCTTTCGATGCGATGAGTGACTGAGATCATGACTGAAATCTTAGTAGTGAAACGAGTGCGAAGCAACTTGGCGAGTCACCATACTGGGCGTAGCTGTAGTGATTTTTTGTAAGGAGTTGGCCGTTATGTGTAGACATGTGCCTCTGCTTTTACCAATCAGCCCGGTTTTCGTCGTTGCGCAATAGATTTTTGCATCTACGGCGTAAGCGATCTATTTTCCGCGGGGTTGTGAGTGATCGCGAGCTGTGCGTCACGAAATTCCCATAGGATCAGGATCGAGCAAGCTGTCCCACAAAGTGTTCTGCCAGCCGCTGATCGCACCATTGTCGTGACACACTAAGTAGAACCAGTAGATGCGATCGTTCTCATCCAGGCTGGGATAGGAGAGCACGATCCCGTTGCAGCGTCGACACCGGGGCGACGGCGGCAACGACCGGTGGGTGGATCGTCGATGTTGATCGTGGCGGCCACGACAATGCTGACGAAGTACACTGCGCGTCTCACGCAATGGCGTGGCGCTCAGCGCGGGTTTGTTACCGACTACTTCGGTGAGTTCGACCGCCGTTTCAACTTCGTTGAACAGGCCGCGCTGACCAAGTGCCGTACCGAGCTTCTCGCGGCTGGCGCCGTACTTGCCGGCCTTCAGAACTCGCAGCGCTTTCTCGGAGAAATCAGCAGCGAAGAAGACAGGGCGGGCAGAGGCATGCTTACCGCTATCATTGTGTCGCCACCGTTTGTCGCAATGCAAGGCGGGCGGCCGCCAGCCCGCTCGAGGCTGGCGACTACCTGAATCGATAGACCAGTCCGCCGCCCAGCACATCGATGCGCTCCCTCTCGAGCCGGTAATGCGTCCAGTCGAGAGCGGCGCTCCATTGCGCCCATGGACCGATCTGCACACCCATGCCATAGAGCGCATCCGATCCTGTGCGCTTGTGGCGTCGAAACTCTCCTGCGACATTGCGGGCACGATAGCTCGAATCCCAGCGCCAGCCACCCGCGCGCGCGGTCAGGGCGAACAGCTCGCCCATGGGATAGCGGGCCACCAAGGCAGCTTCGAAGCCGTTCGCCGAACGAGGATGCGTTGCAGTGGTACTGGCCAGCAATGCCTGTACGTCCACCACATTGCCCGCGATCGTGGACTCCACATTGCCCAGGTCCGCATAGCCGAGTTCCGCTCCAAGAAATTTCGTCCACTGGTAGCCGCCTCGAATGCGCCACGCCAGACGCTTGCGATCATCGATCGTGGCCGTCACGTCGTATCCTTGCGTCTGCAGCGTCGCGGTCAATCCAGCATTGCCCGTGCCGCCTTGCGTCTGCGCCAGGTGTGCCGCGCCATACCAATATGGTGTCGCATCGTCGGCAGACGCCGCTGCGCTGACCAGCCCCGTGGCGCCGGCGATGCCGCCGGCAATCAGCAGGATGCGAGCGCGTTGCCGCCAGACCAGCATCCCGGCGAACAGCAGCACCAGCAGCGGATGCATGCTGCCGCCGCCGCCACGCCCTTCGACGATCACCGATGCCGTCGCTCCGACGCCGCCCGGATCGGAAATCGCGCCATTGGGCTGACCATCGGTATCGTTCGGGCCGCCGTCCTCGATTGTCAGTCGTACGCACCAGTCGCCCGCATTCAGGCCGGCGCGGAACTCGTCACTGTTCGGTGAGGGGCACAGGCCCGGTGCACCCGGCGCCGAGGCCAGCGCGTTGGAGGCATTCTCGACGAACGTAAACCAATGCTGGGCTGCGGGGTCATACTTGCGATACACCGCCTGGGACGGGATGACGCGGCGCTGCGGCAGCACGATGCTGACGCTTTGTCCCACCTTGGGAAGCTCATTGACCACGAAGTCGAAATATCCTCCGACGTTACCCACCGTGTCCGGCGGCACCAGGGCGGAGTCGTCCAGCTGCACTTCCGCCTGGGAGGCGGCCGCCAGCAGCGCCAACGGTCCCAGTCTCAGTTGCACTCCCGGCTCGGCTTCCAGCAGATAGTAGTGCAGCTCGCGCGCGCGCTCCGGTACCACGTTCCTCATCGGCAGGCTATAGGCCGGATGATCGGGCAGCCCATTGTCGAGCCAGGCCGAAGCGCCCTGGGGCAGCACCGCCGCCTGTTCCGCCAGCACCAGGTCGATCGTGCCGCGCGATGCCAACGCCGGCGAACCATTGTCGGTCACGACTGCCTCGAAGCGATGGATGCCCACCGCCAGGCTCTGTGGCTGCAGCGTCAGTACCTCTCCGAGCGTGGTCACCACGGCGCCGGAAGGGGATATCCATTGCACGGTGTGCGTGTCCTCGGAGTTCGGATCGCGAACGTCCGCTCGAACCGTGATGACTCCGCCTGCCCGGCCGAAAGCCGCCGGTGTTTCATCATCCTGGAAGGCATGCAAGTGGACGGCCGGCGCCGCATTCGCAGAGGTCAGGGTGACGGTGAGCGAGCTGCGCCCACCGGCGTTCACATCATCCGCCAGGGACACCTGGATCTGCTGTTCGGGGGCATCCGACGCCGGCGCACCAACGATGGCAAAGTAGACGTCCTTTTCGACCTCCCCCTGCTCGAAGCGCACGCTGCCATCTGCCAGGTCATGATGCTGGGCGTCGCCGCTCACCTGATAATCCACGACATAGGGATACACCGGTGACGGACCGTTCAGGACCACCTTGAATGATCCTGAATTACCCTGCCGATATCCCAAGATGACATCCTTGCCGAGCGACACCGTCGGCCAGACGCGCAGCGTCTGCTGCACAATGGACTCGACACCGCGTTGGTCGACCGCGCGCCATGTCAGCACATGCTCCCCTGGCAGGTAGCGCGGCTGGGGGTTCAGCAAGGTGACCTCCAGCTTCGTGCCGGCATAATCGGTGGCCTGCGGCCACAGCGACTGCGGCAGCTGCGTCGTCAGTGCATCCGTCTCCAGTTCTAGCGGCTGCGCCACGCCGGGACTGAACGCCGGCAGCGTACTAGAAAAGCCGGCGGATACCGAACAAGCGCCGGTAATGGCCGCCGTCGTATAAGTGGTGCCGCTGAGCGTGCCTGCGCACCCGCTGACCGCCGCGATGCTGTAACCCACCGCGGGCGTCAAAGTGAACACGGCACGCTCGCCGTGAGCGATGTTGGCAGTGGCTGGCGTGATGGTGCCATTGGATTCGGCACTGGCCGTCACGACATGAGTCGATGGTATCTCGCTGCTGCGTGTCGAAATGGTCTGGGAGGTAATGACCGGCGCGAGTATCGGCCAGCTGAAACTGTCCAGCGTCGCCGCCGTCGTCGTGGAAGTGTATCGGACGGTGACCGCGCACTCCTCGCCGGCTGCCAGTGTCGTTGCCGAACACTGATCCGCAACGATGGAATACGGCGCTGCGAGCTGATTCGCCTCGGCGATCCGGCCGATCGCAACTGGCAGACCCGATGCATCATTGCTCATCGTGACGACGAGATCCGCAGTACTCCCCACGGGGACTATGCCAAAGTCCAGTGTCGTCGGTGAAATCACATAATCGGTCTGCAAGACGCTCAGGCGCGTCGCGGCGCTGGTGACAATGGCGCCGGTGGTCGACACGGTGATATCACTGGAGGCACCCGCGCCCGCCTCGGCAGGCACCTGCACATCCACGAGAATCTCGCCGACTTCGAGCGCGGCGAGTGTGATCGTGGCCTCCTCGGACAAGGTGGCGGTCCAACCCGCGGACGCCGTAACCGTGATACCCGCCGTCAAGCCTTCCTCGGTCAGGTTCTGGATTTTGAAGGTCTTGTGCACAGTCGTGCCGGACAACACGTATTCGTCCGCTGGTGAAAAGACCTGCAGCTCACCCGGTGCGGACCAGGTCTCGAAGCCTTCGAATGTCCAGGTCTCGCCGGGAGCCAGAGTGGCACGATTCCACTGCAGGACATAGCCGGCATCCAGAAAACTCGAGTCTGCGGTGTTGGATAACTCCCCTGCCATCGCCTGCGTTCTTCCGGTACTGTAGCGCCCGCTGAAATAGCGCGCCGCGGGCGTTGCCGGGTTGGGATAGAACCCCATATAGCCGGAATTGGTGAAATCAGAATTGGTGACATACACCATGGCATTGCCGCTGTCATACCAGCTGCGAGCGGAGTCCTGACCGCCGAAATAGGTATCTCCGCCATGAAAGAAGCGCAGGTCATCGAAGGTCGTCTCGCCGGTGTTCTCGAACGACCAAGTCTTGCGGATGCTGCGATCGCCATTGACATAGGAGATCTTCTGGGTGAAGCGCACATTGGTTGCGCCGAGATCGGCGATGGTCGTGATCACGTAAGGGTCGTTCGCAGCGCCCGTGCCGGTCGTCGTATTGGACTGCGTGCTCCAGGGGGTGCCGCCGAGATAGCCGCTGCCGAAGCGCATGCTGGTATTGAGGCCGTCCAGCCAGACCAGCGAGCCCCAGGAGTGTCCGCTATAGTACTGCTGCCACCGTCCATTCGGCTGATCGACCCATACGCCCGGGGCGCCTGAATCCTCGACGCAGACCTCCAATGGGGCCGGAGCTTCCGGATTGACGCATTGGGTCGCCGCCAACCCTTCAATGGGCGCCGCGACCGCAAAGACTGTCGGCAGAACATAAAGCGAACGCAAGTATCGGGAAACGAATCCCTGGAAGAATTCATGGAGCATTGATCGACTGCGCTATCGAAGAGAAAAAGGACAGATGAAGACTACTAACCGCCGGTTGAACTGAATCCAGATTGCATCGCATCTTCAGTAACATCGGTGGCGAGACGTCACTGTAGGGCCAAGCTTCTTCGAGCTAGCTAAGTCACTGGGTAAGGACACTAAGGATTCGCTGGTCTGCTGGATATCCGAGTTCAATAGAGTTCATGACTATTGGGCCTACAAGTGTGGACGCGCCTAGCGATTCATTCAAGCCGATACCGCTTCACGGCGAGAGCTCCAACGAAAAAGTGGACACCCGTTGGTTGGCTGCGGGCCTGCTCGAACTCCATCGGTGAACGGTATCCCAAGGACGAGTGTAGGCGGACCCGATTGGAGAGGTGTATCGCGGCGCAATTTAATTGAACCGGCCCAACTCATCCCGTACACTACGCGGCCCCGCGCTGGCCGGTCCTGCGACCGTCAGAGCGGTGCGATGTGGGCAGGTTTCCCGACCTGTCCCCGCCTGACATCGCGACGTGAGATCCACGCAGGCATGCATGGATGTTTCGGGATGTAGCTCAGCCTGGTAGAGCGCTTCGTTCGGGACGAAGAGGTCGCAGGTTCGAATCCTGTCATCCCGACCAACTCACGGTCCTAACCGGGCACAAAACCCTTTGCCATGGCAATCCGAGATGGATGGAGGTTCGGCGTCCGGTGCTTTAGGTCATCGTCACCGAAGCTCACGGCTATGCCGACGCGCATCCTTGAGCAGCAACAGCAATTGCTGTTCGCGGGCGGGTGACGCTTCGAAACCGAAACGTAGGTAGAAGCGCGAGGCTTCTTCATCAATCGGGTGCGTCAACAGTGCCCGGATACCAGCCTGTTCGGCGACGATTAGGGTGCGGCGGATCGCGTCCTGCAGTAGCCCTGTGCCGATGCCGCGACCCTGATTCTGCCGGCTTACCGCCATGGGGGCCGGGATGACGATGGGGATGGGATACCTGAGTCAGCAGTGACAAGCTCCATCGCAACGGTTCATGCGCAGCGTTCTCGAGCGCTATTCTCCGGGGTGCGTGCTCCGGTGCTGGAGATAGAGCGACAGGCTGAGCCACATCCCGAATTCGATCTCGCCGACGTTAAGAGCGGTGGCAAGATGGACCAGTGGCTCTGGCCTGGGTACGCCGGGCCGGCCGGCGACTCACTAATAAGTACGCTCGACCGCGAAATCCGCCAACTCACGCAAGGCCTGCTTGTAAGCCGATGCGGGAAGTTCGGCGAGCGCCTCGATGGCAAGAGCGGCCTCTCGCCGCGCAAGGCGCGCGGTGTACGCAAGGCCTCCGGTCGATTCAATCGCCTTGGTGATCCGGGCCAGTTCGGTGGCGCTGCCTTGCTCGATGCTCTTCCGGATGATTTCGCGCTGCTCCGGCAGTCCATGACGCAGTGCATGAATGAGGGGGAGGGTGGGCTTGCCTTCGGCAAGATCGTCGCCGACGTTCTTGCCCAACCGATCTGAACCGGAGTAGTCGAGCACGTCGTCGACCAGTTGGAAGGCGATACCCAGGTGCTTGCCGTAGGCGGCCATGGCCGCTTCCAGGGAAGGCGGAGCGCCGGCAAGCAGGGCGGCGACCTGGGAACCTGCCTCGAACAATTTGGCCGTCTTGCGGTAGATGACCTCGAAGTAGCGCTCTTCCGTGGTGGTCGGGTCATGTGTATTCATGAGCTGCAGGACTTCGCCTTCCGCGATCTGGTTTGTGGCGCTGGCCATGACGTCCATGATGCGCATGTCACCCAGGGCGACCATCATTTCGAAAGACCGTGAGTAGACATAATCGCCGACCAGGACGCTGGCCTCGTTGCCCCAGATCTCGTTCGCGGTATCTCGGCCGCGCCGCAGCGTGGAGCCGTCCACGACGTCATCGTGCAGCAGCGTGGCGGTATGGATGAATTCGATGATGGCAGCCGCTTCAGCGTGGCGCATACCCTCGCAGCCGCAGGCTTTCGCAGCCACCAGCACGACCAGCGGCCGCAGCCGCTTGCCGCCGCTGCCGATGATGTACTCCGCGACCTGGTTGATCAGCACCACGTCGCTGGCCAGCCGGTCTCTGATGACCTGATCGACCTGTCGGAGATCGTTTTCGACCAGGGCTTTGATGGACTCGAAGCTCATGTATGCTAATGGGGAAATTCGGACGGCGCATGGTAGCGGAAAGACTGCCGTCGGGCGGACTTATATGTCTGCTCTTGCCCCGCGCCAGCCTAATCCGTAAACTTTACGCCCTTTATTCGCCGGGGGCTCCCGGTGCGCTGGAGTTCCCTCAAGATCATGTACGCCGTAATCACCACGGGTGGAAAGCAATATCGCGTCAGCGAAGGCTCGGTTCTGCGAATCGAAAAGCTCGAGACCGAGGCTGGCGCCGATATCGAGTTCGACCAGGTACTACTGGTGGGGCAGGGTGAGCAGATCAAGGTCGGCACCCCGTTTCTCGACGGCGGTAAGGTCGTGGCCACGGTGCAGGGTCATGGCAAGGGCGACAAGGTGCGGATCGTGAAGTTTCGCCGACGCAAACATTATCTGCGCCAGGGCAATCACCGCCAGCCCTACACGGAAGTGAAAATCACGAGCATCGTCGGCGCCTGAGCTGACGCCTGGAAACTGCCGACGCCTGGAAAGGCTTGTACGCTCGGCATATCGAAATCTATTTTTAGAGAGTTGTGTCATGGCACATAAAAAGGCAGGCGGCAGTACCAAGAACGGCCGCGATTCACAGTCCAAGCGGCTGGGTGTCAAGAAGTTCGGCGGACAGCAGGTGCTGGCCGGTAACATCCTGGTACGCCAGCGCGGTACCCAGTACCATGCCGGCGACAATGTCGGCGTGGGTACGGACTACACCCTGTTCGCGACGGCGCCGGGCCGGGTTCAGTTCCGCAAGAAGGGTCTCGAGCAGCGTACCTACGTGAGCATCGTGCCCGAATAAGTTCGCGATCGGACGCAGGTCATCCCAAAAGCCCCGGCCAGTCCGGGGCTTTTTCGTCAGCAAGGCCCTGCCATGCCATGAAATTCGTCGACGAAGCACAGATCAGGATCCAGGCCGGTCACGGCGGACGTGGCGCGGCTAGCTTTCGCCGTGAGAAATTCATTCCCTTCGGCGGTCCGGATGGTGGCGACGGCGGCAAAGGGGCGGACGTGTACCTGGTGGGCACGTCCGGCATCAACACGCTGGCGGATTTTCGCTACCACCGCAGTTTCAAAGGACAAAACGGCACACCCGGCGCAGGCCAGGAGCGTACCGGAGCCGGCGGCAAGGATCTGGATATTCCCGTTCCCATCGGTACGGTGGTGATCGACATCGATACCGGAGAACAACTCGGCGATGTGCTGCAGCCCGGTGATCGCCTGCTGGTGGCGAAAGGTGGCAAGGGCGGTTGGGGCAATGTTCGTTTCAAGAGCAGCACGAATCGCACCCCCCGCAAGGCCATGCCCGGATTGCCCGGAGAGCAGCGGGAGCTACGCCTGGAATTGCGTGTCTTGGCGGACGTTGGCCTGCTGGGTCTGCCGAATGCGGGTAAATCAACGTTGATTCGTAGCGTATCGGCAGCGAAGCCGAAAGTTGCCGATTATCCCTTCACCACCCTGTATCCCAATCTCGGTGTCGTCTCCGTGGGGATTCATCGCAGTTTCGTCATGGCCGATATTCCGGGATTGATCGAAGGCGCGGCCGAGGGTGCCGGCTTGGGTATCCGCTTTTTGAAGCATCTGCAGCGTACCCGGATATTGCTGCATCTGGTCGACATCGCACCTCCCGATCCGCAGGCCGATCCGGTCCGGGATGCGCGATCGATTGTCCGGGAATTAAAGAAATTCAGTCCCGATCTGGCTGCCAAGGAGCGCTGGCTGGTGCTGAACAAGGTGGATTTGCTGGCGCCTGAGGAGGCCGAGCGGCGCTGTAAAGACATCGTCCGCCGCCTGCGCTGGAAGGGGCCGGTGTATCGGATTTCGGGGCTGGCGCATCGAGGCACGGAGGCCCTGTGCCAGGCGCTCATGAATCGCCTGGAGGACATTCGGCGCGAGCCGCAGGAGCAGCCGCCGTCCCAGGACGAGGTACGGCGTAGCCTGCAGTGGTGAATAGGGTGAAAATGCCTGAATGCCGATTCGGCGCGCCGGCCTCGGCATTGATCCATGCCGTCTCAGCAGATTCGTAGAAACAAAAAAGCCGGGTATTACCCGGCTTTTGAGCTTCTTCGAAAGCCACCGTCCCGGCGGCCGGAAGCCGGTGTGAGGTTCAGCCTGCCTGGCTCAATTCCTTCACGCGCGCATTCAACTGACTCTTGTGCCGGGATGCCTTGTTGCGATGGATGAGCCCCTTGTTCACGGCCGAATCGATGATCGGACCGGCTACCTTGAGATTGGCCGCTGCAGCATCCTTATCGCCCAGGGCGACGGCATTCACGACACTCTTGATGGCGGTGCGCAGCTTCGAGCGGGCAGCCATGTTATGGGCGCGGCGCTTGACCGTCTGGCGAGCTCGCTTTTCTGATGACTTGATATTGGCCACGGATCGAGGTTCCAAAAATGGAACACGAATTCTGCCCCTATAGGCACGGTAAGGCAAGAGGTACGGTCAGGATCGCTATAGGCATCGAATACTGGAGCGATGTTCATGGATAATCCACGTCATGACTTCAGTATGGCCGCCATGAAAATCTGTAACTACGGCCCCGCCATGCGAAATGATGCCGGATCCCTATGACTCGCGGCTTTTTTCGCAGTACCGCCATCGTTGGAATCACGACCCTGCTGTCCCGGATTACCGGGTTGGCACGGGATGTCGTGTACGCCGCCTTTGTGCCGGCAGTGGCGATGGAGGTTTTCGTCCTTGCGAACCAGATTCCCAACCTGTTGCGCCGCCTGTTCGCGGAAGGCGCCTTCTCGCAGGCCTTCGTGCCCGTGGTGGCCGAATATCGCAGCCAGCGCAGTCTCGAGGAGGTGCGCGGCCTGGTCGATTCGGTCGCCGGTACCTTGGGTGCCGTCCTGGCCCTGATCTCGATCATCGGCGTCCTGGCCGCACCCCTCGTGGTGCTGATTTGCGCTCCCGGCTTCCTGGCCAAGGGGGAGGGCCAGTATGCGCTGGCCGTGGAAATGCTGCGCTGGACGTTTCCCTACCTGCTGTTCGTTTCACTCACGGCCCTGGCCGGGGGGGTACTCAACAGCTACGGCAGATTCGCACTGCCCGCGTTCTCCTCGGTGGTGCTCAACCTGGTCATGATCGTATTTGCCGCCTGGGTTTCGCCCTACTTCGAGCAGCCCGTGGTGGCGCTTGCCGTCGGTGTCTTCGTGGGCGGCATATTGCAGGTGGCGATCCAGATTCCCGCCCTGCTGCGCCTGGGCGTGTTGCGCCTGCCGCGCTGGAACCCGCAGCACGAGGCAGTACGCCGTATCGCCGTATTGATGGGACCCGCCATCATCGGCTCCTCGATGGGCCAACTCAGCGTCATGGTCAGTACCGGTATTGCCTCGCTGCTGGCCGACGGCAGCATGACGTGGCTATATTTCGCCGACCGGCTGGTCGAGTTTCCGCTGGGCGTGTTCAGCATCGCGCTGGCCACGGTGATCCTGCCCAGCCTGTCGGCTCAGCATGCGCTGCGCAGTTCCGATGAGTTCTCCGCAACCTTGGCCTGGGCGGTGCGGTTGGTCTGCCTGATCGTGATTCCGGCCTCCGTGGCATTGTTTGTGCTCGCCGGGCCGTTGACCGTCGTGCTGTACCACCATGGGAAGTTCACTCCTGTCGACGTGGAAATGACCCGCCTGGCGCTGATGGCTTTTTCCTTTGCGTTGCTGGGCTGGAGCCTGATCAAGGTGTTGGCGACCGGCTACTACGCCCGCCAGGATACCCGCGGTCCGGTGCGCGTCGCGATGCGGGCGCTGGGTCTGACGATGGCTTTGAATGTGATCGTGGTCCTGGGGCTGTGGCTGATGGGGCTGCTGAAGTCTCCGGGCGCGCATGCCCTGCTGGCCCTGACCAACGGCGTCGGCGCGCTGCTGAATGCTGCGCTGCTGTACACCGGCCTGGTGCGCCGGCAGATCCTGCGTCCCGGACAGTCCCTGGGCGGCCTGCTGTTGCTACGCATATTCATTGCCAGCATGGTGATGGCGGCGCTGCTGCTATGGTTCGGCGGGGGCGTCACCGACTGGCTGGATGCGCCTAGGACGCATCGCGTCGTCTGGCTCACCGCCCTGGTGGCCGGCGGCGCGGGTGCGTATTTCGGCATCCTGTGGCTGTTGGGCGTACGTCCGCGGCAGTTCCGTCTGCAGGTGCCGGCGGCGGCAGGCTGAACCGATGACGAAAGCAATCGGGCCGGCGGCGGCGTTCCTATAATATAATGCCGTTTTTCCGGTGGGCGAGAGTGCGAGGCCACGATGGAACTCATTCGCGGCCTGTACAGTCTGCATGATCGGCACCGCGGTTGCGTGCTGACGATCGGCGCCTTCGACGGTATTCATCTTGGTCACCAGGAGATGATCCGGGTGTTGCGCGAGCGCGCCGCGGCGCATCGTCTGCCGGCAGTGGTACTATCCTTCGAGCCGCTCCCGCGTGAATTTTTCGCGCGCGACGCCCCGCCCGCGCGTTTGACCCGCTTTCGCGAAAAAGTGGATGCACTGTGCCATTACGGCGTCGAGCGTTTCGTCTGCCTGCGCTTCAAGCAGATCCGTAATCTACCAGCGGAAGTGTTCGTGGAAGAAGTGCTGGTACGGGCTTTGGGAGCGCGGGAGTTGGTCGTGGGCCATGACTTCAGCTTCGGCCGTGCCTTGACCGGCAATATCGGCACATTGCTGGCACTCGGACCGACGGCTGGATTCGAGGTCACGCAAGTGCCGCCGTTCGAGATCGGGGGGGAGCGTGTCAGCAGTACGCGTATCCGTTTGGCCCTGGAGGCCGGCGACATGGCGAGTGCGACCCGATTGCTGGGCCGGCCCTATCGCATGACGGGCAAGGTCGTGCAGGGCGCGAAACTCGGCCGACGGCTGGGTTTCCCCACTGCGAACCTGTTGCCCCTGCGGCGTGCGACACCGCTGGCGGGGGTGTTCGCGATCCGCGTATCGGGCGCCGGTTTGCATGATGCGCCTGGCGTGGCCAGCCTCGGCACCCGCCCGGTCGTGAATGGCAAGGAACTGTTGCTGGAGGCGCATATCTTTGATTTCGACGGCGACCTGTATCGACGTACCCTGCACGTTGATTTCATTGCCCGCCTGCGCGATGAAAAGTGGTTCCCGGATATCGGCGCGCTGGTCGAACAGATGCATCGCGATGCCGCACAGGCGCGCGAGATCCTGGCGCGCGAGACGATGACATGAATGACGATGGCTGAGCACGCATGAGCGATTACAAGGGCACGATCAACCTGCCGAAGACCGGCTTTCCCATGAAGGCCGATCTCGCCCGCCGCGAGCCCGAAATCCAGAAATGGTGGGAAGAGCAGCGCATCTACGCAAAACTGCGCGACGTGGCGCGCGGCCGCCCGACGTTTATTCTGGCCGACGGCCCCCCCTATGCCAATGGTGCGATACACCTCGGTCATGCGATCAACAAGATTCTCAAGGATGTGATCGTCAAATCCCGCGGCCTGGACGGCTTCGATGCTCCCTACGTACCCGGTTGGGATTGTCATGGGCTGCCGATCGAGCATCAGATCGAGAAGGCGCACGGCAAGGCGGTCAAAATGCTCGAGCCGCGGGCCTTTCGCCAAGCCTGCCGCGAATATGCATTGGAGCAGATCGACGCACAGCGCAAGGACTTCAAGCGCCTGGGCGTGATGGGCGATTGGGAGCGTCCCTATCTCACACTGGATCGGCGCTACGAAGCCGACCAGTTGCGCGCGGTGGCACAGATCCTGCGCAATGGCCACATCTATAAGGGTTTGAAGCCAGTGCACTGGTGCCTGGACTGCCGTTCGGCGCTTGCCGAGGCGGAGGTCGAGTACGAGGAACGTACTTCGCCCGCTGTTGACGTGCGCTTCGCGATCGTGGACCCGGCCGAGCTGGCCCGGCGCTTCGCTCTGGCCAGCGTGCCGGACGTGCCGGCCAGCGTGGTGATCTGGACCACCACACCCTGGACCTTGCCGGCGAATCAAGCGGTCGCCGTGGGGCCGAGCATTCGCTACCGTTTGATCCACACCGGCATAGAACTGCTGATACTGGCGAGCGAACTGGCGCCGAAGGTCCTGGAGCGGGCCGGCATCGAGGATGCCTCCGGCAAGGCCGAGGGGATAGGCGAGACGACGGGCGAGGCGCTGGAAGGCTTGCTGCTGTCGCATCCCTTTTATGAGCGCAGGGTGCCGGTGATCCTCGGGGATCACGTTACGCTGGATGCGGGCACGGGCCTGGTGCACACCGCGCCCGGACACGGTCAGGAAGACTATGTCGTAGGCCGGAAATACAAGCTGACGATCGACAATCCGGTCGGCAGCGACGGGCGTTTCCTGCCCGATACGCCGTTGTTCGGGGGGGAGCGGGTGTTCGACGCCAATGCTCACGTTGTCGCAGTATTGCAGCAGCGCGGCGCGCTGCTGCACCAGGCAAGCCTGCGTCATAGCTATCCTCATTGCTGGCGCCACAAATCTCCGGTGATCTTCCGGGCGACCGCCCAATGGTTCGTCGGCATGGAGCAGGCCGGTCTGCGCAAGACGGCCTTGCGCGAGATCGGCAAGGTGAAATGGACGCCCGCCTGGGGCGAGAGCCGTCTGGGGGGCATGATTGCCGATCGCCCCGATTGGTGCATTTCGCGCCAGCGTATGTGGGGCGTACCGCTGGCCTTGTTCACTCATCGGGTCAGCGGCGAGCTGCATCCGCGCTCCGCGGAGCTGATGGATGCCGTGGCCGATCGCATCGAGGCGGAGGGCATCGATGCCTGGTACGACCTGGATCCGGTCGCACTGCTGGGTGCCGAGGCGCCGGAGTATGAAAAAGTCACCGATATCATGGATGTCTGGTTTGATTCGGGGGTGTCGCACTACTGCGTGCCCAAGACTCGTCCCGAGATCCGTTTTCCCGCTGATCTGTATCTGGAAGGCTCCGATCAGCATCGCGGTTGGTTCCATAGTTCGCTGCTGGTGTCGTGCGCGCTGCACGGTCATGCGCCCTATCGTGGGGTACTCACCCACGGCTTCACGATCGATGACAAGGGACGCAAGATGTCGAAGTCGCTGGGCAACGTCATCCTGCCGCAGAAGGTTGTGGGGACGCTGGGGGCGGATGTCCTGCGTTTGTGGGTTGCCGCGACCGACTATGCCAACGAGATGAGTCTCTCGGATGAGATTCTGAAACGGGTCGCGGAATCCTATCGGCGTATCCGCAATACCGCGCGTTTCCTGCTCGGTAACCTGACTGGCTTTGACCCGGCGCACGACCAGGTGCCGCTCGAGGAACTGGTGGCGATCGATCGCTGGGCCCTGTGGCGCACTCAGCAGTTGCAGGATGAAATCACTGCGGCCTACCGCAACTATCAATTCCATTTGATCTATCAGAAGCTCCATAATTTCTGCAGCGTCGATTTGGGCGGCTTTTACCTGGATGTGCTCAAGGACCGGCTGTATACGACGGGCGCCGGCAGCCACCCGCGCCGCTCGGCGCAGACCGCGATGTCATGGATCATCGAGGCGCTGGTGCGCTGGCTGGCGCCGATTCTGTCGTTCACAGCCGAGGAGATCTGGCGATTCATGCCTGCGCCAGCCGCCGGCGAACGCAGCGAGTCGGTGTTCTTCACGGATTGGGCGGCGCTGCCGCAAGGGGCGGGACAGCGTCCGGCCATCGATTGGGATGCGCTGCTGCGGGTGCGCGGCGCCATTGCGCGCGAACTGGAAAAATTGCGCAACGCGGGCGCCATCGGTGCACCGCTCGATGCGCAGGTCGATCTGTACTGCACCGCGCCGGTGCTGCAGACCTTACAGATATTCGGCGAGGAACTACGTTTTGTTTTCATCACCTCCGAGGCGCGCGTGTATGCCGCGGATCAGCGTCCCGCGCAGGCCGTTGCGGCACAGGACGGCGATGACAATGACGTCTGGATCGTAGCGGCACCGAGCGCCGCGCCGAAATGTGTGCGTTGCTGGCACAAGCGGGCCGACGTGGGCAGCTGCGCGCAGCATCCGGAATTGTGCGGACGTTGTGTGATCAATATAGAAGGACCGGGTGAGCGTCGCTGCTTCGGTTGAAACCGACCCGGGATTTGCCGTTGCCCGAAACTGGAATTTACGGCCGAACTTCCGGATCGAAGTCTTGGAACTTGATGCTTTCTGCAGGAGCGCTGATGAATTCCAATTCGCTGGCGAAGATCTGGTTCACGCCCACCCGCGGGGCGAGCAACTGGCTGTGGCTGTCGATTTTCGTGATTCTGCTGGACCAGGCGACCAAGGCGCTGGTCATCGGTACCGTGAAGTTGCAGGACACGATCGCCTTGCTGCCCTTCCTGGAGATCGTATATCTGGAGAATACCGGCGCTGCCTTCAGCATCTTTGCCCAGGCTTCCGGCTGGCAGCGCTGGTTTTTCATCGTGCTGGCCCTGGGTGTCAGCGTCGTGCTCATGGTGTGGCTGCGCCGCATTCGCTCCGATCAGCGGTTTCTGGCGGTCGGTTTGTCGCTGGTACTGGGCGGTGCGCTGGGCAACGTCATCGACCGGGTCATGCACGGCTACGTCGTGGATTTTATTTTCTTTCATTGGCGCAGCTGGTATTTCCCGGCATTCAATATTGCGGATACGGCGATTTCGATCGGGGCAGGCTGTCTGCTGATCGATGCTTTCCGTGAAAGCGGCCAGGAGAAGAAAGCCGGGCGAAAGGCGTCCGGTGCATCGCCGAAGTAACCGCACGCAGTCCCGGGAGAGACATCGATCATGCGCATCCTGCTTGCCAATCCTCGTGGCTTTTGCGCCGGCGTCGATCGCGCGATCGGCATCGTCGAACGCGCCATCGAGTTTTTCGGCGCGCCGATCTATGTGCGTCACGAGGTGGTGCACAATCGTTACGTGGTCGAGCGCCTGCGCGGCCTGGGCGCGGTTTTTGTCGACGAACTGGCCGAGGTGCCTGACGACGCCACGGTGATCTTCAGCGCCCACGGCGTCTCGCGTGCCGTGCAGGAAGAGGCACGCCGGCGCAGCTTGAGGGTCTTCGATGCAACCTGCCCGCTGGTGACGAAGGTCCACATGGAAGTCCTGCGCTACGCTCGCGAGGGCTGCGACGTCATCCTGATCGGCCACCAGGGGCATCCCGAAGTGGAGGGCACGATGGGACAATTCGATACCTCCGCCGGTGGACGCATCCTGCTGGTGGAAACCCCGCAGGACGTGGAGCGCTTGCAGATACGCGACCCGCAGCGCCTGGCGTTCGTGACCCAGACCACTTTATCGGTGGATGACACGCGCAAGATCGTCGAGGCGTTGCGCCGGCGCTTCCCAGATCTGGCCAGCCCGCGCAAGGAAGATATCTGCTATGCCACCCAGAACCGTCAGGATGCGGTGAAGCGCCTGGCCGAGCAATGCGACATCATCCTGGTCGTCGGCTCGCCCAATAGCTCCAATTCCAACCGGTTGCGCGAGATTGCGGAAAAAGCCGGCATTCCCGGTTATCTGGTCGATGGACCGGAGGATCTGCAGCGAGAGTGGTTTGCGGGTAAGCAGTCGGTCGGTGTGACCGCCGGTGCGTCCGCGCCTGAAGTGTTGGTGGAACGCGTCGTACAGCAGATTCGCGCTTGGGGCGGGGAGGTGCCGCAGAATGTACTGGGCCAGGCCGAGAATGTGGTGTTCAGTCTGCCGCGCGAACTGCGTGGACATTCCTCATCCCTGTCTTCGCAGGGTGCCGAGACAGGCGGTATCGATTCCTGAAAAAGACGCTCATCCGTAGAAAAACGCCCCGCCGATGAGACGGGGCGTCGGGTGATGGATGGTGCCGGAGAAGAGACTCGAACTCCCGACCCGCGCATTACGAATGCGCTGCTCTACCAGCTGAGCTACTCCGGCGAGGGGACGCAGTATACGGAAAGCAGCGCAGCCGAACTACTGTACACATCGAAAAAGCGCGTAAAGGCGTCGGCTGGCCGCCGTCGACATGCAGCTGAAGAACTGCGTCTGCGGGCGGTCGAGCTGGGGTTTTTGCGAGGCTATTCTGCCGGGCCGCGGTCTATCGGATCGAATTTCATCGAACTGAGGGCCATCGGACCCGAGTCTGTCGGGGCGGGGCGCTTCTTCCTCAGTTTGATGACGAGTTCGACGCCGTCGGCTTCCATGCCCTCAGGTAATGCGGGGAAGCGGCTGAATTCGATTTCGGAAGGATTGATGTCGTATAGCTCGCCGGTTTCCAGATCATAGAAATGATGATGAGGAATGCGCGTGGAGTCGTATACGGCGCGTTCCGGATCGATATTGATCTGGCGCACCAGGCCGCGTTGGGCGAGTACCTTGAGCGTGTTGTAGACCGTCGCCTTGGAGACGTGGTCGCCATCGCGGCGCAAGACGGTAAGAATCTGATCCGCCGTCATGTGCGTGGGCTCGTTCATGAGAATTTCCGCGATACGCAGCCGCTGCTTGGTCGGCTTCAGACCGTGCCGATGCAGCTCATGGGCGATCCGCACTGGGGGCGGAAGCGTATCGGTATACTTGAAACTCACGCTCAATCCCGAGGTTTGTCGTCATACCGCAAGGCGGAGTACCGCTGCAGAATACCGCACCGGCCACCTCGAAGCGAGAGTATCACGGGTATGCGTTGATCCGATGTGCGGTATCTCATGGATTGCGGCGGTTCTCTTGCTCACGACCGTGCTGGGGTGACGGCCCCGCCCATGATGCTTGTCCGCCCTGAATCCCGAAGGCACGGCGGACAAGCATCATGGGCGGGACCATACTTGCGTGTGATCACGAGGTCTTCCGGCCGGGTGGTATTGATCCGGGGGTACAGCGTCTCGGTTGCGGCTTGTCACCTTGGGGTTGCGGCCGGGAGAGCTGCCGGGGAAGATGCCGCATGGATTCGTTCTTGAGGAGGCTGTCCCGCCCGGCGGCACGGGGTTTCACGGTGGCCGAGGGGCTGGCGGCGTTGCTGGTCGTTGCCGTGGGGATCCTCGGGATCGCTGCACTATACTCGGATCAGGTGCCTCGAAAAGGAGCGCGATGGCGTCAGGAGGCGGCCGAGCTTGTCGATATTATCGCTGAGCGCATCCTGGCTACCCGGGAAGGCCGTGAGGGCTTTTCCACCACGATCGGCGTGGTCTGCGGTCCAGAGGACCGATACCGTGAGGGGCTGGCCCCAGGAAGGCAGGTGTCTCCCCAAGGGGATGGCCGGCCCAGGCTGGCCATCGATGTCGCTGCCTTGGTGGCCGCATGCTGGGAGGACGAAGTGGCGCGAAAGTTGCCCAGTAGCCAGGGCAAGATCAGGCGCGATCTCTCGACGATCCCGGTCAGCTACGTCATTTCCGTGAGCTGGTCATCACTGGAGGGGACAGCATCGTATGTGATGCGGGTCAGCCCACCAGGGTGAAGTCTCCATTCTTTATAATGTCAGGCTGGGTTGTTCGGCCCGGCTCGATCGGCAGGGGTCGGTCGACGCGGCGGTTGCATGCGTTACGAGCGGCTTGAGCAGTGGGCATTCGTGTCCGAAGGAGTCCTGTTTGACTGATTCGTTGCCGTTCGAAAAGCCCAATGCAACCACAGGGCCGACCACAGGATCGACCACTGGGCCGACTACAGAACTCATCACCGAGTCCGGCACGGGACTCGCCCCAGGGACCGCCCAGCCCACTCAGGTCACACGGTCCAAGCGGCGGCTGACACCGGTGCGCATGTTCGGCTATCACCTGGCAGTCTGGCTTGCAGCAGCCTTTATCGAGCTTATCTGGCGTACCGCCCGGGTGAAGGTCGTCGACGGCGATCGGCTGGTTGCGCTGATCCAGGAACATGGCGCCGTCGTGCCGACGTTCTGGCATCAGCATTTGTTGATCTGCTCGCGCTACCTGGTGGGTACAGGCGTCGAGGGCTTCAAGCCCGGATTCATGATTTCCCCTTCAGTGGATGGCCAGGCGCCGACCATGCTCGCGGAATTATATGGCGCACATGTGGTGCGCGGTTCGGGTTCCTATACGGGCGTGCGCGCCGTGCGTGGCGTCCATCATGCGATCGTCAAGCGGGGCATCTCGTCCGGTATCACGCCCGACGGTCCACGCGGGCCACGTTTCGTGCTCAAGCCAGGCGCAATCTTTACAGCGCAGATCACCGGCAAGCCCTTGGTGCCGATCGCCTACGCCGCGAAGCCGGCGCGTCTGCTCGGAACCTGGGACAAGTTCGTCCTGGTTCCTCCCTTTGCAAAAATTCGCATCGCGATCGGCGAGCCTTACTTCCCACCCAAGCGAATGCAGGAGGCCGAAATGCAGGCGGCTCAGCGCGAAGTGGAGCGTCGCCTGTTGATGACGTTCCAGAAGGCCCGGGCGGCGCTATAGCCGACGGTATGTCAGCGATGCGAGACCGTTCACCCGATCCATCATCGGGATCAGGCGGCGTTGCGGGCCGCTCACGGAGCGCGGATGGCTCGATCGCAATCCTGATCGCAGCTTTCATCCGGGCATCCCTCGATCTCGATCTGAATGGTGGCATGCGTGATGCCGTAACGCTGAGCCAGCAGCGCCTTGGCTTCGCGTAGCACCTGCGCATGGTCGGCTGCCGGACTGACCGTGGCATGCATGGTCAGCAAGGCTTCCTGAGGGCTGATCAGCCAGGCATGTACGTGGTGTACATCGCGTATCGTAGGGATCTGTTGTTCCAAGGATTTACGCAACTCGCCCAGATCCAGCCAATCCGGCGTTCCTTCCATCAATATATGCGCCGACCGGCGTACCAGCACCAGTGCGCTGCGCACGATCAGCGCACCCACCAGGATCGACAGCAATGGATCGACCGGTAGCCAACCGGTGACCAGGATCACGACGGCGGCGATGATCGCCGCCATCGAACCCAGCAGATCGCCGATGACATGCAAGGTGGCGGCGGCGATATTCATGTCATGGCGATCGCTGCTCCGGAGCAGTGCAAATACAGTCAGATTGACCGCGAAGCCGATACTACCGATCCACAGGATGGCCCAGGCGTTGACCGGTGATGGATTGAGCAGCCGCTGTACGGCCTCGACCGCGATCCAGGCGACGATGATCAGCAAGGCGCAGCCGTTGAGGAACGTCGCCAGTACTCGCAGACGCTGGTAGCCGAAGGATCGGCGTGTATCGGCAGGCCGCGCCGCGATGCGGATTGCCGCCCAAGCCAGCGCCAGCGCGGCAGCGTCCGTCAGCATATGCCCGGCATCGGCCAGCAAGGCGAGAGAGTTCGCCAGCAGACCGCCGGTGAATTCCACCACCATGAAGATGCTGGTCAGCGCCAGCGCAAAGCCTAGTATGCGGCTGGAACTCGAACCATGATCGTGAACATGATCATGATGATGGTCATAGTGAGGGCTACGCCTGTCCCGCATCGGAACCCTGGGAGCGTTCATAATGACCAGCATAAGGCCCTGCAGGGCCAATACAAGCACCGCAGGGGCTCCGGGTCGGCCTCCGGAGCGCTGTCTTGGCGTTGGCATCATGGTTTGGCGCCATGGATTTAATCTTGGTGATTTTTGCGCTATCGCAAAGTGATAAATTAATGATCGCTTGGCATCGCTTGGGCAGGCAGGCCATACTTCAAAGGTCAATATTGCTGTGCCACAATCGACTCACGCCCTTGCTTGATTCCGCCGTATCGGGAATCGGCGGCTACGGGAGGATGTCGGAATGACCGCCACTGGCCGGGGTGCCACCTCGGCTGTCATCGTTCGCCGGAAGGCACCTGCTCGCGGGACCTGTTCCGGTATCGCCTGCCCGGATATCGGCCAGGCCTCCCTGTCGGGCAGACGCGCTGTACCGCGGTGGCCGATTGGATCGATGTTTCGTGGCTAGCCGCTCTTCCGAGACCCCTGACGAACGACCGGGATCCGTCTTCGGTACATCCTTGTTTTCTTCGTTTTCTTCGCGGATGCTCTCGGCGCGCAAGTCCAAGATCGGCCTCGACGTTCTGCTCACCAAGGCCGTCATCGATCTGCAGAATCTCGGCCAGGAGCAGGATGATCCCGGATTGGTACGGATCCTGGAGTCCTTGCGGGACGCTACCGGACTGGATTGTGTACTGATCGCCCTTTTCGATGATGCGGATACCACGATCGACAGCGTGATCGCGGCGACCAGCCTGTTCAGCACCTTCGATCCACGAGCCCTGTGCGGTGATGCGCTCGACCGGCTGCCGTATCTGCATGAACGTCTCGAACATCTGCGTATCGTGGAGATCCGTGATACGTCCCAGCCCCGTCGTCATCTGACACCGGAGGCCATTCGTCTGGCCAGTCTGCACGTCGGTGCGGCCCTGATCATGGGAATCGCCATTCAGGGCCGTATTCGCGGCTTCATGGCATTGTGCTCCAGCCTGCCGCGCGACAGCTGGGATGCGAATCTGCATCTGATGCTCAAGCTGATCGGTTCCAGCTACGTGACCGGCATCGAGCGGCTGCGTTATCAGCGTTATTTCGGCGTGATCGAGGAGCGCAATGCGCTTGCGCTATTCGGCGCGAACGACGGCTTGTGGGATATCGACCTGGACCGGCGCAGTACCTATCTTTCGCCGCGCTGGCTGGAGATGCTGGGCTACGATGAGGGTAGTCTCGACTCGTCGGACTGGCAAAGCCTGGTCCATCCGGACGATCGCGAACGCCTGCGCCAGGCAATGCGTGAGCATATTGCCGGCAAGAATCCGATATTCGAGAACGTACACCGTCTCAGGCATCGCGACGGCGCCTGGGTCTGGGTCATTAGCCGCGGCAAGGCAAGAACCGACGAGGGGGGGCGGGCACGCCGTATCGTCGGCGTCGACTTGGACGTTACCGAGCGCAAGCTGTTCGAGGATGCCTTGCACAAGGAGAAGGAGAGCGCCCAGATCACTCTGCAGTCGATCGGTGATGGGGTCATCACGACCGATGCCAAATGTCGAATCGAATACCTGAATCCGGTCGCCGAGCAACTGACGGGCTGGCGGTTGGAGCACGCCCAAGGACGCATGATCGACGAGATCTTCCGCAGCTTTCATGAAGAAACCTGCGAGCCCTTGGAAAACCCTCTGGCCGTGGCAATCCGCCGCACTCGCGCCATCAAGTCGGTACGCCCGACCTTGCTGATCCGGCGCGACGGCAATGAACTCTATATCGAAAGCTGTGCATCGCCGATACGCGACGGCTCCGGCGAGGTCAGCGGCGGCGTACTGGTATTCCATGACGTGAGCGAAAGCCGCGAGCTGAATCGGAAATTGTCCTACCACGCCAGTCACGACATCCTTACGGGGCTGGTCAATCGTCATGAGTTCGAGGCGCGGCTGGAGCGCGCGCTGAAGAGCGCGCGGGCGCGGGAAGCATCCTATGCGCTGTGCCATATCGATCTCGATCAGTTCAAGATCATCAATGACAACTGTGGCCACAGTGCCGGCGATGCATTGCTGGGGCAGGTCGGCGCCTTGCTGAAATCCAAGATTCGCTGGCGGGATACGCTTGCACGGCTCGGTGGGGATGAATTCGGCGTGCTGCTGGAGAGCTGTACGCTGGAGGAAGCCGTGCGCAATGCGGAATCGTTGCGTGAGGCGATCCGCAATTATAAATTCGTGTGGGAAGAGCGTACCTTCCGTCTCGGCGCCAGCATCGGCGTCGTGCCGATCTCTCCGGATAATGAGGATGTCGCGGCCCTGATTTCCGCCGCGGACAGCGCCTGTGCCGCAGCCAAGGAAGGGGGACGCAACCGCATTTACAGTTTCCAGGAAAACGATATCGATCTGATGCGTCGGCGGCGGGAGATGCAGTGGGCGGCGCGCATCAATAACGCGCTCGAGGACGGGCGCTTCGAGATCTTTCGTCAGATCATTCATCCTCTACAGCAGCAACATACGGGCCTGCATTACGAGTTGTTGCTGCGTATGCGCGATGAGGCCGGCAAGATCGTCACGCCCGATCAGTTCATTGCCGCAGCCGAACGCTATGGGCTGACGTCCAATATCGATCGATGGATGGTCGAGCATGCGCTGCGCTGGCTGGTTTCGGAAGCCGACGAACGCGAGAAACTCGAGATGTGCTCGATCAATCTGTCGGGCCAGAGCCTCGGTGATGACAAGTTCCTGCCGTTCGTCATCGATCACTTCCATCGCAGCGGCATCGATGCCTCGAAGATCTGTTTCGAGATCACCGAGACTGCTGCGATCGCCAGTTTTTCCCAGGCGAATCGCTTCATACATGCGCTCAAGGAGCTGGGTTGCCGTTTTGCACTGGACGACTTCGGTACCGGGTTGTCGTCGTTCGGCTATCTGAAGCATTTTCCGGTCGACTTTTTGAAGATCGACGGCTCTTTCGTGAAGGAAATCCTGCGCGATCCCATCGATCGGGAGATGGTGCGTTCCATCAATGAAATCGGCCATTTGACCGGCAAGCAGACCATCGCGGAGTTCGCCGAGAACGGCGAAATCATCGAAATGCTGCGCAGCCTGGGAGTGGATTACGCGCAGGGCTATGGAATCGATACGCCGCAGCGCGTATTGCGCGCGGCGATTTGAGGAACCTCCGCCCGTCTTCCCATCCGTCAGCCGAAGCGCAGCGACAAGTCGATCGCGCGCAAGTGCTTGGTGAGACCGCCGACTGAAATGAAGTCCACGCCGGTGCGGGCGATATCGAGCAGCGTTTCCAGGGAGATGTTGCCGGAAGCCTCCAGCTCGGTGGATGAGTGGGCATGAGCGTTGCGCGTTGCGACGGCGGCGCGCAGATTTTCCAGTGGGAAGTTGTCCAGCAGGATCCGGTCGACGCCGGCATCCAGCGCCTGGCGCAGTTCCTCGGCATTTTCCACTTCGATCTCGACCATGACCGGCCCATTGCGCAGGTCGAGCTGGCGCGCCGCGCCGACGGCGGCAGCGATCGAGCCCGCGGCTGCGATATGGTTTTCCTTGACCAGAATGGCGTCGAACAAGCCGATGCGGTGATTCACGCCGCCGCCGCAGCGCACGGCATATTTTTGTGCCAGTCTGAGCCCGGGAATCGTCTTGCGTGTATCCAGGATGCGGCAGCCGGTCCCTGCGAGCGCCTCGACATACCGGCGTGCCACGCTGGCGGTTGCCGACAGCAATTGCAGAAAATTCAGGGCTGTGCGCTCACCGGTCAGCAGCGCGCGCGCCGGCCCCTCGAGATGACACAGGGTTTCCCCGGCTCGTACCCACTCGCCGTCACCGGCCGTCCAGCGCAGATCGATTCGGGCATCGAGCTGGTGGAACACCTCATCCACCCATGCGGAGCCGCACAGCACGGCATCCTCGCGGGTCATCAAGATGGCACTGGCCCGGTGCCGCTCGGGTATCAGCGCCGCGGTCAGATCGCCGTCGCCGATATCTTCCTGCAAGGCCAGGCTGACGGTCCGGGTAATATGATCACGAAGTAAGGCGTCCATGTGGTGAAGTGTGGCGTGCTGTGCTCAAAAAGAAAACGGAGCAGCTGCAAGATCACGCGTGGCGTCAGGCATGCGATAACGGCGCTCGGTGTGTGCCCGGCAGGATCATCAAATCCTGCAGGCAGGACTGGAAAGCATTTGAAGAATAGTCGCGAGGTCCGCATAATGTCATGCCGACGCCCGACCGTAATGATCCCGGATTCCATCGATCCAGAGCAGATTTTCCCGACCGGACGACCCTCGATTCAGACAGCCCTGGACGGGAGCATCCCGGCTGGAGTGGCTCCTGCGAGAGTGTTCTGGACGCCTTCGCCCATGAGGCCATCGATGGCGTACCGAGCCGGTCGAATTCTCCTGTGCCACCGTGCATGCTCGATGCCGGGCAGATATGCATTGACTGCGGATGGTTCCCGGGCGAGATCACGGTTTGCTCAGGCATAACGGTCGAGCAGTGCCCGGGATCCGATGGAATGCGGCGCAGCGGATGCAGGCGCTCCCCTGGCGAGGCGCTCCCAAGGCAGATTCAGAGCCATAGATCGAGAGACACGGTTTCCGGGGTACGGTGCCGGGATACGGATTGCAAAGACGCAAGAGTCGAGAGGTAGAGTCGTGGACATCATTGAACGCATCAAGTCGCAGCTGTCTTCCAACCCTGTCGTGCTGTACATGAAAGGCACGCCGGAGTTTCCGCAGTGCGGCTTTTCTGCGGCAGCCGTGCGGGCGCTGAGCGCAGTGGGCGCCAGCTATGCGCATGTGAATATTTTCGAGGAACCGGAACTGCGCGAGGCGCTCAAACAATACTCGAACTGGCCGACATATCCACAGCTCTATGTAAACGGCGAACTGATCGGCGGCTCGGACATCATTATCGAGATGTACAATAGCGGCGAACTGCAGAAGCTCGTCAGCGGCACTAAGTAGTTTTTCTACGAAACGCGTTGCAGATCTTGCAGAACAATTCGGCGGTGCGCTGCGCGTCGTAAAGCGCCGAGTGGGCCTGGCTGGAATCCCACTCGATACCGGCGGCCTGCAGCGCCTTCGCCAGTACGGTCTGGCCGTAGGCGACGCCTGCCAGCGTCGCCGTGTCGAAACTCGAAAATGGATGAAATGGATTTCGCTTGATGTCGGTGCGTGCAACGGCGGCGTTGAGGAAATTCAAATCGAACATGGCATTGTGCCCGACCAGGACGGCGCGGGTGCAATCGTTGCCCTTCATGGCCTTGCGCACCTCCTGGAACATGCGGGTCAGCGCTTCCTTTTCGGACAGCGCCGGACGCAGCGGATGATAGGGATCGATGCCATTCACCGCGAGCGATGCGGCCTCGATATTGGCGCCCTCGAAGGGTTTCACGTGGTAGCGCCAGCCTTCCCCGGGCAGCAGCGTGCCGTCGGCCTGGATCTCGACCAGCACTGCGCCGATTTCCAGCAGCGCATCGGTATTCGGGTTGAAGCCGCCGCATTCCACGTCGATGACGACCGGCAGGAATCCTCGGAAACGGTGTGCCATCGGCATTTTGCCATGAACGAACGGCGGAGTCGGACTGAGGTCCTTCAAGATCATGATTCCTCGACGAGGCGCCAGCGGATCGATTCGCCGGCGCGAAATGGCACGAGTTCGTCCTGGTCGAAGCGATATGCGGGCGGCGGCATCCATGTAGCTCGTTCGAGCGTGATGAAGGAGGTATTGCGCGGCAGACCATAGAAATCGGCGCCTCGCTCCGCGGCGAATGCCTGCAGGCGTTCCAGGCAGCCGGCCTCCTCGAAGGCCTCCGCATAGAGTTCGATAGCGGCGTGTGCCGAGAAGACGCCCGCGCAGCCGCAGGCGTTTTCCTTGGTGTGCCGGGCATGCGGTGCGCTGTCGGTACCCAGAAAAAAGCGCGCATCCTCGCTGGTTGCCGCGTCGATCAGGGCGCGGCGGTCGGCTTCGCGCTTGAGCACCGGCAGGCAGTAGTGATGCGGACGAATGCCGCCCTGGAATAGTGCATTGCGGTTCAGCAGCAGATGCTGCGGCGTGAGCGTCGCGGCTACGCCCGTGCGTGCCGAGTGCACGAATTGCACGGCCTCGCGTGTAGTGATGTGTTCGAACACGATGCGCAACGCCGGGAAGCGCTCCGCCAGCGGCGCCAGCACGCGCTCGATAAATACTTTTTCCCGATCGAACACATCGACTGCGGCATCGGTCGCTTCACCGTGCACCTGCAGCACCAGATCGTATTCCTGCATGGCTTCGAGCGCCGGATAAATGCGTTCGATCGCACTGACGCCGGCATCCGAATGGGTCGTGGCGCCCGCCGGATATAGTTTGGCGCCGATGACGAAACCGCTGTCTCGCGCTGCCCGCAGGTCGGCGGCGGAAGTAGTGTTCGTCAAATAGAGAGTCATCAGAGGTTCGAACGTCAGGTTTGCGGGGACGGCCGCGAGGATGCGCTCTCGGTAGGCGCGAGCCATGTCTACATGGGTCACCGGTGGCTTCAGATTCGGCATGATCACGGCGCGCGCAAACCGTTTGGCGGTGAACGGCACGATACTGGTCAGATGAGCACCGTCGCGCACGTGCAGGTGCCAGTCGTCCGGCCGTAGAATTCTCAACGTCGTCATGTGCTCGCCCCGATCCGTGTGTTGCTCGTTGTGGCTGGCGCACGGCGGGTGCGCGGGCGGCGCGCTGTACCGTGCGGCGGCCATAGACTCCGTTCCAGCAGCAGCGTGGTGACGTAGCGTACCCCGAAACCCGTGCAGTCCGTCGGTATATGCCCCAATCCGCCGGTACGATTGGCAGCCGCGAGATCCAGGTGGATCCAGGGGATTTCGGCCGGTACGAAGCGGTTCAGGAAGCGGGCTGCCAGGATGTGATCGCCCTTGCCGTCCATTGCGCATTGCAGTATGTCGGCAATCGGGGATTCCAGTTCGCTGTCGAAATCCTCGTCCATTGGAAACGGCCAGACGCGTTCGCCGCAATCGCGCCCATGCCGTTCCAGCACGCCGTTCCAGTCGGCACGATTCGTAAAAATACCGCTGTAGCGCTCGGTCAGCGCGCCGATGCAGGCTCCGGTCAGCGTGGCAAAATCGATGAGCAGATCGGGTCGCCTTGCAGCCGGCATGCCGGTACGCGATATACGCCGGGCGCCGGCGGCCAGCGCCAGCGTATCGGCCAGCACCATGCGCCCTTCGGCATCGCTGTGCACGATCTGGATGCTGGTGCCATTGGCCGCCTGTACGACCTCTTGCGGTCTGAAGGCATGTGCACCGATCTCATTCTCGGTGATTGCCAGCCAGCAGTCGATGTCGTAGGGAACTTTCAGTTCACTGAGTGCGAGCAAGGTGCCGACGGCGACGGCGCTGCCCTGCATGTCCTCGTGCATGCGATACATGCCTTTATGGGTCTTGAGATTGATGCCGCCGGTGTCGAAGCAGATGCCCTTGCCGACCAGCGCCAGGGATCGCAGCGTTTCGGCAGCTGCGGCGCGCCTGCCGGTGCCGCGGTAGTGCAAGCGTACGATACCTGCACGACGATGCCGATTCGCCCGGCTGACGGCCAGGAAGGCGCCGGCGCCCAAACGCCTGAGTGCGGTTTCGTCCAGGAAGGAACACTGCCAGCCGTGCTGTCGCGCCAACCGGCGCAAAATACGTGGGTAGTTGGCGGAATCCAGCACATTCGGCGGCAGCATCGTGAGCCAGCGCGCCAGATGATTGCCGCGGTCGATCGCATTGCAGCGTGCCGTATCCACCTTCTCGGCCGTGGCGCCGGCCAGTATGAATCGTGATGGAGTGTTTTTGTCTCGAGGTTGGGATTTGCATGTCGGCATGGGGGCGGAACCGGCCAGTGCAGCGGCCAGCAGGGCTTCGAGCATTCCGGCGGCGGATGCCGGCGCCAGTCCGTGGGCACTCAGCACGATGCGAGCGCCGGATGGAGCGGCCAGTGCCTTCCAGGCCCGGGCGGCCAGGTTCAGCCGCTCGAAGGCGGACAAATCGGCCTTCGCGAACGCCAGCACCAGCGGCAGCACGCGTGCCTGTCCAGGTGCTCGGCCGTTGGCCCGAGCGCTACCGGCCGCGCGCGCGCTGCCGCGCGTGGATGGCGTGTTCGCGATTGTCAGCGATGTGACCAGTACGCCGACCGGGCCGGCAGCCTTGGCCTGCCGGTACAACTGGCGCCAGGTGGAACCCAGAGGCAGCTTCTCGAGTAGTATTTCTGCGTGCTCATGTTCACAGACCATGATGGCTGCATCATGTGTCCGCAGCATATTGTCCGTGAATTCCGCACGTTCCTGCAGGATACGAATGTTGCGCTGTGCGGGAAGCAGTTCCACCAGGTGAGATTCCTTGACCGGCAATTTTCAAACTCCGATGATACGCGGCCTACTCCAACAGCACACGCACATGTCTGAAGCTTCCCGATTCGACGATCTCGATCCCGAGGAAACTCGCGAATGGCTGGAATCGATGGATTCGGTTCTGAGGAGCCATGGCGCGGAGCGGGCACATTTTCTGCTCGAGCGGCTGATCGATTTTACACGCCGCTCCGGCACCTACCTGCCGTTCAAGCCCAATACGGCCTACGTCAATACCATTTCTGCAGGCCATGAAGAGGAATACCCGGGCGATCGCTCGATCGAGCGGCGTATCGAGGCATATCTGCGCTGGAACGCGATGGCGATGGTCGTGCAAGTCAATCGGCAAAGTTCCGAGTATGGCGGGCATATTGCCAGTTACGCGTCCGCCGCGACTTTGTACGAAGTCGGTTTCAATCATTTCTGGCGCGCACCCTCCGAGCAGCATCCCGGCGACCTGGTCTACTTCCAGGGACACGCATCCCCCGGCATTTATGCGCGGGCATTCCTGGAGGGCCGGCTGTCCGAGGAGCACCTGAAACACTTTCGCGAGGAGGTTCTCAGCCCCGAGCATGGTCTGAGTTCCTATCCCCATCCGTGGCTGATGCCGGATTTCTGGCAATTTCCGACCGTGTCCATGGGGTTGGGTCCGATGATGGCGATCTATCAGGCGCGTTTTCAGCGCTACATGGAGAACCGTGGTCTGGCGCCTGCCGGCGATCGCAAGATCTGGGCATTTCTGGGCGATGGCGAAATGGACGAGCCCGAGTCGATGGGCGCGATCACCATGCCGGTGCGCGAGAAGCTCGACAATCTGGTGTTCGTCATCAATTGCAACCTGCAGCGCCTGGACGGACCCGTGCGTGGCAACGGCAAGATCATCCAGGAGTTGGAAGCAGCTTTTTTGGGTGCCGGTTGGAATGTCATCAAGATTATCTGGGGATCTCGCTGGGATCCTTTGTTCGCCAAGGACACGAAGGGTCTGCTGCAGCGCGTAATGGAAGAGTGCGTGGACGGCGAATACCAGAACTACAAGGCCAAGGGCGGCGCTTACACACGCGAGCATTTTTTCGGCAAGCATCCCGAACTGAAGGCCATGGTCGCAAACATGACCGACAGCGATATCTGGCGTCTGAATCGCGGCGGTCATGACTACAAGAAGGTCTACAACGCCTATCGGGCTGCCGTGAATCACAAGGGACAGCCGACCGTGATTCTGGCCAAGACCGTCAAGGGTTTCCTGATGGGGCGCTGGGGCGAGAGCCAGAATATTACTCATCAGCAGAAGAAGCTCGACGACGAGGCGCTGAAGGAGTTTCGCAATCGTATCTTCATCGAAATCTCGGACGAGGAGATCAAGCACGCGCCCTTCAAGAAGCCGGCTCCCGACAGTGAGGAGATGAAGTATCTGCAGGAGCGCCGCCAGATGCTCGGCGGCTATCTGCCGCAGCGGCGCAGCAAGGCGCCGCCGCTGAAGGTGCCGGGGCTGGATGCCTTCGCCTCGCTGCTGGAGAGCTCCGGCGAGCGCGAGTTTTCGACCACGATGGCACTGGTGCGCATCATGCAGGCGCTCCTCAAGGATAAGAACATGGGACCGTATGTGGTGCCCATCGTCGCCGACGAGGCGCGCACCTTCGGCATGGAAGGGCTGTTCCGGCAGATCGGTATCTATTCATCGGTGGGGCAGCTATATACGCCGCAGGATGCCGATCAGCTCATGTTCTACAAGGAAGACAAAAAGGGACAGATTCTGCAGGAAGGCATCAACGAGGCCGGTGCACTGTGCTCGTTCATCGCGGCGGGGACGGCGTATGCCACCGACGGCGTCAATATGGTGCCGTTCTACATTTATTATTCGATGTTCGGTTTCCAGCGAGTGGGCGACTTCATCTGGGCTGCGGGCGATAGCCAGGCGCGCGGCTTTCTGGTCGGCGCCACGGCCGGCCGTACCACGCTCGCCGGTGAAGGACTGCAGCATCAGGACGGGCATAGCCACCTGGTTTCCACGACCATACCCAATTGCATCTCGTACGATCCGACCTTCGCGTATGAGTTGGCGGTCATCGTGCAGGACGGACTGCGGCGCATGTATGCCGAGCAGGAGGATGTGTTTTATTACATCACCTGCATGAATGAAAACTACAGCCATCCCGCCATGCCCGAAGGCGCCGCACCGGGCATCCTCAAAGGCATGTATTTGCTGCAGCCGGGCGGACCCGGCAAGGTACGCGTGAATCTGCTGGGTTCGGGCACGATCCTGCGTGAGGTGCTGGAGGCAGCACGTATTCTCGAGAGGGACTATGGCGTGCCTGCGGATGTTTTCAGCGTGCCGAGCTATTCGGAGCTGCGCCGTGAAGCACTCGATGTCGAGCGGCGCAATATATTGAGCGTACACGCCGCCGTGCAGCAGCCCTATGTACGCCGGTGCCTGGGGGATCGTACCGGTCCCTTCATCGCCGCCAGCGATTACATGAAGATCGTGCCGGACCAGATCCGGCAGTGGGTTCCAGGACGTTACATCGTGCTGGGTACGGATGGCTACGGCCGCTCGGATTCGCGCGCGCAACTTCGCCGGCATTTCGAGGTCGATCATCAGCACATCGTGGTCGCCGCGCTGCGGGCGCTCGCGGACGAAGGCAAGCTCGACATGGCGACCGTCAAGAGTTGCATGATGAAGTTTCATATCGATCCCGACAGTCCCAATCCAGTGACCCAGTAAACGGCGTCAGGGAATCAGGCAGACGAATTCGATCGAAGGGCCGGGCACGGTGTCCGGCTCATGGCGAATGAATGGCAGAGCATGGCGCAAGACATAACCGTTCCTGATTTGGGCGACTTCAAGGACGTCGAAGTCATCGACGTGCTGATCACGCCGGGCGATGTCATTGAAGTCGATACGCCGCTGATCACCATCGAAACCGAAAAGGCGACGATGGATGTGCCCTCGACGGTGGCCGGTACGATCACCGCGGTGGCATTGAAAAAAGGCGATCGGGTATCCAAGGGCAGCTTGATTGCGCAGTTCGAAGCCGGCGTGCCTGCGGCTTCGACCGAGCGGATCCAGGAAGCCTCCCAGACGGTATCCCAGACGGTATCCCAGGCGGCTTCGCCGGCAGCAGCTCAACCGGCCTCGGCCGAGTCGCCCTCGGCGCTCCAGCCGCCGGCAGCGGTCTTCGGCGATGCAGGCGCCCCGACGGCAACTTCGCCGGCGGCTGCAAGCCGCTCGCCTGTCGGGGCGGATGTCGTGCCGGATGACAAGGACGGGAAGGGCGAGGCGCCGGTGTCTTTAACCGCCGCATCCTCGTTCGTCATGGGCGAAGCCGGTTTCGCGCGTGCCTATGCCAGTCCCTCGGTGCGCCGCTTTGCGCGCGAACTCGGCGTCGATCTGACGCAGATCGAAGGCTCCGGCCTGAAAGGCCGCATCACGCCTGACGACGTCAAGGCTTGGGTGAAGCGCACCCTGGCCTCGGGCGTCTCTTCGGCCGGTGGTGGTGCGCTGCCCAAGATCCCCGAGATCGATTTTGCCAAGTTCGGTCCGATCGAGAGTCAGCCGCTCGGCCGTATCCAGAAGATTTCCGGACCGCACCTGCAGGCAAGCTGGCTCAATATTCCTCATGTCTGGCAGATGGACGAGGCAGACATCACCGCGATGGATGCGGCGCGCATCGAATCGAGGCAGAAGGCGCTCGATGCCGGCATCAAACTCACGCCGCTCGCCTTCATTCTGCGTGCCTGTGTGCAGGCGCTGCAGGAGTTTCCGTTCGTCAACAGCTCGCTGGATGCCTCGGGCGCCAATCTTGTGCTCAAGAAGTACATGCATCTGGGCTTTGCCGCGGACACACCCCAAGGGCTGCTGGTGCCGGTGATCCGCGATGCGGACAAGAAGGATATCTACGAACTGGCACGCGAGCTTGGCACGTTGTCGCAGAAGGCCCGCGAGGGCAAGCTGTCGGCCGCCGACATGCAGGGTGCGAGTTTCACGGTGTCCAGTCTCGGCGGCATCGGCGGTACCTCCTTCACGCCCATCATCAATGCGCCGGAAGTTGCGATCCTGGGCGTGGCGCGCGCCAGCATGAAACCTGTCTGGCAGGAGGGGCAGTTCGTGCCGCGCCTGATTCTGCCGTTTACATTGGCCTACGATCATCGCGTCATCGATGGCGCGGCCGGTGCGCGTTTCACCAGTTTTCTGGCGCGCAAGCTCGCCGATGTGAATGGCCTGCTGGAAGCGGTTCCCTAGATCGTCATTACGGTGATTGTGATCGAGTTCTCATGACCAGTGAAATCCGCGTTCCCGACATCGGTGATTTCAAGGATGTCGAAGTCATCGATGTGCTGGTAGAGCCGGGAGATCAGGTTGCTGCGGAAACCCCGCTGATCACGCTGGAAACCGAGAAGGCCGCGATGGACGTGCCCTCGCCGGTAGCCGGCATCGTGCAATCGATCCAGCTGAAAAAAGGCGACCGGGTGTCGAAGGACAGCCTGATTCTGATCCTGGAGGCGTCGCCGCCGGCGCTGGCCGCATCTTCGACCGCTGCCGTGCCTGACGCCGGTACGCAGCATGCGCTTGCAAGGGGCGCGGGGGTATCAGATGCGGGGCATCACGCGACGAGCCATGATTATGATCTGGTGGTGCTGGGCGCGGGACCGGGCGGCTACACGGCTGCATTCCGTGCCGCGGATCTAGGCATGAAGGTGGCGCTCATCGAGCGCTGGCCGGTGCTGGGCGGTGTATGTCTGAACGTCGGCTGTATCCCGTCCAAGGCGTTGCTGCATGCGGCGAAGATGATCGAGGAGGCGCGGGAGATCGAGCGTGCCGGTATCACTTTCGGCAAGCCGAAGATCGATGCATCCAAGTTGCGGGACTGGAAGAACGGGATCATCGCGCGTCTGACCGGCGGCCTGGCGGGGCTGGCGAAGCAGCGCAAGGTGCAGGTGATCCGCGGCAGCGGGCGATTCGTGTCGGCGCATGAGATCGAAGTTGCCGAGGATCATCTCCCCACGGGCGCGACACCGCCGCAGGAAGCCAGGTCCGCGGACGGCGTGTGCCGCGTGAGCTTCGGCCAATGCATCATCGCGGCGGGCTCGGAGCCGATCCGCCTGCCCGGGTTGCCGGATGATCCTCGTATCATCGATTCCAGCGGCGCGCTGGAGTTGGATCTGCCCAAGCGTCTGTTGGTCGTGGGCGGCGGCATCATCGGCCTGGAAATGGCGACGGTCTATGAGGCGTTGGGCGTGAATGTCAGCGTCGTGGAACTGACGGACGGGCTGATACCCGGCTGCGATCGCGACCTGGTGCGGCCTCTACAGAAACGCCTGGAGAAACGCTACGAACGCATCTTGTTGAAGACCAAGCTCGCCAAGATCGAGGCGTTGAAGCGAGGTCTGCGAGTCACGTTCGCAGGCGAGTCGGCGCCGCAGCCCGAGATCTACGACAAGGTACTGATCGCCGTGGGGCGTAGTCCGAACGGCCGCAACATCGGCGCCGAGGTCGCAGGCGTGCATGTGGACGAGCGCGGCTACATCCCGGTCGATCTGCAGATGCGCACCAACGTGCCGCATATCTTCGCGATCGGGGATATCGTCGGTCCACCGATGCTGGCTCACAAGGCGTCCCATGAAGCAAAGATCGCCGCCGAAGTGGCCCACGGCGAAAAGCGCGCCTTCGATGCGCGCGTGATTCCATCGGTGGCCTACACGGATCCCGAGATCGCCTGGGTGGGTCTGACCGAAACGGATGCCAGGGCGAAGGGCGTTCCGTATGAAAAGGCCAGCTTTCCCTGGGCCGCCAGCGGCCGTTCCTTGTCGCTGGGGCGCGAGGAGGGCAGCACCAAGCTGCTGTTCGATCCGGTGACGCGCCGGGTCATCGGCGGCGGCATCGTGGGGCCTCATGCCGGAGATTTGATTTCCGAGGTGGCGTTGGCCATCGAGATGGGCAGCGATGCCCACGATCTTGGCCTGACGATTCATCCCCACCCGACCTTGTCCGAGACGATCATGTTCGCGGCGGAAGCCTTCGAGGGCGTGTTGACGGATCTCTATATCCCAGGAAAGAAATAGGTTGAGTTTTACGTCAAACGCTCGAATGTAATATTCGCGGCGTTGGAAAATACAGGGAAGCATAGTGGTGAGCGACTTGCCGATGAGCATGAAGGTGATCGATGCGCCGCAACCGGGTGGACCGGAAGCGCTGGAGTTTCTCGATCGCCCGGTACCCGCCCCGGAGCCGACGGAGGTGCTCATCAGGGTGGCGGCTGCGGGCCTGAACCGCGCCGATCTTTTGCAGCGGCGCGGGCGCTATCCGCCACCGCCGGGCGCGCCGGCGAATCCCGGCCTGGAAGCGGCGGGCAGGATCGTGGCGGTGGGTGATGCAGTTACGGAATTCACCGCTGGCGATGCGGTATGTGCGCTGCTGCAAGGCGGCGGCTATGCGCAGTACTGCACCGTGGATGCCGGCCAGGTGCTGCCCGTCCCAGGTTCGCTCGGCATGATCGAGGCGGCCAGTCTTCCGGAAGCCTACTTTACCGTCTGGAGCAATGTGTTCATGTTCGGCCGGCTGCGCCAGGGGGAGAGCCTGCTGATTCATGGCGGCGCCAGCGGCATCGGGGTGACGGCGCTCCAGCTGGCGGCATCGATGGGGCATACGACCTATGTTACGGCGGGCACGGATGCACGCTGCCGATACTGCGAACAACTGGGTGCGACACGCGCGATCAACTACAAAAGCGAGGATTTCGTCGCCGAGATCGCCGCTCTGACTGCGAATCGCGGCGTCGATGTGGTGTTGGACATGATCGGCGGCAGTTATTTGTCGCGCAATGTACAGGTGTTGGCGGATGAAGGCCGCCTGGTGATGATTGCCACCCAGGGGGGTATCAAGGGCGAGGTCGATGTGCTGCGCGTCATGCAGCGGCGCTTGACGATTACCGGTTCAACCCTGCGGCCGCGTCCGGCGGCGTTCAAGCGGGAGATCAAGGCGCAGCTGCTGCAGCATGTCTGGCCGAGGCTTGCCGACGGCAGGCTGCGGCCCGTGGTGGACAAGGTTTTTCCCCTGGAGCAGGCCGCGCAGGCGCATGCCTACATGGAAAGTGGCCAGCATATCGGCAAGATCGTCTTGAGTGTCGATTGATTCGTCAATTGATCTTGTAAGGATAGATACGAGGATCATCGACCTGCTGTAAGGGTCGTCGATTTTTGGTCAGCCGGCGGGAGTAACGATCTGCTGCCGGGAGCATCGACGCGCTGCCGGTCGACGCGCTGCCGGAAGTTTCATCCCGCCGCCGGAAGCGGTTTCGGGTTCGATGCCGCTATGGCGATTTCTTGTGTGGCCTTGACTTCCTCCATGACGAAATAGGTATGGGTGCGGCTCACACCGGGCAGTGAGGAAACACGCTCGCCGAGAAAACGGCGATAGGCGGACATGTCCGTCACACGCAGCTTCAGCAGATAGTCAAACCCGCCGGCAACCATGTGGCATTCCTGGACTTCCTGCATGTCGGCTATGGTTCTGCCGAAGGCGGCGAACGCCTCGGGATTGGTCTTGTCCAGGGATACTTCGACGAAAGCCAGCAGCCCCAGACCGAGTTTCCGCGGGTCGAGCTGGGCGACGTAGCGCTGAATGTAGCCGCTGTCTTCCAGCCGCCGCACCCGTTCGAAACATGGCGTAGCACTCAGGTGGATGTGCCGCGCCAGGTCCACGTTGGCGATCCGTCCGTCACGTTGCAGGATTTGCAGAATTTTGCGATCGATGAGATCCAGCCGCGGTTCCCGCTTCATTGGAATGATTCCCTTTCTCGAGTGTATTTATAGGATAAATGACTACTCAAGATTATTAAATGGAGAACTATTCTCTGTGACTGGTGGCATCTTAACGATGCATTTCGATCCAGGCATCTCGACCCAGGTACTTCGATATGGATACGCCTCCTCCTCGAACTCCGCCGCCGCCGTCATCACCCGTGCGCCCCGTCTCTTCTGTCCCTGCGGCACTGCATCCTGCGGTGCCGCCGCCGTCCGAACACCCACGTCCCGGAAATCTGGCTGCCTTGCGGGCCGCGTTTCGGTCGGCGTTGTATACGGAGGAGACGCAGGCCGTGAACGCATTGCTTGCGGCCGTGCAGTTGTCGCAGGCCGACCGTACGCGGATGGTGGCGCAGGCGAGCCGCTTCGTGAGCCGGACACGTGCGCGCAAAGGAGAGCGTGGCGTGCTGGAAGTCTTTCTGCAGGAGTACGGCTTGTCGAGCGATGAGGGTATCGCGTTGCTGTGCCTGGCGGAGGCGTTGCTGCGTGTCCCTGATGCCCAGACGGCCGATAATCTGATCGCCGAGAAGTTGCGCTCGGGCGCATGGTCGGCACATCGCTCGCAATCGGATTCGACCGTCGTCAACGCGGCGACTCGTGCACTGATGCTGTCGAGCGGCATCGTGGCGCTGGATACGCGCCTATCGGGTCAGGACAACGGTCTGCTGCGCTCGCTGGTCAATCGACTGGGCGAGCCGGTCGTGCGCGCCGCGACACGCCAGGCCATGAAGATCATGGGCAACGAGTTCGTACTGGGACGAACGATCGAGGAAGCCCTGGACAAGGCGCAGCAGACGCACTGCGTGGCGTCGTTCGACATGTTGGGTGAGGGCGCGCGCACGGCGGCGGATGCGCAGCGCTACTTCGAGTCCTACAGCCGTTCCATCGACGTGACGGCAGCGGCGGCCCGCGGTGATGTCTATGCCGCACACGGCGTATCCGTGAAGTTGTCGGCGCTGCATCCTCGCTACGACTACGCCAATCAAACACGTGTACTGCGGGAGATGCTGCCGCGGCTGCGCCGGCTGGCGCTGCAGGCGTGCGCCGGCGGCATCTCCATGACGATCGATGCCGAGGAGGCTGCGCGCCTGGATCTATCGCTGGAATTCATCGAAGCGCTGGCGCGGGATCGCGAGTTGGCGCACTGGCAGGGGCTCGGGCTGGCAGTGCAATGCTATTCCAAGCGCGCGCCGGCCTTGCTGGACTGGCTGATCGCGCTGGGGCGCGATACCGGCCGGCGCTTCATGCTGCGCCTGGTGAAGGGCGCCTATTGGGATACCGAGATCAAGCGTGCCCAGGAACTGGGCGTGGCGGGTTATCCGGTCTTTACTCGCAAGATGTCGACCGATCTATGCTACCTGGCGTGCGCCCGCAAGGCGCTGGCACATCCGGAGGTGTTCTATCCGCAGTTCGCCACCCACAACGCGCACACCATCGCCGGCGTGCTGCAGATGGCGGGCGAACGCCGCGACTTCGAGTTCCAGCGCCTGCATGGCATGGGTGAGCTGCTGTACTCGGCGGTTCGCGATCAGGTGCCGGATCTACCGCAGGTGCGTGTCTATGCGCCGGTCGGCGCTCACCGGGATTTGTTGGCCTACCTGGTCCGCCGCCTGCTCGAGAACGGCGCGAACAGTTCCTTCGTCAATCGCTTCATGGACGAACGCACTGCGATCGAGCGGCTGGTCGAGGATCCGGTCGCCCGGATTCTTTCGCTGCCCTCACTCCCGAATCCGAAGATCCCGCTGCCTTGCGCGCTTTATGAGGGAGCGTCTGCAGAAGCGCCCTGCGGCCAGGATATCAATGCGGAAAATCCATTCCTGTCCGATAACTTGTCAACAAGGCGCAATTCGACAGGTTTGGATCTGAACGATCCGCAGGAAACGGCTGCGCTGCTGGCGAAGCTGGGTGCGCTGAAGAATCGGCAGTGGGCGGCGGGACCGATCGTTTCGGGTGCGGTCACCGGGCGAGGCCGCCTGGCCATCACCAATCCAGCCGATCATACCGATATCGTCGGCCATGTATGGGATGCGACATCCGCCGATTTGGACCGGGCACTGGATGCCGCGGTGAGCAACTATGCCGCCTGGGATGCCCAGGGGGCGGAGGCACGTGCCGCGGTGCTGGAGCGTGCCGCCGATGCGCTGGAGGCCGGCCGCGAGCGATTCTTGTCGCTGCTGGTGCGCGAGGCGGGCAAGACCGTGGACGATGCGCTGGCCGAGTGCCGCGAGGCGGTGGATTTCTGTCGTTACTATGCGCAGCAGGCGCGCTGCCGGTTCGGTGCGGCGCATCTACTGCCGGGGCCGACGGGGGAGCAGAACCTGTACAGTCTGCATGGGCGCGGCGCCTTTGTTTGCATCAGTCCCTGGAATTTCCCGCTGGCCATCTTTCTGGGCCAGGTGACGGCCGCCCTGGCTGCGGGTAATGCGGTGCTGGCCAAACCCGCAGAGCAGACGCCGCTGATCGCCGCCGAGGCGATCGAGCTGCTGCATCGCGCCGGTGTGCCGTACGACGTCTTGCATCTGCTGCCGGGCACGGGCGAGATGGTCGGCGCGGCGCTGGTGGCGGATGAGCGCATCGCGGGAGCGGCTCTGACAGGGTCGACGGCGACGGCCAAGCTGATCGCGAAGACGCTGGCGGCGCGGCGCGGTGCGATCATTCCCCTGATCGCGGAGACCGGCGGCCAGAATGCCATGTTCGTGGATTCCACGGCGCTGCCGGAACAGGTCGTCGACGATGTCGTGCGCTCGGCCTTCCACTCCGCCGGTCAGCGCTGCTCGGCCTTGCGCGTGCTGTATCTGCAGGACGAGGTCGCCGACGGCATCATCGAGATGCTCACGGGCGCCATGGATGAACTGAGCGTCGGCGATCCGGGGCTGCTGTCGACCGATGTCGGACCGGTCATCGACGAGCCGGCACGCAAGGCTCTGCTGGCGCATGTCGAGGCGTTGCAGGCGGAGGGGCGGCTGCTGCATGTCTCGCGCCTGGGCGAAGCCTGCGCGCGCGGTACGTTCGTCGCTCCGCATTTGTTCGAGATCGACTCCATCCGCCGGCTCGAGCAGGAGCACTTCGGTCCGCTGCTGCACGTGGTGCGCTTTCGCCTGCGCGATCTGGAGAAGCATCTGGCGCAGCTGCGCGCCACCGGCTTTGGCCTGACGCTGGGCGTGCACACCCGGATCGAAGCCATGTCGCGCCGGATATTCGATGCGTCCATGGCGGGGAATGTCTATGTCAACCGCAATATGATCGGGGCGGTCGTCGGTGTGCAGCCTTTCGGCGGGCACGGCCTGTCGGGCACCGGGCCCAAGGCGGGCGGGCCGCTGTATCTACCGCGCTTCGCCGCCGAGCGGGTCTTATCGGTCAATACCGCGGCGACGGGCGGCAATATCACCTTGCTGCGCCTGGGGGATGACTGAGCAACTCTTTTCCCGGCCGTGCTGGATGGGGCGAACGGCTCCAGGCGTGTTTGCCCCGACCCCGACGTGGAACATGGTCGGCACGCTTGCGCGTGCGGACGGCCGGAAGGATCTAGTGCCGCTTGCCGGCAGCGGTACAGCGTCTTGCCCCATCGTCCCTGAGCGGACGTTGCTGGAATCGGCCGCGGCAACTCAGGTACTCTTCGAACCTCTCGCCGCTTGCCCATGGGATTGCCGGGGCTCGGTGTCATTCCCCAGACATCGTTCCAGGTTTCGCGCCGGTCCATGCTCGACTTTTTCCGGTTCTACAATACGCGCCTCGCGATCCTGTTGCTGGCAGGTACTCTGGAAGCGCAGGGTGCGGGAATCGGTGTGGATATCCAAGGGCTGCCCGCTGAACTCGATGCGGCGGCCCGCGCCGGTCTGGAACTCACCCAGTACATTGGACGCGACCCCTCACCGGCCCAGATACACCGGCTTTTCATTCGTGGCGAGGAACAGATCCGCAAGGCGCTGGAGCCGTACGGCTACTATCAGGCGCAGGTCAGGAGTGAATTGAAGGCTGCGGACGGGGGGCTCTTCAGGGCGCTCTTCGTGGTCGATGCAGGCGCTCCGGTGAAGGTCGTGCAGCGGGATATCCGGATGAGCGCAGACTCCTCGGCGCCGGACGGCGCGAACCAAGGCCGGACGGGTGCCGGCTTCCCCGCGGCGCAGCTGCCCTCCGTACAGGCCGCCATCCAGGCGTTCGAGCCCGGTATCGGCGAGATACTGGACCATGGTCTGTACGAGGCCAGCAAGGCTCGGATCGACGCCGCCCTGCGCGAGTCGGGATTCCTGGATGTTCAGTTGATCACACATCGTGTCGGCGTGTCCCGTCGCGATGCCACGGCGGACATCGACCTGGAATGGGCAACGGGCGAGCGCTATCGGTTCTCGGAGGTGCGCTTCTCGCCCGCACAGTTCCGCGAGGGTTTCCTGGAGCGCTACATTCCCTGGGAGGAAGGCGATTTCTATTCGGCCGATCAGTTGCTCGTGTTCCAGCAGCGCCTGGTCGATGCGGACTATTTTTCCAGTGTCGGCGTCCAGCCCGTGATCGAGGCGGCGGCGGATGGCCGGGTGCCGGTCGATGTACTGGTGATCCCCGCCAAGCGCACCTTGTACACCGCCGGTGTCTACATGAGTACCGACACCGGGCCGGGCGTGCGCTTCGGCATCGACCGGCGCTGGGTCAACCGCAAGGGTCACAAGTTCAAGGCCGACATGGAGTATTCACAGCGCGTCCAGGGGATCGGCACCCAGTACACGATCCCGCGGCCAGGGCCGGACAACCGCAGCTACAACTTCGGTGCGGCATATCGCGACGAAGAGACGGATTCGAGCCGCTCGCGCATGCTGCGGCTGGCGGCGAACGACTCGCGCGACTGGCGCGGCTTCGTGCGCACCCTTGGACTGCAGTATCTGGCGGGCGATTTCGAGATCGCCGATGAACGACACAACTCCAGCCTGTTGTTTGCCGAGGGCGTATTGAGCCGCAAGCGGGCGGACGATTTCTTTTTTGCGACCCGGGGCTATTCGCTGACCTTCGCGGCGCGCGGCGCGCTCGAGACTTTGCTGGCCGATACCAGCTTCGCGCAGATCAGCATGGACGCCAAATGGATACGCCGCGCGGGCGACAAGGGCCGTGTCATCGTTCACGGCGGCGCGGGCGCGATGCTGGTTGATGATTTCGGGGCGCTGCCGCCCGAGCTGCGCTTTTTCACTGGGGGCGATCGTTCGGTGCGCGGCTTCGACTTCAAGGAGATCGGTGAGATGAATGCCGCGGGTGGGGTGATCGGCGGCAAATTCCTGGCCTACGCCGGTGCCGAGTATGAGCATTACTTTGTGCCGAACTGGGGTGCCGCGGTCTTTGCCGATGCAGGCGACGCCTTCGATACGGATTTCGATTTGAATCTCGGCGTCGGTGTGGGCTTGCGCTGGAAATCGCCGATCGGCATCGTGCGCCTGGACGTCGCCAAGCCGGTGGTGACTGAACTCGGCGACGGCTTTCGCATCCACGTGATCGTGGGGCCGGATCTGTGAGCGGCATGAACGAATCGTATGCCGAGAGCACCTCGGGCAAGGCACCCGGCGGCATGCGCGGCGCCGATGTCGCCACGGCTGGAATGGCACGCGGTCCGGTGCGTGCGCTGCTGCGCTGGATGGGGCTGGGTGCGGCGGTGATCATGGCCGCCGTGCTATGCGGTCTGTTATGGCTGGTGAATACCCAGCAGGGTGCGCGCTGGGCGGCGGAGCTTGCCGGCGGTCTGCTGCAGGAGCGCCTGTCGATTCAGGCACCGGCCGGCACGCTGGCCGGACCCTTGACGCTGGAGGGGCTGCGCTATATGGATCCGCTCAGCGGTCTGACGGTCGAGATCGAGCAACTGCAGGTCGATCTGCGCTGGCTGGCACTGTTGCGCGGTGTGGTGCGGATCGGGGATGCGCGGTTGCGCGGCGTGCGAGTGGTGCTCGGCGCATCGTCGCCGTCTTCCGCCGAAGCCGAATCGACGCCTTTTTCCCTGCAACCCCCGATCGACATCAGCATGGATCGCTTGCGGCTGGAGGATGCGGTGGTGTCGTCCCCGTCGGCATCATCGCCCGCGCCATTGCTCGAGCTCATCCACGCCGAGCTGGCGGGTGAATGGACGAAAGCGGCTATCGTGCTGCGACAGCTGGATGTCCTGGCGGCCCAGGGCGAGCTGCATTTCAGCGGACGGCTGGCGCAGCGCGATGTCTACGAGGGTGAGGCGCAGGGCCGGTTCCACTGGCAGGCCGGGCAGCAGCACCTGACGGGCGATCTGCGGGCGGTGACGCAGCAGGAGCGCGCGGACCTGGTGTTGCAGCTCAGTGCGCCGCTGCCGGCGCGGCTCGATGCCTCGCTGCGCCAAGCAGGCGACTGGCCCTGGCGATTCGTGCTGGATGTACCGGCATTCGATCCCCGAAAGACGGTCTTGCCGGAGTCCGGCATGCGGCGTCTGGCGGCTTCCCTGCGTGGCGAAGGCAACTCGGCTGCGGGCGAAGTGCGCGGCAGGATCGATCTGGACGGTGTCCCCGTGCGGATCGAGCCGCTGCGTTTCACACGCGATGAAGACGAGATCACCCTGGATCCCTTGAAGATTTTCCTAGGCGGGAGTTCCGGAGGCGAAGATTCCGAAGCCGGGGACTCTGGAACCGAGGATGCCGAAGCCGAGGGGCCTGGAACCGGGGATGCCGGGGCCGAGGATACCGAGGGTTCGCCCGCGGCTGGAACCCTGGTGGTGCGCGGCGTGCTGTCATCCGCGCCGGCGCTCCGGGTGAGCGCCGAGGTGGATTGGCAGGATCTGCAGATTCCCGCGCGCTGGGCCGGGCAGCAGCTGCACAGCCGGGGACGGCTGCAGGTGCGTGGCAATATGGATGCCTATACGGCGCTGGGACAGTTGCAGATCGGCCCGCCCCGCGCTCCGGTCGATATCGCGCTCGATGTGACGGGCAGCAATGCTGCGATCGAGGTCAAGGAGCTCGCGCTGCGACAATCCGCCGGTGAACTCACGGCCCTGGGGCGGGTGGCACTGAAGCCGGTGATCGGCTGGCACCTCGCCGCGGCGGCGAAAACCTTCGATCCCGGTGCGCTGGCGGCCGACTGGCCGGGGCGGGTGAGTTTCCAGCTCGATACCGAAGGGCGCATGGGTGAACGGGGCGCAGACGGTACTCTGGTGCTGCGCAACCTGCGCGGACGTTTGCGCGACCGCCCGGTCGAAGGGCGCGCCGACATGGATTTCAGCGGTCTGGGCGCTGCCGGGCAGCCGACTCTCAGGGGCCGTGTGGCGCTGCGTTCCGGCGACAGCCGTATCGATCTGCATGCCGCGCCCGCGGGAGGAGCGGGTACCCTGGAGGCCAGTGCGCAGCTGGATGTGTGCAGCCTCGATGACTGGATGCCGGGCGCCCGGGGTCGCCTGCGTGCCCGCGCCGAGGTGCGTGGCACCTGGCCGGCACTGGATCTGGAGGTGGCGGCGCAAAGCCAGGCGCTGCAACTGGCGCAGCTGCGCAGCGACGCGCTCGATCTGCAGCTCCAGGTCCGGAATGTCTCGAAGCCTTCCGGTCAGGTGCGCCTCGATCTGTCCGGCGTCGGCGCGGCGGGATTCGAGTTCGGCAGCCTGCAGTTGCGGGTGGATGGCGACCAGGAGATGCATCGGCTGACCTTGACGGCCTTGGGCGAGCGTCTGAACACCGATCTGGAAATGAGGGGTACACAGTCCGAGGCCGGCTGGTCCGGCTCGATCGAACGATTGCAGCTGACGGTTCCCGAAGTGGCGCGCCTGTCGCTGGAGGCGCCGGCGGCGCTCGAGATCGACGCACAGGGCGCCATGGAGCTGCGGCAGACCTGCCTGTCCGGCGATGAAATGCGGTTTTGCGCGGCACTGACCCGGCAGGCGGATGGCGTTCTGCAGGCGAGCTATGCCCTGGAAGGATTGCGGCTGGCGCTCGCCAATGCGCTGGTGCCGGCGCTGCCGGTGGCTGTGAGCGGCACGATCGAAGGCCGCGGCGAGTTGCGGCGCACGGCGCAGGGCGAACTGTTCGGGCAGGCCGGCATCGAACTGCCCGGCGGCAGGATCACCCCGGCCCAAACGCCGCCGGACGCACCGGCCGGGGAGACGCTGCTGGAATATGCGCAACTGCGGCTCCAGGCCGAACTGACCGGTGCCGAGGCGCGGGCGACGCTCTCCGGACGCCTGGGGGAGGTTGCGCAGGACCGTCCATCGGAGGACGGGAGACTTGAGGGCCGTGTTTGGCTGCGGGGATTGGAACAGCCGACATCGGAACTCGATGGCGAGTTGTTCGTGTCGATTCCCAGCCTGTCGCCGCTGGCGGCATTCATCCCCCAGCTTGCGGAGGTCGCGGGACGCGTCGATTTGCGTGCCAGCGTCGCGGGGACGCTGGAAGCGCCGCGGCTGAGCGGCGAACTACAGGCCAGCGAGCTGGCGGCTCAGATTCCCGAGCTGGGGCTGAAGCTCACCGATGGCAGGGTATCCGCCACTCCGGATACGGAGGGCGTGATCAGCCTCGACGGGGAGATCCATTCAGGAACGGGCACCTTGGCATTCACCGGGCGCCTGACGCCCGAGGGGCGGATCCAGGCGAACGTGAAGGGCCGGGATTTCCTGGCCGCCGACATTCCCGCGGCACATGTCATCGTGGCGCCGGAGCTGGCCTTCGAGCGTGACGAGCAGCGCATGCGCCTGAGCGGTGAAGTGAGTATTCCCCGCGCCGATGTGGATCTGAGCAAGCTTCCTGCAGGGGGTGCCGGCGGCCGGCGGGCCTCACCGGATGTGGTGGTGCTCGATGATGAAGATGCCGTACAGGAGGCACAGGCGGTGCCGCTGCAGGCCGACATCACGATCATCCTGGGCGATGCGGTGAAACTCGCCGGATTCGGTCTCGATGCCAGGGTAGGCGGCCGGCTGAACATTCAGGAGCGTCCCGACTCGCCGACGGTCGGCACCGGCAATATCAAGGTCGAGGGAGCCTACAAGGCCTACGGACAGGATTTGAGCATTCAGCGCGGACAGCTGTTGTTCGCCAGCACACCGCTCGATGATCCCGGACTCAATATCGTTGCCGTGCGCAAGGTGGAGCAGGTCACCGCCGGCTTGAAGGTGGAAGGCACCGCCCGCAGTCCCCAGCTGTCCGTGTTTTCCGACCCTGTCATGACCCAGTCCGAGGCGCTGGCCTATCTGGTCACGGGGCGGCCGTTGGAGCGGATCGGCAGTAGCGAGGGGGATGCCGACGCCTTGCATAGCGCCGCACGCTCGATCGGTACGGCGGGTGGAGGCCTGCTGGCCAAAAGCATTGGCGGCCGGCTGGGCCTCGATGAGGTCGGCATCGAAAGTAACGACATGGTGGGTGGAGCCACCTTCACGGTGGGCCAGTATCTGTCGCCCAGGCTGTACCTGAGCTATGGCGTGGGTCTGTTCGATCCCGGCGAAGTCATCACCTTGCGTTACCGGCTCACCGAGGCACTATCGGTACAGACGGCTCGGGGTTCGAGCGAAACTCGCGCCGGGATCGAGTATCGGCTCGAGAAATGAGCGCTGAAATGTGCGAATGTCGCGTCCGTGGTTGTATTCGACCGGGAGAGTGTGATATTTCTTATTCCACCATGATCGCGTCCAGCCGCTATTATTTTTTTACGTATTGGGCCTTCCCCTCAAGGGCGGAGCCGGGGCTGCACTCGATCTGAAGATCCAGTAACAAGCAAGCATTCCCAGGAAAACCGCCTCCGCTGGCGGTTTTTTTTGGCCCCGGCGAAGGTAGACAAGGCAAACAACCGGAGCCATTGTGACAATTCGCACCGACGATCTTCGAATCAGCGACATCAGGGAGCTCAGCACCCCTGAAACATTGATGCGTGAACATGCCTGTGTCGAGGACGCCTCGGCCACGGTGGACCGGGGGCGGCGCGCGCTGCAGGATATCCTGCATGCACGCGATGACCGCCTCGCGGTCGTCATCGGCCCCTGCTCGATCCATGATGTCGCCGCCGCGCGCGACTACGCCGGCCGCCTCAAGGAACAGCGTGATCGATTGGGAGATACGCTCGAGATCATCATGAGGGTGTATTTCGAGAAGCCGCGCACCACCGTCGGCTGGAAGGGGCTGATCAATGATCCGGATCTGGACGGCAGTTTCAATATCAACAAGGGACTGAGCCTGGCGCGCGGGCTGCTGGTGGATATCAACCGGATGGGGCTTCCGGCCGGCTGCGAGTTTCTGGACATGATCACGCCGCAGTACATCGCCGATCTGGTCAGCTGGGGCGCGATCGGAGCGCGCACCACGGAAAGTCAGGTGCATCGCGAGTTGGTCTCCGGCCTGTCCTGTCCCGTGGGCTTCAAGAACGGCACGGACGGCAACGTCAAGATCGCGATCGATGCCGTTCAGGCGGCCTCGCATGCCCATCATTTCCTGGCCGTTACCAAGCAGGGGCGCAGCGCCATCGCCAGTACGGCGGGCAATACGGACTGTCATGTGATCCTGCGCGGCGGCAAGGCGCCGAACTATGATCCGCAGAGCGTGCAGAGCGTGTGTACCTCGCTCGTGGGAGCGGGTTTGCCGCCTCGGATCATGATCGACGTCAGCCATGGCAACAGCCGCAAACAGCCCGAGAATCAGCCCGCCGTCATCGACGAGGTGGCGCGCCAGGTCGAGGCCGGTGAACAGCGCATCGCCGGAGTCATGGTGGAAAGTCATCTGGTCGCCGGTCGCCAGGATCTGTGTCCCGGGCAGCCGTTGCGCTATGGCCAGAGCATCACGGACGGCTGCATCGACTGGGACAGCTCCGTCCAGGTGCTCGAACGGCTGGCTCTGGCGGTGCAGCGTCGTCGTCGCGGAAGTCCGCGTCGCGCCGGAGAGGCAGCCTGAGGCGACAAGCCGCGGGAGAGCGGAAATCAGCGCGCCGGATTCAGGTGCTGTGTGGCCGTGAGGGCCGCCATGTTGACGATGCGCCGTACCGTCGCCTGGGGTGTGAGAATGTTCACCGGTGCGGCGCAGCCCAGCAGGATGGGGCCGATCGCCACGTTGTTGCCGGCGGCGGTCTTGAGCAGATTGTAGGCGATATTGGCGGCGGCGAGATCGGGCAGGATCAGCAGGTTGGCCGCGCCGCTCAGTGTGGTCTCGGGCAGCGCGGTCTTGCGCACGGTCTCGTCCAGTGCCGAGTCGCCGTGCATTTCTCCGTCGATCTCCAGTTCAGGGGCGCGTTGGCGCACCAGTTCGAGCACCTTGCGCATCTTGAGCGCGGAAGGTGCGTCGCTGGTGCCGAAGTTGGAATGCGACAGCAGTGCGATCTTCGGCTCGATGCCGAAGCGGCGCACGCCGGTCGCGGCCATGAGGGTGATTTCCGCGAGCTGCTCGGCGGTGGGATCCAGGTTGACATGGGTATCCGCCAGAAACAGCTGGCGTCCCGGTAGAATGAGCGCACTCATCGCGCCGTAGGCACTCGCGCCGGGATGGCGGCCGATGATCCGGTCGATGTATCGTAAATGCCGTGTAGTGGCGCTGATGGTGCCGCAGATCATGCCGTCGCCCTCGCCCTTCTTCAGCAGCATGGCGCCGATCAAGGTGGTGCGGCGGCGCAGTTCGAGGCGGGCATAGCGCCCGGTGACGCCGCGGCGGGCCATCAGGCGCCGATAGTCTTCCCAGTATTCCCGATAGCGCGGATCGTATTCCGGATCGACCAGGGTGAAATGCTCCTCGCGGCGCAGGCGCAAACCCAGGTCCTGGATACGTTTGTCGATCACATGGCGCCGGCCGACCAGCACGGGACGGGCGAGCTTTTCATCCACCAGGATCTGCACGGCATGCAGGACACGGCCTTCCTCGCCTTCGGCGAAGATGATGCGGGTGCGCTCCTGGCTTGCGGTGCGCCGGGCGGCGGTGAACACCGGCTGCATGAACGTACCGCTGTGAAAAACGAATTGCAGCAGTTTTTGTTCGTAGGCTTCGAAATCCGCGATCGGGCGGGTGGCCACGCCGCTGTCCATCGCAGCGCGGGCGACCGCGGTGGCGATCTTGAGGATCAGACGCGGATCGAAGGGCTTGGGAATCAGGTATTGCGGTCCGAACGACAGGCCGGCCAGGTCGTAGGCGCTGGCGGCGATATCGCTTTGTTCTTGGTGGGCCAGTGACGCAATGGCATGAACCGCGGCGATTTCCATGGAGCGCGTGACGGTCGTGGCGCCGACATCGAGTGCACCGCGAAAGATGTAGGGAAAGCACAGGACATTGTTGACCTGGTTCGGATAGTCCGTGCGGCCGGTGGCCATCACGGCATCATCGCGCACGGCGGCGACCTCCTCGGGCAGGATCTCCGGCGTGGGGTTGGCCAGCGCGAAAATCAGCGGCTTCGGCGCCATCGCCGCCGCCATCGACGGTTTGAGCACGCCGCCGGCGGAAAGGCCCAGGAAAATATCGGCATCGGGGATGACCTGCGCCAACTGTCGCAAGTCGGTTGGCTGCGCGAAGCGCTCCTTCTGCGGATCCATCAATTCGGTACGGCCTCGATAGACGACGCCGGCCAGATCCGTGAGCCAGATGTTCTCGATCGGCAGACCGAGGTCGACCAGCAGGTCGACACAGGCCAGCGCGGCAGCACCCGCCCCGCTCACGACCAACTTCACCGTGCGGATGTCCTTGTCGACGACCCGCAGCCCATTGAGTACCGCGGCGCCGACGATGATCGCCGTGCCGTGCTGGTCGTCGTGGAACACCGGAATCTTCATGCGCTCGCGCAGCTTGCGCTCGACCATGAAGCACTCGGGCGCCTTGATATCCTCCAGGTTGATGCCGCCGAAGGTGGGTTCCAGTGCGGCGATCACTTCCACAAGATGATCCGGATCGCGCACGTCGAGTTCGATATCGAACACGTCGATACCTGCGAATTTCTTGAACAGTACCGCCTTGCCTTCCATGACCGGCTTGGCGGCCAGTGGACCGATCGCCCCCAGGCCCAGGACCGCAGTGCCATTCGTGACGACCGCGACCAGGTTGCCGCGTGCCGTGTAGCGATACGCGGCGAGGGGATCGGCGGCGATCGCTTCACAGGCGGCGGCAACTCCGGGGGAGTAGGCAAGCGCCAGATCGCGTTGGTTGGAGAGCTGCTTGGTGGGTGTGACGGACAGCTTCCCGGGGATCGGATGCTCGTGATAGTCGAGTGCGGCTTGCCGCAGATTGCTGGGATTGTCGGCGGACAAGGAGCTGTCTTGGCTCATCGGGCGTTCGATCTGGTGATGCACAAGGGAGCTGCAATGTACTGGATTCCGGCCAGCATCGCGATGCATTGGGGGTGGTCGTGTCTGGATGTCGATTTATTTAGGGTTGCCATGTACCGCCCATGGTTTCGCCCGCCGTGCATCAAGAGGAATGCATGGCGGGCGAAACCATGGGCGGTATGGGCGGTCGCCGCTCGATGGTGTCGAGACGGTTAGCGATGCAGGAAGGTGCTGATCCCGTTCATGGTCATTTGTACACTGATCATGACCAGCACCATGCCCATCAGGCGTTCCATTGCGATCAGTGCTCGCCGGCCCATGACCCGATACAGGAATGGCGCGGCAACCAGGATGATTGCCGTCAAGGCCCAGGCGATCGTGACCGCCAGCAGCAATTGCAGACTCGCACCCGGATCGGACCGCTGCAGCAGCATCAGCGCCGCCAGGGTCGAAGGACCGGCAATCAGGGGAATGGCGAGCGGTACCACGAACGGCTCGCCATCGGGCGTATCTTGGTACAGGCTACCGGGTGCAGGGAAGATCATACGCAGCGCGATCAGGAACAAGACGATGCCCCCGGCAATGCTGATCGTTTCCTGATCGAGCTGTAGTATCTGCAGAACATACTTGCCCAGGAACAGGAAGATCAGCAGTACGACATAGGCGATCAGCACTTCACGCCACAGGATCGCGCGCCGGCGCTGCGGTGTGACTCCCTTCAGGATCGACAGGAAGACCGGGACGTTTCCCAGTGGATCCATGATCATGAACAGCGTAACGATTACCGACGTCAGGTCGCTCATGAGCGGGCATTGTACGGTATGTTTAAATTGACGGCTGTCGTCCTGGAGGGATGCTGTATCCGGCGTCGCGGCTCGTGACTGCCGCCATACTCGAATTTCAAACGTGTCGAGACTGAGTGATGAATGCTTCTGAACATAGCTACGACCTGCTGGTGATCGGTGCGGGCTCCGGCGGCGTGCGCGCCGCGCGTGTCGCCGCCGCGCATGGTGCGAAAGTTGCGATCGCGGAGGAGCACCGCATCGGCGGCACCTGCGTCATCCGTGGCTGTGTGCCCAAGAAGCTGCTGGTCTATGGCGCGCATTTTGCCGAGGATCTGGAGGATGCACGGCGCTTCGGCTGGGAACTGCAGGGTATGAAGTTCGACTGGCCGATATTGCGCGACAATGTGCTGGCGGAAGTGGATCGCCTGAGCGGCCTGTATACCCAGACGCTGGAGAGTCATCAGGTCGAGATCCTGTCGGGACGGGCGGTGGTGACCGGAGCGCATGGCGTCAGGATCGGTGATCGGGAAGTACAGGCCGGTATCATCCTGGTGGCAAGCGGCGCACGTCCGCATATACCCGACTTTCCAGGATACGAATACGGCATCACCTCGAACGAGGTGTTTCATCTGGAGCGTCTGCCTGCCCGCATCGTGATTACCGGCGGCGGCTATATCGCCAACGAATTCGCCGGTGTCTTCAACGAGTTCGGCGTGCGCGTCACCTTGATCAATCGCTCCGACCAGATCCTGCGCGCCTACGATCAGCAGTTGCGCGAGCGGTTGTTGCAGATCTCCATGGCGAAGGGCATCCAGTTCTTGTTCAACGCGGCGATCGAACGAGTCGACAAGCGTGCGGACGGCGTTCTGGAAATATGTATGCGCGATGGTTCGGTCCTGGAGGCGGATGCGCTGATGTTCGCGACCGGGCGTCTGCCGAACACCGAGGGACTGGGTCTGCAGGAAGCCGGTGTGGATCTCGATGAGCAGGGTGCCGTGCAGGTCGACCTGGACAACCGTTCCAGCTGCCCGTCGATCTATGCCGTCGGTGACGTTACGAACCGGGTGCAGCTCACGCCCGTTGCGATACGCGAAGGCCAGGCCTTTGCCGATACCGTTTTCGGCCGCACGCCCGTCCGCGTCGACTATCGCTGCATTCCTGCTGCCGTGTTCAGTCATCCTCCGCTGGCGGGCGTGGGCCTGACCGAGTCGCAGGCGCGCAATACCTTGGGATCCGTCAAGGTCTACACGTCGAATTTTCGGCCTATGAAAAATACCCTGGCCGGACGCAACGAGCGGGCGCTCTACAAGATGATCGTCGATGCGGCGACCGACCGGATCGTGGGCGCCCACATGATCGGCCCCGAAGCCCCGGAGATACTGCAGATGGTCGCCGTCGCGGTGAAAGCCGGCATGACCAAGGCGCAATTCGACGATTGTGTGGCCATTCACCCGACCATGGCCGAGGAGCTGGTCTTGATGAAGTGAGGTGTCACCGAGGAAGGATCGTCGTCGCCTGGGCGGCAACATACTCGTTATCAATGAGGATGCCGAGGGTGCTCTCGATGCTGGAGCGCACGGTGTGGGCGAGGCGGCGTGGACGAGGTATGGGTGCAGCGAGAATTATTTTATGCGGCTGTGACCGACGGGGCGCTGCGCGCCAATACCTGCTCGATGGTGGCTGCGAGCGCCAGCAGTTGCGCGTCCTCGCCTTGGCGGCCGATCAGCATCAGGCCCACGGGCGCGTCCCCGGGCGCATGGATGGGCAGTGAAACGCCGCAGCCATCCAGGAAGTTTGCCAGCGCGGGATTGCGCAGTATCAGCATATTGAGCCTGACATAGTCCGCATCGAGCGCGACGGCCGATAGCGGCGGTGCGATGACCGGTACCGTGGGCATGATCAGCGCATGCCATTCCCGGGTTGCGGCATGGAAGGATTCGATGAGCCGGCGGCGCGCCTGGCGCATTTGCCGGATATCCTCGGCGCTGGGCTCCTGTCCCTTGAGAATGCGCGCGATCACGCGTGGATCATAGCGCTCGGCGTACCGATCCAGAAACTGTCGATGCCAGGCGTAGGCTTCGGCGGCGGCCAAGCCTCCCTTGAAGTTGATATCGGGAATCACCTCGAACTCATACACCGGCGCGCGCTGGATCAGGGCGCCGCTACGCGCAAGCGCGTCGACGGCTCGTTCAAAGGTGCATGCGACGGTATCGTCCATATCGTCGAGTACGAATGTCGTCGGCAGCAACAAACGCTGGTCTTTCATGGCGACCATCGGCGGCGTTTCATGGAGTTGCATGGGAGCGTCACGCAGGATCGCATCCAGTGTCGCACAGCAGGCTACGCTGTTGGCTAAAGGCCCCACCGAATCCAGGGTGGGCGAGAGAGGAATCGTGCCGTTGCGCGGTACGCGATCGGCCGTGGGTTTGAAGCCCACGATGCCGGTGAGTGCGGCGGGGATGCGGCAGGAACCGCCGGTATCGGTGCCCAGGCTGGCGACAGCCATGCCGTCGGTGACCGCGACCGCGCCGCCGGAGGTCGAGCCGCCGGGAATGCGGCCCGTCGCGCGGTCGAACGGATTGAGCGGCGTGCCATAGTGCGGATTCAGACCGAGCCCGGAATAGGCGAACTCCGTCATGTTCGTGCGGCCGATGAAAATGAATCCCGCCCGGCGCAAGCGGGCGACGGCGGGAGCATCCTCGCGTGCGGCCGGTGCGTTCTCCAGGATGCGCGACCCGGCGCGTGTGACTTCACCTTCGACGTCGAACAGGTCCTTGATGCCGATCGGGATGCCGGCCCAGGGGGGCAGGGATTGTCCGGCGGCACGCAGACGATCGATTTCGTCGGCACGTGCACGTGCGGTGTCGGCACCGACATGGATGAAGACGCGGGCACCTTCTCCCGCCGGATCCTGGATCCGCTCCAGCGCCTCCTCGACCAGACTGCGTGCGTTGGTGGCGCCCGAATCGAGTCGTCGGGCAAGTTCTGCAAGTGTCGGCATGCTGTCAGTCTGCCAGAATGAGAGCGACGAAGTCAGTCGATCATCCGTGAAGCTGGATTGCCGGAGTCCTGGCGAAGCGGGCCGAGCGGTGATTCTGCGCTTGGGCAGATTTTTAATCCGGCGTGCCGGCTTCGATCTTCTGGAAATCCCTGCCCGCCAGCATGGGCGGGACGACGTTTTTGCGAATCACGAAGTCGCCGAAGCGTTCCTGTGGCTGACGTTCCGCGGCATAGGCATCGAACAGCGGGATCAGCGCCGCCAGGATCTGGGGTTCGTCGATATTTTCACGGTACAGGGCGTTCATGCGATCGCCGTTGGCGCTGGCGCCAAGATACAAGTTGTACTTGCCCGGTGCCTTGCCTACGAGTGCGATCTCCGCGAGGTAGGGACGTGCGCAACCGTTCGGACAGCCGGTCATACGTATGGAAATCGGTTCCTGAGCCAGCCCCGCATTGCGCAATGCCTCGTCGAGCCGGTCGATCAGCGACGGCAGATAGCGTTCGCTCTCGGCCATCGCCAGGCCGCAGGTCGGGAAGGCGACGCAAGCCATCGAATGACGGCGCAGTCCCGTGTGGTTGACGTCGTTCTCGATGTTATGGCGACGTAATATTTCCTCCAGGCGCTCGCGATCGGCCGTGTCGATTCCCGTGATCGTTACGTTCTGGTTGGTGCTGAGTGCGAAAAAACCGGGGAAGGATGCGGCGATTTCCCGTAAGCCGCTCATCAATGTACGCCCGGGCGTATCGGCCACCCGGCCATTCTCGATGAACAGGGTGTAATGCCAGCGTCCATCCTCGCCCTGCTGCCAGCCGTAGTGATCGCCCGAGGTGTCGAGATGAAAATCGCGTGCGGCCTGCAGCGGCTTGCCTGCCCGACGCGCCAATTCCTCCCTGAACCAGTCGATGCCACGATCCTCGATCGTGTATTTGAAACGAGCATGGTAGCGATCGTGGCGATCGCCGTAGTCGCGCTGGATGCACATGGTGTGTTCGACGACTTCGATGACGTCGGCGGCCTCACAGAAGCCGGCGACATCGCCCAGACGAGGATAGGTCGCGACTTGCCGGTGGGTCATGCCCATGCCGCCGCCGACCAGCACGTTGTAGCCGACGATGTGACCGTTTTCGACGATGGCGATCAGGCCCAGGTCATGGGCGTATACGTCGATGTCGTTATGCGGCGGAACGGCGATCGCGATCTTGAACTTGCGTGGCAGATAGGTGTGGCCATACAGCGGCTCTTCACTGGTCGCGGTACTGGCCGCAGCCGAGCTACCGGCCGGCGGGCTTGCTGGATGCTCGCCGGCGCCGGACTGCTGCAGGAGGATTTCGCGATAGGCGCCGGTGCGCGGCAGCAGATGCGCACCGATGCGCTGCGCCGTTTCCGTGGCTTCCCGGCGGGCGCTCGACAGTAATGGATTGGCAGTGGCGATGACGTTGCGGTTGACGTCGCCGCAGGCGGCGATGGTATCGAGTCCCGACGCGTAGATGCCTTGCACATGACGTCTAAGCTTGTCTTTGAACACGCCATGGAACTGGAAGGTCTGGCGAGTCGTCAGGCGCAGCGTGCCATTGGCGTTCTCGCGCGCAAGCGCATCCAGCGCCAGCCATTGTTCGGTCGTACATACTCCGCCGGGCAGTCGTACCCGCACCATGAATTGGTAGAGTGGTTCGAGCCGGGCGCGACGGCGTTCCTCGCGTAACTCGCGGTCATCCTGCTGGTAGATGCCGAAGAATTTCGTGAGCTGCGTATCGTTGTCGCCAATGGCGCCGGTGATGGCATCTTCGAGACTCTGCTCCAAGGTACCGCGCAAATACCGGCTGTCGAATTTCAGCTGTTCGTTGGGATGCAGTTCGGACAGTGGGCGTGATAGATCGAAACGGCGTGGCAGGTCCACCTAGTAGACATCCTTCTGGTAACGGCGCTGGCGTTGCAAGTCGAGCACCTGTTCGACAGCCTGGTCGCTGGACAGTGCCCCATGATGTTCGATGATCTGGTGCAGGACGCGGTCCACGTCCGGAGCCATGGACTGTGCGTCACCGCACACGTACAGGTGCGCTCCTTCCTGCAGCCAGGCGAACAATTCCTTGCCCTGCTCCAGCATACGATGCTGAACATACTGCTTGCGCTCATTGTCGCGTGAGAATGCAACGTCGATACGGTTCAATAGACCGTTCTTGCGCCATTGCAGCCACTCGGTCTGATACAGGAAGTCGTAATGGAAGTTGCGATCGCCGAAGAACAGCCAGTTCGCACCTTGAGCGCCGAGCGCTTCACGCTCGGCGAGAAAGGCACGGAACGGTGCGACACCGGTACCGGGGCCGATCATGATGATCGGCGTGTCGTGGCTGGCCGGCAGCCGGAAAGCCGGATTGCGCTGTAGATAAATCGGGGCGTGCGCATCCTCATCCTCGAGTGCGCCAAGCCAGCCCGAGACGACGCCCTGACGCTGCCGCCCAAGTGAATGATATTTCACGATGCTGACCGTGAGGTGCGCCTCGTCCGGCGTTGCCTGCAGACTGGAGGCCAGGGAATACAGGCGCGGGGCAAGCGGCGGCAGCAACTGGACGAACGCGGAGGCATCCAGACCCTGGGGCGGATGTTCCTTGATCAGGTCGATCAGATGCCGGCCGTGCAGGTAGCGCTGCAGTATTTCCGGCTGCTGTGCGGCAAGCAGGCGGGTCAGTGCCGGCGCGGATACGGCCTTGGCATAGCGATCGAGGAACGTGCGGCTGAGCAGACCGATCTCGAAATGTTCCAGCAACGCCTGGCGCAGGCTGGTTTCCGTGCCGCCAACCGTGACAGGCTGCTCTGCTGCGAACTCCAGCGCCGCCAGAACCGCATCCACCTCACGCGCCTGGTTGCGGGGCACGATACCCAGTGCATCGCCAGGTTCGTAATGAAGATTCGAGCCCTCGATCGATAGTTCGATATGGCGGACGTCTTTGCTGGAATTCCCGGCCGTCAGACGCTGATTCAGCAATACCGGCGCCAGGAACGGATTTTTGCGCGTGTAGGCGTTGGCGATCGGGCTTGCAGCGCGTTCCGTGCCGGCCGAGCCGGCGAAGAAAGCCGTAGCCTGTGGAGCGGCGCTTGGATGGGCCGCTGCCAGGGCGTCGGCGACGGCATCGACCCAGCGCTGTGCAGGTGCCTGGAAGTCCACATCACACTCGACCCGATCATGCAGGCGTTTGGCACCCAGAGATTGCATGCGGTCATCGAATTGCCGGCCGGTTTCGCAAAAACGCTCATAGCTGGAGTCGCCGAGCGCCAGAACGGAATAATTCACATGATCCAGCCGTGGTGCCTTGCGTCCATGCAATAGTTCATGCAGCGGCACGGCACGCTCCGGCGGGTCGCCCTCGCCATGGGTGCTCACGATGACCAGGACATTGCTCGCTTCCTGGAGATGATTCTTACGGCAGTCGAGCATGTCCAGAATCCGGAAGCTCAGGCCGCGGCGCGTCAGGGTCTCGCCGAGCTGTTGCGCCACCGATTCCGAATTGCCGCTGTGCGAGCCGTACAGGATGGTTGCGAGCGGGGGACCGGCGGGTGCGCTCCCAGGAGCCGTTGCCAGTTCGGCCGGAGCCTGGGCCAGGCTGCCGGCCAGATAGCCGCTCAGCCACAGTCGCTGCGATCCGTCGAGCCGCGCGATCAGCTGACGCAGGTCTGCGGCCAGTGCCGGGTCGAACGGTGCGGCCGCCCATGCCGGCGACTGTGCCGGCGCCGCAGGCAGAGCATGGAGGGGCGAGACAGTGTCTATGACGGCCGACATGAGTCTGGATGAGTCACTCAAGTGAGGGTTGATTACTGGAATATCGCCGATACTGGCCGGCAATCGATCCGCCGGGTATGGGGCCGGGTAGAGCCCGGCGGCGTTCCCGCGCTGAAATCCGGTGCTTTATCGCCGCTCTGCAAGCTCATGGTCGTTCTCCTGGGAGAATACTCGCCGCAGGCGCGGCTTCGAAGGCAGGAACGATAGCATTCCGCAACATGATTAAAAAAAGAGCATCTGGCTTTATGGGTATGCCTTCTGGCTATCAGCGGTCGCTCGCGGATGGCCGGTACGAAGGGGAAGCTCGCCCACGGCTGGTGTGAAGGGCGCTCGTCCATGGCCAATAGGAAGGGCGTTCGTCCGCGGCCAATACGAAGGGAGCTTGCGTAGGGCCGATGCGGAGCGCCCACCCACCCACGGCGGCGTGGAGAGACGGCGGTGTGGAGACATTGACGCTTGCAACATCCAGGTCCTAGTCTTCAATGATCGGGCGCCGCCAGGCAGCCCGCGGACGGGCCGCGTTGAACACGAAAGACGCTATCGGAAGATGCTTCCTGGTGGAATGCTGAAGAGATGATTCCTTGGTTCGATCCAGCCGCGCGCTACGCGCGGCCCGACTTCGGGGCCGTGCATTCGGAACCGGGCGCATCCGGTCTGGATCCGTTCGCATCCAGTAGTCCGGCGAACTTCGATTTGGATCCATGAACTGGCTGGCGCACGTCTTCCTGTCACCGCCGGCGGAGATCGATTTCCAACTCGGCAATTTGCTCGCGGACCTGGTGCGCGGTGACGAGCGCCGCGGCATGAGCGCACAATTCCTGCGTGGCGTCCAGTGCCACAAGGCGATCGACCGCTATACCGATGCGCATCCGGTCGTGCTTCGCAGCCGGGCACGCATCGGCGGCGAATACCGGCGCTTCAGTGGTGTACTGGTCGACATATTCTATGATCATTTATTGGCCACCCGCTGGGGCGCATATGCGGCGGTTCCCTTGAATCGCTTCACCGCCGACTTTTACACAGCCGTTCAGCGCCGCGGCATGCCGCTGCCGGAACAGGCGCAGCTGACCTTGGGACATATCCTGCACAATGACCTGTTGGGATCCTACCAGCACCTTACCGGCGTGGAACGCGCCCTGGCGCGGCTGAGCGCGTATTTGTCACGGCGCTGGGGCCGCGAATTCGCGCTGGCGCGCAGTATTGCGATCCTGCGTGCGCAGGAACAGGGTTTCATCGCGGATTTCATCGAGTTTTTTCCGCAGCTTCAGGAATATGTCGCACGGGAGGAAAGCGGCGAGGGCTGACTCCGGTGAAGTCCGGTCCGAGCGCCCGGACACCGCCGCGTCCGAACGCCGGACGGTACCCACCGCGTCCGAACGCCGGGCGGTACCCACTGTATCCGGAATACCTGCCTGGGAAATACTGTCGGAATAGTCGATCGATGAGGACAGCCGGACAACTGTCGGACGGCTAGGTAGCGTGGTGACTGCTGGCGAGTTGTACGGATTGATGCGCTCTTTCTTCCATCCAGCGGCGGATACGAATCGCATCCGCCGTACGAGTGTACTTGCCGAAGGAATTCAACAGCACCATCACGATAGGGCGGTCATCGATGGTCGCCTGCATGACCAGGCAACGTCCGGCCGCCTGTGTATAGCCTGTTTTTTGGATCTGGATATCCCATTCCGGCTTGCGTACCAGCAGGTTGGTGTTGCGGCACTCCACCTGATGGCGGATGACCGTTACAGTTTCATCCGGATCGGTCGAGTATTCGCGGATCAGCCGATGGCGGGCAGCCTCCCTGACGAGTTTTGCCAGATCGGCGGGACTGGCGACATTGCTGCTGGACAGGCCGGTGGTATCGGCGAAACGGGTGCGTGTCATGCCTAGCGTCGCCGCCTTGGCGTTCATGCTGCGCAGGATGGCGGGCATACCGCCCGGAAAGCTGCGGCCCAGCGCATGCGCAGCGCGGTTTTCGGAGGACATCAGAGCAAGATGCAACAACTCGCCGCGCGTCAGGCTGGCGCCGATGACGATGCGCGACGGCCCGCCGACGTTCGTGGCGCGGTCCTCGGTGGTGATCCTGATCTCTTCATCCCGTGGCAGGCCGGCTTCGAGTACCACCAGCGCTGTCATCAGCTTTGTGATCGATGCGATCGGCACGGGGATATCGGCATTTCTTGCCAGCAGTACGGAATCGTCGGCGGCATCGATGACCAGCACGGCTTCGGAGCGCACATCGGGCGCCGGGCGCTGTGCGCCAGCGGCCAGTGCGGCCGGTGACAGAATCGACAGGATCATGGCCAGCCAGGCAAGCGGCGTGTTTGCGGTAATGAATCGCAAGGTGTTCCTTGGTTGATTTTTTTGAATCGAAACAGGCGAATAATCGCCGGCGCGCGCAAGTATGCCCGTATTTACGTCATGCGTGAGTGGATTTCGGCCACATTTGCATGACGCGGCCTTCCTGGAATATGCCGGCCGGCGCGGATGCGTGGAGCAGGGTGGCTGTGCGGGCCGAAGGGGGTGCGCTCATACCGGTGGACCTTCATGGGCGCGATTCCGGATATCGATCGCGTGTGTGCCGGAGTATGCCGCGCCGTTGCGGAGATCCGCTGACTCAGAGCTTGTGTACCGATAGCAGCAGGCTGGTCTCGGTATTGGAAATACCCGGAATCAGGCGGATCCGGCCCAGTACCCGGTCGAATACTTCCAGACTTTCGGCGCGCAACTCCGCAACCACATCCCAGCGTCCGTTGGTGCTGAACAACGCGGAGACGGCCGGGTCGCCTCGCAGCGCACGGATGACGGCGTCGGTCCTGTTGCCCTCGACGGCGATCGTCATCAAGGCGCGGATGCGTTGTTCCTCCACCTGCGGGCGCAGACGCACGGTGTAGCCGACGATCGTGCCCGCAGCCTGCAGGCGTGCCAGGCGATTTTGCACCGTCCCTCGCGCAACCCGCAGCGACTTGGCGAGCGAGGCGATCGAGGTGCGCGCATTGTCGCGCAGCAAGGCGATCAACTGGCGGTCGATATCGTCCATCAGGCCTTCCGCTTCCATTCTGCATACAGAACGCCAGTATTTTATGGTGATTTGCGCAAAGCAGAACAATTTTTGAACAGTTCATCGGCTTTCATCTGCTGCCGGGCTCCAAGACACTGGCTAAAACATTACGACGCTGCAGACCGGTGGCGTCGTTTATGAGCAGGAGGAGGCGGTAAAAATGGTTCAAAGTGTGCGTGTGGCGGCGCTCATCGGTGCGCCCACCGATGTCGGCGCGGCGGATCGAGGCGCTTCCATGGGGCCCGAGGCGCTGCGGGTCGCCGGTTTGCAGGAGGCGCTGGCAGGCCGCGGCCTCGAGGTGCTGGACAGGGGTAATCTCAACGGTCCCGGCAATCCCTGGCGGCCGGCTGTCGACGGCTATCGCCACCTCCATGAAGTGGTGCATTGGAACCGCCAGGTGCATGACGCGGTGTATGCTCAGCTGCAAGCCTCGCGTCTGCCCATCCTGCTCGGTGGGGATCACTGTCTCGGGATAGGGTCGATCAGCGCGGCGGCACGCCATTGCCGGGAAAAGAATCGAACGCTGCGTGTGCTCTGGCTCGATGCGCATACCGATTTCAATACCCGCGAGCTGTCTCCCAGCGGCAATCTCCATGGCATGTCGGTCGCCTGTCTGTGCGGATTCGGACCTCGGGAACTGGTGGAGCTCAGCGGGCAGGTGCCCGCCATCGAACCGCGCGCCGTGCGCCAGATCGGCATCCGCAGCGTGGATCCGGCGGAGAAACGCTTTGTGCATGAGCAGGGATTGAATGTTTTCGACATGCGCTACATCGACGAGATGGGAATGCGGCGCGCCATGCGGGGAGCGCTGTCCGGCATGGATGAGCGCACGCACTTGCATGTCAGCTTCGATGTGGATTTTCTGGATCCCGTCATTGCGCCTGGCGTGGGTACGACGGTGCCCGGCGGTCCCACCTATCGCGAGGCGCAGCTGTGCATGGAAATGATCGCCGATACGGGGCAGCTCTGTTCGCTGGACATCATGGAGCTCAACCCGGCCTTCGACATGCATAACCGGACGGCGATGCTGGCGGTGGATCTGGTCGAATCGCTGTTCGGCAAGAGTACTTTGATGCGGCCTGTCGACGCGGACGGGGGCATCGGCGCCGCGCGCGGTGAATGATGGACGGCACGGCACGGGGGCGGGCAGTAAGCGGCACATCGTGCGGCGGCGGTGGGCGTTGCCCGAGTCGTCCCCCTGCTCAGGCACCCCTGCTCAGGCACCCCTGCTCAGGCACCCCTGCTCAGGCACCCCTGCTCAGGCACCCCTGCTCAGGTACCCCTGCTCAGTGCTCTCCGCTCAATGAGGATGTCCCGCCGCATCTACGGGGTCGTGCGCAAGGGGATGCGCATGTCCGTTGTCCGGCGCATGGCCTTCTTGTCCGCCGTGGCCATGTCCTCCATGGTCGATGGCGGCAAGCGCCATCCACATGCCGAATATCAGCAATACGGTACCGCTGACCACTCGCGGCCATCGTTTCGACACCCAGGCTTGCAGGCGTGAGGCGAGCAGCGTGCTGCCCAGCATCGACGGTAAGGTGCCGGCGCCGAAGGCGGCCATGATCGTCGCGCCATGCAGGGCAGTGCCGCTCAGCGCCGCGAATAGCAGCATGGAATACACCAGGCCGCATGGCAGCCAGCCCCACATCAACCCTAGGGCCAGGGCCGAGCCCAGGCCACTCGAACGCGCTGCCCGGTGCGCCGCCGGTTGCAGCCGGCGCCAGAATCGCGCTCCCAGCCCGTCCAGCCAGGCCAGCAGGTTTCGAGCGGACAGAAGGCGTATCGCCACCAGTATCAGCAGTACACCGCTGGCGATACGCAGGCTCACCGCTAGCCGTGTCAGATCCAGCGCCGATTGCAAGCCTGCACCGAACGCGCCGCACAAGGCACCCGCGAGCATGTATCCGCCGATGCGGCCCAGATGATACGCCAAGGCATTCAACCCGGCGCTGCGTCCGGGGGAGGCGGCACGAGCGCGCATGCCCAGCGCTCCGGCCAGCCCGCCGCACATCGCAAAACAATGTGCGCTGCCCGATAGCCCGGCGATCAATGCCGCCCACAAGCTGATCATGCCGCTCGTGTCCAGGCTCATGAAGGTATCCGCACGGCGGTCAGCGCCGGCCGGCCATGGAGTGGAAACGCATGGACGTCATGATGTCAAATCAACATTGATTCAACCGGCGAGCGTGTCGTCCGGTACCCGTTTGCGGGCACCCGTCCGGACACGATCCGCGTCGGCCGCAGCGGATATCTCTGCCGTTTGTTCGCCGGCGGAGACATCGGTGGTGCCGGTATCGGAGGGTTCGCGCAGCACCTCCCAGGCCGGCGATTCCAGGTCGTCGAACTGGCCGCTGCCGACCGCCCAGAAAAATGCCCAGCCGGCGGCCACGACCAGCACCAGACTCAAGGGAATCATGACATACAGGATGTTCATGGCGCGGAGGTCGCTGATGCCGCGGAATCCGCACCGGCGGCGCCGGCGGGAACGTCGCGCGTGTGGGTGCCGGACCATTCGAGGCCCGTACCGGATCCCGAGCGGCTCGTGGTTTTAGAGGGAAGCAGGCGCAGGGCATTGAGTACCACGCCGATGGAGCTGAGCGACATGCCCAGGGCGGCGAGCCACGGCGGAATGAATCCCAGCGCCGCCAGCGGCAGTGAGCCCAGATTGTACGTCGCCGCCCACAACAGATTCTGGCGGGCGATCCGTAGTGTCTTGCGCGATAGTGCCACCGCTTCCGGCAAGGCCCGCATGCGCTCGCCTATCAACAGCATGTCTGCACCGGCATGGGCCAGCGCGGCACCGCGGCCCATGGCCAGCGACACGTCCGCCGCCGCCAGCACGGGTGCATCGTTGACGCCGTCGCCCATCATCGCGACGCGTCGTCCTTCAGCCTGCATGGCCTGGACGGCCGCCAGTTTGTCGGCCGGCGAACAGCGAGCGCTGAATTCGGTAATGCCGCAGCTTGCGGCGACCGAAGCCACGGCAGCTTCGCCATCGCCGCTGAGGATCCGGCTGTCGATGCCGGCCTCGTGCAGGGCAGCGACGCTTTCTGCCGCATCGGGGCGCACGGCGTCGTGCAGTTGGAAGCGGGCGAGTATCTGCTGCTCATCGCCCAGCCACAGCGTCGTAGCCGCGGGTTTCCCGGCGGGATTTTCGCCGGGGGCATCCGGTCTGGCCAGCGGATCTGTGCCGTCTTCCGGGCGGTACAGATCCTTTTGTGAGGAGGGTGCCGAGCGCAGCTGTTCAATGAACCGGGGCGAACCGATGCGATAGTGGCGTCCTTGCACGATGCCCTCGACGCCTGCTCCGGCCACGCAGCGAAGCTCGCGCGCCTCGCCAAGCGGTGCGATACCGGAAAACGCCCGCGCCAGGGGATGCTCCGAGGCCTGCTCCAGCGAGGCCGCGATCTGCCGGCAGGTGTATTCGTCCAGGGTACCCGTCGTCGTACACTCGGTGAGTTTCAGCTCGGCCGAGGTCAGCGTGCCTGTCTTGTCGAATACGACGATATCGATATTCGCCAACGCTTCCAGCGCATCGGGCCGGGTGACCAGCAGACCGCGGCGCGCCAGTTGTGCCGTCGCGGCGGACATGGCTGCGGGTGTGGCGATCGCGAATGCGCAGGGACAGGCGACCACCAGGACGGCAAGGGTTGCCTCGAATGCGCGCGACGGATCGATCGCCAGCCATGCGGCGCAGGTCAGGCCGGCGCCCAGCAGCACATAGCGCAGGAAGCGCGCCGCCGCGGCGTCCGCTGCCCGGGAGATGGCCGGCTTCTGCGCTTGTGCGCGTCGCAGCAGCGCTACGATATGCGACATGACCGTGCCGGAGGCGATTTGTGTGGCCCGGATCCGGATCGGATCCTGCACGTTCAGCGTGCCCGCCGTGAGCTGCTCGCCGGCGCGGCGCAGCACCGGCATGGATTCTCCGGTCAGCATGGCCTCATCGAGATACGCCTGCGCATCGATGAGCTCACCATCCACGGGTAGAATTTCTCCGCTGCGCACCAGGACCACGTCACCGCGACTCAGGCTGGATGCCGGTACATCCTGTACGGTGTTCTCGTATATGCGGTGCGCGAACGGCGGCAGTTGGCGTGCCAGCGCGTCGGTGATATCGGTGGTGCGATGCCGCGCACTCATTTGCACGAAGCGCCCGAGGGTCAGGAAGAACACGAACATCGTGACGGAATCGAAGTACACCTCACCGTGGTTTTGCAGCGTGTTCCAGACGCTGGCTGCATAGGCGAGAACCAGTGCGATGCTTACCGGGACATCCATGCCGACGGTGCGCAGCCGCAGACTGCTCCAGGCACCCGCGAAAATCGGCGCACCGGCATAGAACATCACCGGTGTGGAGATCAACAGGCTGATGATGCGGAAAAAATGCAGCAGGCTTGCGTCCATGACTTCGCCGGTGAGATCGGCGGCGTAGACCGACACTGCGAACATCATGACTTGCATCATGCCGAAGCCGGCGACGGCCAGGCGCTTGAGCGCATTGCGATGTTCCTGCTGTTGCAGGCGGACGCGGTCGGTATCGTTCAGCGCATGAGGCTGGTAGCCCAGCTGCGCGATGGTTCGCATGATATCGGCGAGATTGGCGCGTGCAGGATCCCAGACGATGTGTGCCCGTCCTGTCGTGGTATTGGCACTGGCTTCGTGCACGCCCGGCGTGCGGCGTAGAATCTGCTCCACCAGCCAGCCGCAGGCCGAACAGCGCAACCCGTCGAGGATCAGGATGACCGAATCCCGCCCATTCGCATGCCGGACGAATTGCGCTGCAACATCCGGGTGTGCAAAGCCGGCCCATACGTCTTCGGTCATCTCGGCAGGTCGTGCGGAGGGGGTCTTGCGGAAGCGATAGAAATCGCCCAGGCCGGTGCCGGCGATCAATTCGGCCACGGCGAGGCAACCGTTGCAGCATACGGGGCGCACATCGGCGCCGATGTGCGCCGTCAAGGTCGAGCCTCCGAGGGGCTCGCCGCAATGAAAGCAGGACGTTGCTGCGGTGGCGCTCACGCAGCTATCCTCATCCCGTCGCCGCGCCGGCGAACGAGTCGATTCGTCGCCGATACCGGTGACGTCGGTCCCGGTGACGTCAATCAATGCCAATGCGTTCTCCATGCCGCCCGCGAATATCCCGGGCATGCAGGCCTATGATACGGCCTATGATACCGTTCATGATGCGGTCAATAACCCTGCTTGGCCAGCCGATTGCGCGGGAATTTTCCCGGTTTCCCGGCCCGGCACCGTGAGCGAGCTTATCGAGGCGCTGCGGGAACCCGCATGCTATCCGCATCCGGTGGCGTCCGTGGTCGTGAAGCAGACCCATATTTCCTGGGTGCTGCTGGCCGGGACGTACGCGTACAAGATCAAGAAGCCGGTGCGCTTCGGTTTCGTCGATTTTTCCACCCTGGAGCGGCGCCGGCAGGCTTGCGAGGATGAATTACGACTGAACCGCCGATTCGCACCGACCTTGTACGTGGACGTCGTCGCCATCCACGGTACGGCAGCGCGGCCTATTTTCGAGCCGCGGAGCGCGCCGATCGAGTATGCCGTCCGGCTGCACCGGTTCGACACCGAACAGGAACTCGGTGCGCTGCTGGCGCGCGACGCGGTGACGTGCGAGGAGCTGAACGTGTTCGGACAGCAACTGGCGCAGTTGCAGGAAGGCTGTCCGGTGTATAGCACGGCTGGCATGGCGCAGCGCAGTCAGGCGACCGTGGCGGCGAATCTGGATGAGCTGCTCGCCGAAACAAGCGCTCGTCCCGAGGATCCTGGTGGACTGCAACCGCTGGCCGAGGTGGCGCGGTGGCTGCGGGATTGGGCAGCGGGCTGCGCCGCCGCGCTGGAGCGGCGGGCGGCACTGGGTCGTGTCCGTGAGTGTCATGGTGACCTGCATGTCGGGAATGTGGTGCGCTTCGAGGGACGCCTGACCGCCTTCGATTGCCTGGAATTCGATATTTCCCTGCGGCGTATCGATGTGCTGGATGACGCCGCCTTTTTGTTCATGGATCTGGTCGCCCGGGGCCGTCGTGATCTGGCTTATGCATTCCTGAACGGCTGGCTCGAGAGGGCCGGCGATTATGAGGCGATCGGGCTGCTGGGCTATTTTTTCGTGCATCGTGCGCTGGTGCGGGTCAAGGTGCTGTTATTGGGCGGCGAGCCGGGCGAAGCTCGCCGCTACCTGGACGCGGCACGGATCTTGGTCCAGGGCTCGCGCGCGGTTCTGGTGTTGACCTGCGGCCTGTCGGGCTCCGGGAAAACGTGGCTGAGCGAACGGGTGATGGCCGCAGCGGGCGCGATCCGCATCCGCTCCGACGTGGAACGAAAGCGTATGGCGGGATTGCAGGCCGACCAGTCGTCGCTACAGGCGGGGATCGATATCTATACTTCGGCGTTCAATGATCGTGTCTATGAACGCCTGCTGCATCTGGCCGGCGAGCAGTTGCGTGCCGGCCAGAGCGTCATCGTCGACGCCGCGTTTTTGAAGCAGGCCGAGCGGCACCGATTCAGCGCGCTCGCGGACGAACTCGATGTGCCCCTGGTATTGCTGCATTGCGTGGCGCCGGCGGAGGAACTCGGCCGGCGGCTATCGGCGCGTCAGCGCGCGGGCAAGGATGCCTCGGAAGCCGATGAGGCGGTGATGCTCCGGCAGGTACATGCCTGGGAGCCGTTCGCCGAGTTCGAGCGGGGGGCCGTCATCGAGGTCGATACGCGTGCCCCCGGGGCCGCGGCGCGCGTGGCGGCGAGGATCGTGAATCTGCAGGCGGAGGCATCATCGGACCGCAAGACCGTGAAACCATAGCTTGGGAAATCCTGCCGTCCGCAGGGCACGACCCAAGGAAAGGATTGCGGTGCGGGCCAGGGCATAAAGGCGGCGGTTACATCGCGAACACACCCAGGGGATTGCGGGTGCGGGCGATACTGATGATCAAGGCATAGACGGCCAGCGCAGCCAGCCAAAATCCCATGCGTGTGGCGCGCGTGCGGCCGCGCTTGAGCCCGTAGCTGCCAAGGACGATGTAGGCCAGCATCAGTACTACTTTGGCGGTCAGCCAGTCTTGTGCGATCGGGTATTGCCCCAGGATCACGCACAGTACAATGGCGCTGGCGAGCAGCACCGTGTCGATCGCATAGCTGAGATAGCGTAACGGCGCGACCATCACCCAACGAGCGCCGGCTTGCAGTGCTGCCCCGCGCACCAGAAACAGTGCGCCGCTGGCCAGGATCGAGGCGATGTGCACGCTGCGGATGTGTGGATAGAACTCGATCAACGCCATGCATATCCTCCAAAGGATTCTCAGCCGGAGATTCTTAGCCGGGGCGGCCGTCGGCGCGCGGGGTCAGATAAAGCCAGGCTGAACGCAGCACCCACGGCAAGAACGCCAGGACCCAGCCCCAAGCCGCCATCGCCTGCCATGCCATTGCGTCGGGCAGGATCTCGCCGAGCATGCGCACCAGCACCACTGCCTGAATGAAAATGAAGGTGAACGCGGCGATATTCCCCAGGATCAGCGGCCGGCCTGCATGACCCTGTGTGACCCGGGTGACCATCGCCACGAGCAGGCTGCCGAAGCAGCCTACGAACAAGGCATGTGCCGGCGCGCGTCCCAGGATGAATTCGCCGTTCAGCCAGAACCATAGACTTTGGGCGCTGTACAGCAAGAATGCGATCGGCAGCCAGGTGAAGCCGACGAACAGCACGCGCAACAGTGCCGGCATGGCCTGCCTGCGTGGCCACCATGCCCATAAAAGTCCGCCGCTCAGCACCGCAAACGGCAGATCGACCCACCATAGCCAGGCGTAGGCATGCCGCAGTTCCATCCAGGTATGGGTCAGCAGCAGGGCCCATGCTGCGGCCAGGACCCACATCGGCCGCACGACACGGTAGCCGCCCTGGAGCGCCATGCTGGCGAAGAAGGGTATCATGCGATGGCATATGGTCAGGAAGATCGGCAGCAGTACGACCATGCTGCCGAGCTTGATGGCGGTGAACAAAGAGCGCGCATCGAGATTCAGCAGGTAGGTGTTGTACAGCCCCAGGCCGAGCAGGCCGAAAATGAGTGCGGCCAGACAGCTCACCGCATGCCAGGTACGGCCCTGGTCGATCCATACCAGGCGTGCCAGGATGAAGGTTCCGATCGCCCAGCCGGCCGTCGTGGACGCGGCGCCGAGTTGCAGCAGCGTCATACCGCCGAACAGGCCCGCCAGCGTCAGCACCTGGCCTCCCAGCATGCCCACAGCGACCGGCATATAGTGCCGGCGGCCGAGCTCCGGCTGATTCATCCAGCGGGGAAAGACGGTCAGCAGAAATCCGAACATGAATGCCGGCAGTACCTGATACTGCATCAACATCGCATGCAACCAGCCCGCAGGAACCGGTGGTTGCACTACGCCGGCCGGCAGCCAGCGCATACCGGCGAGCCATACGGCCCACCAGCACATGGCCAGCAATACATTCGTAGCCCCCACGAAAAACAACAGACGATGCGGCGCGGCAGCCACTTGACGCAAGACGCCGGCGGGTAAGGCGGGCAAGGCGGCATCGGGGGCGGACATCGAGGGCTCCTGATTCGGCGGCGCGTCAGCGTCGCGTGCGGACGAATTCATGCGCCAGGCGGTGCCGGCGATCCTGCCACCGGTATTCCGGTGCCACCCTGATCCAGGTCAGCGGGGATCATTCCCTCAGCACGCTGCGCGCCAGGGTTTCCAGCCGGGACAGGTTCAGCAATCTTAGATCGCGCCGGTCGACCTGAATGAGTCCTTCGTCCTGGAAGCGCCGAAAAACGCGGCTGACGGTTTCGGAGGCAAGCCGCAGGTAGTTGGCGATGTCGGTGCGGGTCATCACCAGGTGAAAGCGGTCGGGGTTGCCGCCGCGGGCGGCGTAGCGGCGCGAGAGCGACACCAGGAATGCCGCCATGCGCTCGTCGGCGGAATAGTTGCCGGCCAGCAGCGTCGCCTTGCCGATATCCTGGCTGAGCAGCCGGAACAGCTGTTGCTGCAGGCTGGGTATGCGGGTCGCCAGCGCGGCGATGTCCGGAAACGAGAAGCGGCACAGCTGGACGGTATCCAGGGCCACCGCATTGCAGGGATAGCGGTCATGCGAGATGGCGCTCAGGCCGACGATCTCGCCGGGCAGAAAGAATCCCTGTACCTGTTCGCGCCCATCGGCATCGTTGACGTAGGTCTTGACTACACCGGCGCGCACGGCGGCGATGGCGGTGAAAGGATCGCCTTCCCGGAACAGGTGTTCGCCTTCCCGGAAAGGACCTACGTGGTCGATCAATACATGCAGATCGCGCAGCCGGCCCTTGTCGTAGCCGCTTTGCAGGCAGGTACGCGAGAAGGTGCAGGTGTCGCAAAAGTTGTACTCGTTTCCATCCGCAGGCATCGGCTCGTCGCTCCCGACGGCAGGTATGCGCGACAGGCGGCTGGGCAGCGCCCTCATGCGAGACTCCCTATGTGGTGATCCAGGTACAGATGACGCCGCATGCGGATGCCGGGCGCCGCCGTGTGGTGCTGCCGGGCATTCCCGGCGGCGGTCAGATGACGCGCGAGAATCGCGGTTTCACGGCGTCGGGGGGGGGCGTCTGGGTGAGATAGCGGTCGAAGCACATGGCAATGATACGCAACAGCAGCCTGCCGCGCGAAGTGGCGGTGATCCTCTGCCGATCCATCTCGACCAGCCCGTCGTCGATGGGACCGTGCAATTGTGCGAGAGATTCGCTGAAATAGTCCTGGAAATCGATACCATGACGTTTTTCGATCGCGGCGATGTCGATCGTGCCCTGGCACATGAGCTGCTGGATGATGTCGGCTCGCAACAGGTCGTCGGCATCCAGATGCAGACCACGCCAGACGGGCAGCCGTCCGTGATCCAGGGCGATTTCCCAGCCGGCCAGATCGCGAGGGTTCTGACTGAAGCTGTCACCGATATGGCTGATGGCGCTCATGCCCATGGCAATCAGATCGCTGTCGGCATGGGTCGTATAGCCCATGAAATTACGATGCAGGGTGCCGGCCTCCTGAGCCTGCGCCAGATCGTCACCGGGCAGCGCGAAATGATCCATCCCGATGTAGTGATAACCGGCGGCGGAGAGCTTGTCGATGGCCAGCTGCAGCAGCCGCAGGCGCGTATCCGGCGTCGGCAGTTCGGCGGCGTCGATGCGCTGCTGCGGCTTGAACAGCTCCGGGAGATGGGCATAGCCGTACACGGCCAGGCGGTCCGGCCGCGCTTCGATCACGGTGTCCAGGGTGCGGCCGAATCCTTCGAGGGTCTGCTTGGGCAGCCCGTAGATCAAGTCCACGTTGATGGAGCGCAGTCCGTTCGCACGGCAGGCCTCGATGACCTGCAGAGTCTGCTCGACGCTCTGGATACGATTGACCGCTTCTTGTACCTGCGGGTCGAAGTCCTGCACGCCCAGGCTGGCGCGGTTCAGGCCGAGTTGCGCATAGCCGGCGATGTCCTCCGGCGTGACGAACCGCGGATCGATCTCGATGGAGAAATCCCGGTTTGGCGCCAGGCTGAAATGAAAGTGCCGGCCGGCGCTCTCGAGCAGTTCCCGCAGTTCATCCACGCCCAGGAAATTGGGGGTGCCGCCGCCCAGGTGCACCTGGATGACGTCGCGATCACGGTCGAATAGCTTGCCCATTGCTTCGACTTCGCGGATCAGGCGTTCCACGTACCGGCTGCCCTTGGTCCGATCGCGGGTGATGATGCGGTTGCAGCCGCAGTAGAAACAGGGGCTGAGACAGTAGGGGATATGCAGATACAGCGACAGCTGGCGTGGAATGGGATCGGCGTTGCTGCGGCCGGCATGTTCGCGCAGGTCGGCTTCGCTGAAATCCGTTCGAAATCGGGGTGCGGCCGGATAGGAGGTATAGCGCGGCCCCGGTCGATCGTAACGGCGCAACAGCTCCGAGTCGAATGAAGGGGAGGGAAAGACGCTCATGACCCAGTATGCATTGCGATGCGTTTCCTTCGCCATGATCTGGATCAGCAGCAGCTGCGGCGTGTCTGCCGGCGGAAGGGGCGCAACCGGTGGGCCTTCACATGCATGCTAGACATATTCGGATCCGCAGGCAACGCCCTGGTACGATAGCGATCGTGGTGAATACCGGGGTCGGGCTACGGGCAATTCGCATGGCGCCATACGCCCCGTTTTGTTCCGATGAGCATTCGCGCTCGTGACTTCATGGATCCCCATCGACCCTCCGCGCCCAGGCACGGGGGGTTCTTTTTTATGCGAGGTCGAACGATGAGGCTGGGATTCTTCGGGGCTACGGGCACGGTGACCGGCTCGCGCTATCTGCTGGAATGCGATGAACGGCGGATGCTGGTCGATTGCGGCCTATATCAGGGCTACAAGCAGCTACGCCTGAAAAACTGGTCGGAACTGCCGTTCGCAGCATCCTCCATCGAGGCTGTGGTGCTGACGCATGCACATATCGACCACAGCGGTTTTCTTCCGGCGCTGCTGCGGCGGGGATTTCGCGGCCGTATTTTTGCCACACCTGCGACCTTCGAGCTGTGCCGGATCCTGTTGCCCGACAGTGCCTTTCTGCAGGAAGAGCAGGCGCGGTTTCTTAATCGTCACGGCTACTCGATCCACAAGCCGGCGCTGCCGCTGTATACCCGGGCCGATGCCGAAGCCTGCCTGGAGCTATTCGAGACCGTGAGGTTCGGCAAGGCGTTCCAGCCGCTGGCGGGCCTGACGGCACGGTTCTGTCATGCGGGACACTTGCTGGGCGCAGCCAGCGTACACCTGGAAAACGGCCAGGATTCGATCATTTTTTCGGGTGATCTGGGCCGCAGCGGCGATCCGCTCATGAACGCGCCGCAGTCTCCCCCCGCGGCGGACTGCCTGGTGATCGAATCGACCTACGGGGATCGCCGGCACGAGGTGCTCGATCTACAGGCGCAGTTGGGTGTGATTTTACGGACTGCCATCGCCCGCGGCGCCGTCGTGGTGGTTCCCACCTTTGCAGTGGGGCGGGCCCAGCTGTTGATGCTGCTCATCGCCCGCCTCAAGGCGGCGGGCGCGCTTCAGGACGTGCCGATTTACCTGGATAGTCCCATGGCGACCGACGCGACGCAGCTGTATCGGGTGTTCGCGGACGAACATCGATTGTCCCACGAGGAGTGCGCGCAGGTGTTCAGGGCGACCCGGATGGTGCGCAGCGTGGAGCAGTCCAAGGCGCTGGATCGGCGAGGCGGTCCCATGATCATCCTGGCGGGCAGCGGCATGGCGACCGGCGGCCGGGTCATCCATCATCTGAAGGTGTTCGCACCGGATGCGAACAACCTGATTCTGTTCGCCGGCTATCAGGCGGGCGGCACGCGCGGCGCAGCCATGATCGGCGGGGCGAAAACGATCCGCATCCATGGCCAGGACGTGCCGATCAACGCCCAGGTCATGCAATTGAGCTCCATGTCGGGGCATGCGGACGCCGATGAACTCATCGCCTGGATGCGCAAGCTGCCGCGGGCCCCGAAACATACGTTCATCACCCATGGGGAACCTTCGGCCAGCGAGGCATTGCGGGTGCGCATCAAGCGGGAGTTGGGCTGGTCCGTCAGCGTTCCGGAATATCGCGATTCGGTCGTGCTCGGACCCGCGGCCGAACGCAATCCCGCAAACCGATAGCCGGCCATCGAGCGGGGCTCTGGGAAGCGGGCTGCCCGCGGATCCAAGGACGGTTCGCCAGGATGATCACTGCGGGCATGAAACCTGGGAGGTGAGGTCCATATCCGCAGACCGATTCGTCAGTGCGTCGGGTCGGCGTTTTGCAATTGCCGCCTGGCGCTGTCGAAAGCGTCGCTCAATGCAGCATAGACGTCCGCGTGGCCTTCGTTCGCATTGCCGTGGGTGCCATGGGCGTGAATGAAGCCGCCGGGAATCGCCAGTTCGATGCTGACATCGAAGGGGCGCCCCTTGCCCGGGCGCGCATTGGGCGCTTCTATGACGACATGACAGGCAGTGATGCGATCATGAAATTTTTCCAGGCGACCGATCAAATCATGTACCCGGGCTTCCAGAGCCGGCGAGCGGTCCACGTGACGAAACGTAAGGCGTAGAGGGCTTTGCATCGGGGCGCTCGACTCCTAAGGTACGCGGGTGGGAAAAATGAGCTTGAGCCAAGGATGAGTCGCGGATCCGCCCTGCTCCATCCGAGAAACCCCGTGGCCGTTAGGCGTATTCCGATGAACTGCACCACGGCGTGGCCCGGGGCCAGGGGGTGGGCGAAGCCTGGTCTGGGTTCCGGCCTGTTCGAGCGGACGCTGCGGACACGCGGAGCGCTGCGCGATGTCATCGCAGCACTTACACTTTGCGTCGGGCGAAGAGCGCCTGTTTTTCAATGGATCACGATGAGCCAGAGACCCACTCGACCCGTTTCCCCGCAGCATCCGGATACCCGAGCGCCTGATCGGAATCAATCTGTCCAGGATCAATCCGTTCAGGGGCAGCCTGCTCAGGAATTACTTGACCCGGAGCAGCCTGGCGGACAGTCGTTTTTCGGCAAGGCAGGCGTCGATCACGGCGCCGGCGCTCAGGGCGTTTGCGCCGAGCCGTTGGCGATGGGAACGCCGCCCGATAGCCGTCAGCAGCTGTGCTCGCCCAGCTACTTGCTGCCGGTGCAGGACACCGAATTTCTGCTGCGCGACGAAATGCGGGCGACGCGCTTTGCGCTGGAGTACGCCAAGGCCGATCTCCTGCTGAAAGACTGGGGCATACGCTCGACCATCATCGTGTTCGGCAGCGCGCGCGTACGCAGCCAGCAAGAGGCGCAGGCAGCGGTCGCGGCAGCCCGTGACGAACAGGAACGGAAAATCGCCGCCCGCTGGCAACGCCAGGCACGTTGGTACGAGGCGGCACGGGAGTTCGGGCGGATCGCTTCCGAGCGCGGCGGCGCGCTTGCGCCTCAGCACCGCTGGCGCGACAACGTGATCGCCACCGGGGGCGGCCCCGGCATCATGGAAGCAGCCAATCGCGGCGCACGGGAGGCGGGCGCCCCCACGATCGGTTTCAATATCACTCTGCCCCAGGAGCAGATTCCGAATGCCTACAGTACGCCGGCATTGACTTTCCAGTTTCATTATTTCGCGATGCGCAAAATGCACCTGGCGATGCGGGCCAATGCGCTGGCCATTTTTCCGGGCGGCTTCGGCACCATGGATGAATTGTTCGAAATCCTGACCTTGTGCCAGACCAGCAAGGCGCCGTCCGTTCCCATCGTGCTCGTCGACCAGGCTTATTGGCGCAGTCTGGTCAATTTCGACGTCCTGGTCGAAGAAGGCATGGTTTCAGCCGCTGATCTGGCGTTGTTCGACTTCGCCGAATCCGCCGAGGAAGCCTGGGAGATATTGACGCGCCGGGGCCTTCGGGCACATACGCACAACGGCGCACGTTCGCGCGGGGAATGAAGGAACGGTGCCGTGCAGAAGGGGGGCGGGGTTGCCGCGACAGCGCCGCTCCCGGCATCCGACAGGGCATCCGGTGAAGCCGGGAATCGATTACGGCCTTCCCCGAATGGTTGTCCGGGCCGAACTGGTGAACACTTGTGGAGTACTTCACCGTCGATCAACCGATTCAGGAGAGCGCAATGAACGTTACGCGTTGGGAACCGTTTCGTGAGTTCGATCAGATGCTGCGGGACTATTCTCCCTTCTTCGGCCGTGGTCGTGGCCTGCGCCGTGGCGCCTATGGAATGGATTGGACGCCGCTGGCCGATATCAGTGAAACGGACAAGGAATATGTGATCAAGGCTGATCTGCCGGAGGTCAAGAAGGAGGATGTGAAGATTTCCCTGGATAACGGGGTGATCACCGTCACCGGGGAGCGCCGTCGCGAAAAAGAGTACAAGGAAGAGAACGAGATTCGTGTCGAAACTTCCTATGGGAAGTTTTCGCGCAGCTTTGCCCTGCCGGATGATATCGATACCGAGGGCATTCAGGCCGAATCCAAGGACGGCGTACTGCGGGTGCGCATTCCCAAAAAGGAGCCGACCCAGCGAAAGCCGGTCTCTATCGAAGTCAAGTGAGCGTCCTTCGCACCGGGCAGGCGGCACCTGCCCGATGCGATACCGATGCGGGTCGGCCTGGCGGCCTCGTCGGACACATGGCAATTCGAGGGTCAGGCGCATGAGCCGGCGATCAGCGACGAGACGCGAACCGGTCCGCACGCAGACATCCGGGGTCGGCGCATTGCTCACCGATTTGTACCAGCTCACCATGCTGGATGCCTATTATCGGCTGGGCATGGAGCGGATCGGCGTTTTCGAGTTCTTTGTCAGACGCCAGCGCGATACCCGGAATTTCATGGTTGCCGCGGGCCTGGAGCTGGCGCTCGATTATCTGGAGTCGTTGCGCTTCACACCGCAGGAACTCGACTGGCTGGCCTCCACGCAACGCTTCAGCGATGAGCTGCTGGCCCGCCTGGAGCACTTTCGCTTCACGGGCAATGTATTCGCCATGCCGGAGGGAACGGTATTTTTCGCCAGCGAACCGTTATTGCGGATCGTGGCGCCGCTGCCTGAGGCGCAATTCGTGGAAAGCCGCATCATCAATTTGATGCATCATCCGATACTGGTCGCCTCCAAAGCGGCCCGCTGCCGGCTGGCGGCACCGCACAGCATGCTGATCGACTTCGGACTGCGGCGCTCGCATGGTGCGCAAGCTGCGATCCATGGGAGCCGTGCCAGCTATATCGCCGGCTTCGATGCCACCTCGAACGTCGAGGCTGCGCGACTGTTCGGCATACCGATTTCGAGCACCATGGCGCATTCCTTCGTGCAGGCGCATGACCTGGAAGCGCAGGCTTTCCGTAACTTTACCGCGTATCGGCCGCAGGATCTGGTCGTGCTCATCGATACCTATGACATCACGCGTGGCGCACTGCGTGCGGCGGCGTTGGCGCGCGAATTGCGTGCCGCGGGAGGGCGTGTCGAGGCTGTGCGTATCGACAGCGGCGAACTGGCGCTGGAGACCCGGCGGGTGCGCGAGATCCTGGATCGCAACGAATGCAGCGATGTGCGCATATTCGTCAGCGGTGATCTCGATGAGCACGCCATCGAAACACTGCAGGCGGCCCGTGCGCCGATCGATGCCTATTACGTCGGAACCCGCTTGAGCGTCTCGATGGACGCACCCGCGCTTGACTGCGTCTACACGCTGCAACAGTACGCAGACCGGCCTTCCCGCAAGCGCTCTCAATGGAAGGAGAGCTGGCCGGGCCCCCGCCAGGTCTATCGGCAATACGATCCTCGTGGCCGTATCGGCATGGATGTTCTGGCCTGCGCCGATGAAGTCATGGAAGGCAGGGCCTTGCTGCGGGAAGTCATGGTGAACGGTCGGCGTACCACTCCCTCTCCCTCGTTGAAGCAGGTGCGGCGGCACTGCGCCGAGGAACTCGCAAGCCTGCCGCTGGTGCTGCGGGGGCTGGAACGAGGCTGTCATTCTCCGGTCAAGGTGTCCGCGAGGCAGCACGACCTGGCGGTGCAGTGCGACCGACGTCCGACCTGACGACGCGGTTCGGCCTTCGGTTTGCATCATGGAGACACTATGCTCGTTCTCGCGCTGAATTGCGGCAGTTCATCGGTGAAAATGGCGTTGATCGAGGTCGAGCCGAGGTCGGTCGGTGCGCATGCGCGGCGGATGTTCGATGCCCGCGTAGAGGGTATGGGCGGAGCATCGTGCCGCGTGCATACCCGCGATGGCGAGATTCGTGAGTGTGAGGGTTTGTCGCTGCGCGCCGCGGTGAGCGAGTTGCTGGAACAGGCCGGCGGGCGCGCGCGCATACGCGATACGGTGCAGGCGGTCGCCCACCGGGTCGTGCATGGGGGCGGCGAACTGGTGCGGCCGACGCTGATCGACGAAACTTCGCTGAGTACGCTGGATTCGATAGCCGCACTTGCGCCCTTGCACAATCCGCCCGCGGCGGCGGCGATTCGTATCTGCCGTGAACTGCTGCCGGAGTTGCCCCATGTGGCGGTTTTCGATACGGCGTTTCATGCGACCCTGCCGCCGCGCGCACGTGAATATGCACTGCCGCGGGAGGTGACCGAACGCTTCGGTATCCGGCGTTACGGATTCCATGGCACCAGTCACGCGCATGTATTGTCGGCGGCATGCGTTCATATGAACGCGACGCCACAGGAACTGCGCATCATTTCCTGTCATCTGGGCAACGGGGCCAGCGTGGCGGCGATCGAATATGGCCGCAGTGTCGAGACGAGCATGGGCATGACACCGCTGGAAGGCCTGGTGATGGGGACGCGCTGCGGCGATATCGATCCCGGCGTATTGTTGCATCTGCTGCAATCGGCAGGCTTCGATGCGTCCGCGCTCGATGAACTGTTGAATTCCCGCGCCGGGCTGACCGGGCTGACCGGCACCAACGACATGCGTGAAATCGAGCGGCGTGCAGCGCGCGGCGATGAGCACTGCCGGTTGGCGATCACGCTCTATGCGCATCGCATTCGCAAGTACATCGGTGCCTACGCCGCAGTAATGGGCGGCGTCGAGGTCATCGCGTTCACAGGCGGGGTCGGGGAAAACAGCGCCCTGGTGCGTCATCGATGCATGCAGCGGCTGGATTTTCTGGGAGCTGTCCTGGACGAGGATGCGAACCGGGATGCCGGGTTCGATGAATTTGGCGTGGCGTGCATTTCAGAGGAATATTCACGAACCCGCCTGCTGGTCGTGCGCGCGGATGAGGAATCGGCGATCGCCGGGGATGCGGCAGAGCTTCTGGCTCGCCGCGATGCGGATCGCGCCACCGGCATGGCGTCGGCGCGTATTCCGGTCGCCATTTCGGCACGTCATGCGCATTTGTCGCAGGCGACGATCGATCGGCTGTTCGGTCCAGGATATGTGCTGCGGCAGCGGGCGGCCCTGTCGCAACCGGGGCAGTTCGCCGCGCAGGAGTCCGTTGCCTTGATCGGTCCTGGGGGCCGCATCGACGGTGTACGCGTCCTGGGTCCGCCGCGCGTGCATGACCAGATCGAGATATCACGAACCGATGAATTCACCTTGGGTGTCGATGCGCCGGTCCGCATCTCGGGCGACCTGCTCAATACGCCGGGCATCACGCTCGAAGGTCCTCGAGGACGCGTCACCTTGCCGAACGGCCTCATCAGTGCGCGCCGGCATATCCATATGAGTCCTGAGGATGCCGCTCTTTTTGGTGTGCGGGACTGCGATACGGTTCAGGTCAAATTGGACACCGACGGGCGGGATCTGATATTCGGCGACGTCATGGTGCGCGTCTCGCCGGATTTCAACCTGGAGATGCATCTGGACACGGATGAAGCGAACGCAGCCGGCGTCAAGCAAGGCGATGAGGGGGAGCTCATTCTCCGTGGAGCGTCAGATGCATTCTCACGAGATGGGCGATAGAACGTGCCCCCATCTTGTCCATGACATTGGCCCGGTGGATTTCCACGGTGCGCTCGCTGAGTCCGAGATCGATAGCGATGACCTTATTGGCCTGCCCGTCGACCACCCGGCTCATGACTTCGCGTTCGCGCGGCGTGAGCGATTCGGCTCGCTGTTTGAGCTCGGCGTGCTTTTCCACGCTGGCGCGATTCTTGGCGTCGAGCTTGAGCGCGCCATTGATGCGATCGAGCAGATCCTGATCGCGAAACGGCTTTTGCAGGAAGTCGAAAGCGCCATCTTTCATGGCCTGCACGGCCATGGGAATGTCGCCATGGCCCGTCACCAGGATGATCGGAATCATGGCGCCCATACGATTGAGGTGCTGTTGGACTTCCAGTCCACTCATTTCGGGCATCCGTACATCCAGGACCAGGCAGCCGGGCTGTCCGGGGTCATACTTTTCCAGAAATTCCTCGGGGCGTGGGAAAGCTATCGAGCGGTAGCCCACGGTCATCATGAGTACGCTCAGGGCACGGCGCATGCCGTCGTCGTCATCGACGACATAGATGACGGCGTTCTTTTCCTTGCCTTGCCGATCGTTGTCTTTTTTATCTTTTGGACCTTTCGCTGCTTTGTCATTCTGCATGGAATTTCCTTGCCGAGCAGGTCCCTGCCGGGTGCCATCGATGCTGTCGACCGGAATCAGGCCGGTGTCGCTTCTGGTGCCGAGTCCATCGCATTGGCCGCGGGTAGACGAAACCAGAACCGCGTGCCGCCATCTTCGAGCTGATCGAAGCCGATCGTACCATCATGCATTTCCACAATCGCGCGCGCCGAGGCCAGGCCTAGCCCCGTTCCGGTGATCTTGGTCGTGAAGAAGGGGCGAAACAGCTGAGGGCGAGCCTCCTTGGAGACACCAGTGCCATGATCGATGACGGCCGTGGTCACGTAATGGCGATCGCCGCTGATATCGAGACATACCTGCGGAGCGGTGATATCGGATGTGATGGCTTCCAGCGCGTTCTGCACCAGCGCGAACAGCACATGCTGAATGCGCAAGCGATCGACGGAAATTCGCGGCAGCGTGGCATCGACGGAGATTTTCAGCTGGACACCGGCTCGCTGAGCCAGCAGTTGGAGGACGGGGGCGAGTTCAGCGATGATTTCCGCGATATCACAGTTCGAGCGCTCTGCGCCGTAACCGTCGAACAGTTTGCGAATGCGGTGGATGCCCTGGCCGGCATTCATCGCCTCGCTGCTGATATGACGCAGGACGTCCAGTATGGGCTCCGGATCGGCCTGCGGCTTGGACAGCATGCGTTCGGCGGCCTGGGCGAACGTGGCAATGGCACCGATGGGCTGGTTCAGCTCGTGAGCAATCCCGCTGGCCATTTCTTCCAGCGCAGACATCTTGGCAATCTGCATGAGCTGCTCGAGCATTCGCGCAGTCTGCCTGTCGGTCCGTTCGTCGATTATGGAATCGTGTATCGTCACTGCCTTTCCGAGCGATAATAGTCAATTATCTCACGCTTGATCGTCGAGACGGAGGTATGCGCCGGCTGCCGCCATACGGAATCCACCCGGTTTTCGGCGCCGGGTATCCGACGTAGCCTGCATCAAGCGCAGACGGCGGGGAACCCGAGAAATCCACTCAATCCGTTGCGCCCGTCCCGTAGCGGAGACTTTGGAAGAGCGTATAGTGCCGATGTGCGTTAGCATTGACCACTGGATATGGAATATCTCGACGCCATCAACGAGCATTTGTTGCGCTTTTCACCAGACGCCTTGATCGTCGTGGACGATGGCGGTTTGATTCGTTTTGCGAATGAGACGGTCACCAGCCTGCTGGGTTATCGGCCCAGTGAGCTGATCGGTAGATCCTTGAGTTTGCTGATTCCGGAGCGCCTGCGAGAACGCCATATTTCGCATGTCGACCGCTATGTGCGCGAACCGGAAAGCCGGGATATGGGCGCGCAGGTCGGCGACCAGTTTGCGCGCCGAGCGGACGGCAGCGAATTCGCGGTGGCCATTCGGCTTGCACCCATTCGTGTCAAGGATCGGTCGTTCGTCGCTGCCGCGATCCGCGACGTTACGGAACGCCGGGAATTCAACGAGGCGCTGGTCGCGGCGCGCGAGGAGGCCGATCGGGCCAATCGAGCCAAAAGCCGCTTCCTGGCAACTGCCAGCCATGATTTGCGCCAGCCCATGCAGACGATACGCCTGCTCAACATGGCGATGCAGAAGATGGTCCCACAGCCGGACGTGCGCGAGCTGCTGCAGCAGCAAGGGCAGGCCATCGAGAACATGGTGCGTCTGTTGAACGCCCTGCTGGATATCAGCCGCCTGGAGTCGGGCGCGATCCGGCCGAATATTGCGGATGTTCCGCTGGCAAAGGTGTTCGAGGAGCTGCGCACGGAGTTTGCTTCGATCGCCAGAACACGCCGTATCGATCTACATTTCCAGGCTACCGATCTGGTCGTTTCCACCGATCGGATCCTGTTCTATCAGTTGCTGCAGAATCTGCTCGGCAATGCCCTGAAGTATACCGACGAAGGCACTGTGAGCGTGGCCTGTTCATCGACTGCGGATGCGCTCACCATCAGTGTCGAGGATTCCGGCGTGGGTATTCCCAAGGACAAGCTGGAGCGGATCTTCGACGAGTATTATCAAGTGGATACTCATGGCATGAAGCGCATGGGTGTGGGCCTGGGCCTGGCGATCGTCAAGGAAGTGGCACGCCTGCTGGGTTTCTCGGTACGCATCACTTCCCAGCTGGGGGAGGGCACCCAGGCGCGCATCAGGATTCCGAGCCGCCAGATCGTGGTCCGTTCCACCGCCGCGCAGGCCGCTGCGCTGGCCGCCGGCGATCCCGACGCCCATCGCCGGGAGCGGCTCCTGCTGGTGGAAGATAATGAGGGGGTACGCGTCGCAACGGAGCTGTTTCTCAAGCTCGAAGGCTACGAGGTGCTGAGCACTAGCTCGGCGGCGGAGGCGCAGATGCTGTTCTCCCCGCTGCGTTCCGATGACGTGGTGATCGTGGATTATCATCTGGAAGACCGGCATACGGGGCTGGATGTGCTGTTTGCACTGCGCGAGCAGTCCGGGCGCAATGTGCCCGGCATCATCCTCAGCGGAGATCTGCAATCGGTATTGCGCCGCGTCGATCCCCAGCCGGCGAATTGCCGCTTTCTGAGCAAGCCGGTCGATACGACCGCCCTGCTGAAAGCCATCTGTGAATTGAGCGATATCAGGCTGCAGAACGCCTGAAGACGCAGGCAATCCAACAGCGAATTCCATTCCAAGGGATTCCGATTCAGATCGGTGGATTGGCGGATTTATGAAAAGGAGCGCTTTTACAGATAAATTCCAAGGGGTGATCGAGTCAGGGATGATCGCGTTGGACCTGGACGCCGTTGGCCCATTCGAGCTCACTCCAGCGGCGCAGTTCGAAGTGCAGTATGCATATGGCGCAAGGCGGCAGATCGTCGATGTCATGCTCGCCGGATAGTTGGTCGGCGAATTCGCTGATCCCGGGATTGTGCCCGACGATCATGAGATGCCGGGCTTCGCCGCCGAGCGCTCGTGCGATATCCAGCATTCGCGGCGCGGAGGCGAGATACAGCCCCTCGTGCGGCTGGATCAAGCCGTCCTCCAGACCGAGTTCGCCGGCCAGAATTCGCGCGGTTTGTAGCGTGCGCGCTGCCGGACTGGCCAGAATGCGTTGTGGCGGAGCACCTTGCCGCGCGAGGCGTCGGCCCATTTCCATCGCGTCTCGTCGGCCTCGAGGCTCCAGTTCCCGGTCCCAGTCGCTTTGTTCGGCCCGTGCGATTTCCGCCTGCGCATGGCGCACCAGGCTCAGACGCCATAGCGCGGGAACCGTCATCGGTTCCCGGTCAGGCGGATCTCGGACCTCATGATTCACATTGGACCTCCACCATGCCGTCGACGATGCGGGTGGGATAGCTGCGCACGGCCTCGTAGGCGGGGGGCGTGAGCGCCTCGCCGGTGCGCAGGGAGAAGCGGGCGCCATGCCGGGGACAGACGACGACATCGCCGTCGACAGCCCCGCCGGCCAGTTCACCGCCGTCATGGGTACAGGTGTCATCCACGGCATAGAATTGCCCGTCGATATTGAACACGGCGACCAGTCCGGTGTCGATCTCGATCTGCGCGTAGTCGCCAGGGGGAATCGAGTCCGCCGGCGCCACTTTCATCCAGGTCATCGTTTCACCTCCGCAGTACAGTGCCGCTCATGGTCCTCGTCCGCCATGCCTCTAAACATCAGATTTGCTCTAGATGTTGAGCAATCGCTCGGCGAGTACAGTCTCGCTCATGGTTTCCATTGGCCATGAATCTAAACATCGGATCTACTCTGGATATTGAGCAATCATTCAGCGATGCCATCCCGCTCATGATCCTCGTCCGCCATGCCTTCGGATTCATGGCGGACGAGGATCATGAGCGGGATGGCCCCCTCTATAAAAAATATCGAGTCGAAGACATTCAGCAGCGTTCATGTCCAGGGTTCACTGCAGCGTTCAAAACATGCCCGTCGCCAGGCGGGCGGCATCCGACATCATGCTCTGGTTCCAGGGAGGATCGAAGACCAGTTCCACATCTGCGTACTTGATCGTCGGCACCTGCTCGACCTTGTCCTTGACGTCCTGTACCAGCACCTCGCCCATGCCACAGCCGGCCGCAGTCAGGGTCATCTGGATCCGCGCAATCCGCTCGCCGCCGGACTCGTGAATGATCTCGCAGGCATATACCAGGCCTAAATCGACGATATTGATCGGGATTTCCGGGTCATAGCAACCGCGCATCTGATTCCAGACCAGTTCCTTCACATCGTCGTCCGTCGCATCGGGCGGCAGTTCGGGGCTGTCGAGAACCTCCTGACCGATGGCATCGGCGTCCTTGCCGGCGATACGAAATAAATTGCCTTCCACATACACCGTGAAGCTGCCGCCCAGCGCCTGGGTGATGAATCCCGTCTTGCCGGTGCGCAGGGTGACGGGAATGCCCGCCGGCACCATGATGGCTTCGACATCGCGTTGTAGAACGATCGGTTCGGAATCGTGGCGCACGTTGATACTCAGGTAGGTCTCGGGTTGTCGGTGAAGCTGTTCGCCAGGATATCCGGCAGTCTGCGTGTCAGGGGTACGTCATTCGGTTGTCACCGGCTTGGCGGCGCGTTCCAGTGCGGCGTTGAGGGTATGCCAGCACAGGCTGGCGCACTTCACGCGTGCCGGAAATTCGCGTACGCCCGAGAGTGCGGCGAGCTTGCCGAGGCTGGCGAGGTCGACATCGGCATCGTGCTGGGTCAACAGTCGGTGTATGTCATCGAACAGAGCCTGTACTTCGGCGCGGGATTTGTTTTTGACGGCCTCCGTCAGCAGCGACGCGGACGCGATCGAGATGGCACAGCCGCTGCCTTCGAATCTGGCTTCGCGGATGCGATCGTCATCGAGATTGACATACACCGTGAGGCGATCCCCGCATAGGGGATTGTGGCCCTCGGCCTGGGTATCCGCAGGAATCAGCGGGCCGAAATTACGTGGATGACGGTTGTGATCGACGATCACATCACGGTAGAGATCTTTGAGGTCCATGGGAAAGTTTCAGCCCAGCAGTGTGCGTGCATGTTTGAGGGCCGCGACCAGCCGGTCGATTTCCTCGAATGTGTTGTAGAACGCCATCGAGGCGCGCGCGGTTGCCGGAACCTTGAAAAAGTCCATGACGGGCATGGCGCAATGATGACCGGTGCGGATCGCGACGCCTTCGGTATCGAGGATCGTGCCGATATCGTGTGGATGGATGCCATCGAGCTCGAAGGATACGACGGCGGCCTTGTGTGCGGCGGTACCGATGATGCGCAGGCCGGGCAGGGTCTGCAGCTGGGTGCTGGCGTATTCCAGAAGTTGCTGCTCATACGCCGCGATGGCCTGCATGCCGATACCCTGCAGATAGTCGATTGCGGCACCCAGACCGATCACTCCGGAGATGTTCGGCGTGCCGGCCTCGAATTTCCAGGGCAACTGGTTGAAGGTGGCCTTTTCGAAAGACACGGTCAGGATCATGTCGCCGCCGCCCTGCCAGGGCGGCATGGCATCCAGCAGCTGCTGCCGGCCATAGAGTACGCCGACACCGGTAGGCCCCAGCATCTTGTGAGCGGAGAAGCAGTAGAAGTCGCAGTCCAGCGCCTGTACGTCCACCGGTGCATGGGCGATCGCCTGTGCGCCATCGAGCAGCACCGGTACGCCGTGGCGCTTCGCGACGGCAATGAATTGCTCGACCGGCACGGCGGTACCCAGTGCGTTGGAAACATGCGCGAGCGCCAGCAGTCGGGTCCGCGGACCGATGAGTTTTTCGAATGCCGCGAAGTCGACTTCGCCGCTTGGATCGATCGGAATGACTTTCAGGTTCGCGCCGGTTTGCTCGCACGCGAATTGCCAGGGCACGATGTTGGCGTGATGCTCGAGCGCCGAGATGAGAATTTCATCACCGGGCTTCAGTGCGGGACGCGCATAGCTCTGGGCCACCAGGTTGATGGCCTCGGTCGTGCCGCGCACGAAAATGATTTCCTTCACGTCCCGGGCATTGATGAAGCGGCGTACCGTGTCGCGAGCACCCTCGTAGGCGTCCGTGGCGCGCTGGCTCAGGGCGTGCACGCCGCGGTGCACATTGGCGTGATCGTGCTCGTAGTAGTCGCTGATGGCCTTGATGACTGCGCGTGGGCGCTGGCTGGAGGCCGCGTTGTCCAGGTACACCAGCGGTTTGCCACCGATATTCTGATCCAGAATCGGAAAGTCCCGGCGCAAAGCCGCCACGTCGAAGGCGGGCGTTGCGCTCCGATCGGCGAACTGCGAGGAGAACGGCGGAACGGCGCTCATGGCTGAGTTCCATTGGCACCCTGTCGAGGCGCCTCGCGACTGTCCTGGGCGGTCGCAAATCGCTCATCGAGGTGATGTTCGAGTTGCTCACGCAGCGCGACAGGTTCGATCCGGGTGAGGATCGACTCGGCGAAGGCGCGAATCAGCAGGGCGCGCGCATCGTCCTCGGACAGACCGCGCGAGCGCAGGTAGAACAGGGCCGTGGTGTCGAGCTGACCGGTGGTGGCGCCGTGGGCACATTTCACGTCGTCGGCATAAATCTCCAGTTCCGGCTTGGTATCGATCTGCGCACCGGAGGAGAGCAGCAGATTACGACTGGACTGGCGCGCATCGATCTTTTGTGCCCCGGGATGCACGATCACCTTGCCGTTGAAGACGCCGCGCCCGCGTCCGCCGGCGACGCCACGATAGTCCTCCTCGCTGGTGGTATGCGCAGCCAGATGGTCGATCCGCGTGTGGGCGTCCAGGTGCTGGGTACCCAGCGGTACGAACAGGCCGTACAAGGCCGCATGGGCTCCGGGTCCGTCCAGTGCGGTGCTGAGACCTACGCGCGCCAGATTCGCGCCGAGAGCAATGTCGTAACAGGCATAGCGGCCAGCCGCCTGCACGTGTGCATCGATGTGCGCGATGTGGAAGCTGCGAGGAGATTCCGTCTGCAGGCGATAATGGGTCATCGTGGCGCCTTGGCCGACCTCGATGTGAGTGACCGCGTTGGTGAAGTACTCGGTATCGGCCGGTCCGAGGAAATGTTCGATGAGCGTGCAGCGGCTGTTGCGCCCGGTGCGCACGATGATGCGCGGATGCACCATGCGCATGGCCGCCGGCGCGGCGCTCTGCATATTCTCCTGGTCATTCTCCGGATTCGTATTCTCCGGCGCGGTCATCTGATGGACGATATACACCGGCTCGATGTCCATGCCGTCGGCGAGTTCGATGATGATGCCGTCCTCGCTGAATGCCAGATTGAGCTGCTCGAGGGGGGTGCGGCGCACCGGCGGCCGGATTCCCTGGCGTGAATTGAAGGGTACGACCTCGGGGGCGCGTCTCGATACCGAACCTTCGCCGGAGCGGGGAATACGCGCTTCGGACAGGAATTTTGCGGCCGCGTCGGCGTCTTGCGAACCCCACTGACCCAGGCTCAGCAGCGTGAGCCCCGGAGGATGAGCGCCGGTCGAGCCTGGCTTGGGCGTCCAGCGGCCGTTCACGAGCACGATGCGCACACCGGGATTCGCGATCCATTGTGCCTGCAGTGCTGCGGCGTCCTCGATCTTCGTGATCTCGCCGGGCGTTGCCGAAGCTCCCTGCGTGTCGAATTCGGATGCATCGGCATCGGCAAAGGTAAATTCGCGTGCATCCAGGCGGCGCAGATTGGTGTACTTCCAGTCTTCCTGTCGGATCGTCGGAAAGCCCGCGGACAGGAACTCCTCGAGCGCTTCGCGGCGCAGCGCCGTCAGCGCATCCGTGGAGTTCCAGCGCGTATCGAACAGGGCGCGCCAGTGTTGAAGCGGTGTGGCGGTTTTCCGGGCGGCCAGCGTACTCATGCAGCGGCCTCTTGCTTCACCCAGTCATAGCCGCGCTTTTCCAACTCGAGTGCCAGTGACTTGTCGCCGGACTTGATGATGCGGCCGTCCGACAGTACATGAACATAGTCGGGTTCGATGTAATCCAGCAGTCGCTGATAATGCGTGACCATGACGATGGAGCGGTCCGCACGGCGCAGGCTGTTGACACCGTTGGCGACGATGCGCAGCGCGTCGATGTCCAGGCCTGAATCGGTCTCGTCCAGCAGCGCCAGTGCCGGTTCGAGCACCGCCATTTGCAGGATTTCGTTGCGCTTCTTTTCGCCGCCGGAAAATCCTTCGTTGACGCCGCGGTTGAGGAAGCTCTCGTCCATCTGCATGAGCTTCATTTTTTCCCGTACCAGTGCCAGGAATTCGAAAGCATCGGCTTCCGCCTCGCCGCGATGCTTGCGGATCGCATTCAACGCCGCTTTGAGCAAGTACACGTTGTTGACGCCGGGAATCTCGACCGGATATTGGAATGCCAGGAAGACGCCTTCGCGGGCGCGTTCTTCCGGTGGCAGCGCCAGCAGATCCCGATCCCGGTAGATGACGCTGCCCGAGGTGACTTCGTAGCCTTCGCGTCCGGCAAGTACCTGGGCGAGCGTGCTTTTGCCCGAGCCGTTCGGGCCCATGATGGCGTGCACCTCTCCAGCGGCAACCTCGAGCGACAAGCCATCGAGAATCTGCCGGCCGCCGGCGCTTACATGTAGATCACTGATTTTCAACACGGTCTGGGATTCCATTGTGATTGATCGCTTTCAACCCACCGAGCCTTCGAGGCTGACGGCGAGCAGATTCTGAGCCTCGACCGCGAATTCCATCGGCAGTTCCTTGAAAACCGCTTTGCAGAATCCGTTGACGATCATGTTGACGGCATCCTCGGAGGAAATGCCGCGGCTGAGACAGTAGAACAGCTGGTCGTCGCCGATCTTGGAGGTCGTTGCTTCGTGCTCTACGCTGGCGCTGGGTGCACGTACTTCCATATAGGGGAAGGTATGTGCGCCGCAGCGATCGCCCATCAGCAACGAATCGCATTGCGTAAAGTTACGCGCATTGGCCGCGCCGGGCAGGATTTTGACCAGGCCGCGGTAGCTGTTTTGGCCATAGCCCGCCGAGATTCCCTTGGATACGATCGTGCTGCTGGTGTTCGGCCCGATGTGGATCATCTTGGTGCCGGTATCGGCCTGCTGATAATTATTGGCGACGGCGACCGAATAGAACTCGCCTACGGAGTTCGCGCCGGTGAGCACGACGCTGGGATATTTCCAGGTGATCGCCGAGCCGGTTTCCACCTGGGTCCAGCTGATGCGGGAGTTGGCGCCGCGGCATTCGCCGCGCTTGGTGACGAAATTATAAATGCCGCCAAGGCCGTTTTCGTCGCCCGGGTACCAGTTCTGCACGGTCGAGTATTTGATCTGCGCTCCCTCCAGAGCCACCAGTTCCACGACCGCGGCATGCAGCTGGTTCTCGTCGCGCATGGGGGCGGTGCAGCCTTCCAGGTAGCTGACGTGGGAGCCTTCCTCGGCGATGATCAGTGTGCGTTCGAACTGGCCGGTGTTAGCGGCATTGATACGGAAATAAGTGGACAGCTCCATGGGGCAGCGCACCCCCTTGGGGACGAATACGAACGAGCCGTCGGAGAACACCGCCGAATTCAAGGTTGCGAAAAAATTGTCCGTATAGGGCACGACGGTGCCGAGATATCGCTCCACCAGTTCGGGATGCTTCAGTACAGCTTCAGAGAATGCACAAAAAATGACTCCCGCCTTGGCAAGGCGCTCCTTGAACGTCGTGGCGACCGATACGCTGTCGAATACGGCATCGACGGCTACGCCCGCCAGGCGGGCGCGCTCATGCAGCGGGATACCGAGCTTGTCATAGGTTTCGAGCAGCTTCGGATCGACTTCATCGAGGCTCTTGGGCGCATCGGTCCGGGCCTTCGGCGCGGAGTAATAGGAAATCGACTGGTAGTCCATCGGCGCGATGCGCAGATGCGGCCAATCCGGCTCATGCATGGTCAGCCAGTGCCGGTAGGATTTCAGCCGCCAGTCCAGCATGAACTGCGGCTCCTTTTTTTTACGTGAAATCAGGCGGATGACATCTTCATCCAGGCCGGGGGGCACGGTATCGGCTTCAATGTCCGTGACGAAGCCATGCCGGTACTTCTGGCCGACCAGGCTTTCGAGGGCGGGATCGTGTTGCGGATTGCTGGACATGTTGTGTCGGTGCGGGGGTTGCGGTATTGGGGCCGATGCTTCGGGGTATCTACTCGTTGGTCACGCGTGCGAGCGGCACGGGCGCCGTTACGGCCGGGCCGCGTTCCACTCCGGCCAGCTGCGCCAGGGAAATTTCGCTCAGCGCGTGATGGATCGCTACGTTGACGCGCTGCCATGCCTTGCCGACCCGGCAGTTGGCTTCGATGCTGCAAGAGCTGTGTTCGCTGCTGCATTCGGTGATTGCAAAGGGCCCTTCCAGCGCATCCACGATGTGCGCAGCGGTGATCTCGGTGGCCGGCAGGGCGAGGCGATAGCCGCCGCGGCTGCCGCGGGTCGATACCACCAGACCGCCGCGCTGCATCTTTTTCAGCAGCTTGCTCACGGTGGCCTGCCCCAGCTGGGTGCGTTCGGAAACTTCTGCGGCCGTCCACAACCGTTGTTCCCGCTGTGCCGCCAGGCAGGCGAGGATCACCGTGCCGTAGTCGGTCAGTTTACTGATTCGCAGCATCATGACTCCTTCAAACGGGGCGAACCCGGAACCTCGAGAACCCGGGGGCCTCTCCGGAGATCTCAACGGCGCGTCCGGGCGTGCGGACGCGTCCGTGGATAGATATGGGACCATTCTAGTCCCAATGCAAGCTCGCGGCCACTCGTGAACAGGTCAAAGGTGAAAATATTTCGCCGGCATGCCGCATCGGTACGTCATAGGGGCAGGGTCGGCGCGGGCATGTGTGACCGGGGCCGGGGTGCCGGCCGCACCGCGGAGCGCCAGGATCGGGCCTTGGATCGCAATGAGTCCGCATGCAATTTGCTATCCTAGCGATCTTTTTATCAGGCACCGTCATCGAACGGGCCATAGCTCATATTAATGATGGGCCGTCTTTGGGTCGTCTGCGGGAAAAGCCGTCTTCAGGGGCGAAGGCGTGGAAAGCGGATATTCCAGCGGCTCGGGACGAAGACGTTGAAATGCAAGCGGAGGACGTATGAATCGCAGTGAACTTGAGACCATCGCCCGGGCGATGGTTGCGAAAGGCAAGGGCATCCTGGCAGCCGATGAATCCAGCGGTACGATCAAGAAGCGCTTCGACAACATCAAGGTGGAGTCCACGCAAGAGACCCGCCGCTCATACCGGGAACTGCTGTTCACCGCGCCGGCAGCGGCCGACTATATCAGCGGCGTGATCTTGTACGACGAGACGATTCGCCAGAAAACCAAGGATGGCACGCCCTTCCCGCAGTACCTGCAGGGGCTGGGTATTCTGCCGGGCATCAAGGTCGACATGGGTGCCAAGGCTCTCGCGGGCTTTCCGAAGGAGACTATTACCGAAGGTCTGGATGGCCTGCGTGAACGTCTGGCGGAGTATCACGGGCTGGGTGCGCGCTTTGCCAAATGGCGCGCGGTGATCGATATCGCCGAGGATATTCCGACGGCATTCGCCATCGAGGCGAATGCCCATGCGCTGGCGCGCTATGCGGCGCTGTGTCAGGAAGCGGGCATCGTGCCGATCGTCGAGCCCGAAGTGCTGATGGATGGCGGACATACGCTGGAGCGCTGCGAGGAGGTCACGAATCAAGTGCTGGCGGCGGTGTTTGCCCAGTTGCATTCACACCGCATTCATCTCGAAGGTACGATCCTGAAGCCCAACATGGTGATTTCAGGCAAAAAATGTCCTATGCGCGCCGCAGCCCAGCAGGTCGCCGAGGCAACGATTCGCTGCCTGCGCCGCCACGTGCCGAGTGCGGTACCGGGCATCGCCTTCCTGTCGGGCGGACAAAGCTCGCCGGAGGCCACCGAGCATTTGAATCGCATGAACGTATTGGGTCCGCATCCCTGGGAGCTGACCTTCTCCTACGGCCGCGCGCTTCAGGAGGAAGCCTTGCAGGCCTGGGGCGGCAAGCCGGAGAACGTCGAGGCCGGGCAGAAGGCGTTCCTGCGCCGTGCGAAATTCAACGGTCTGGCGCGATCGGGCGCGTACGATGCCAAGCAGGAGCAGGCCGCGGCCTAGCCGCACCGCCGCGCCCGCTGCGCTTCGCGCGGTCCAGGATCGCGCGGAGCGCATTCAAGCCATCGGAGGCCATGAAAATGCAGTCGAACGCTTCACCCATGCAGGCTGTATCGCCGTCTGCAGCTCAGGCGTCCGCCCCGGACATCCTGGTGGAGATACGCGATGTCTACTACTCGATAGGACGTCGCTCGATCTTTGCGGGTCTCGACATGTCCATCCCGCGCGGCAAGATCACCGCCATCATGGGGCCCAGCGGCACGGGCAAGACCACCTTGCTACGCCTGATCACCGGCCAGATACGCGCGGACCGCGGCCAGATCCTGTTCGACGGTATGGATGTCGCGAGTCTGTCGCGCCGGCAATTGTATGAAATGCGTCTGCGCATGGGCATGCTGTTCCAGAACGGCGCCCTGCTGACCGACATCGACGTCTTCGAGAATGTGGCTTTTCCGCTGCGGGAGCATACGAATCTGCCGGAATCTCTTATCCGCAATATCGTGCTGACCAAGCTGCAGGCCGTGGGCTTGCGCGGCGCCGCCTCGCTGCTGCCCACGGAGCTTTCCGGGGGTATGGCTCGCCGCGTGGCGCTGGCGCGCGCCATGGCGACCGACCCGGAATTATTGATCTACGATGAGCCTTTCACCGGGCTGGATCCGATCTCGATGGGTATGATCGTACGGCTGGTACGACAGATGAACAGCGCGCTGGGCATCACCAGCATCGTGGTATCGCACGATGTGGAGGAACTCAAGGCGCTGGCGGACATCAGCTACATTCTGTCCGGCGGCAAGGTGGCCGCCGCCGGTACGTTTGCGGATCTTCATGGACATGATGCACAAATCGTGCATCAGTTCATGAACGGTTTGCCGGACGGGCCGGTGACCTTCCATTATCCGGCGCCCGATTATCATGAACAATTGCTGGCAGGTTCCAGATGAATCTGTTGCGCGAACTGATTCAGGGCTTGCTGAGATTTCTAGCGTCGATCGGCGCAACGGCGCTGTTCTTCGGCCGCCTGCTGGCGCAGGTGCCGCGCGCCTTGCTGCGCCCGAGGCTGATCATCGAACAGATCCATAATACGGGAGCGTTGTCGCTGGTCATCATCATGACCTGCGGCCTGTTCGTCGGCGCGGTGCTCGGACTGCAGGGCTACGATCTGTTGCTGCGGTTCGGATCGGAGGATGCACTGGGCACGGCGGCGGCTCTGGCCTTGATCAAGGAGCTCGGTCCGGTGGTCACTGCATTGCTGTTCGCCGGGCGGGCGGGCACAGCGCTGGCTTCCGAAATCGGCTTGATGCGCGCCACCGACCAGCTCACGGCGATGGAAATGATGGCCGTGGACCCGATGCGCCGCGTCGTGGCGCCTCGCTTCCTGGGCGGGATGCTGGCGATGCCGCTGCTCACCATCATATTCATCGGCATCGGCATCTTCGGCGTGCAAGTGGTGGGCGTGCAATTGTTCGGGGTGGATTCCGCGTCGTTCTGGTCGCAGATGCGCTCCAGCGTCACCACCGATGATGTGATGGAAGGCATCATCAAGGGCTGCGTATTCGGCGTTGCCTGCAGCCTGATCGCGGTGTACGAGGGTTATACGGCGAAGCCTACCGCGGAAGGGGTGGGGCAGGCGACCACCCGTACAGTCGTTTCCTCTGCCGTATTGACATTGATTTTGGATTATATGCTCACAGCCGTGCTGCTGTGACTTGAAACATCGGGGTGGTTATGCGTGCGACGCGCACTGTGGAAATATCGACCGGGCTGTTCGTGCTGCTCGGCTTTGCCGCGCTGTTCTTCCTGGTGACCCAGATCACCAACCGAGAACTTTCGATCGACGGCAGGAGTTACGAGGTGACGGCCTTGTTCGAAAATATCGGCAGCCTGAAACCCGGCGCAGCCGTATCGATGGCGGGCGTGACCATCGGGCGCGTCGACTCGATCGCCTTCGATCAGGACGTCTACAAGGCAGTCGTGCGCATGCGCATCGCCTCGGCCTACAACAGGATTCCGAAAGATAGTGATGCGAGCATCATGACCTCGGGTCTGCTGGGAGGGCAGTACGTCGGTCTTACCGCAGGCGGGGATGAGGAGTTCCTGACCCAGGGGGATCGTATCGATTTCGTGCAGGACGCCCTGGTGCTGGAAAACCTCATCAATCAGCTGGTGGCTTCTTTCGGCCGCCGCGACGACGCCGGCCAGGGCGCGCAGGAGACGAACCGATGAATGAATCCATGCAAGCGGCGAACCTGTGTGATCGTGTCGATCGTGTAAATACCGGAGCGGACCGCGAGGGGCAGCGGCGGCGGGCCGGGCGTACGGCCGGAACGGGCGTGCGACCCAAAGCCGGCGCGCACGCCGCCATGCCGGCAGCCACCGGGGGGCGCGGGCCGAGACGCGGGGCGCTGCTGTGCGCGATGACGCTCATGGCCTCTCCCTTGATGTGCCTCGGGCTGTCCTCGGTATTGCCCGGAGTCGCGTCGGGCGTTGCCCGGGCGGCGGAGCAGGCCGCGCAGGCCAGTCCCCAGGAGGTCGTCACCCAGGTGGCACAGGAGACGCTCGAGGAACTGGATCGGCATCGTGCCGAATACCGCCAGGATCCCAGGCGGCTGCGCGAACTGGTCGACCGGATCATGCTGCCGCATTTCGATACCCAATATGCCGCGCAGCTGGTGCTGGCCAAGCACTGGCGCAGTGCGACACCCGCGCAGCGCGAACGTTTCATCGAGGCATTCTATCAGTCGATGCTGCAGAGCTATGGCGAGGCATTGCTGGAGTTCACGCCGGACCGGCTGAGAATTCTGTCTCACCAGGGCAAGCCGGACGATCGCGTCACCACTGTGCGCAGTGAAGTGCGGCGTGACGACGGTTCGCGGGTACCGGTGAATTATTCGTTGCGCAAGACGGCGCAGGGCTGGAAGGCCTTTGACGTGCAGATCGAAGGTGTCTCCTACGTTAAATCGCTGCGCACGGATTTCGGTGCAGAGATCGAGCAAAAGGGCCTCGAGGCAGTCATCGAGCGGCTGGAATCGCAAGTCTCGAGCGGTGCGGAAAAGGAAAAATCCGCCGCGTCAGCCCCACCGGCACCCCGATCGTGAAAGCGTCCATGGGCTCGGCGTCGCCGGCATCAGCGGACCTGGAAGGAACCCAGCCGGTCGGCCACCGAGCTGGTATTCGTCAAGGCGGAGTACGTCAGGCCCGCCTCGAATCCCTCGGCGAGGGACGCTTTCGGCTGGAGGGTGTCCTGGATGCAACCACCGTCGTGCGGCTCCTGGATCAGGGTAACGAGCAGTTCGCCAGGCTGCCCGATGCACAAATCGATCTTTCCGGTGTGACCGCCACGGACAGTGCGGGGCTGGCGCTGTTGATCGAATGGCTGCGTGGCGCGCGCGAGCGTGGACAGGTCATGCGCTTCGGACAGTTGCCGGAGCAGTTGCAGGCCCTGGCACGCATCAGTGAAGTGGAATCGCTGTTGAGTGCGTAGACCGCCCGGGGTAATCCGCCCGCCGGCGGCCGCTTCTTCGGGCGCGGCTTTCCAGGCTGTTTCCTGCCGGGGCTGTTTCCTGATCGATCAGGGCGTCGTGTCCAGATCCTCCTCGTCGAAGTCTTCGTAAAACGCTTCGTCGAAATCTTCCGGCGGCGGGTTGCCGTCGTAAATGACGTATTCACGCCGTTGCAGCCAGGCGTCGCGGACGAATGCATAGGGATCGAAGGCACGCTGCAGGGTGGCATCGAGCGGGAGCAGATCCGTGCGGGCATGCACGGCATGCAGGGCTTTCTTGCCCCAGTCGGCTTCCCAGGGAATGTCCGCCAGATCCAGGGGATCCAGAAAAAATTCGACCACGCGGGAAGGCGCATCGCGCATCGTCGAGGGACCGAACAGCGGCAGGGTCAAATAAGGGCCTGAGCCCACACCCCAGACGGCCAGCGTCTGGCCGAAGTCCTCGTCGTGCTTTTCCAGTCCCATGGACGTGGCGACATCCAGGAAGCCGGCCAGTCCGATCGTGGAGTTGACCAGGAAGCGAGCCGTATCGCGCAAGCCGAGCACCGCCTTGCCTTGCAGAAACTGGTTGATGAAGGTCGACGGGTAGCCAAGATTGCTGAAGAAGTTACCGACACCGGTACGCATCCAGCCGGGAGTGATTTTTTTGTAGCCTTTGGCTGCCGGTTTCAGAGCTGCCCGGTCGAGCGCGTCGTTGAATTTGTAGACGCCGCGATTCAATCCTTCCCAGCGATCCTCCTGGGTGGTCTTACCGGGTGTCGCCGCGCAGCCCGAGACCAATGCGGCGATCACGAGCGCCGCGGCAACAGCGCGTATCTTGCTTGACATGCGTTCCAGGTCCTAGTGGATGGCGCGTGTCGAATCGCGCCGGGTCGCCTATTGTAATTGTATTCGGAGCATTCAGCTTCTGGGATGGCGCCAGGCTGCTCTTGTGAGCCCTCCCTGCCGGTGAATCATCTGGATCGACTGCGTTTGGGCAGGGCCGCCTGGACTTCATCGAGGCGGGCCTGGAAGCGGGCTCGCTGCACCGTCGTCAGCCGCGGGACGGCCAGAGCCAGCTGCAACTGGTTGACGGCCAATGGCAGATCGCCGCTGAGCAGGTGATATTCCGACATGTAATAGTAGGAATCGGCTACATCACCCGCGGCATTCGCCGCTAGAGCCGTCAGGCGAGCCTGTTCGGGAGTCGGCGGAACCACATTGAACAGATCCAGCAGGATTTCGTGGGCACGCTTGGGGTCGCCCAACTGCATCAGGGATTCGGCGTAGCGAATGGTTACCGCGATATTGCGCGGAAACAGTTCGCTCGCATGTTTCAGCGTCGCCAATGAGGCGTCGCCTTGTCCGGCGAGCAACTGCGCCTGGCCGAGCGCCGTGTGATATTGCAGCAGGGTGGGATCGGCATCGCGCAGCCTCTGGAAGATGGGCGCGGCCTTGGCCGGCTGGCCGGCCAGCATCATGGCGAGCGCCTGCCCGTAGCGCTGACCGGTGGTCGCATCCGGTTCGTTCTTGATGGTAGCGGCATAATAGGCGCGCGCATCCTGACCGGGGGGCGTAGACAATACCCGCAGCCGTTCCCGGGTGAGCGTATAGCTCGGGCTGTCGGGTGTCGGCGTCACGTTTAGTTGGGCGGCGCGTTCCCGGGTTTCGGCGATACGGTTGGCGGTCACCGGGTGGGTGCGCAGCATTTCCGGAATGTTCATTTCGCTGCTGCCGGCGCGGCGGCTCATGGTTTCGAAAAAGGAGGGCATGCCCTGAGGATCCAGGCCGGCGCGGGCGAGGATGCCCAGCCCGATCCGATCCGCTTCGGTTTCGTTCGATCGCGTGAAACTGATCTGCTGCTGAATCGCCAGTGATTGGGCTGCGGCCATGCCCGCCACCGCGGCGTCACCGCCACCGGCGGCGGCGCCGACCAGGATCGCCGCCAGCATCGCCGCGGTGGACACCAGGCTCGAGCGGCTTTGAGCAGCGATGCTGCGGGCGATATGACGCTGAGTGACGTGGGCTATTTCGTGCGCGAGCACGCCGGCCAACTCGCTTTCGTTCCTGGTTGCCAACACCAGGCCGGCGTTCACGCCGATGAAGCCGCCGGGCAGGGCAAAGGCATTGATGCTGTTGTCGCGCACCATGAAGAAGTTGAAGCGCTGCGTGCCGTCGTGCGCCTGGCTGGACAAGCGGTAACCCAGCGAGCGGATGTACTCGGTGACTTCCGGATCTTCCAGGATCTGGTCCTGATCACGCAGTCCGCGCACGATCATACGCCCGATCTGATATTCGTCCTGCAGGGTCAGGGTGGCCTGTGCCGGACTGCCGATGTCGGGCAGATCGTTCGGGTCGGACTGGGCGGCCGCGCCGAAAGACAGCAAGGCGCTCAAAAGCAATATGGCGACAGATTTCACGATCGCCAGTGTGGTGCCGGAGAGGAAATGAGTAAAGGCATGGAAGCTTGGACCGGCGGCCGTGCGGTCGGTTCGATAAAAAGCGGATATCGGCGCGGGATTTGATTATCCGCCGGGTGCGGGTATTGCGGTCCGTGGTCTCGGAAGGGACATAAAGGGGGGGCGTCCCAACCCGGACCACAGACCGCAATTCGGTTGCGACAGACGTCGGGAGCGTGTGTCGGCATAGCGTCGATGCTGCGGCATCGCAGGTGATGGATGCTGCGGCATCGCAGGTGATGGATGCTGCGGCATCGCGTGTGATGCAAGTACGCCACACGGCTTGGCGGCACCTCGGCATCCTGGATGCGTTGCAACATACCGGTTTGGACGATGATTTGCTTTGAGGCTAGTCAATCGGGTGCGCGGCACCGGGCGCGTGCGACGCATGGGCTATTGCCGGGTGGGGTCCGGCAGCGATGGCGAGACATGCACGTGGCGCCACCTAGTCGTCACCGTAATTGTCGCAGGCCCATGATTCGGACCGTAGGATTCGCATTTAATCACTGAATTTACAGGCATAAATTCCACTGGCCGGATAATGATTGTCACCTGTTGCGCGTCCGGAGACGCGTCAATTGACGAGTATCAAAAAACCGGCAGAGCGTGTCGGGAACACTGCGCGCCTCGCAGAAAGTCGACCGTCGATCACGCCTTCGTAATCCGTCGACTTCTCTGTCGACTCAATCATCGGAGGTGAAGCATGCCTGGCAGTCGTTCCAACATGGATTCCGCACGCTCTGAGTCAAGAATCCGCCACGCCTGCCCATCCGCCCGAGAGTACGAGACTCGCCGCCTGGCAGTGGTGCACTCATGAGTTACTTCCTCGACCGTCTGACATTCTTCAAGCGCAAGCATGAGCCCTTCTCCAACGGCCATGGCGTGACGCGCAGTGAAGATCGACGCTGGGAAAACGGTTACCGCGCCCGCTGGCAATTCGACAAGATCGTGCGTTCCACCCACGGCGTGAACTGCACCGGCTCATGCAGCTGGAAGATCTATGTCAAAAACGGCCTCGTCACCTGGGAGACGCAGCAGACCGACTATCCACGTACTCGCGCCGACCTGCCCAATCATGAACCACGGGGCTGTCCGCGCGGTGCCAGTTATTCCTGGTACTTGTACAGCGCCAATCGCGTCAAGCATCCGTTGATGCGCGGCGCCCTGCTGAAATTATGGCGCGCCGCGCGCGCCACGCTGGCGCCCGTGGATGCCTGGGCCAGCATCGTGGAAGACCCGGCCTGTGCCCAGCGCTATAAAACCGCTCGCGGCATGGGCGGTTTCGTGCGCGTAACCTGGGACGAGGCCAACGAGATCATCGCCGCGGCCAACTTGTACACCTGCAGGAAATACGGTCCGGACCGTGTACTGGGCTTTTCGCCGATCCCGGCGATGTCGATGGTGTCGTACGCTGCGGGTGCGCGCTACCTGTCCCTGCTGGGCGGCGCTTGTCTCAGCTTCTATGATTGGTACTGCGATCTGCCGCCATCCTCGCCGCAGGTCTGGGGCGAACAGACGGATGTCCCGGAATCCGCCGATTGGTACAACTCCAGGTACATCATTGCCTGGGGCTCGAATGTGCCGCAGACTCGCACGCCCGATGCCCATTTCTTTACCGAGGCGCGCTACAACGGCACCAAGACCGTCGCCATTACGCCGGACTACTCGGAAGTCGCCAAGCTCACCGACGTATGGCTGCACCCGAAGCAGGGTACGGATGCCGCGCTTGCTTTTGCCTTCGGCCATGTGATTCTGCGTGAATTTCACCTCGACCAGCCTTCAGCATATTTCTTGGATTATTGCCGACAGTATTCCGATATGCCGTTGCTGGTGCAGATAGACCGTCGTACGGACGGCAGCCATGAAGCGGGCCGCTATCTGCGCGCCAGCGATCTCGACGGCGCTCTCGGTGAAAGCAACAACCCCGAGTGGAAAACGCTCGCCTACGACGATAACAACGCCGAGATGGTCGTGCCGAACGGTTCTGTCGGTTTTCGCTGGGGCGAACAAGGTAAATGGAATGTCGAGGAACGCGACAGCAGGGGACGCGAAACCCGTCTGCGCTTGAGCCTTGCCGGCGTCCACGACGGCATCGTCACGGTAAGTTTTCCGTATTTCGGCGGTGTGGCGCATGAGCAGTGGGTTGCAAGCAAGCACCAAGACATTCTCGGCAAGAACGTACCCGTGCGGCGGCTGACGCTGGCGGATGGGCGCGAGTGCCTGGTTGCCACGGTCTATGATCTGCTGTTGGCGCAGTATGGACTGGATCGGGGCTTCGGCGGCAGCCATGTCGCGAGCAGCTATGACGAGGATGTGCCGGGCACACCGGCGTGGCAGGAAAAGATCACCGGCGTACCGCGTGCGCAGGTGATCGAGATTGCCCGGGAATTCGCCCGTACCGCCGACAAGACTCGTGGCCGATCGATGATCATCGTGGGTGCGGCGATGAATCACTGGTACCACAACGATATGAACTATCGCGGCTTGATCAATATGCTGGTCATGTGCGGCTGCGTAGGACAGTCGGGCGGCGGCTGGGCGCATTACGTCGGGCAGGAGAAACTGCGACCCCAATCGGGCTGGACACCGCTGGCTTTCGGGCTGGACTGGAGCCGTCCGCCGCGGCAGATGAACGGGACGTCGTTCTTCTATTTCAATTCCGACCAGTGGCGCTACGAGAAACTGGAAATCCGCGACATCCTTTCGCCGCTGGCGGATCCGGCCAAATACACCGGCAGCATGATCGATTTCAACCTGCGCGCCGTACGCATGGGCTGGCTGCCCTCGGCGCCGCAACTCGACCGCAACCCCTTCGAGGTTACACGCGAGGCGGCCGCCAACGGCCTGGATCCGGTGACCCACGCGGTCCAAGGGTTCAAGAGCGGCGCATTGGATTTTGCCTATGCCGATCCGGATGCGCCCCGGAATTTTCCCCGCAACCTGTTTATCTGGCGCTCCAACCTGTTGGGTTCATCGGGCAAGGGTCATGAGTACATGCTCAGGCATCTGCTCGGGACCCGCCACGGCGTGCAGGGCAAGGATCTGGGCGAGCAGGGCGCCAGCCGGCCCGAGGAGGTCCGCTGGCGCGAGGAGCCGCCCGAGGGCAAGCTCGATCTGCTGGTCACGCTCGACTTTCGCATGTGCACGACGGCGCTGTATTCCGACATCGTGCTGCCGACCGCGACCTGGTACGAGAAGGACGATCTCAACACCTCCGACATGCATCCGTTCATTCATCCGCTCTCCAAGGCGGTCGATCCTGCCTGGGAATCGCGCAGCGACTGGGAGATCTTCAAGGGAATCGCTCGCACCCTGAGCGCCCTGGCACCGGGCGTGCTGGATGTCGAGCAGGATCTGGTGCTGGTGCCGACGCTGCACGACACGCCGGGCGAACTGGCCATGCCCTTCGGGGTGACCGATTGGAAGAGGGGCGACTGCGAGCCGGTGCCGGGAAAAACCATGCCGTCGATGGTGGTCGTCGAACGGGACTACCCCAATTTATATAAAAAATTCACATCACTGGGACCCTTGTTGGATCGGCAGGGCAATGCGGGCAAGGGTCTTGCCTGGGACACCCAGGACGAGATCGACATGGTCGCAGACCTCAATCATCGAGTGACGGAGGCGGGGGTCAGCCAGGGCCGGCCTCGCATCGAGTCCGCCATCGATGCGTGCGAGGTCATCCTGTCACTGGCGCCCGAGACCAATGGTCATGTTGCGGTCAAGGCGTGGGCGGCACTCGAAAAATTCACGGGCCGTGAGCATACCCATCTTGCCGTCGGCAAGGCGCATGAGGCGATCCGTTTTCGCGATATCCAGGCGCAGCCGCGCAAGATCATTTCGAGTCCGGTGTGGTCGGGGCTCGAGGACGAGCATGTCAGCTACAACGCTTGTTACACCAATGTCCATGAGCTGATTCCCTGGCGCACGCTCAGCGGGCGGCAGCAGTTCTATCTCGATCATGAGTGGATGCGTGCTTTCGGCGAAGGTTTCATGGGCTATCGTCCGCCGGTCGACACGCGGACGATTCGGCCGATTCTCGGCGCCAAGCCGAACGGCAACAAGGAGATTGTGCTCAACTGGATCACTCCGCATCAGAAATGGGGCATCCATAGCACCTACTCCGACAATCTCATCATGCAAACCCTGTCGCGCGGCGGTCCGATCGTGTGGATCAGCGAGGACGATGCCCGTAACGCCGGGATCGTCGATAACGATTGGATAGAGCTGTTCAACGTCAATGGGGCTATCGTGGCGCGGGCCGTGGTCAGCCAGCGGGTGATGCCCGGGATGGCGATGATGTATCACGCCCAGGAGCGCATCCTGAACATGCCTGGGGCGCAGATTACCGGTACGCGCGGCGGCATTCATAACTCGGTAACCCGCACGGTGGTGAAACCTACCCATATGATCGGCGGCTATGCGCAATTGTCCTATGGTTTCAATTACTACGGAACGACCGGCACGAATCGTGACGAGTTCGTGGTGGTGCGAAAAATGAGCAAGGTCGACTGGCTGGACGGCGAACCCGTTGCGGCGACCGCACAGGAGGTGGCGCCATGAAAGTCCGTGCACAGATCGCCATGGTGCTCAATCTGGACAAATGCATCGGCTGTCATACCTGTTCGATCACCTGCAAGAATGTCTGGACGTCGCGTGAAGGCGTCGAGTACGCCTGGTTCAACAACGTCGAGACCAAGCCGGGAATCGGCTATCCAAAGGAGTGGGAGAATCAGGACAAGTGGAACGGCGGCTGGATCCGTACCAGCGACGGCAAGCTCACACTCAAGTCCGGTGGACGCTGGCGGATACTCTCGAAAATCTTTGCCAATCCAGATCTGCCGCAGATCGATGATTACTATGAACCGTTCGATTTCGACTATCAGCATCTTCATGAGGCGCCGCAGGGCGAGCATCAGCCCACGGCGCGGCCCCGCTCGCTGATCACGGGCGAGCGCATGCAAAAAATCCATTGGGGGCCGAATTGGGAAGAAATCCTGGGCACCGAATTCTCGAAGCGTTCGCAGGACAAGAATTTCGATGCCGTGCAAAAAGACATCTACGGCGCGTTCGAGCGCACGTTCATGATGTATCTGCCGCGCCTGTGCGAACACTGCCTCAATCCTGCATGTGTCGCTGCTTGCCCGTCCGGCGCCATCTACAAGCGCGAGGAAGACGGCATCGTCCTGATCGATCAGGACAAGTGCCGCGGCTGGCGCATGTGCGTATCCGCCTGTCCTTACAAGAAGATCTACTACAATTGGAAGAGCGGCAAGAGCGAGAAATGCATTTTCTGCTATCCCCGCATCGAGGCCGGTGAACCGACCGTATGCAGCGAAACCTGCGTCGGGCGAATCCGCTATCTCGGCGTCATGCTGTATGACGCCGACCGCATCGAAGCGGCGGCGGCGACACCGGCGGAAAAGGATCTATACCAGGCGCATCTCGATATTTTTCTCGACCCGCACGATCCCGAGGTACTCGCTGCCGCCCGCCGCGAAGGCATACCGGAGAGCTGGCTGGCGGCTGCAAAAGCCTCGCCGGTGTACAAACTGGCCATCGATTGGAAGCTGGCGCTGCCGCTGCATCCCGAATACCGCACCTTGCCGATGGTCTGGTATGTACCGCCCTTATCGCCGATCCAGTCCGCGGCCGATGGCGGAAGGATCGGCATGAACGGCGAGCTTCCCGACGTGCGCTCGCTGCGTATCCCGGTGCGTTATCTGGCGAATCTGCTGACCGCCGGGGATGAGGCGCCCGTGATCAGGGCGCTGGAGCGGATGCTGGCGATGCGTGCCTGGCGCCGCGCCATGAACGTGGACGGCGTCGAAGATGCCGATGTACTGCAGCAGGCAGGTCTAAGTCGCGCGCAGGCAGAGGAGATGTATCGCTATCTCGCTATCGCCAATTACGAGGATCGCTTTGTCGTTCCGAGCGCGCATCGGGAATATGCGAATGACGCCTTCGGCGAGCGCGGCGGCTGCGGCTTCACCTTCGGCAACGGCTGCAGCGGTTCGAGCGGTGAGGTGCTGTTCGGCGGGCGCAAGCAGACGGTTTACCAGGTTCCGCCGGCACGGCAGGAAAAGGATTCGGAGCCGGTATGAAACTGCTCAAGCTGATCGGCGTGCTGCTCGACTATCCCGATGACGAGCTATGGCTGCATCGTGAAGAATTGATCGCCGCCGCCGCGGATCCCTGCTTGTCGCCGCAGCGCACTGCGCAGCTGACCGGATTCGTCACCGCACTGATGGACGCCGATCCCATCACCATGCAGGAGCGCTGGGTATCATTGTTCGACCGCGGTCGCGCCATGAGCCTGCTGCTGTTCGAGCATATCCATGGGGAATCCCGCGATCGCGGCCAGGCCATGGCCGACCTGATGCAGGCCTACCAGGACAATGGCTTCGTGCTGGCCGTACGCGAACTGCCCGATTATCTGCCGCTGGTACTCGAGTATTTGTCGCTGCGCCCGCTCGATGAGGCGCGCGACTGGTTGGGCCATACGCGTCATATCATCGAACTGCTGGCAGCGCGTGCGGCGGAGCGCGAAAGCGCCTATGCGCTGCTGTTCGAATTGCTGGCCGAATTCTCCGGAGAACGGTCCAATCTGCAGACGATTCGGCGCAGCGTGGCCGGTGAAGCCCGTGACGATACGCCGCAGGCGCTGGATCGCGTGTGGGAGGAGGAGACGGTGCGCTTCGGCGCACGGGCGCCCGATGTGGATTGCGCGCCACCGGACCGGCTGCCCGCCGGTGTCGAGCGGGTGGCGCATAAAGAGAGCAGAGCATGAAGTATCTCAACGAATTCTGTTTTCAAGTCTATCCCTATATTGCGGTCACCCTGCTTCTGATCGGTAGTTGGGCTCGTTTCGACAAGGATGCGTATACCTGGCGTTCCGGTTCGAGTCAGCTGCTGTCCAATCGCGGCATGCGGGCAGGCAGCAATCTGTTTCATGTCGGCGTGCTGGCGATCCTGGCCGGCCATTTCGTCGGTTTGCTGACGCCGCATGCCCTTTATGAACCTTTCATGAGCGCAGGCGCCAAGCAGCTGCTGGCGATGCTCGTGGGAGGTGTTTTCGGCGTGCTGTGCTTTATCGGTCTGACGATCTTGATCGTCAGACGCATGGCCAATCCGCGTATTCGCGTCACCGGCGCCGCACGCGATATCGTCGTTCTGTGGCTGCTGTGGGCGCAGTTGGTGCTGGGCATGATCAGTATCGTCGTGTCCGCCGGGCATCTGGACGGCGCGCAAATGGTCAAGCTGGCCGAGTGGGCGCAACACATCGTGACATTTCGTTGGGGCGCTGCGGAATATATCGCCGATGCGCACTGGGTCTACAAGGCGCATGTGTTCCTGGGGCTGACGCTGCTGCTGGTGGCGCCCTTCACGCGCCTGGTGCATGTGTGGAGTATTCCGGTGGGCTATCTGAAACGCCCCTATCAGGTGGTGCGCCGGCGGCAGGCGTCGCTGCGCTATGGGCCGGGCCCCGGATGATGGATGCTTCGATTACAAGCGGCATTCGGCAGGCCGGCCGGCCTGCTGCGCCGGGCGCAGGGGAGGGACCGATGCCGGCGCTCGAGGCGCTTGTCGTTGCCGATACCGCGATTAGCGAGGCGGAAATCGCCCGTGAAATGCAGCATCATCCTGCCCGCGATCCGTCCCGGGCGCGCCGCGAAGCCGCGCGGGCGCTGGTGGTGCGCGAGTTGCTGAGGCGCGAGATCGAGCGGTTGCATATTGCGCAGAGCGCGCAGCCGATCGGTCAGGAAACCGGTGAGGAGGCGGCTATTCGCGTGTTGCTGGAACGGGAGCTGGAGATTCCGGAGCCCGGTGAGGACGACTGCCGGCGCTACTACGAAAACAATCGTCAACGTCTTCGCGAGCCCGATCGCATCCGAGTACGCCACATTCTGCTGGCGGCGGCACCCGATGACGTCTCTGCGCGCCTCGAGGCCAGGTGTCGCGGCGAGACGCTGATCGCCGAGCTGACGGAGTATCCACAAGGATTTGCGCCCAGCGCGCTGCGCTGGTCCGCCTGCCCATCGCGCACTCAGGGCGGCGCGCTCGGCTGGCTCGAACGCGGCCAGACCACGCCGGAATTCGATCGACAGATCTTCATGCTGCGGGAAGGGCTCGCCGGGCTTACCGTCGAGTCGCGCTACGGCCATCATGTGGTATGGATCGATGAAATCCACCATGGTGCGCCGTTGGGTTTCGAGAGAAGCCGGGCGCGTATCGCGGCCTATCTGTCGGTCCAGGCTCGTCAGCATGCGCTGCATCGGTACCTGGCGCAGCTGCAGGAGCGCTACGGGGTGCGTGGCCTGGCCGATTCGTAGAACGCCGCACTGCCGTCTTTGCACCTGGCGGTCGTCCGTCGGTCATCATACCGAGGTCGCCGGCATCCTCGGATTCATCGACTCCATTGCATCGTCGGCCATCGGCTCGCCCTGAACGGCGCTGGGCGCCGCATGCCGCAGATCATGGCGGAGGCCTTGCCAATGGGCCGCAGGAGACTCTCCCCTAGCGTTGCAAGGCGCAAATTCCGCTGGAAAAATCAGGGAACAGAGCAATGTATTACCGGTGTGCGTGACAAGCGGCACACGTCTGGCGGCGGTAGCGGGGCGGCCATCAATAAAACGACCTTTTCATAAGGCATGCCGCCGATATCGTAGGGAAGATTATGTCATCGAACCGGGGCGGTAAGCTCGGTATCGAGCAGACCGATCAGGCTGCGGCCGTTATGGAACAGACCGGCCGGCAGGCTGTGGTGATGCGCTTGAGCCGCTGCGAAGTGATCGGCACAGGACGTTTCCGGGCCGTCCGCGGCAACTGGCATGTATCGTCAAGCCCCGGGATTCCCTTGTTATTTTGCATAGAGAAGCCCGATCAATAATGTAGGAAAAACCTTACGCGGGAATTAATGAGGTTCTCGTAAACTCCGCGCTGATTCCGGCGGCATCGCATGTCGGATAAAAAGGCGTGGCTCGATGATGGAATCCGACGCCACATGAAGTGTGGTCAGTCGAGAATAGTATTGAATATCGGCTCGAAATCCGGCGGGAGCGACTGGCGTAGAGAACTGCTGGCGGGCGCAACTGCGTTCATGCTGATCGCCGGCGGCGGCGGCGTCTGCCTGGCTTGGCTGGTTGGTGATACGGCGCTGGTCAAACTGCGAGCCGACGGCGCACCGATGAAGTTCAATGCAGCGCTCGGCTTCATTGCTCTAGGACTCAGTGCCGCACTGCTGCTCAAGAACAAGCGCTGTGCCGCACTCGTGTGTGCACTGTTCGCCACTGCCGTCGGCGCCTTGACGCTGGCGCAGGATCTAATACAGATCGATTTAGGTATCGATCAGTTGTTCGTGAACGCCTTCCTGATCGAACCCGGTGCGACGCCGGGACGCATGGCGCCGATCACTGCGGTACTCTGTACCCTGTCCGGTATCGGTTTTGTCACGCTCGGCATTCGACCATCTGGATCGAGTTCGACCTTCGTCGGCCTGCTTGCTTCCATCATCGCCGGCCTGTCGGCCACCTCGCTCATCGGCTACGCGACAAAAACGCCGATTGCCTACGGTTGGGGCGCGTCAGCGGGTATCGCCGTGCACGCCGCCGGCGGATTCGTCGTCGCCGCGGTGGCGCTCGGCGCCTTGTCGATCCGGAACGAGGAAAAATTTTTTCCGCGCTGGCTGCCCTGGGCGGCGCTCATTTCCGGGTTGGCCTGCACGGCGTCGCTTGGCGCGGTCCTGTTCCACGAGTTCTCCGACGTACCGACCTCGCGCGTACCCGAGTTGACTATTGCGATTGGCGCCACCATGTCCGTCCTGATGGCGGCGGCGTTGCATTCGCGGCGCGCGCTGGCTGGCGCGCTCGAGCACAGTACGAGTTCGGAAATACTTATGCGCAGCATTCTGGAAGCCGCGCCGGATGCGATGCTGATCGTCGATGCCGCGGGATGCATCGTACTGGCCAACGACATGGCCGAACGACAGTTCGGTTATAGCCGTACCGAATTGATCGGCTGCAATATAGAGCGGCTGATACCGGAGGAATCGCCGCACCGTCACGCCGGGTACAGCGAAACGTTCGCGGCCGGACACGGCGAGGCAATCACGCGGCAGGGACGTGAATTGCAGGCATGGCGGCGTGACGGTTCGCGATTCGATGTGGAAATCGCCTTCAGTCCGGTGATGCTGCCCGAGCGGAATCTCGTGGTTGCCGCCGTTCGCGATATTACGCTGCGCCGGCAGACGGAGCAGCGTCTGCGCGAGTCTCTGGAGGAGAAGGAGTTGCTGCTCAAGGAGATCCACCATCGGGTGAAAAACAATCTTCAGGTGGTGGCGAGCATGCTGGCGCTACAGGCGGCAAAGACCGACGAACCGGCGGTGCAGGAGCCGCTCGAGGATTGCCGTCAGCGCGTCATGAGCATGGCTTTGGTGCACGAGAAGCTGTATGGCGCTACCGATCTGCGCCGTATCGATTTGAGCGAACTGGCTCGAGAGATTACTACGCTATTGATCAGTGAAGGCATCGGGCCGCGAATTACCACGAAATTCGCTGTCGAGCCGATCGTCATCGACATCGAGCGTGCGGTGCCTGCGAGTCTGATCATGAACGAATTGATATCGAATGCATTGAAACATGCCTTCAAAGGTCGTTCGCAAGGACTTTTACGCGTTAGCGTGCGTCATTGCGAACAGGGACGAGCATGCATCGAGGTCGCGGATGACGGTGTTGGTGGCGTGCATACGGACAGTTTCCTTAACGCCAGAACGCTGGGCATGACGATCGTACGCAATCTCATTCGGCAGCTCGATGCCAAACTGTCGGTCGGAGCGGGGCCCGGCACCGTCGTCGCCATCAGCTTTCCGATCGCGGGGATGAAGAGTAAATGAGGCCGTTGAGCATTCTGGTCATCGAAGATGAGAGCCTGGTTGCCGAGGATCTTTCGATGCGGCTAGAGCAACTCGGCTATGAGGTCGGCGGTGTGGTCGATAACGCCGCCGATGCGTTCTCATACGTCAGCGTGGTTCGCCCCGATCTGGCACTCGTCGATATCAATATCAAAGGTTCGCTGACGGGTATCGACGTGGCTCGCCGATTTCGCGAAGAGTTCGACGTGCCGGTCGTATTTTTGACCGCACATGCCGACGCCTCGACCTTGAAGGAGGCGACGACGACCGAACCGTTCGGATATATCGTGAAGCCTTTCGACAAGCGTTCGTTGGCGGCGACGCTGGAGACGGCAATGCGCCGGCGCCGCGCCGAGCAGAAACTCGTGAAGATGGAACGCTGGTTGGCGACGACGATGAACAGCATCGGCGATGCGGTGATCACGATCGACGGCGAGTTGCGCGTGAGTTATGTCAATCCGGTTGCCGAGCAGCTGAGCGGTTGGACGCAGGAAGAAGCCACCGGGCGTCCGGTGGTCGAAGTATTTCGTATCAGGACGCCGTCGGGCGATACATTTGCGAATGTGATCGAACAGGCCATGCACGAGGGCGTCGTGGTGAATCTGGATGAAGCGACATTGACGAGGCGCGACGGCAGCGTGCTGCCGATCGATGACTCGGTTGCGCCGATACGCGACGAAGGCGGCCGCATGGCCGGGTTGGTCGTCGTATTCCGGGACGCCAGCATGCGCAAGCATCAGGAACAACAGCAGCGTGAGCAGCATTACAAGCTGGAAGACAAGATTCAGCGGCGAATCGCGCAGCTGGAAGCAGCCAACCAGAATCTTTCGTCGTTCGCACACAGCATCGCTCATGATCTGAAGGCGCCGTTACGGGCAATCAACCAGTTCACGACACGCCTCGTCGATGAGCATGGCGCTGCATTACCGTCGGAAGGTCAGCGGCTGCTCAGCGTCGTGACGGATCGGGCCTGCCAGATGGCGACCATGATCGATGATTATCTGCGCCTGTCCGGCCTGAGTCATGTCGGTCTCGTCCGTCAGCGTGTCGATATGACGCAACTCGTGAAAGCCGCGTGGTCGACAGTGACTGCCGGCGTGGCGCAGCCGCCGGCACTGTTCTTGGCGAAACTGCCGGATGTGTACGCCGATGAGGGGCTGCTGCGACAGGTGTGGATCAATGTGCTTTCGAATGCAGTGAAGTTTTCGCGTCGCAGCGCCTCACCCGAGGTACATGTTTCGGGCAGCGAGGATGCGAATATGGTGAGTTATTGTATTCAGGATAACGGCGCCGGCTTCGATTCGGCATATACCGGCAAGTTGTTCAAGGCATTCGAACGTCTGCACCCGCAGTCCGAATACGAAGGCAGCGGCATCGGCTTATGCATCGTGCAGCGTATCGTTCACCGGCACGAGGGCGACGTAACGATCACTGGAGAGATAGGCGTGGGCGCAAGCGTGGAGTTCTGGCTACCGAAGGCGGACAGCCCGATGCCGCGCGATCCGGATTGAACGCTGCATCGGTAACGTTCATTGGGCAGGATGCGTGCGAGCCGGGATCGACAGCGCTATGCCGGAATCCCCAGGATCACGCTGGAGGCCTTGAACAGGGCCGCCGCGGGCGCACCCACGGAAAGCTGCAACAAGGCGCTGCTTTCACGCGTAACGATGGCAACGATCGTCCCCCCCCCCTGTAGTTCTATGGCCACCTCGTCGTTGATCGCGCCAGTCGTCAGCCGCGAAACGGTACCGACCAGGCGATTGCGGGCCGAGTAGCGCGCCGCCTCGTCGCGGGTGGCGACGATGATCGACGATGCCTTGATCAGGGCGAAGGCCTCCATGCCGATCTGAAGTCCGAGCTTGGCGGTACTATCTCGAGTGATGATGGCGACGATCCTGTATCCGCCCGGCATTTCCAGTTGTATCTCGTCGTTGACCGTCCCGGATGCGATGTCCGCCACCTTGCCGTAGAACTGGTTGCGTGCGCTGGTTCTCATGCTCATCCTCTTTATCAACAGCAGGTCATCGGCGATCTGCGCAGATTGAAGGCTCAACTCATCGACGAAACGGCGATGTTCGCGCTCGATGAGCCTGAAGTTGTTCACCAATTGTTCGCCACGCTGCGTCAAGCGAGTGCCGCCGCCGCCTTTGCCGCCTGCCGCCCGTTCCACCAGCGGCTCGCCGGCCAGCGTGTTCATGGTATCAATCGCATCCCAGGCCGCCTTGTAGCTCATTTTTATTTTTTTCGCGGCCTGGGTGATCGAACCGCATTCGGCGATTCTGGCCAGCAGCGCGATACGACCCGGTCCGCCTAGATTCTTGTCGCCTACCGCCATCCACAGCGCGCCGCGCAGTTCGATACGGCTCTTTTTGCTACTCATGACGGCAACCTTTCCCGAGATGAAAACATGTTTCCATTGCCGGCTCTTGGGGCGCAAGTCCGGCAGTCGCGCGGGGTGATCCTGCAGGCGGATCTCGGCGCCGGATCAGTGTAGCGCCTGGCATATCGTTCAGCATGCCGCCTGGCGACGGATGATCGGCGGCGATGGCGAGCCGGACGATACCGGCGCATACTGCCCATCCATCACCTGATGTCGGAGGTGTCGCTTGACCTGCTCACAGGAGTCGTGAAAGCTAGCCTGCCGCTGCTCAGGGCGCAGACTGCCGACAGGACTCGTATCGATGAATTCTCCAGCCACCACCACCCGGTCCTTACCTGCTTCGACCTTGCTTCAGGAGTTGCATGCCGAAACACTGCAACGCCTGGGTGCGGAGGCAGGTTCATTGGAACTGGAGCGGGCGGTACTCGGCATATTTTTCACTGGAGTCAAACTTTCCGGCGGTCCCGCCGGTTTGTGCGCAACGCCGGTCAAGAGTGTGCCCGAAGCCGTCTGTTGCCCAAGCTCGGCCAAGGCGATGCCGGTGCCGGGCAGAATTCGCGGCCGCAAGGCAGTGGAATTGCTCGATGATCTGTATCGGCCTCAGGATCTGCGTCGCGCCGTGGCCATCGCCACGCTCAATGCCCTGGTGGAATTGCTGTGGTTGCGCGATGGACCGCCGGCCGATGCGCAAGTCAGCACGGGCGATGCCTTCGATGCATTGACGATGGGCCCTCAGGACCGGGTCGCATTGGTCGGCGCGTTTCCACCCTATATGCGCGCCCTGCGCAAGCGCGGCCAGCCGTTCAACGTGCTCGAACTCGATCCGAGCACGCTCAAGCCGGACGAGTTGCCCTATTATGAGCCGGCCGAGCGCGCGCCTCAGGTGATTCCTCAAGCGGATCTGCTGATCACCACCGGCACCACGCTGCTCAATGGCAGCTTGGACGGTCTTCTGCGGCTGCTGCGCCCGGGGGCGCAGGCGGCGGTGATCGGTCCGACGACGCCGTTGCTGGTCCGACCCTATGCCGGACGCGGCGTCACCGTGATCGGGGGCACGCGCGTGCTGGCCGGTGACGAATTGCTGGAACTGCTCGCCGAAGGCGGATCCGGTTACCATTTCTTCGGCAAGACCGTACAGCGGGTGACGCTGCATATGCCGCCGGCATCCTGATGCTCTGATACTTCCATTTCGCTGTCCTCGTCGCTACAGCCATGACCTCAGCACCATTGCCGATCGCCGCCATCGTATCTTCCGAGCCGGAGGCCGCCGATGCACTGTTGGCCGAGTTCGCCATGCGCCTGGGCCGACAGGGTTGGCGCGTGCGCGGGCTGGTGCAGCATACCCGCAGGAGCGGCGGCAAGTACAAGCAGATGATGCTGGTGGATCTGAACGATCCTACCAGCCGTTTCCCGATTTCCCAGGATCTGGGCACCGGTTCATCGGCGTGCCGCCTCGATCCGGCCGGTATTGCCGCGGCTAGCATCGTGTTGCGCAACGCCCTGAGGCAGAAAGCCGACCTGGTCATCGCCAACCGTTTTGGTGTCCTGGAAGCAACGGGGGGAGGTTTGAGCGACGAATTGCTCTCTTTGATGAGCGAGCGTACGCCTCTGCTGCTCGTCGTCGCGGAGCGCTACCTGGAGGCCTGGCGTGACTTTACCGGAGGGGAGGGCGTCGAGCTGCCGCCGCGGATCGAGGTGCTGGAAGCCTGGTTGTTACGCTGTTCGAGGCCGACTGGCAGCGGCTTCATGCCGTTCGCGGAAGGCACGCTTTGCGGTACGCCGGAAGGATTCATTACAGCGATATGACCACGACAGATCCTCGCAGCGCCACGGGCATCCATGGCATCGACTTCGCCCATCTTTATCGCGAACACTTGGCCGCCGCATCCCGCTTGCCCAAGCCGGCCAGTGCCTGGGATGCGCGCGCCGATGGCATCAGCCGCAGATCCATGCAAAGCCGCTATGCGCAGGAATTCATCGGCCGGATGGATCTGTCCGGCTGCAGCACCTTGCTGGACGTGGGTTGCGGCCCGGGCACGATCAGCCTGCCGCTCGCCGCCCGTCTCGGCACGATCTACGGCCTGGACTACAGCCAGGGAATGCTCGACGCCTTGATTGCGAACGCGGATCTGCTGGGCGTGGACAATGTACAACCGATACTGCGCGCCTGGGAGGATGATTGGTCGGATATCCCTTCCTGCGACATCGTGGTCGCTTCACGTTCCACCAGCGTCCAGGACATGGCTGCTGCACTCGAGAAGCTCAACGACAAGGCAAACAAGAGGGTATATCTAACGCATACGGTGGGCGGAAAATTCGTCAGCCAGGAGATTCTCGAGGTCATCGGCCGCAAGCGCATTGCGGCGCCTGATTACATCTACGTGGTGAATATCCTGCATGCCATGGGCATCCACCCGCGCGTCGATTATATCCGCAATGACGCCAACCTGGATGCGGGCGATTTCGACGATCTCCTCAAGCGCGTCAGCTGGTCGCTGGGCAGGCTGAACGAGAATGAAACGGCTCGCCTGCGCCGCTGGAGCGAACGTACCGGCGCCAACCCGGTCCGGGCGCCGATGCAGTGGGCTTTCATCTCCTGGGACAAACAGCCGGACTGAGTCTGACCCGTCAGGCGGTGACGTGACAGTCCGTCTTCATCAGCCGGACCGGGCGCCCCCGAGACAGGTATGAGCGAATCGGCGACCGGGCGCATGGTCGTCAGTCGACGGCCATCGCGGGGACAGTGTCGATGCGCCGACGCTCGAGGTCGTATAGCAGTCCGCCGGGCCGTGTATACACTATCCAGGTGAGCAGAATGCAACTGGCGTAGAAGCCAAGGAATGCCCACAGTGCGGTCTGCGGCCCGCCGGTCAGCGCGATCGAGGTGCCATAGCTTTTAGGGATGAAGAAGGCGCCATAGGCGGCGATGGCGGAACTGAAACCGATGATCGCCGCACTCTCCTTCTCCGCCTGCCGCGTGCGCTCCATATCATTGGCTTGCGGCATGAGCCGATTCATTTCCTTGCGCATGATCGCCGGAATCATCTGGAACGTGGAGGCATTGCCCACGCCGCTGACGAAAAACAGGAATATGAACATCGCCAGGAATCCCGGAAAGTTGTGCGTCCCGAGGAAATACAGTACGCCGCACACGCCGAGCGCCATGCCGACGAACACCCAGAATGTCACGCGCGCTCCACCCCAGCGGTCCGAGATCCAGCCTGTCAGCGAGCGGCTCAAAGCGCCGACGAGCGGTCCCAGAAATGCGAACTTCAGCACCTCCACTTCCGGGAACTGCGTTTTGGCCAACAGCGGAAAACCCGCCGAGTAGCCGATGAACGAACCGAACGTGCCGGTGTACAGCCAGCACATGATCCAATTCTGCGAGCGCCGGAAGATGATCGCCTGTTCCGCGAACGAGGCCTTGGCGCTGGCCAGATCGTTCATGCCGAACCATGCGGCAAACGCCGAAACTACGATGAACGGCACCCAGATGAAGCCGGCGTTCTGCAGCCACAGCTGCCGCTCGCCGACGAGATCCCGGGAAACGATCGGATCGCCGCCCAGCCAGCCGAATACACCCACCGTAATCACCAGCGGCACGACGAATTGCACCGCGCTGACGCCAAGGTTGCCGAGACCGGCATTCAGCGCCAGCGCATGGCCTTTTTCCGCCTTGGGGAAAAAGAACGAGATGTTCGACATCGAGGAGGCGAAATTGCCGCCGCCGAAGCCGCATAACAAGGCCAGCAACAGCAGGATCCAGTAGGGCGTCTGCGGATTCTGCACCGCGAAGCCGATGCCCAGCGCCGGAATCAGCAGCGACCAGGTCGCGAGTGTCGTCCAGAGCCGACCGCCGAAGATCGGTACGACGAAGGAGTAGATGATCCGCAGGGTGGCGCCTGACAGGCCGGGCAGGGCCGCGAGCCAGAACAACTGATCCGTGGTGTACTCGAACCCGATGGCCGGCAGCTTGGCCACGACCACTGACCAGACCATCCACACCGCGAAGGACAGCAGCAGCGATGGAATCGACAGCCAAAGATTGCGGTTAGCAATCCTGCGGCCGCTGCCTTCCCAGAAGGCGCGATCCTCGGGGCGCCAGTCCTCGATCAGGTGGCTGCCGAGAACACCCTCGTGCTGCGGCTTGTGGATCTCCTGCATTTCGGGCAATTCGGGCAGCTTGCGCAGCACGGCGCCGGCCGCTTCGCGTTCCATCGAGCGGATCGAAACATGCATCCACAGCAGCGATACGGCGACGATCAGGAACAGCAGCATGAAGCAGCTTTGCCAGATGCCGGTCAGATCGTTCATGACACCGAAGGCGATCGGCAGTACGAAACCGCCCAGGCCACCGACCAGGCCGACGACGCCGCCCACGGCGCCCACGTGTCCGGGGTAATACACCGGGATATGCTTGTAGACGGCCGCCTTGCCGAGGCTCATGAAAAAGCCGAGCGTGAATGCCAGGACGACGAAGCCGATGAGACCGGTTTCCAGACGAAATGCCATCGGACCCTGGATGCCGTACACGATGTAGTCGGTCGGCGGGTAGGCGAGCAGGAAGCAGCACACCACCGAGACGGAGAAGGTCCAGTACATGACGCGCCGCGCACCATATTTGTCGGCAAGAACGCCGCCGTAGATGCGAAACAGGCTTGCCGGCACGGAATAAAATGCGGCGAGCATGCCGGCAGCGCGGATATCGAGATCGTAGACGCCCATCAAGTAGCGCGGCAGCCACAATGCGAGGGCGACGAAGGCGCCGAAGACAAAGAAGTAGTACAGCGAAAAGCGCCATACCTGCACATTCTTGAGCGGCTCGAGCATGGCCGTCAGCGAGTCGCCTTTCACGCCTGCCTTGCGGCGTCTTTCCAGTTCCGGATCTTCCTTGGTGCCCAGCCAGAAGATGGCCGCGATCAGCAGCAAGCCGACGGCCCAGGCCTTCGCCACCATCTGCCAGCCGAAGGCGACCATCACCATCGGCGCCGCGAACTTGGTCACGGCGGCGCCGACATTGCCGGCGCCGAAGATGCCGAGCGCCGTCCCCTGCCGGCTAGGGGGATACCAGCGAGAGACGTAGGCGATGCCGACCGAGAAGGAGCCGCCGGCGATGCCGACTCCGAGGGCCGCGATCAGGAAGGTCGGGTAGTCATGGGCGTAAGTCAGCAGCCAGGTCGCGATGGCGGCGCTCACCATGACGCCGATATAGACGCGGCGGCCGCCGAACTGATCCGCCCAGACACCGAGAATGAGGCGGATGAGGCTGCCGGTGAGAATCGGTGTGCCCACCAGCAGGCCGAACTGCGTTTCCGTCAGGTCTAGATCGCTCTTGACCTGTATGCCGATGATCGAAAACAGGGTCCAGACGGCGAAACAAACGGTGAAGGCGAGGGTCGATAGCCACAATGCGCGGGAGGAATCTGCGGTGGCGGAATCAAGTTGTCTCACGTGCGTTCCTCGTGGCTGCGTTCGCGTCTTGCCGACTTACGGCACGATCGTACAAGCCTCGAGGGGGGCGATTTTTTGCTCTATATCAAGCGTTTCGAGAGCCGAATGACGCGCTAGGGAGTTCCCCGCAGGAGCCGGCGGTGCCGATGCTCGCGATACTCTTGCCCGTTTTGATTTGCCGTATGAAGCGAAATCGCAGAATGAACGAGGCCGTTTCGCGCCGTCGTGCCGGTTCAGAATTTCCTGAATACCAGCGTGGCATTCGTTCCGCCGAAGCCGAAGCTGTTCGACATCGCGGTATCCACGTGTTGTTTTCGTGCTTCTCGCAGGATAGGAAAATCGGCGCAGGCCGGATCGAGTTCTTCGATGTTCGCCGAAGCGGTAAGAAAGCCGTCGCGCATCATGAGCAGACAGTAGATCGCCTCCTGCACACCCGCCGCACCGAGCGAATGACCGGTGAGGGATTTCGTGGAGGAGATGGGCGGAATGTTCGCGCCGAACACTTCACGCACGGCCTTGAGTTCGATGACGTCGCCGAGCGGAGTCGAAGTGCCATGCGTATTGAGATAGTCGATGGGGTGTTCGAGGCCGATGAGTGCCTGGCGCATGCAGCGCACCGCGCCTTCGCCCGAGGGCTGTACCATATCGGCGCCGTCGGCGGTCACGCCGTAACCGACCAGTTCGGCATAGATGCGCGCCCCGCGCGCCTGGGCATGTTCGAGGGATTCGAGCACCAGCATGCCGCCGCCGCCGGCGATGACGAATCCGTCGCGGTTCGCATCGTATGCACGCGACGCCTTTTCCGGGTGATCGTTGCGTCCGCTCGACAGAGCGCCCATGGCATCGAACAGCGCCGTGAGCGACCAGTGTTCTTCTTCACCGCCGCCGCAGAACATCACATCCTGCTTGCCGAATTGGATCTGTTCGGCACCGGCACCGATACAATGCGCGCTGGTTGCACAGGCGGATGTAATCGCGTAGCTGACGCCTTTGATGTGGTACGAGGTTGCCAGGCAGGCCGCGACCGTGCTGCCCATGGTGCGCGGAACACGCGTCGCCCCGACTTTGCGGATGCCGCGGCTGCGCAGCGTGTCGGCCGCCTCGACGATGTTCGCGGAGGAGGCGCCGCCGCTGCCGGCAATCAGACCCGTACGGGGATTGCTGATTTGGGCCGCGGTGAGACCGCTGTCCGCAATCGCCTGTTTCATCGATACCGCAGCGTAGGCGGCCGCATCGCCCATGAAGCGCAGATCGCGGCGATCGAGTTGCTTATCCAGATCGATCTGCGGGATACCGGCGATCTGGCTGCGCAGTCCAAGCTCGGCATATCCGGGCGCGACGCGGATGCCGGAACGCCCTTCGGCGAGGGCCACCGAGACATCATCCAGGTCATTGCCCAGACAGGAAACGATACCCATGCCGGTGACGACGACGCGGCGCATCAGGACAGGTCCTTCGGATGTGGGATGGATTGGTGGCGCATGAGGGATATCATGGGGGATATCGTGACATATAAAAGGCTTATCGTGACACAATAACAGGGTGTCGTGACATGTCGAGGCGTCACGAGAAGCATCGTCGCGGCGGCCCGGCGATGCAGCATGGATCGCGGCGCTGGATTAAGGCCGCGGGTGCCGATCTGGATCAAGTGGCGCGGACTGCGGCGTCTGGAGTGCCTGCCATAGCGTCCGGCAGCGCTGGACGACCTGATCGGTCATTTCGATCGGGGTTCCCCAGACGCGGCGGGTCTCCGCCGGCCATTTGTTGGTGGCGTCGATGCCGAGTTTGGAGCCCAGACCCGCCACCGGACTGGCGAAATCCAGGTAATCGATCGGTGTGCGCCGTACGAGCATCGTGTCACGGGCAGGATCGACCCGGGTCGAGATCGCCCAGATCACTTCCTTCCAGTTGCGCACGTCGATGTCGTCGTCCGTCACGATCACGAATTTCGTATAAGTGAACTGGCGCAGATAGGACCATACCGCCTGCATCACACGCTGCGCGTGGCCGGGATAGGCCTTGCGGATGCTGACGACGGCGACACGGTACGAACAGGCCTCGGGCGGCAGCCAGAAATCGACGATTTCAGGGAATGTTCGCTGCAGCATCGGCACGAACATTTCGTTGAGCGCCATCGCGATCACGGACGGCTCGTCTTCCGGAGAGCGGCCCATGTAGCCGCCGTGATAGATCGCATTGCGCCGCATACAGAGGCGATCGATCGTGAGTACGGGGAATTTCGCCTGGGAGTTGTAGTAGCCGGTATGGTCGCCGAAGGGTCCCTCGAGGGCTTCGTCGCCCGGCATGATATGGCCTTCGAACACGATCTCGGCGCTGGCCGGCGCGCTCAGCCCCGAGGCAGTCTGCCAGATTTCGCTACGCCGGCGCCGCAGCATTCCGGCGAACTGGAATTCCGAAACACTGTCCGGAATCGGTGCTGCCGCCGCGATCAGCAGAGCAGGGTCGGCGCCGATCGCGACGACCACCGGAAACGGCTTGTCGGGGTGCTGCCGGCGCCAGTCCCGATAATCGAGCGCGCCGCCGCGATGCGGCAGCCAGCGCATGATCACGCGATTCGGACCCAGCACCTGCTGGCGATAGACCGCAACGTTCTGACGTGAATGATGCACGCCGCGGGTGATGACGAGACCCCAGGTGATCAGCGGACCGGCATCCTTGGGCCAACAGGTCCACACCGGCAGGCGGGTCACGTCGATGTCGGTGCCGGTTTGCACGATTTCACGGCAGGGCGGTGCGGCGATCACGCGCGGGGTAGCTTTCAAGAGCGGCGCGAATGCCGGCAGATGTTCGAATACGGCGCTCAGCCGATCCGGCCACTGCGGTTCCTTCAGGAACGCAAGTACCGAGCCTACCTCGCGCAAACGCGCAACACTGTCATAGCCGAGCGCTGCGGCGACCCGCTGGGTGGTACCGAAAAGGTTGCCGAGCACGGGCATGTCATAGCCGCTGGGCTGTTCGAAGAGCAGGGCAGGTCCACCGTTGAGCAGGCTTTGCCGGCACAACTCCGTCATTTCCAGTCGCGGATCGACCGGGAAAGGCACGCGTTTTAATTCGCCGCGGCGCTCCAGGTCCTGAATAAACTCCCGCAGGCTGGCGTAGCTCATGATATGCCCCGATTGAGCTGGATCAAACCGGTTTGCCGCTGCGCGTGGCATGAATAGCGGCTTGTTTCGATCCGGAGATCCTCATGCTCAACCCTGCCGCCGCATTCGCCTTCTGGCTGCGAGCCGCGCCCACACCGCTGCACGAACGCCTGCTGGTGTTGACGGTGAATCAATTGCTGCGTGGCCAGGCATTCGCGGAGCGGCTCGAGGAACTCGACGGCAAGCGGTTCCAGTTGCGCGTGGAGGATGTGCCGATCGCGCTGACTTTCGAGATCAGCGGCCGCGCCCTGGTGCGCTCGGCATGTGCGCCGGACGTCACGCTGCGCGGAGCATTGGCGGATTTCATCGCGCTTGCCACGCGCAGCGAGGATCCGGATACGCTGTTTTTCCAGCGACGGCTGGCCGTAGAGGGAGAGACGGAAACCGGGTTGCACTTGAAAAATTTGCTCGATTCGTGGGAATACGACGTGCCGTCGCACGTGCGGGATGTGTTGCCGGCACCGTTGGCGGGTGCGGCACTTGCAGTCAAAAGCGGGGTTCAGGCGTTTCATGAACTAATCCGGCTGCGCCTGACGAGTAGCCGTCACAATACCCGCCGGGAAGGCGGCTTTCAGGAAACGCCGCCGGCTTCGGTGTCCCGTCGATCGTATCTCTGAACGCCTGCACGACCGCTGGAAAATCGCTTGATTGCGGCGACAGCCGCACGATGTCCACACCGGCCAGGCGGATTGCATTGAGCTGCGGATGCAGGTTCTGTACCGCAGCCGACTGTGTCTGAATGCCGTTGAGCGTAAGGAACGGCTGGTCTTCGCGCGAATACAGCGTGAGACCATCGGGATGCTGCCGGCAGATGAATTCGCATTCGTCCTTGGCGCGTCGATATTTACGCGCGGTGAAGCAGCGTGCGGAGAAGGCCAGCGGCAGTCGGCCGTAGGCGAATAATTCGAATTGCATGCCGGCGGGCCGATTTTCACTCAATGCGGCGATCGTGGCGAGCGCAAGCTCGACCGGCGCAACCCAGCGGCGCGCGCCAAGCCCCGCCAGCAGCGCCAGCGTCGCCTCATTGTAGACGTTGAGATGCGGTCCGGCGACGAAGTCGCGTCCTGCCAGCGCATTTACGGCCGCATAGTCGTTCGCTTCCACCAGTCCGGTCGTGTCGCCGACGAGGCGCGACAGTGACGACAGCTCCGATTCCGCCTCGATCAGGGCTAATGTGGAAACGACGACTTCCTTGCCGGCGGCGGTCAGCGCTTGTGCGATTTCCAACCAATCTTCACGCCGAATGAGCCGACGTTTGCTGCAGACGACCTCGCCGAGATAGACGATATCGACGGGGGCGTCGCACAACTCCGCATAGAATTGCAGTGCTGCGTCGCGTTCCCATAGATAGAGCAAAGGTCCGACTGAAATTTTCATGAATCGTCAGGCGCAGGGGGTGGCTGGCGTCGGCTGTCATTGCCAGGGGCGATGATAGGCGCCCAACGTATGGGTACGTCCTTCCGCGAGAGCGTCGAGCCCGGCGGTCACGTTGTCCGGCGGCGTCCAGTTCCCGCTGGAGTTCATACAGTCATCCAGCGCACGGCGCAGGAGCTTCGTGACTTGCGCCACATAGGCCGGCGAGCGCTGCCGGCCTTCGACCTTGATCGCCTTGACGCCGCTGGCGATCAGTTCCGGCAGGACGTCCAGCGCATTGAGGCTGGTGGGTTCTTCCAGCGCGTGGAATACATCGTCCTCGACGCGAAAGCGTCCCTTGCACAGCGTCGGGTATCCGGCAGGTTCACCGGGCGCGTAGCGATCGATGAGCACGCCGTTGAGCCGTGATTGCCGTCCCTCGGGGGTCTCTTCCCAGCGAACGGCATGTGCGGGTGAGCACACCCCATGCGTATTGGGCGACTGCCCCGTGACATACGAGGACAATGCACAGCGCCCTTCGACCATGACACATAGGCTGCCGAAGCCGAAGACTTCAATTTCCACCGGAGTGCGTTGAATGAGCCGCGCGACCTGCGCGCAGGATAGGACTCGCGGCAGGACGGCGCGTTGAATGTTGAATTCGCGGCGATAGAACTCGATTGCGCCCCAATTGGTGGCCGAGCCCTGTACGCTCAGGTGTAGCCGTAGATCGGGATAATGCTTCGCCGCATAGGCCATGAGGCCTGGGTCGGCAAGAATCAGAGCGTCGGCACCGAGGCGGGCGGCAAGATCGATCGTTTCGGTGGCCAGGGGCCAGGACTGCGGCGATGGGTAGATGTTCAGCGCCACGAACACGCGTGCGCCGCGTGCGTGCGCGTAGTCCAGGCCGGTCCGCGCTTCGGTGGCATTGAAGTTCAAGCCGGGAAAGTTTCGAGCGTTCGTTTCGCCGCGAAAGCCGATGTACACGGCATCGGCGCCATGATCGACGGCGGCACGCAGCGCGGTCAGGGTGCCGGCGGGACAGATGAGCTCCACACGGGGGGCGTGTTTGTGAATCGTCGTCGACATCATGTATAGTATGCCCGCGTGTCGCCAGGCCACATTGCGATGAATCAAACCGTGGTCTTGAATCAAGCGGGCCTCTCAAAAGTCGTGCTTGACCCACATTCGCTTGACCCGCACCAAAACAGCTTGTCCGAGCAGGGAATGTAATTCCGTCCATGAGCGATACCCATGCAGCTTTGAGCGTGCCTGCCGGAGATCGGCAGTCTTCCTTCACACGGGAGGAACTGATCGCCTGCGGCGAAGGCAGATTGTTCGGTCCGGATACGCCGCGGCTGCCGATCGGCCCCATGCAGATGATCGATCGCATTACCTGGATTTCGGCCAGCGGCGGTGCGCATGGTCGCGGGGAAATGCGCGCGGAACTCGATATCGATCCTTCGCTATGGTTCTTCGCTTGTCACTTTCGCGGCGATCCGGTCATGCCGGGCTGCCTGGGCCTGGATGCCATGTGGCAGCTTATCGGCTTCTTCCTGGCGTGGAGCGGCCATCGCGGCATGGGGCGGGCGCTGGGCGTCGAAGATGTGCGTTTTTTTGGTCAGGTACTGCCGCAGGCGACCCGGGTCACCTACCAGATCGACATCAAGCGTGTCATTGCCCGCAAGCTCGTCATGGTGAGCGGAGACGGTTCGCTCGCCGTCGATGGCGAGACGATCTACACTGCGCGGGGCCTGCGTGTAGGCGTGTTCGATGGCGCGAACATGCTGCAGCCCGGATCCGCGGGGACCAAGGCGGCCAAGGCCACATGAAACGCCGCGCCGCTTGATCCCGGGCGGCGATCATCCCGCGCTTTCTTGTCCCATGCCCGGGTGTTCGAGAGGCGTCGCCGTCTCGTCCGTAGCCTTCCCGAGATCGAGCAGTTTTACTCGGGTGCCGCGTACGTGGATCACCTTTTCGCGGTTCAACTGCTGCAGCGTTCTGCTTACGGTTTCGATGCGTGTGTCGAGCAGACTGGCAATCTCCTGCCGGCTCATGCTCAGTATGAGCTGTTTCGCATCAAGGCCTCGTTTGCTCAGGCGCCCGGCGAGATCGACCAGGAAGTTCGTGACGCGCTGACGGGCGGAACCGCGCGCAAGATCATGCTTGGGCGCGGCGGCCTGGCTGAGCAGGCGTACGACGGCCATCGACAGTTCCCGGACATGAGAGTTCGCTTCACCCAGCAGCGGCAGCGGCACTTCACAGCAGATCGATGGCTCCAGCGCGGATGCATCGCAGGCGTAGGTGCCCATGCTGAATGCTTCCAGTCCAAGAACCTCCCCTGGAGCGTGGAATGCAATGACGCGTTCGTCCCCGTCGGTCGTCATGCGTGTGGTCTTGATCATGCCCTGGCGTACGGCGTACAAGGCGTGTGCCGGCGCGCCTGCGCGAAACAGCGTGGCACCTGAGCGGACGGTTCGCAGGGCGCCGGTGGACTGACGGCTGCGACCGCCCTCGAAGGCGATCAGGCCGGTCAGGCGGCAGATCTCGTTCAGATCGCATGCCCGGCAGGCGACCGGCGGGGTGCGGGTCCGCCCAGCAGTGCTTCTGCCGTTATTCATGGAGCTCCCCCCTGGCCGAACCAAGCTGTCAAGCCGGCGATTTGCGAAAAGTCAGTTTGCGAAAACGCCTTTATACAGAGCAGGGCAGATGGTGAAATTGACCTGGATCAAGTTCTACAAGGTATGATATCGATAATATTGGCTTCGATATTCTTTTTTGTTTGGCCAGCATGATTTCCCCTGACCCAACTGCCTACGATATGGCGGAGCATGCGCGGCGTTATGCGCGCGTATCCCGGTTGATGCCCGATGTCGAATGGGGTGCGCATTTCGACCTCGTCAAGGGTATCGAAGAGCTCAAGCGCCAGCGCAACGCACTCATACTGGCGCACAATTATCAGCGGCCGGAAATCTTTCATGGCGTCGCCGATATCCAGGGCGACTCGCTGGCCCTGGCACGCGCAGCAGCCGAATCGGATGCCGATGTCATCGTGATGTGCGGCGTGCACTTCATGGCCGAGACGGCGAAGTTGCTGGCACCGGACAAAACCGTGCTGCTGCCCGCTCCGGATGCCGGCTGTTCGCTTGCCGAATCGATCACGGCTGCGGATGTTCGGGCCTTGCGCGCGGCGCATCCGGGGGCACCGGTGGTGTGCTATGTGAATACCAGCGCGGCGGTGAAGGCCGAGTGCGATTCCTGCTGCACCTCGGCGAATGCCATCGAGATCATCGAAAATCTTGGTGCGCCGGAAGTGATCTTCGTACCCGACGAATTCCTGGCTTCACATGTCGCTGCGAATACGAGCGTACGTATCATTCCGTGGCGCGGTCGTTGCGAGGTGCACGAACGGTTCACCGGCGCCGAGATCAAGGAGTATCGCAGTGCGGCCGATGTTTTCGTGCTGGCACATCCGGAATGCCCGCCCGACGTGCAGCGTGCCGCCGATTTCGTCGGCTCGACCTCCGGGATGATTGCCGCGCTGGAACGGCACAGGCCGGAACGAGCAATGCTGATCACTGAATGCTCCATGGCCGACAATGTGTCCGGAGCCTTTCCGGATACCGAATTCACCAGACCCTGCAATCTCTGCCCGCACATGCAGCGCATCACGCTTCCGAAGATTCACGACAGCTTGATGCGCATGAGCCCGCAGATCGAGATTGCCGACGATGTCGCCGCCGCGGCACGCCGCTCGGTTCAACGCATGCTTGACTTGGGCGGACAACGACGCTCATGACCTCGGCCGAGGCCGACGTCCTGATCCTGGGCGCCGGCGCAGCCGGACTGGTCACCGCGCTGAATGCGAGGGCGCGGCAGGTCATGGTCGTCACACCGGATCGCGGCGACGGCTCATCGGCCGCAAGCGATCTTGCACAGGGTGGAATGGCCGCCGCCGTCGGTCCGACCGATTCCCCGCAGTTGCATCTGCAGGATACGCTGCGCGCCGGCGGCGAGGGTGTGGATGTCGCCGCTGCGCGCCTGGTCTGTGACGAAGCCGCCGCCGCCGCCACGTATCTGGAATCCCTGGGGGTACGCTTCGCGCGTGACGATCAGGGCTGGGCGCCCCATATGGAAGCGGCGCATAGCCGGGCGCGTGTCTTGCATGTGGACGGCGATGCGACCGGTGCCGCAATCATGCATTCGCTGCGGCAGGCAGCCGCAGCCGCTTCCCACGTCGAAACATTGCGCCGCATGCGCGCCGCCCGTTTATTGATGAACGACGACGGCGTGAACGGCGTGGTGGTCGTGGATGAAGAAGGCAGAGCCACCGCGATCAGAGCTCGGGCGGTGGTCATTGCGACCGGTGGTATCGGCGGACTGTTCGCGCGATCGACCAATCCCGTCGGCGCATGCGGCGACGGTGTCGCGATGGCGCTGGCGGCGGGTGCGCGCAGCGAGGCCCTCGAGTTCGTACAGTTCCATCCGACGGCACTCGATGTCGAGGCGCGTCCGCTGCCCTTGCTGACGGAGGCGCTGCGGGGGGCGGGTGCAAAACTGGTCGATCAGGACGGTGTCGGCATCATGGCAGGGATACATCCACTCGCCGAGCTGGCACCGCGTGATGTGGTGTCGCGTGCGGTCTATGCGGCTCAGAGCGCCGGCCGGCGCGTGAGGCTCGATGCGACTCGTCTGGACGGCTGCGATGTCGAACAGGCGTTTCCCTCGGCCTACAGGATATGCCGCATCCATGGTATCGATCCGCACCGGGAACCCATTCCAGTGACGCCTGCCGTGCATTATCACATGGGGGGGGTTGCGGTGGACCTGGAAGGGCGGACCAGCCTGCCGGGACTGTGGGCGGTCGGCGAAGCGGCGTGCACCGGCATGCATGGCGCAAACCGGCTGGCGAGCAATTCATTGCTCGAGGCTGTGGTGTTCGGCCGGCGGTTGGGACAGGTGCTGAGCCGCGAACGACTTGGCGCCGCTGCACCGGGGCGTGTGGCGCACATCGAACAAACGATACTGCCACAGGAGGAGCCGGGCCGAACATTGCGCGAGGTGATGTGGCGTTGCATGGGCGTGGTGCGCAGCACCGCGGGTCTCGCCGAAGGGCTCGAGATCGTGGCACGATTGCGCAAGACGGTGCCGGCCGCCGCGCTCCTGGACCAGGCACGATTGCTTCTGGCCGAGCACATGCTGCTCGCCGCCACCCGCCGCACCACCAGCTGCGGCGCACATTACAGGCGCCGCATTACAGGCGCCGGGCCGGGAAATCGGGATAACTAACGTAGACGTGAGCATCACGGCTGCCGGCATTTGAGCCGGCAAGACCGATTGGCGAGGCAGTATCGGTTGCCTGGCGAGGCACTCTGCATCGCAAGGCCGGATCTACTGCGCGACACGGCATCTGCTGTCTGGGCTCTGCCCGCGCCTGCGGTCGTAGTCGCCGATATCGGCAAGGAACCGCTCGGACTGGTTACCAGCTCGGCGTCCTGCAAAGCGAGTTCTCGATAACTACCGGCATGTTGCAGGTGCGTGTCCGGCCGTTGCCAATTACCGGCGCGGATGCGGTGAACGTCGGCAATCTGCATCTGACCACGGTTCCGGTTTACTTCCTGTCATCGTTTGTTATGATGCTAAAACAAAACCGGACGGGCTGTTTGTACTTTTGAGGAACGTTTGGCTATTGCGGTCCAGAAGATCGATGTGCGGTATCACAGGAGATCCTTACGCTCATTAGTCTTTCACGGTCCGAATCTTGACACTCATCTAGCGAAGATTTTCGATTGATCCGGTCTTTCGACCGGTGGTGTCATCGATCTCGGGGCGCTCCACTTGTTCGGTTGTCCCTCGGGGATTTCCTTCAGTCACGGTTTATTGCCTTAGGCACGGACAAAGATATCGTTGGATCGATTAACTGCGCAGCACACGTCGTATCCGAAGATCGACGATGACAGCCGGTGCTTGATGAAATCCTCCGGCGGCTACCGCGGCAATATCATCATGATCATTTCGTCGAGTAACGTATGACGGCATCAAAGAAGTCGAAGGAAGGCTATGGGGAGGTGACGGAGGCTCACCTCGATAACCTGCTCAAGAGAAAAGGGCTGGAACGGACCGAACGTGGTTCGTTGATGCGCGGATTCCTGATGCCCAATCAATGGGATCCTGGCTATGGGCAATCCAATTTCTTCATCAGTCGCGAAACTGCCGGTCGATTCGCCAGGGGGTTTGCCGACGAAAATCCGCTTTACGTCGATCTTGCCTACGCCGAGCGATCTCCTTGGAGGAGAATGCTGGCGCCGCCGACCCTGCTCGCCTATACCGAGGCCATGAACGGTGCTACCGACGGGTTCCCGGGCTGCCATGCGATATGGCGCGAATGCGAGTTCGAATGGACGCGTCCGCTATTCGCCGAAGATCCGATGAAAGTTGCGACCCGGCTGACCGGAGCGCGTATCGTCGATAGCAACTTCGCCGGCGGCCGGGCGGGGGTGCAGGATTACGAAACCACGATCGATACTCTGGGCGGAGAGCAGGTGGCGTTCTACCGCACCTCATGGCACCGGTTTTCACGAAAGAAGGCCTCGGGGTCATCGAAATACGGGAAGATCGAACCGATCCAATGGACCGACGAGGCACTGGAGGGCGTCTGGAACGAGTATCGTCAGCAGAACAATACCAATCGTCGCGGGGCCGAACCACTGTATTTCGAGGATGTGGAGATCGGCAGCGAGGTTCCTTACTTGATCAAGGGTCCGGTGACGCTCACGAGCAAGCTTGCCTTCGAATTCGTGCGCGGCGCCGGGGGGTGGTTCGTCGGCCATGAAATGGCGCTCGCGCTGTTCGATCGCTATCCGGCGTTGGCGATCCGCAACGAGGAGAATGTACCGGAGCCGCCGGTCGCGATTCATTGGACGAACGAGCGCTGCCGGAGGTATCTCGGCATGCCGGCTGCGTACGAAGCCGGTTTCGAACGGCTGGCGTGGTACAGCCAGTTGCTGACTTCGTGGGCGGGTGATCACGGTTGCATGCGCAGACTGCAGGTGAGGTTTCTCGCCTTCCATTGGCAGGGTGACGCGATCCGCCTATACGCCAAGGTCAAAGAAAAACGTGTAGTCGGCAATGAGCGCCTGGTCGACCTCGAGGTATCGACCGTCAGTCATCCGCGCGGGGAGCAGACCTCGGTGGGCAGCGCCACGGTCCAGCTACCGAGCAGACCGGAGATGCCATCATGAGTGCGCTCGCACATCTGCGCGTCATCGAGTATGGCGCCGGCGTGGCTGCGCCGTTCTGCGCTCGTCTTTTTGCGGATCTTGGCGCCGAGGTGATCAAGATCGAGCCGCCCGGAGGCGATACCTCGCGCCGACGCGGTCCGTTCGCGGACGGTACGTCGAATCACGACGGTGGTTTTTTCCATTTGCTGAACGCAGGTAAGCGCAGTGTCGTGGCGGATCTAGACACGCCGGGCGATCTGGAATTCTTCCATTCGATGTTGAGCGCGGCCGATGTCCTGGTCGAAAGTCTCACCATGGAGGAACGGCAGCGGTGGAGTCTTGATTTCGAAGCCATCCGGGCACGCCATCCTCATTTGATCGCGGTTTCGATCTCACCGTATGGACGTACCGGAAAATGGGCGCACCGCGCCGGGGCCGATCTGACGGTCCAGGCCCTGAGCGCGTTGCCGGTAGCAATCGGACGGCCCGATCGTGCGCCTCTGCCGCTACCTTTTGATCAGGCCGACTACCAGACAGGCTTTCACGGTTTGGCAGCCGCACTATGCGCGCTCCATGAACGCGATCGCTCCGGCTTGGGCCAGGGCATCGATATTTCGTCGGCTCACGTACTTGCCTATCAGGTCGGCGGTATGTCGTTGGCGACCGCGAAACGTCGTATCGAATGGAAGCGTGCCGGCCGGATCATCAAAGGAGCACTTTACCCGACCGGCTTTTTCGAAGCCGCGGACGGTTACGTGTGCATCGCCACGATCCACGGTAGGCAATGGCTCGGTTATATCAAGCTGATGGGCGATCCCGCTTGGGCGCAGGACGAGAAGAATCGCGATTCGCTTCATCTCGGTACCTTGGATGAGGGTGGAGAGGTCGATCTTGCCTTCCGTGGTTGGCTCAAGCGCCATACCCGTGCCCAGTTGCAGGCCCTCGCGAAGGACAACGGAGTGATCATCGGCTCCGTCAACGACATTGCGGAAGTGCTGGAGAGCGATCAGCTGGCGTTCCGCAACCAGTGGGGCCATGTAGAGGTCGGAGATGTCGATGTTCGCATTCCCAAACCAGGATATCTGTTGGAGCGGACTCCGACGGCGATCAGGTCATCGGGACCGGCGCTCGACGGCGACGGCGCCCGGCTGCGTGCAAGGAAACATACTCCGCGCCTGTTACAGGAAAAAGCGGGTGCTTCGGGAACCGCGCTCAGCGGCGTGCGCGTGCTCGACTTCGGCTGGAACTGGGCCGGGCCGATGGCGGGACAGCTGCTTGCCGACATGGGTGCCGAGGTGATCCGGGTCGAGACGACCTTGCGTCCGGACAATATGCGTCTGTATCCGCATAATGCGTATTTCTTCTGCCACAACAACCGTTCCAAGAAATCGGCTACGTTCAACATCGCCGATCCGCGCGGCTCAGCTCTGGTGCGCAAGCTGGCGACCCGATGCGACATCGTGATGGATAATTTCGCGGCTGGAGTGATGGCCAAGAACGGGCTTGGTTATGCCGATCTCGCCGCGGAGAATCCCAAGATCATCGTCGTTTCGATGAGCATGGCAGGACAGCAGGGACCCAAACGTGACATGCGCGGGTTTGCTGCGATCGCCTCTGGTTATTCCGGACTGGACAAACTGGTCGGCTATCCGGACACCGAGGATGCCACGGGGTTCATGGCTTTCGGACTTGGAGACACTACGCAGGCAATCCAGGGCGTCATCGGAGCGCTCGCTGCTCTAGCGCATCGCAATCGTACCGGTCAGGGTCAGTTCGTCGATCTTGGCCAGACGGCATCGATGTGTGCTTCGATGGGTGAGCCTTTCATCGGCTATCAGTTCGACGGTCGGGAGCCGGGTATCCGGGGGGATGGTCACCCATGCTATTTCCCGCATGGTATCTATGCGACGCGTGGGGGCGGCAGGTGGCTGGCATTGGTGGTGCGCGACGAAGGGGATTGGATCGCCCTGTGCACGGTGCTGGGTCGCGCCGACTGGTCGGCGGACGAGCGATTGCGGAAGCCGGAGATACGCCGCCAACGTGCCGATGAAATCGGCGAGGCGATTCGCAAGTGGTGCGAGACCCTGGATCGTGATGAGGCGGTCGAGATTCTCGCTTCGGCAGGTTTGGCCGCGGCTCCGGTACTGGAACTGCAGGAGTGCCGTACGCACGAAGTATTCGCCGGACGGGATCTGGTCATTGCCCATACCGGCGGCAGCTATGAGCCTTGCGATATCTATGCGACGCCGTGGTTGTTCACGAGGACTCCCCCCGTGGTGAGTGGCCCAACGCCTGCGATGGGCGAACACAACGATTACGTGTACCGCAGCTTGCTCGATCTCGATGAAGATACGATAACGCGGCTGAAAGACGCTCAAGTTCTTGTCTGAACGATAATGCTATTATGCAAGTCAACAGTGGTTCATGCGGATAAGACCAATATGGCTAAGAGGAATGACGGGCACGAGAACATCATCGCGACTTACGCGATGACTCGGAGGGAACCCAGCGTCGTCGCCCATGTGCGTGGCTCAGGCAGACAGGCCAGAAAGAGTCTGGTCACACAGACGGCAATTCTCGAGGCTGTTATAAAATGTCTGGTCGACAAGGGTTATACAAAGACGACCATGGAATCCGTGGCGAAGTACGCAAAGGTTTCGCGCGGCGCGATGATGCATCACTTCAGTTCGCGGGCCGAAGTGATCGAAAAAGCGGCACTCTATCTCGTCGACAGGCGGCTCGAGGAGTTCGAGGTTCTGGCGCGCCGAATCGTGCCGCCGCTTGCCGACGGCAAGAAGCCGCCGCTTTCCCACATGATGAAGGCCATGGAACTCGTGCGTACCTATTACTCTCTGCCGTCGTTCGCGGCGGTGCACGAACTGCTCCTGGCCGCCCGCACGAACAAGAAACTCGCAAAAACCGTGCAGCGGGCGCAGCGATTGCTCAATGATGGGATCGCTCCCATCGTCCTGCGCGTTTTTCCGTTCTGGACGGATAAATCGCCGCAATTGGTGGTGGTGCTTACGGATCTCATCCACTTCGCGTTCCGCGGCCTCGCAATGAGCCATATGGATGATCTGGATTCCACGCGAATCGCCAACCTGGAGAACCTGCTGGCGCATATCGCGCACGATAAATCGGCGACATGATTGTCCTGATTCTCGGAATGGAACGATACGGTGAGGATGTGATTCACGACGCCTGCCTGGCGATGCCGTTCGCGGCGAACCGATAAGCTCGATCGCCAGGCTTGTTAGCGGCTGCAGAATACGCTTGCGAAATACACGGAGGCTGCCTGCGTGCGGAATTTCGTGGTCCCGGGTTTCGCGGTGACCGTTGATCGTGCAGGACAAATTTCGGTACGAAGGCGCGCAGTCGACGCGTGTTTGGCGGGATTACGTACGAGCCGAAATTGCGTATGAGCAATGAGACGATGAGCAGCATGAGCAAGTTAAGCGACTATCCGACAATCGATATCATGAATCACCTTCGGGAGATTCGCCGGGATCTGGCCGGCGACCCGTTTGTCTACCGTGAATTCCAGATAATGCTTCGCACGACCTTCAAGTCGCTCGCGGACGAGTCGGGTGTCCGAAGGACATCCCGGAAGTCAGATGCGCTGACTGGCCACGATTCCACCGCAGACTGCCTGGCGAGTATGGATGAGTATGGCTATACGCACGTTTCGGTCTGCGCAACAAAAATGTGGTCCTACTACTATCATCGTGAGTTCATACTCGATAGTCCGGCGGAACCGATCGGTGAGGCGGTCAAAGAGTCGGCTGGAAGAATCATGGGTGCCGCTAGCTACGATCCCTTCCGTATTACCGAGAGCCTGCGTGCAATCGAGTACGCGGTCGAGAATTATGGCTTCAACTACGTCTGGTTCCATCCGCTCTCGTACGGGTTATCGCCGGATGATAGGCGCTTCTATCCGCTTTATGCGAAATGTATCGAACTGAATATCCCGGTCGGGTTTCAAGTGGGACATTCCGCCGAAGTGCTGCCATCCGACTGTGGCCGCCCCATGCTCGCGGACAACGTGGCGATCGAATTTCCGGATCTGCGAATCAATCTTTCCCACACCGGATGGCCGTGGGTCGATGAATGGTGTTCGATGTTGTGGCGTCATCCCAATGTATATGGCGATATCTCGGGGTATTTCCCCAGTGGACTGGATGATAGGTTGATAAAATTCATGAACTCCAGCCGGGGTCGCGACAAGGTCATGTTCGGAACGAACGGGCTGGGGTTGAAGCGATGCAAGGAGGAGTTTCTTCGGCTCGATATCGGCGAATCGACGAAGCGTAAAGTTCTCTACGATAACGCCTGCCGGTTCCTCGGGATCGAGGATAAGTGATCGTTGGCATCCTCATGCAGGGGTTACCACCTGAGCTGTACTTTTAGTAAAACAAACAATCGAAATGGTTTTTGATATTGAAGAATTCCTCGGACATTGGTGATCTGGCTTGTGTCCGGCAGCTCCGAGCTCAAGGCTCCCGATGTTTCGTCGAGATTAAGAAATGGAAGACGATATCCGAGCGTACGCAAGAAATATGTACATGTGTATAAAATAGTCTTGGATATTATAGTGATATGTGATGATGATTGATGATTGAACGGTTGTCGATCCAAGTATCTAGTTGGCCAAAGCGGGTGCGTATCTCTCTTCGGCTCCTCCCGGCATTATCTGGAGTGAAATCGAGACCATGTTGAGAAGATTGGAGGGTAAGGTGGCTTTGGTGACGGGGGGGACTTCGGGCATCGGAGCCGGCGCCGTGCGTCGTCTGACGGCGGAAGGTGCGCAGGTGGCCTTTACGGGATCCAATATTGAGGCGGCGGCGAAGCTTACGGCAGAAACCAGCGCCAGCTTCCATTCGCATCGAGTCGAGGATGCGGCAATGTGGCCGGCGCTCATGGCCGCGGTTCTCGATCGTTATGCGCGACTCGACATCGTTTTTGCCAATGCGGGCATCGAGTCGGGCGACAGCGATATCGAGTCCATCTCGATCGAAGCCTGGAACCAGGTGATCGCCGTCAATCTGACGGGCGTGATGCTCTCGGCTCAGGCGGCGGTGCGGGCCATGCGCAAGAATCCGGAAGGCGCCTCGGGTTCGATCATCATAAATTCTTCGATGAACGCCTATCGGCCGATGGGTAATTTCGTCGCGTACTCGACGTCCAAGGGCGCGCTCATTGCGCTCAGCAAATCGGTGGCGATGCATTGCGCGAATGCGGGGTTGAAGATTCGTTGCAATACGATTCATCCGGGCGTCGTGGAAACCGATATGATTCGTAGCGTCATCGAGCGTTCTGCGGATCCGCGCGCGGCACGCGCACAGTTCGAGGGGATGGCGCCTCTCAAACGCATGGCGCAGGTGGAGGAGGTGGCGGCGCTCGTCGCCTTTCTGGCCTCCGACGAGGCGGCGTTCATCTCGGGCTCAGAGTACGTGATCGACGGCGCTACAACCGCAGGGATGATGGGGGTATGAGCCGATCGACGGCGTGCGTCGCTCTCGTGTCGGAGCTAGAGCAGTAGCCCGATATCCGCGCCGTGCTGAGTTGCTTCGGCGATGCGGCGTGGCGTCCAGGCGGAACCGATCAGGTAGAGTTCCTCTGTACAGGCATCGGCTTTCAACAGGTCGTGCAACGAGGTATTCGGCACCGATCCGTACACGAGAACGATGCTGTCGAACTCGGTCTGTCGCTGCCTTCGTCCTCCGAAGACGGAAGTGAGTTCGAAACCCTTGGCGTCGACGCTGGTCAGCCGGACGTTGACGTGAATCCGGACGTCATGACTCTCGAGGCGGCTGAGCACCGTGCCGATGGAATATCGGTCGATAGCCGCGCCGAGTTGAGTGGATTTGTGGAAGATCTCGACCTGGCTGCCGAACTCGCAGATGAACTCCGCAATATTAGGCGTCTCGAAGTAGTCTTCCTGCGATATGACTGCCACGCGCCTGCCCGGCCTCACCTTGCCCGCCAGCACGTCCCAGCCCTGGATCACGTGCGGCAGCTCAATGTTGGCGGCGTCATGCGGCCGGCGAGGAGTGGAACCCGTGGCGATGACGACGGCATCCGGAGAAAGTGATCTGATCATGTCCCGGTTCGCCGTCGTTTCCAGGCGAACACGTACACCGAGCCGGCCGAGCTGGTTTTCTTGAAAATAAATCTGATCCTCGAAGGAGTCACGTCCAGGCGCCCGGGCGGCGAGGCGCAACTGACCCCCAAGTTTGGGCGTCTGCTCCAGCAGTGTCACCTCGTGGCCCCGCAGCGCGGCGATTCGCGCCGTTTCCAGTCCGGCCGGGCCTCCACCGACGACGACGACCTTCTTAATTCTCGCCGCGGGTCGAAAATCTCGCTTCCAGCGCAACTCGTTACCGATGACGGGATTGACGGAGCAGATGGGGGCGCGGAGCGCATCGGGGACCAGGCTGTGCACGGCTTCGCCAATGCACCGGTTGCAACCGATGCAGCGCCGGATTTCGATCATGCGGCCTTCGCGCGCCTTGTTGGCGAATTCTGGATCAGCGATCCCGGCGCGCGTCATGCCGACCAGGTCGCAGTAACCCTTCGCGAGCAGTTCCTCGGCAAGAACTGGATCGCTGATGCGGCCGCTGAAAAGCACCGCCACCCGTTCATCGATATCCGCACGGGCAGCCTTTCCGACTTCGCGGAACTCGGCATGCTGGTGATAGGAAGGAGGTACGTAGGCATGAACTCCCGATCCATGACCAACATCGATATTCAAGAAATCGAGTAGTCCAGTTTCTTGGATATAGTAGATCATTTCGCGCGCCACCATGTTGTCGTAGCCGCCGTAGCGCGATTCGTGTCCATTGATCCGGATGCCGACCGCCATCGAGCTGCCGACGCGCTTGCGGATACGCTCAAGGGCTTCGATGACGAACCGGACGCGTTCCTGCGGCCCGCCGCCCCAGCGATCTTTGCGCAAATTAGTGATGGGCGACAGAAATGTCTGCGGCAGTGTTTCGTGTGCGCAGTGAATTTCCACACCGTCCGCTCCGGCTGATTTAGCCGCCTGGGCAGCGTCGGCATAGGTGTTGAGGATGTGCTCGATCATTCGTTCATCGAGCTCGTGGGGAATATAATCATAGGCGTCTGTGACAGGAACAGCGGATGCCGCCATCGCATGATTAAGATGTGTCAACTGAATGACAGCTACCGAGTTTGCCTCGTGTACCGCCGTGCAGAAGCGAGCAACTGAAGCGAGGAACTCGGGAATCTGATAAAGGGCGTGGCGTAGCGCAGCGGCGCCGGGATAGAACTCATCCTTCGCCCCGGCGGCCAGTGGTGAATTTAACAGCCATGTCTCACCGCCGATCCAGCCCGTGCCGCCCCGCGCTTTTGCTACATGATGCTCGATGAAGCGGTCGTCGTAAAAGCCTCCTGAAGCGGAGGCACCAATGGAGTTCGTGGTTTCACAGATCCGGTTGGGCACCTGGATCGGCCCGACCCGTAACGGCGAAAACAGGTGTTTGAAGCTCGGTTCACTCACGGGAAGAACTCCTGGCGACGGATACCTGATGATGGTGCCAAAGCATAACAAACAATCCATCACGTTTGTAATTGTTGACGAAAAATCTGGAACAAGGAAATGGCCTAGCTGTCCGTCGTCCCGCCGCCACGCATCCCTGATGGCGATCGAACGGCTGATTGAAGTCTGCCGCGAGTACGATTGGCGCGGCGTTCAGGTGTGAGCCTGCGGTAGCCTGAGGTAAGCTCCCGGGAACCCGAACACCGTGGTTGCGATGGCCGCCAGTGCGAACAGGTCCATCAAGTCCAGGTCGTAGCTGCCCGTGCTCTGTTGTGTGTAACCCACGAGGAAGTACATGGCGTAGAACTGCCAGAGCTTGCCCGGCTACAGCGACATGGACCCCGCGGCGGTGGCAAACAATACGATCGATGGCAGCAATATCCGCCGCACGCCGAAGCGGTCTACCAGTGAACCGACCACGGGCAAGAACACGACGATCGCAAGCGTCATGACGCTGTAGGCGGCCGATATATCGCCGCGCCCTGAATGAACCCACCACCCTTGGAACACCCGTGCAGGAGGGCCGCTCATGGCGGCCCGAGACTCGGCGGACGTATCCATGTGTTCACGGCGCATTCATGATGCGGTGTGCCCGATGGCGGCATAGGATTGGTCGGGGCGATAGTGGATGGTCCATATGCCCCCGATGCATTCAAATCAGTCAATATGGCGGCCGCGGGAGATGATATCGAACATCTTCCCAGCCTGCGGCACGTGCAACGCTACAGATACATAGGTTTCCGCATCCGCGCGATCACCGTCTAATTCGATCACAACGCCGCTGATGGCATGACATGTGGCGAGCACCGCCGCGTGTACCGGCCACAGTCATTCGATGAAGCCTTCAAACGAGCCTTTGTTTTAGAGAGGAGTGTAATCACAGATTCCGCCCGGATGCCAGCAGGACTTGCCGATATCTTCACCCATCCGATCCATGCTGCGGCAATCGCGGTGAATCACCTTGATGATGGCCTGTTTCGCGCCCAGTTCTTCCGATCCCAATGTTCTGATACCTATATTCGATCTCCACAGTCGTTGATCGAGTCGTTACCTGCACGATCACAATCGCGCCACGATACCGATGCCACTTGGATTGATTCCCAAAGTACTTAGATCTTCTGATGAAGGCTTGGAACTGATAATGTTACACTGTATCATAAACAAACAGGTATGATTGTTCATTAATGTTCTAGGCGCTGTTTGGTGGGCTGCCGGCTGCCGGGAATGAATACGATGGCTGTGCTGCGTACCGCAAGGAGCGGATCAGTAGGGTTGTATGGTTAATTATAGGCAGCTGACCTACGTTTACCTGCTCAGGATGACGGGTATTTGCGAGACGGTGGGTCAACTAATAGTTAAGCATGCATTTAAACGCTTCGTGACCAGCGAAAAGCGTAGCGAAAACCCGCTTTCGCTGACGTCTTCTTGTCGGTGGTTTGAGCGTCAATGGGCGGGCAGCGACGGGACGGTACGTACAGTACGCAATCACCAATAGAAGGTGATGGGCGATGAGTGAGCAGCGATTCTCGGGGAAGGTTACGCTGGTCACAGGAGCGAGTTCCGGGATTGGCCGCGCAGCAGGCATCGCCCTGGCGCGCGAGGGTGCTACCGTCATCGCCGCCGCCAGGCGGCGTAAGCAGGGATCGGCGGTTGCGCTGTTTCTGTTGTCCGATGCCGCAAGCTACATGACCGGGGCTGTCGTTGTGGCTGATGGCGGCTCCGTGGTGTACTGAACCGAGCCGAAGGTTTACGGCTGGCTGTCCGGCGCGCCGCCGACTCGACGTGTGCAGGGCTGTGGCCCTGATATGGGTACGATCTTTTCGACGGAGTTTTTGGCGAGGGGAACGAAGATGAGAAACAGGTTCCATTTATTTGCATTGGGCGCGATGAGCGTGGTGGCGGCGCCGTCGTTGGCCCAGGAAACGGCGAGAGCGACTGAAACTGAGGGCGCACAACTCGAAGAAATCATTGTCCAGGCGCGCCGCCGGGCGGAAAGCATTCAGGACACGCCGGTTGCGGTGTCGGCGATCAACCGGGCGATGCTGGAACAGCGCTTCGCAAACACCCTGGCCGACCTGCAGGGCGTGGCGCCGAACGTGGTGCTGGACGCGGGTGGAGCGTTTGGACAGGCGGCGTACTTTGCGATCCGTGGCATCAGTTACCAGGATGTCGAGTCCAGTTTCGATCCGGCGATTGGCGTGACCATCGACGGCGTATTCATCGGGCGCAATATCGGTTCGTTGACCGATTTCTTCGATATCGAGCAGGTTGAGATCCTGCGCGGCCCGCAGGGTACCTTGTTCGGTCGTAACACCATCGGCGGGACGATCAACGTGCGCACGGCCCGCCCGTCGGGGCTGGAGGCGTATAAGGCAATCGTGACCTATGGCAATGAAGGCACACTCAATCTGCGCGCTTCCGCGGATCTGCCCTTGATCGACGGTAAGCTTGCGGCCAGGATTTCAGCGCTGTCATTGAGCTCGGATGGTTTCTGGAGGAACGAGTTCACGCCGCAGCCGACGGACGCGTCGTTCACCGATGTGACGGCCGTGCGCGCGTCTCTCAGATATACGCCGACGGCCGACTGGACCATTGACCTTATCGTCGACCATACGAGCGATCGCAGCGGCACGCAGGGATTCATCCCTGCTCACTCCACGACGCCGCTTTCGTGTTCGCCGGCACTGTCGGCCGCGGATTGCGCCATCGCGCAGCAGGCCATTCCGCAGGCTCAACAGAGCGTCTTTGCGGCGTTGGCGCTCGGTGCGGGCGTTCCGATTGCGGAAGTCGATCGTTTCACATCCGGGTTGAATCCCTATGTAACGAAGCCGGACGGCCAGTTCCGGCAGAACATCGAATCCAGCGGTGCGGTGCTGGATGTTACCTGGGACACCGATATCGGTACTCTGCGTTCGATCACGGGCTGGCGTCGGTTCGAGGCGGATCCGGTCTATGACTTCGATGCGCTGCCGGTGCGACTCTATGACGTCGGACGGCCCGAGACGCAGGATCAGTTCAGCCAGGAGTTCCAGATCAACACGGATTTCGGCTTGCCCGCTTTCAATCTCATTGCCGGTCTGTACTTCTTTCGGCAGGAATATGAAATCGAAGCGACCGCCGGCGGTATGCTGATCGGCCTGCCCACCGCCACGGTAATAACGAATATCACGGGGCAGACATCCAAGTCGTACGCGGTGTACGCCGAGGGCACCTATAACTTTACCGACGCATTTTCCGCGACGCTCGGCGGGCGCGTTACCCGTGATGAGAAAGATTTTCATACGACAATCCTCTTCGCGTCCGGAGACTACGGCGGCGTGCGCTGCGTCGCGGCAGACATGGTTGGATTTACGCGGTGCGAGGCCGACTACGATTCGACCGAGACCACGCCGCGCGCCATCCTTCAGTACAAGTTTACCGATGATCTGAACGTCTATGGCAGCTATTCCAAGGGCTACAAGGCGGGTGGTTTCAGCGGTCGCGGCCAGACGCCGACCTCGATCGGTCCGTTCAAACCGGAAAAGGTCGATGCTTATGAGATCGGCATCAAGTCCAGCTGGTTCGAGCGGCGTCTGCGAGCAAATTTGACGGGTTTCTACAACAAATATGATGGCTTGCAGGTTGATATCGTGCAGCCGGAGCCGTTGTCTCCGACGGGCACGGAGACAATCGTCACGAACGCCGCCTCGGCCGAGACCCGTGGCGTGGAACTGGAAGTGTCCGCCAACGCAACGGACAGCCTGAGCTTCAATGTTGCCGTAGGTTATCTGGATGCGGAGTACAAGGAGTTCGGGCAGGCCATCCTGGTGGACGGAATGCCTGTCCTGCGTCCCGACGGTACGGCTATCGTCGAGGATCTGTCGCACTTCGATATGCGTCGCGCGCCGAAATGGTCGTACAGCATCGGCGGCGCTTACTCCGCGCCGATCGCGGCAAATCTGCTCGGAGCGATCCGTCTCGATTATCGGCACACTTCGGAAACGTTCACGACCGTTCGTAATCAGCCGTACGGCCGCCGAGGTTCATTGGGTCTGCTCGACGGATCGATTTCAGTCAGTGGCAGCGACGAGCGATATACGCTGGCGCTCTATGGCAAGAACCTGACCGACGAGAAATACATCAATTCGGCGCAGCCCATCGGAGAGGGGTCACTGACGTGGGAAGGATCGCTCGGCGGCTTTGCTTTTTACGCGCCGCGCCGCGAGTATGGCGTCGAATTGACTGCGAAGTTCTAAAGGAGTTCCAAGGTAGAGCAGATCGTTACGGCTGTCCGGCTTCGAGCAGGCCGGACAGCCGCGGCGTCTTCTTCCCGGCGGCTCTCCGCTCGCCGGTGAACGCCTCGGTACGTTGATCCAAGGGTAGCGGCGTGGGACCGCAGCTGGCCGCAAGATTGCCCAGAAAATGACGAGGACGAAAAACCCATGAACACCGATTACGACGTGATCGTGCTCGGCGGCGGCGGAGCCGGAATGGCTGCGGCGCTGACGGCGACCGAGACCGGCGCGCGGGTTCTGCTCGTGGAAGTCGCCGATAAGCTGGGAGGTTCGACAGCGCTGTCGGGGGGCGTCTACTACGCAGCCGGCACCCGGGTGCAGCAAGCCAGAGGAATCGAAGGCGATACGCAGGAAGCGGCTTACCTCTACTACATGGCGCTGACACAGCACAAGGTGGAAGCATCTCTTGTGCGGCGATTCTGCGACGAGGCGGCCGACGGTCTGGAATGGCTGATGTCCCTCGGCGTCGAGTTTCTTCCCGAGGGTCTGTATGTCTCCGGCGTCGATGGAATCGCCCGCGGGCACTCGCCGACAGGCGCGGGCGCCGCGATCGCCGAGGCGCTCGAGGGTGCCCTCGGACAAAAATCGGTGGATGTCGTCTTGCGTACGCACGTTAACCGGTTGCTGGTCGATCCGGATGGCGGCCTTCGAGGCATCGTGGTCGGCGACGATGCCATCACGGCGGGCGCGGTCGTCATTGCCACAGGCGGCTTTGGTGCGAACGAGGAATTTCTGAGCCGCTACTATTCTCAGGCCGCGGCGCAAGGCGACAGGGCCTGGTACATCGGTGCAAGGACCAATCGCGGGGACGGCATCGTGCTGGCTCAGGCCGTCGGCGCGGATATGACGGGATTCAATCGAGGGTTGCTACTCGTGACTCCCGGTTTTGCCAAAGACCTAGAGGTTTTCCTGCCGGGCTGGCTGATGTATGTAAATCGAAATGGACGTAGATTCATCAATGAGACGACCGAGTATGCAGTAGTCTCAAGTGTAGTCAATGAGCAACTGGGCGGGGAATGCTTCGCCGTCTTCGACGAGCAGTCTCGTGCATGCGCTCCAAGGATCATCGAGGCGGGCGATTATCCGCTACCGAGCTGGGAGCCCGAATCGCTTGAGAAACAGACTGCGCAAGGCAAGATTTTCCGCGGTGCGACCATTCACGAACTCGCCCGGAACGCCGGAATTCGCGCGGATGCTCTCGAGGCGACGATCGAGTCGTACAACGCGAGCTGCGACAGCGGCCAAGACCGGGAGTACTTCAAGGACAGCACCAACTTATTACCGGTTCGCAAGCCGCCTTTCTATGCGGTGCGCATGCGACCGGCGATCATCTGCCTGACCTCCGCAGGTCTGCGCATCGACAGTGAGACGCGTGTACTGAACGTCGGCAACCGTCCCGTTCCTGGCCTTTTCGCCGCCGGCGAGACCGTCGGCGGCATCCTCGGGGATTGCTATATCGGAGGAGGAAACTCGGTGACCAATGCGATCGTTTTTGGCCGGGCCGCTGGACGTAGTGCGGCCGCCTGGGCGAGCAGCCGGCAAGCAGTGGCCTGAGCATCTCGCATCAAGTACTTATTTTCCTTCAGGGTTCGATAGTTCGGAATACAGAATACCGGCGAATCTGCAACGGCTCTGCGGCGGCGGGTTTCGCCGGGTCGGGAAGTATAATTCGGAGTATCGCCGGCGGGGTGCAGCCCGAGCAGCCCTGCTTCGGAGCCGAAACCGGAATCGTCCGCGACGCCGGGCGTGACATTGTAGGGATTTGTGCTACTATCCATAACAAAACGAACACGGCGGTTTGTTATGATAAAAGTGAACGAGGAGCGCAATATGCTGTTCGACCGACACAGGCTTTGCGTTTTGGATAAATCCCATCACACCCCGAACCGCCCGGTACCGCGAGTCCACTGGACGCTCGGATGACTGGCGTGGCCAAGCATCAATTTCCGCATTTCTCCGCCGCCTACAGCCGCATGTGGCGCGACGCGGGGCTTTGGCTCGACTGTACGCTGCACCAGGGGCTCGATGAGACGGCGGCGGCTCAGCCGGACAAAACGGCGCTGATCACGGTCGAGAGAACCTATACGTTCGCGCAGTTCAAGGCCGAGTCCGATGCGCTGGCGGCGGGTCTGCTCGGGATCGGCATCCGGCCTGGCGACATTGTCGCGGTCATGCTTCCGAACTGGGTCGAATTTTGTTTTCTGCAGATTGCCTTGTCGAGAATCGGCGCCATCATTCAGCCGACGCACACCGTCTTTCGCGAGCGTGAGATCGTCAATCTTTTCGAATTCTGCGAGACCGATGCAGTCGTAGTCCCGGAGAGTTTCCGGGATTTTGCGTTCGCGGACATGATTCGGTCGGTTCGGCCACAGCTGCCGTCTCTGCGCGAGGTCGTTATCGCCCGTGGTGTCGCCGCTGCTGATGAGTCGATCTTGAGCGCGCTGATTGAGGAAGGCCGCGGAAATCTACACCGTCTGAACGCGATCAGGACGTCGGCGGATGATATCTTCTACCTGAACTTCACCTCCGGCACGGAGGGAAATCCGAAGGGCTTTCTGCACACGCACAATACCGTGATCTCGCTAATGAAGCAGCTGGTCCGGTACATGGCCGCCGATACGGTGATGCTGGCATGTTCGCCGATGACGCACAGCTTCGGCCACTTCACCACGTACTACTGCGTGCTCGGCGGTTTTCCGATGGTCGTGCTGGATCGCTACAGTCCGACTCAGGTTCTTGCGATGATAGAGCGTGCCCGCGTGACCATGCTGTCCGGGACTCCGGCGCATCTGTTCGGGATTTTGCGCCATGCTGACTTCGGTAAATACGATACCTCGTGCATCAAGTCGGTGGCAGTGGGAGGGGCGCGCAGTTCGCCGGATCTAATCGGTGAATTGAAACGGGTATGGGGCGTCAAGTCCGCCAACACCTATGGGATGGGGGAGACCATCGTCCATACGCGCACGGCGCCCGATGATCCGGACGATAAGGTCAGCGAGTCGGTAGGGCGCCCCGTTTTCGGCGCGCAGCTCAAGATCGTCGATCCGCTTGATCGGTCGATCACGATGCCAGCAGGTGGTGTTGGTGAGATTTGCTTTCGCGGTCCTACGCTGTTTGTCGGGTACCATAATCAGCCGCAGAAGACTGCAGCAACCCGCGACGAGGCCGGATGGTTCTACACCGGTGATCTCGGCTTTGTGGATGATGAGGGTTATTTGTACTTCGCAGGGAGGGCGAGGGAGGTCATCAATCGCGGCGGATCGAAGATCTATCCGAAGGAAATCGAGGATCTTCTGTGTCAACATCCGGCGATCCTGCATTCCGCAGTGGTCGGCATGCCCGATGAACGCCTTGGCGAGCGGGTGTGTGCCTACATCGTCACGCGCGATAACCGTGAGCTCGAGCTTGCTGAAATCAGCGAGTTCTTTACCGAGAAAAAGGCGATGAAGTACATGTATCCGGAGATGCTGGTGCGCCTGGATGCAATGCCCATGACTCCGACGGGAAAGATCCAGAAGGCAGCGCTTCAAAAGGATGCCGCGACACGCGCCGGAAATTCGCAGTTCGCGCGGCCACCTGCTTGATGCCATTACAGCCGTGATTTTTGAGAGCAGGCCATCGTACTGGAGGACAACCGCTTCATGGATATAGTTATCGGACCCTACGGGATGCAGAGCCCGCATTCGTATCGGCGATCGCATGCCGACATGTACGACGATCTCATTGTGCACGCACAGAAGGCCGAGGAACTAGGATACGACGGCATCGCCGTAACGGAGCATTCATTCTGGTACGACGGCTACTGTCCGGCGCTGCTGCCGGCTCTCGCGTCGCTCGCTGTGAATACCACGCGCATCAAGCTCGTGACCGGGGCGTTGCTCATACCACAGCACGATCCACTGAAAATCGCTGAGCAGGCGGCCGTGCTCGATCGACTGTCGAACGGACGCCTGGTGCTCGGTCTCGGTGCCGGCTATCGACCAGAGGAATTCCACGGTCATGGCGTGGAGATCGGTCGCATCGGCTCGCGCTTTATCGAGGCGTTCGAAGTAGTGCGGCGCGCGCTCACCGAGGAAACGTTCTCATTCAGCGGCGAATACTACAATTACAGCAACGTTTCGTTAAAGACACGCCCGCAGCAGCGCGAAATGCCGATGTGGGTGTGCGGCGGCTTCGCGGACTGGTCGGTGAAGGCCGCGGCCAAGCGGGGCTGGTCGTACTGCACGACCGGCGACGCCGACTGCGGCATGGGCGTATTCGATCGCTATGCGGCTTTTGCCCGCGAGTTCGGTCGTGATCCGAGCACCCTGAAGCGTGCCAAATTCGTCGACGTCTACCTTGCCGCAAGCGAGGAAGAGGCCGCCGTGACGATCGAGCAGGATTACTGGCCGGCAATGCGCGATCAGTTCATCGGCTTCGGCTTCTTCCGGTTGAAGAACCCCGACGGCACGCAGGTGACCGAGCCGCCGCCTGGCATGAAGGAGCAGTTCATCACCAATCCGAACCGTCCGCGTGGCAGTCCAGCCCACGTGCGCGAGATGTTCAAACCGGTTACCGACTACGGCGTCGACATGCTTCTGGCCCGTTTGAGTTGGGCCAATTTCCGTAACGATCGGATGTTGGAATCGATGGAACTGTTTGCGAGAGAGGTCATGCCGGCGCTGAGGCAGAGGAGTCGGAAATGAGAGTGGGCTTGCTGTATTCACTGGGACCGGATTGCTCCTATCGGAACGCGCTGGAGCAGATCGTCGAGGCCGATCGCCTGGGTTTCGATTCGGCTCTGTTCGAGGAACACCATGGCACATTGGGCGCTCCGGAAGTCGCGCCGCTGGCGGCCGGCGCGGCCGCACGCACCAGATCGATCCGGGTCGGTCCGGCAAATCGGCAGTTGACGCTGGATTTCCCGCTGAACAGCGCTGAAGACTATGCCCTCGTCGATATCGTTTCGCGCGGGCGTCTGATCATGGGCGTGTCGGCGGGCGAGCGTGCGGAAGAGTTTGCTGCCGCCGGCGTGCCATGGTCGGAGCGCGAGGCGCGTTTTCGCGAGGCTACCGATTTGCTGCGGACGGTATGGTCGCAGAGCAATGTACAGTTCATCGGCGAGCATTACACGTTTCCGCTGCACGCCGAGGGAGCGCGGGGCTGGCGGCGCGAGCCTTTCAAGACGCCGTTCATAGACCAGTGGCGCCGCGGCCAGATCACCGATGCCCAACATCTCCCGCTCCTGCCGCGACCGACACAGCTGCCGCACCCGCCGATCTGGGTGAACGCCGGTAGTCGCGCGGTGATCGAATGGGCGGCAAGCCGAGGCTACCACCTGCTGGTTTCCTCTATCGAAACCGACGATGAAGTTCGTGAAAAGGTGAACTGGTATGACTCGGCCCTGGCAAAAGCGGGCCGCGATCGCAGCGAGGTCGAGGTGGCGTTGGCGCGCGAGCTGTTCATCGCCGCGGACGGGTGGGCCGCGCGTGACAAGGCCATACCCTCGCTACGTGCTCGTTTCGATGCATTGCGCCGGGAAGCCGTAGAGGAACGGGCCGGCCTGGCGGCGATCCGCGGTTTGACCGACGAGGATCTGCTGGCGAAGTGTGCGCTGTTCGGTAGCTACGATGAAGTGCTCGAGCGCCTGCTGCGTTTCAAGGGCGACGTGGGCATCACTCACCTGCTCTGCAGAATGCACCTGCCTGGCCGCGATCATCTCGATGTCATCGAAAGCATTCGCCTGACGTCCTCGATGCTGCAGACGCGCCTGGTCGCCTGACCCGCATGGATCTCGCATTCTCACCGGCCGAGGAGGATTACCGCCAGCGCCTACGAGCCTGGATTGCGGCCAATAGCTACCATGCGGCAGCGATCGCCAAGGCATCTGATCCGATCCAGGCGGCTAGGGACTGGCAGCGCCGCCTGTGGAAGGCGGGATACGTGGGGCTGACCTGGCCCAAGACCTATGGCGGGCAGGAAGCCAAGTTGACGGAGCAAGTCATCGTTGCCGAGGAGATCGCTCGTGCCCGGTTGCCGGCGCTCATCAACGCTGTTGGTCTGAGTATTCTGGGCCCGACGCTGGTGTTGCATGCCACGGATGAGCAGCGCCGCCGTTTCCTGCCGAAAATTCTTGCCGCAGATGAAATATGGTGTCAGGGGTTCAGCGAACCCGGCGCAGGCAGCGACCTGGCCGCCCTGCGCACCCGCGCCGTGCTCGACGGCGACAGCTTCGTCGTTACGGGTCAGAAGATCTGGACGAGTCTCGGCAATATCGCCGATTGGTGCTTCCTGCTGGTGAGAACGGATCCGGATGCACCGAAGCGGGAGGGCATCAGTTATCTACTATGCGACATGAAATCGCCCGGAATCACTGTGCGTCCCGTGAGGAATGCGGGTGGCGGCGTCCACTTCTGCGAGATGTTCTTCGACGAGGTGCGTATTCCGCGGGTCAATCTCGTGGGGCCGCTGCATGGCGGCTGGAAGATCGCGCGCAGTACGCTGGATCACGAACGCAGCGGCTTGTCGGGCGTCATCGCCCTGGAGAATGGCGTCGAACGCCTCTGGCGGCTGGCGCATGCGAACCGCGAGCCCGGTTACCTCGATCGCTCATTACGCCAGCAGGCGGCCTGGTACTGGATTGAACTGGAGGGCCTGCGCTATCTCGGATTTCGGGCTTTGAGCGACCAACTGGCTGGACGGCAACCCGGACCTTCCGCCTCGGTCGGCAAGCTGTTCGCGTCCAGGCTTCGCCAGAAAGTAGCCAAATCCATGCTGGAGAGTGCCGGGCCGCTCGCCTGCCTCACCAAGAAGTCTCCGCATGTCCTTGCAAGAGGTCGCCTGGTGGCGGGGTACTTCGATGCGCTCGGCTACAGCATCGGCGGCGGGACCAGCGAGATCATGCGCAACGTCATCGCCGAGAAGGTGCTGGGACTGCCGCGCTCGAGCGGAGGCGATGAATGAACTTCGAGTTAAGCGACGATCTCGTTGCATTGCGCGACGTTGCACGCGAGTTTCTGAGCGAACGCTGGACGACCGAAGCTGCACGCAAGGCGCTCGACGGTCCGGCGGCCGTTGTGCCGGAGGCGCTGTGGGCGCAGATGGCGGATATGGGATGGTTCGGCGCCGCCTGCGGCGAAGCGTCGGGAGGCAGCGGGCTCGGCATGACGGCCGCCGCCCTGCTGGCGATGGAAGCCGGACGTGCGCTGTTGCCCAGCGCCCTGATGTCGACGCTCGCGGGTGCGATAGCGATCGACCGCAGCGGCCAGGGGAAGCTGAAGGGAGAGGTGCTTCCAGCGATCATCGCCGGCACGATACCGGTGACGCTCGCGTTCGAGGAACAGAACGGAACCTGGGGTCCGGATGGCGGCGCTTTGGTCGCGGACGCCGCGCAGGGAGAGTTATCAGTGTCGGGCACGAAGATTCTCGTCCCGGATGCCGGTACGGCGCGCTTGTACTTGAGCAGCGTGAGCGTTGCGGGTCGATCGATGCTGCTGGCCGTGCCGGCCGGACTGCCAGGATTGACTTCGGCTGCCATGGCGCGGATCGACGGGCAGGATCTTGGAGAGCTGTGCTTCGATCAGGTCGTGGTCGCTACCGACCAGATGCTCGGAGCATACGAGGATGGATCCGCCGTTCGAGAAGCATATGCCGTTTGGACGGTGCTGGTGGCGGCGGATCTTCTTGGGTGCGCCGAGGCGGCGATGGACATGACGGTTGAATATTGCAAACAGCGGATGCAATTCGGTCGCCCGATCGGGGCATTCCAGGCTGTTAGCCATCGGCTGGCCGATGTTCAGGTCAGCATCGAGATCGGCCGCAGCCTGTTGTATGCCGCCTGCCTGTCCCTCGACGAACAACGGTCCGATGCGTGCGCGCTGGTGTCTGCGGCGAAGGCTTTCATCAACGAAGCGGCCATTGAGTCGTGCGAGGCGGCGATGCAGCTGCATGGCGGGATAGGCTACACGTGGGAACTCGACGTACATCTGTATCTGCGGCGCGTACGGTCGAACGCCGTGACGGCCGGCGATGCTTCGTATCATCGCGAAGTGGTCGTCCGGCACCTGTCGGATCGCTATGCCGATCAAAGTGACGCAGGAGCTGAAGTGACATGAATGCTCGTCGAGTGAATGACCAGATTCTGAATGGGAGATTCCAATGAGAGTTGGATTGAGTTGGGACTTGAGCGAGGCCGGTCAAGCCATATCGGCCTGGCCGCGAGTCATGAGCGAGATAGAGAAGGGCGACGCGCTCGGATTCGATAGCGCCTGGGTTGCGGAAAGCCGTGGAACGCGTGACGCCTGCTCCCAGCCAACCGTATTTCTGACATTCGCGGCGCGGCGAGCCCGGAACATTCATCTGCGAGCCTTGTCGCGACGTATTGCCGGCGAGCTGCCCGTGCGTCTTGCGGAGGAGGTCACGCTGCTGGATCTCTTTTCGCGTGGCCGCGGGGGGATTGCCTATGCCTCGGCCAGCAGCCAGGGCCTGGAGCCGTTCGCCGTGCACGAGACGATCGAGTTCAGCCGTGGCGCATGGGCCACCAACGAGGTGCGGTACCGGGGCCGATACCTGCGGTTTCCTTCGCACACCGGCGATGATGCGCCCGAGGGGTTCAGTTATCCGGAATGGACCGGAGAGTACATCCCGCAGTGGGAATGGGGCGCAACCCGCTCGACCGCCGATTTTCTCGCACTGACACCCAAGCCGCTTACCATCCACGTGCCGGTCTACGTAGCCATTGACGACGAGCCGACGCTCGAATGGGCTGCCCGCAGCGGGGTGTCGCCCTTCGTGGGCGTCGAACACACCACGCAGGACGCCGTCGATAAGCTGTCGCGCTACCGACGTATCGCCGATCAGGCCGGCCGCCGCAGCTACGAGGTGGACGCCATCATCGAGCGTTATGTTGCCATCGACGGACCATCGGATCCGCGGACGTTCGGCGGAACCACCCACGAGATCGCCTGCGCAATCCGGGAAGTCGCTGCAGCTACGCGAGCCAGCCATTTCGTATGGCGGCAGGATCGAACCGGCGATGCTGGTTTGAGCCGCTTCGCCAACGAAGTGCAGACCAAACTGCAGGCCTGAAGATAGAGGAAGAAGTTCATGGAATTCTGGACGTCATTCGCCGGCCAATTCGTGCTGCGGGGCTTTGCCCTTTCCGTTCCCGCGAGCTATGACCAACTCGTCGCAACCGCCGTCGATGCAGAGCGACTGGGTTTCGACGGCGTGGTCGCCTCGGAGCACCATTTCGAGTACAACCGCTTCCTGCCTTATCCGCTGCAGGCTCTTGCAGCAGCCGCATCGGCGACATCCAAGATCCGGCTGATCACCGGTGCCATGCTGCTGCCGCTCTATGATCCGATGCGCGCGGCAGAGGCGGCGGCCACCGTGGACATCCTGTCCAATGGCCGCGTCACTCTAGGGCTCGGCATGGGATATCGGCCCATGGAGTTCGACGGCATAGGTACGGCGAAAAGCACTCGTGGCGCGCGATTGTCGGAGGCCATGGAGGTCATTCGGCTAGCCAGCAGCCAGGAGCGCTTCAGCTACCAGGGCAAGCACTATCAGTATACGGATGAGCAACTGTTTCCGATGCCGGTCCAGCAGCCGATCGACATGTGGTTCTGCGGCGGCACCACGCGTATCGGCGCTCAACGCGCCGCCAGCGGTGGATTTGACTATTGGACGGCAAATTCGGGATACGATCGGGCGAAGGACATCATCGATCTTTATCGGGATTTCGGCAAGACTGCTGGGTATGGTCCGGACGATCTGCGCGTCGCGGTCTTCAGGGACGTATTCGTGGGAGACACTCTGGCGGAAGCGCATGATGCTAGGGACTGGTTCCTCGAGTCCTATTACAATGAGCACATACGCTGCTACGGATATCTGCTCGACGACAGGGGCGAGCCGCTCTTCAACCCACCGTTCGATCATCCTGCCTACTTAGCATTCGTGGAAAGCTTGCTCTGCGGCACCTATGACATGGTGATCACGGAGCTGAAACGATTCGAGAAACTCGGCGTACACTCGATTACCGTTCCGGCCGTACAACTCGAGGCTTTGTCCAAGCACGTCCTGCCGGAATTTCAGCGCTGAGACGGTTTTAGGTCCTTGACGGCGCGTGGGCCGGTGGCCGGATCGGTAGCAGGAGGATGCGGACTGATGAATGATTTCGCGGGTCGGGTGGTGTTGGTTACCGGGGCTTCGTCGGGTATCGGCCGTGCCGCGGCCCTACTGCTCGGCGGTCGAGGCGCCCATGTGATTGTCGCGGCCCGGCGTCCCGTGGAGGGACAGGAAACAGTCGATCAAATCGTCGCGTCTGGGGGGACCGGCGAGTACCTCACGGTAGATCTAGCGGATGCCGAGTCCATCGATACGCTGTTTGCGTCGATCGTGTCGCATCACGGACGGCTCGACGGCGCGTTCAACAATGCCGGAGTCGAGGTCGATGCTGCACCGCTGCCGGACACACCGGTGGCCGCCTTCGATGAGGTGTTCGGCACGAACGTGCGTGGTACCTGGCTCTGTCTTCGCCACGAGATGCGCATCATGCGGGAGCAAGGTCACGGAACGATCGTGAGTACTTCCTCGATCGCGGGAATCGTCGGCTTTGCGAACCGGTCCATCTATACGGCCAGCAAGCACGCCATCGTCGGCATGACGAAGTCCGCCGCGCTGGAGCTGGCGCATCTCGGTATACGTATCAACTGTCTTCTACCCGGCGGTGCTTACACTGAGATGTCGACGCGCTGGGTCAGCATGGTTCCCGGCGGCTACGATGCGCTCGCAGAGGGAATCCCGATGAAGCGCTGGGGTATGCCCGAGGAAATGGCGGAAGCAGCGGTGTGGCTGTTGTCGGATGCTGCCAGCTACGTTACTGGCGCGAATCTGGTGGTCGACGGTGGGCTCAGCGTTCCCTGAGCCGGTGCTGAACAGATCATTGCGGAAGCAACACTCCGTAGTCGTGATGCTCGACGCCGATCCGCGTTCGTGACCGTTGACGGCGGTCGGGGTACGGATATCGGGAACAGTGAATCAGGAGTCAAGGTCATGACGGTAGCGGACAATACACCGATCATTGTCGGTGTCGGTCAATTCACCGAGCGGATCGACTCCCCGGAGTATCAGGGGCTATCGCCCGTCGATATCGCGGCAAAGGCGGCCGAGCGTGCGCTAGCAGATACCGGTGGCGCACAGGGCTTGCGCGGCGCGATCGACGTGATCGCGACGACACGGACTTTCGAGGATTCCGGTCCGTCGCCTGCCGTTTTCGGTAAGACCGACAATTTTCCGCGCTCCATCGCGCGCCGACTCGGCATCGATCCACGCTACGCGTTCTGGGAAAAGGCTGGCGGTAACACGCCGCAGCAGCTAGTCAGTCGATTCTGCGGGGAACTCGCAGCCGGAACAGCCCAGGCGGCGCTGCTCGCAGGCGCCGAGGCCATCTCTACCCTGCGTCATCTATCATCGCAGGGCCAGAAGCGCAACTGGGCTGAGCATGTTGAGGGCCAGGTCGAGGACGGTGGCTGGGGGCTCAAGGGTATGGTTACCTACTACAACGCCCGGCATCGTATTATCGGTGCACCCGAAGGTTACGCGCTGTTGGAGAATGCGCGCCGCGGCAGGCTCGGCATGACACGTGACGCCTATGCCCGCGAAATGGGCCGTCTATTCGCACCGTTTTCGCACATCGCTGCTGCGAATCCCTATAGTTGCTCGGCGGCCAGCGGTTATACGGTGGATGATCTCATCACCGTGACCGAGCGCAACCGGATGATCGTCGATCCGTATCCGCAGCGCCTGGTCGCCAAGGACGCAGTGAATCAGGGCGCAGCCGTGGTGCTGACGACGGTCGGTAGAGCGCGCCAACTCGGTATCGTCGAGAGTAAGTGGGTCTATCTGCACGGCTATGCCGTCCTCAGCGAGCGCGAGATCATGGAGAGGCAGGATCTAGGTGCTTCGCCGGCCGCGCGCCTCGCGACGACCGCGGCGCTCGAGGCTGCCGGTATCGGCGCGGATGACATCGAATACTTCGATTTCTACAGTTGCTTCCCGATTCCCGTATTCAATGTGGCCTGCGACGAATTGAGGCTGCCACCGGACGATCCGCGCGGACTGACCGTTACCGGCGGACTGCCGTATTTCGGCGGCCCCGGCAACAATTACTCTATGCACGCGATCGCCGCGATCGTGGCGAAGCTGCGCGCGAATCCAGGTAGCTACGGTTTCGTAGGTGCCAACGGCGGATGGATGTCCAAGTACGCAGCGGGTGTCTATTCCACGCGTCCCGTACCGTGGAAGGTTTGCGACAGCGGCGCGCTGCAGGCGCGCATCGACGCTTTGCCGGCGCCCGTCGTGTTGCAGGAAGCCGACGGCGAGGCAACCATCGAAAGCTATACGATCGTCTACCAGAGAGGTCAGCCGGCGTATGCACTCATCGTTGGCCGTCTCGCTGCGGGAAACGAGCGTTTCCTTGCGCTAAGCCAGGATGGCGACGGCGAGACACTGGCGCGAATGCTGAAGGAGGAGCCGCTGGGACAGCGTGTCCACGTGCGTTCCTTTGGTGTGGGCAATCGGTTCACCTTCACCGCCGCGAGGATGAACGAACTATTTCCGCCTGGTCCCAAGGAATTTCGCGAGCGCTATGAGTACTGCCTCGTCGAGCGTCGCGACCATCTGCTCGAGGTCACGATCAACCGTCCCGAATCGCACAACAGCCTGCATCCGATGGCGGGAGAGGAACTCGCGGAGATCTTCGACGCCTATGAGGACGATGACGATCTCTGGGTCGCGATCTTGACCGGCGCAGGAACCGAGGCCTTCTGCTCCGGCAATGACCTCAAGTACTCCGCCTCCGGCAAGCCGGTTTGGATACCGAAGTCCGGCTTCGGGGGTGTTACGCGTCGGCGCCGGGTGAAGCCGCTGATCGCGGCGGTGAACGGTATCGCGATGGGCGGCGGCACCGAGATTGCGCTGGCCTGCGATCTCGTGGTCGCAGACGACAAGGCTGTATTCGCGTTGAGCGAGGTTCGCGTCGGCCTGTTTGCGGGCGCGGGCGGCATCGTACGGCTGCCGCGGCAAATTCCGAAGAAGGTCGCCATGGAGATGATCCTGACCGGGCGCCGTGCCGGCGCGGAGGAGATGTGCGGCTGGGGACTCGTGAACCGCGTGGTTCCGGCAGGTACGGCGCTCGAAGCGGCTCGCAGGCTTGCGGAGGAGATTCTCGAGGGATCACCCACGTCGGTGCGGTTGTCGATGGAGGTCATGAACCATGCCGAGCGCATCCCCGCGGAGGTCGAGGCCGTGCCGTTCCCGCCGCACATCATCGACGCTCTGATCACGAGCGAGGACGGCTTCGAGGGACCAATGGCGTTTGCGCAAAAGCGCAAGCCGAACTGGAAGAATCGCTGAGATCGTCGATGCAAATCGATCCGTGGCATACCATCCATTGGCCTGTCATCGTCGACAGTTCTCGCCGGTCTGATCGTGAAGTACATAACCGAGGATGGATCCAGCGGCTCTGCTGGACGAGCGGATCGACGCATAGGGACGTATGAATGGGTGCTGTTCAGGAAACATCAAAGTGACCGCTCCATCTATATATCTTTCACTAACGAGTATCGGCAGGACGCAACGAGTGTCATCTGCATCGACATCATGAAAAATATTGACCGACGCGCTCTGCTGCAACGACTGTTCTATCCTCATTCCGTGGCCTTGGTCGGCGCGTCGGAGCGTTCTCCTTGGTCGCAGATGCTGCACGCGAACTTCCAGAGCACGGGCTTCGATGGTCCCATCTACGCCGTCAACAAGGGCGGTGTCGACGCCCATGGCTATCCGGGATTCGTATCGTGCCGCGCGATCGGGGCGCCGGTCGACATCGCCTTCGTGTTCGTGCCGGCCGAGGCGATGCAGGACACTTTTGAGGATCTGATCGCTGCCGGCATCCGGGCTGCCGTGATCCTGACTTCCGGTTTTGCAGAGACGAGTGAGGCAGGGGCGCGGCTGCAGGATTGGCTCGTCGGGCGTGCGCGTGAGGCCGATGTCGTGATTCTGGGACCCAATTGCCTGGGTTACGCAAACCTGGCGATCCGTGCGCCGCTGACGCCGATCCCGATCCACCCGCCGCTGCTGAAGGGCCGGGTGGCGCTCGTGTCGCAGAGCGGCGCGACGAATTCCGAGATCGCCGACATGGCGCACGACCTCAACGTAGGTTTGTCGCTGTACGTGGCCACTGGCAACGAAGCCATGGTCGATATCGCAGCCTGCGTGGACTTCCTCGTCGATGACGCGAATACGGAGGTCATCATGGTATTCGCCGAGACCATCCGCGATACGGCGACTTTCCGTGCCGCTGCGGAGCGTGCGCTTGCGGCGAAGAAGGCGATTGTGATGCTGAAGGTCGGCAGCAGCGCACTGACCGCGCAGGTGGCGGCAGCGCACACCGGGTCGTTGGTCGGTGACGACCGGATTTTCAGCGCTGCCTGCGAGCAACTCGGTGTGATCCGGGTATATTCGGTTGAGGAGTTGATCGTGACGGCCTCGCTGCTCGCGCACACCGGTCCGCTCGCGACGCCTGGCGTCGGTATCGTCTCGATTTCGGGTGGGGCCTGCACGCTCGTGGCCGATCGTGCCGAAGTCTACGGCGTCGATCTGCCGGCCTTTTCGTCGGCTACGAAGGCCGCACTTACGCAGGCGGTACCGCTTGCGTCAGATCCGATCAATCCCTTCGACATTACGGGCCTTGCGGTTCGCGATCCCAGCTTGTTCGAGAGTGTGATCGAGGCTATTGCGGGAGAATCCACAATCGGCTTTGTCGGCGCGATCTACAGCTTGCCCTGGAACGAGAAGTGGCAGCAGGTTCCGCAACTCGAATCGATCGGCCGTGCATTCGCGAAGCTCGACAAGCCCTGTGCGCTGCTGAATCAGTTCCTGCGGCCGCAAACCCAGAAGAGCCGCGATATTCTGGCAGCGACCGGCATCCCTGCGGCCTTCGGTGGCATCGAGGAAGTGCTGCGCGCGCTCGGACATGTGAAAAAGTGGAGCGCCCGCGTACTGGAGCACGCGCCGACGCGGCCGATGGCAGTGACCGTACCGACAAGCGAACGCCCGATGAGTGAGCGCGAAGTGCTTGATTTCTTGTCGCGGTACGGTGTGCCGGTGATTCCGACGCGAATCGCGGCGACGCGTGAAGATGCCGTAGCCATCGCCGCTGCGCTTGCCGTACCTGTCGCCCTCAAGATCGCTTCACCGGACATCGCGCATAAGACCGACGTCGGCGGCGTCAAGCTCAACATACTGGGCGATGCCGCGGTGGCCGATGCCTACGACACCATTCTGGCCTCGGTGGTGAAGGCCGCGCCGCAGGCGCGTATCGAAGGTGTTCTCGTGTCGCCGATGCGCAGCGGAGGGTTGGAAATCCTGGTCGGCATCGTGCGCGATCCGCAGTGGGGACCCGTGCTGGCCGTGGGCCTGGGCGGCATCTGGGTCGAGGCGCTGGCTGACACGCGCCTTGCGCTACTGCCCGTTGCGTCCGTGCAGGTGAAGGATATGCTGCGGTCGTTGCGCGCAGCCAAGCTGCTTGCCGGCTTCCGTGGTGCGCTTCCCGTCGATCTGGACCGGTTGGCGGAAATCGTTGCGGCGATCGGCGACGCGGCGCTCGCCCTTGGCGACCACCTCGAGACGCTCGAAGTCAATCCCTTATGGATCAACGGCGGCGAGATCGAGGCGCTCGACGGCCTCGTCGTGTGGGCGTCGACATCCGTGGTATCCACGGCAGCGCATTGAACAAGGCATGGGTGGGCGAGGTATCGTGGTGTGCCCCTCACCTTATCAGGAATTTCGGGAGGAGTCGCGTTGGAACCGATTCAAAGTCTCGTAGGCGCGGAATTTCCGCTGTTCGCCTTTAGTCATTGTCGCGACGTAGTTGCGGCCGTCAGTCGATCGGGAGGCTTCGGTGTGCTCGGCGGTAGCAGCTTCACGCCCGAATCTCTTGAGGAGGAGTTGCGCTGGATCGACAGTCATGTCGACGGCAAACCCTATGGCGTCGACATCCTGATTCCCGAGCACCAGATGCTGGGTATGGATCACAGCATCGACGCGCTGCTTGCACAGATCCCGGCGCGCCACATCGACTTCACGGTCGACCTGCTGCGGCGGTACGGTATTGCTGCGACGCCACAGGAGGTCGTGACGCGGCAGCTGCCATCGACGCTGCCCGAGATGGGTGAGGCGCTGATGGATGTAGCCTTCCGTCATCCGATCCGGCTCATGGTCAACGCGCTCGGTATCGCGCCGCCAGCGATGATCGAGCGTTCGCGCCGGCACGGCGTACCGGTGGGCGCATTGGTCGGTGCCAAGGAACATGCGGTACGCCAGGTGAAAGCGGGCGTGGATCTCATCATCGCGCAGGGCGGCGAGGCCGGCGGCCATTGCGGCGAGGTCTCGACGCTGGTGCTGGTGCCGGAGGTGATTCGGGCAATCAAACCGATCCGTGATGTGCCGGTGCTGGCAGCGGGTGGGATCATGACCGGCGCGCAGATGGCTGGTTGCATGGCGATGGGCGCAGCAGGCGTTTGGACTGGTTCGGTCTGGCTTGCGACCACGGAGTCCGAAGCCAGCGAATCCTTCCGCGAAAAAATGGTGGCTGCGAATTCCCGCGATACGGTCCGCTCCCCGACGCGCACGGGTAAGCCGAGCCGCCAACTGCGCTCAGCGTGGCACGAAGCCTGGGACGGCCCCGGTAGTCCCGGTGCTCTTCCTATGCCCATGATGGCCATGATCAGTATTCCAACTTTCGGAAAGATCGACAAGGCCGCGGATGCCGGCAACGAGAAGGCCCGCGAGCTCGTCAGCTACTGGGTCGGCCAAGGCGTGGGTCTCGTGGAGGGGGTGTGTTCGGCCACTGCCGTCGTGCAGGAGTTCAAGCAGGATTTCGCGGATGCAATGAGCCGCATGATGACAATCATCGATGGATAGGCACGTTCACGGAAGCTGGATTGTAATACCGTACACGAACATCTGAGGATGGAACATGAGCGAATCACGGTTGGCGGGAAAGATTGCATTCATCAGTGGCGGTGCGTCTGGTATCGGCGAGGCCAGCGCCCGCCGTTTCGTCGCGGAAGGCGCATGCGTCGTTATCGGTGATATGAATGCGGAGCGTGCTGCGGCGGTTGTTGCTGAATTGGGAACCGCCGCGCGTCACGTACAGCTCGACGTGACACAGGAGGAGTCCTGGCGCAAGGCGATCGACGCGGTGGCTTCACTGCACGGTCGCCTCGACGTTCTGGTGAATTCAGCCGGTATCAGCATACCGAACAATATTGAGAGCTGCGATTACGAGTTATGGCGGCGCCATCAGAGGATCAATGCCGATGGCGTGTTTCTGGGCTGCAAATACGGCGTCGGGCTCATGAAGGGGACGACGCGCGCAGGTGCGATTGTGAATCTTTCCTCAACGCTCGGTCTGCGCGCCCATGGCGACTTCGTCGCCTACGGCGCTAGCAAGGCCGCCGTATGGTCCATTACACGCTCCGTGGCGCTGTACTGCTGTCAGCAGGACTATCCGATCCGCTGTAATGCCGTGCATCCTGGCGCGACGATGACGCCCATGATGCAGGGCGTTCTGGACGGCGCGCCGGATCCGGCGCAGATGCTGGAAACCCTGGCGGCTGGTCATCCGATGAAACGTGTCGGCCGGCCTGAGGAACTCGCGAGTACGATCCTGTTCCTAGCCTCCGATGAGGCCAGCTTCGTCACCGGCGTATCGCTTCCTGTGGATGGTGGATACTGCGCCGTTTGACTGGCAACCGGAGAATTCACTTGGATTCCGGCTCGACGACTATGCGTTGACTTTGTATCCGAAATTTCGCTATATGTTCGATCAACGATTCCGAGGGAAAATCGAGGGCTGGTATGCGATTGGCGCTTCGTGGCTTGTGTCCATTGTAGGCCTTGTGGTTTACAGAATCTGTATGTTGACGATTCTATGGCTCGCGTGTGCGAGGACGATGAAAGCAAGCCTTTGAAACCATCCATTTACCGGACCGTTCGCTAGCATGATATAGACATGTTTGCGTGTGCCTCGAGCTTCCTCGCTATGACGACTGGCGATAGAGGGTGGTGAAATGTCAAACATCATTGTGGAATTCACGCGCCGGTGTATGGAAGTCGACCAGAATCCGCGTTGTCTTTGTCCGATCATCGCCTCGACATTGGAAAAACTGGGGTTCAAGGCATTCGTTTTCAGCAGCCAGTGGGCCGAGAACTTTACCGAGCTGCAGGGCCATTTCGACCAGCTGTTTCTCGAGACGATTGTCACTGACCGTGCGTATCTGAGTAATCCGATCATGGCGGGGGCGCTCAGCAGCTGGACGCCGATATTCTGGGAAGCTGAACAGTACTGCAAGTCCGCTCAACCGTTTGCAAAGATGTTCGAGCGTTCGATGGATGTCGGCTATGAGAGGGGCGCCGCGGTACGCGTGAGCGGCAGAGTGGGAGAGGTCGGCATACTGGTCGCGATATACGACGGCCGGCATGCCCACATGGATGCGGAGCGCATCATTCTGAGCAGTGCCATGGCCGTGATCGGCCCCTACGCCGCCCTGGCGTGGCAGGGTCGGGGAGATCCGGCATCCGTTCAGCGGGCGCGGCTCAGTCCGCGCGAGTTGGAATGTCTCGGCTGGAGTCTGCAGGGCAAGACCGCCTGGGAGACTTCCCGCATCATTTCATGCTCCGAAAGGACCGTAAACTTCCATCTTCAGAATGCCATGCGCAAGCTTGAGGTTCCGTCCAAACAGCAGGCGGCCTTCAAGGCGATGAAAATGGGCTTGTTGCCCGTCTGGTCCGAAGGCGGATTGCCGTGCTGCGCTTAGTGCGGTCGATCTGCCGGTGTTCGGGGGTCGTCCATGGGCAAGGCATAGGCAAGCAGATGGTTGCCGGCTTTCGACTTGAGCAGACTGGATCCGCCCGCAGCGATGATGACTACTTGTCGCCTGGTTTGCGGCGTCAGATAAGTCATGGGAACTGCGTGACCACCGGCGGGTAGCCGGGACCGCCAGAGCTGCTTGCCGGTGCGGGAATCGAAGGCCCGCAGGTAGCGGTCCTGCGTGGCGGCGATGAACGTAATTCCGCTTGCAGTAGTGGTAGCCCCACCGAGGCTCGGAGAACCCATCGGTAGCGGCAAACCCAGCTTCAGGCTCCACGGTCCCGCATCCCGCGCGGTTCCTAATGGCTGATGCCATAGCAGTTTTCCACTGGATAGGTCGATGGCCGACAACATCGAGTACGGTGGTGCCTGGCAGGGTACGCCGAGTGGCGACAGGAAGGGTCGTATATCCGCGGCGAAGGGCGTGCCTTCCTGGGCTGCGGCACCGCCGACGAATTCAGTGCTGCCGGCGCGCCGTGCCCGGATTCCGCGGCTTTCGGCCTCGGCGCGGGAAAGTAATTGGTTGTGATTTGCCATCCTGCTGGTATTGAAGACCGCGATTCGGCGTGCGGGATCGACGGAGACGCTTCCCCAGCCGAATCCCCCCAAATAACCTGGATATTGAATATAGGGCGTAAGTCCCGGCGGGGTGAATACACCTTCGTATCGTGCTTCCCGAAAACGCAGACGGCACCAGAGTTCGTCGATAGGCGTCAGTCCCCACATGCTGTCCTCTGTCAGCTCAGGACCGCTGAAGGCTGGGAGCGCGGGAGAAAAGGGTTGCGTGGCCGCGAGGCGCTCACCTGGCGCGTACCCATGGGCAGGCACTGGGTATTCGACGATGGGAAAGGCAGGCTGTCCCGTAACACGGTCCAGGACAAATAGTTCCCCTCTCTTGGTGGGTTGCAGCAGCAATCTACGGACGGTGCCGTTCACCCTGAGGTCGACGAGTGTCGGTTGTGACGCAACGTCGTAGTCCCAGAGATCGTGATGCGTGGTCTGAAATGTCCAGCGTGGCCGACCCGTGGCCACGTCGATCGCGACCACCGAACTGGAATAGGCGTCGTCGAAGGGGCGGCGCTGCCCGCCGAAATAGTCCGGCGTCGCATTGCCGGTTGGTACGTAGACCATTCCCATGGCTTCGTCGGCGCTCATCGGCGCCCAGCTGTTCGGTGTGGCGCGTGTATAGTGCTCGCCGGGCGCGGGAAGGCCGGTCTGGTCCGGTTGTCCCACGTCGAATGCCCAAGCCAACCGCCCATTGACCGCGTCGAACGCACGGATCACGCCGGAGGGTTCGCCCCAGTACTGACCGTCGGTGACCCACCCCCCGAGAACGATACGCCCGCGCACGATGGCAGGAGGCGATGTAACGTAATAGTAGCCCTTGGTCACCGGACCCATGCCTTCCAACAGGGATACGGCGCCATGGTGACCGAATCCCATGCACAGCTCACCTGTGCGCCGATCGAGTGCGATCAGCCGTGCATCGAGCGTTGCCGTGATGATCCGCTCGGCGCAGACACCACTAGTCTCTGGAATACGATAGTACGACACACCGCGGCAGGTCAGACCTGCGACGTCCGCCAGATCCACGTCGAGCGAGCGGCGCCAAATCTCTCGGCCGGTTTCTGCATCGAGTGCGATTACGTCATTGTAGCCGGTGCAGAAATAAATAGCGTCGGCGATCTGTAGAGGGGTTGCCTGGAAGCTCACGTGTCCCGACGGGGCATCGCCAGTGCGGTAAGCCCATAGTACCGCAGCTGGTGAACGTTTTGCGGCGTGATTTGCGTCAATCTGCTGTGCCGCGTGCCACCTCGATCATTGCCCCAGTGGGCCCAATCCACCGGCGTGGTAGCAGGGTCGAAAGGGATATCCGGCAGGGTTGACATACCGATCCGAAGGGCGGGATCGAGCGGTGGCGGGTTGAACTTTCCGTGCGCGACAAAACCGGCGAGCACCGCTGCTGCGGCAGCGGCTGCCACATGGGTGAACGGTGTCATGGTTGCTCCGATCAGGCGTCGTCGAACCGGGGGCAGGATCAACCAGGAGCCCATAATGACCGGCAGCGCCAGGCGGCCTATAAGCGGCCACGGCGAGGAGCCCGTGGCAAAGACGGCCCATCCCAACGCGAGCCACAACAGCAACCCATAAAGCCGCGCACCGCTGGCACGCAATTGCCAGAGCAGTACGGCGCCGGCCATCAGAGCGAGGCCTATGAGCAGAAAATAGGGTGTTCCTCCCAGCCACAACAGCCGGCTACCGCCGGGAATCAGTGCAACGCCGGTGGCGCCGACCAGGAGTGCCAGAAAACGAACCGATAGTCTCCACCCGTCCCACCGTTGCTTAATGCTGCCGATGTTCTGCTGCATGTGCATCCTCGGCAGCGATCCAGAACGAATCCCGGAATGGCAGGGGTGTTTCTCGCTTAGTGTGTAAGATGCGATTTCGTTCCGATGGCTGCAACGCCGGTAGCATTACCGAGTTTCGAGCCAGATACAGCGAATCATAGACGCTGTTCTGATGTTCTTGAGTTTCACGACTCCTCGATTTCAGCCGGCGCAATGTGTTCTCATGCGGTGGGACACGTCAAAAACGGGTGCTGAAACGCAATCGCAGCATTTTTGATTCAAAAATTTCGTGGTTCACGAGAGGCGTATCCTTTGCGTAATTTTTTTGCAACAACATGCAAAAGGTCAACCTGTCATCGTTGACAGTTCTCACGCCGGCCGATCATGAAATATACAGTCGACTAAAGAAGAGGCATCCAGTATTTAGCGATACGGATCGACGCATTAGAACGTCGTACGGTCCTCTCAGGGGCTGCACGTATTGAGCTCGTCGAGACCGGAACGAATCGGTGATGCTTTAGGGGAATTCGAGGGGAGCTATCTGTTGCGAAAACGACTCATATGTCGAGGGTCGCCATGGCTGTAGCAGGAGGCGATTCATGTCGGCCGCGGATAATGAGCCGTAGATCGACGCGTCTGTGCAAACTTATTTCATTCGTGTCCGGCGGTCCGGCTGGCGACTGCCGTGATCGCAACAGCTCGCCGACTTTCCCCGTTCAGAGAACGATTTTCTGTTGCTTGTCGTTATCCATAAGGTGACGTTTCGTCTCCGTTTCGTCTCCGTATGAAGAAGTAGATAAAGAGGATATGATCATGCAGGTATTTCAGGCTACGAACCGCTTGAGCGTTGCAGTAAAAACCATTTTACTGGGTTCGAGCATCTTGTGCGCTGCCGACGCGGTGTCCGCCGAGGGCGCCATGGGAGCGACCACCGGCGCACTGGAAGAAGTCATCGTCACGGCGCGGCAGCGTAACGAATCGTTGATCACCGTGCCTGTGGCGGTATCGTCACTCAATGCCAAAGCTCTTCAGGATTACGGAACGACTGATATTCGCGACGTGGTGAAGTTGGCGCCGTCATTGACCATCGATCGCGCATCGAGCGGCTCCGGCGGCGTGCTGTCGCTTCGCGGTGTCGGTACCTCGCCAGGACAGTCCGGGTTCGATCAAGCCGTGTCGATCAATATCGATGGTGTACAGACGGGACGAGCGCGTGTACTGACTCAGGGCCTGTTCGACGTAGCGCAGGTCGATGTGTTGAAGGGTCCACAGGCATTGTTCTTCGGCAAGAACAGTCCAGCCGGTGTCATCGCGATCCGCTCGGCCGGTCCAACCCAGGAGCTAGAGGGGTACGCACGCGCCAGCTACGAATTCGGCGGCGACGAAGCTATCATCGAAGGTGCGTTATCGGGCCCGCTTTCCGATGCCTGGGGTGCGCGCCTGGCGGTCCGTTATCGCGATATGGAAGGTTGGCTGCGCAACGATGCAGCACTGGTCAGCAGCCCGTTCGCACCGCCCGATCCAGGCGCTCCAGTGCTGGGTGTCAGGAAGCCGGGGGAGAAGGAATTGATGGGTCGCCTGACATTGACTTTTACACCTGCGGACAGCAATTTCGACGCGACTCTGAAGGTATCCGCCATGGATTACGAAGACGACGGCCCAGCCGCTGGTCAGCAGCTCTTTAGCTGCGGTGCGTTTTCAGCAGGAAGAGTTTATGGTGTTACCGATCCGACGAGCGGCTGCAACTTCGACAATCACTATTCTGCAAGTGGCTTGCCGGACGGCGTGGCGGACAACTGGCCATATGCGCGGCAGCAACCGTATACCGATAGCAAGATCTACCTGGGTAGCCTGACCGCAAATTACCGTGCGGGAGATCTGACATTCACATCGGTGACCGGCTACTTCAAAACTGAAACGAGTTACGTTGATAATTACGACGCGACCGCGTTCTACCAGCTTGGTGCGGCAGAGTATGAGAAGTACGATACCTTTAGCCAGGAATTTCGGTTGCTGACGGACTACGATGCTCCCATCAATCTGATGTTTGGGGTATTTTACGAACACGCCCAGCTCGATTTCGTCAACGCCTCCAAAATTCTGGCGCTTGGTGTCGACCCGGCGACCGGCAAGTATGAGACCTGGAACAGGCCGGGCTCGACGAAGACCGACGCCTATTCCGTATTCAGTCAGGCGATCTGGGATATCACGCAAGAGGTGGAATTCGCTCTTGGCGTGCGTTACACACGCGAGGAGAAGGATTCCACGCTTGCTAATACCTACGTCTATCCGTCGCTCTCGGGTGTGCTGTTCACGCCACCGTCCCGAGTCTTCACTGATAAGTTCCGCGACAGCAATTACTCGCCGGAGGCGACTCTGACTTGGCGCCCTAACCAGGACGTAACGACATATATTGCTTATAAGACCGGCTACAAATCGGGTGGATTCGGGCTAGGCTTCACGCTGATGCCTGCGGACGTTACCGAAGATGCCATTCGTTATAAGGCCGAGCAGGTGAAGGGATTCGAGGCCGGACTCAAGACCCAGTTGCTGGATAGGAGACTGTTGCTGACCGCGGCAGTGTACACCTATAAGTACGAGGATCTCCAAGTCAACTCATTCGACTCGGCAACGACCTCCTTCATCATTTCAAACGCGGCAGCCGCGCGCGTAAAAGGCGTTGAAGTCGAGGCGCGCCTGAATGCAACGAGCTGGCTGAACGTGTACGGGGCGGTAGCCTACAACCGAGCACGGTATCTGGATTACGTGACGGGGTGCTGGAGCGGACAGACCGCAGCGTTGGGCTGCAATGTCGAATTGGCGCCTGGTAGCTTCGGACAGGATCTGAGCGGTGAGCCGCTGTCGCGAGCACCCGATTGGACCCTCAGCACCGGTTTCACGGTCGACGTGCCGATCAATGATAGATTCGTATTCGGTTTTGCCGGTAATGCTCGCTACAGCGACGAGTACTTTGGCGTAGAGAATTCCAACCCCGCCGGGATGCAGGATAGTTTTTGGGTGTTTGATGCCAGCGCGCGCATTGCGACGTCAGATGAGAAGATGGAGTTAGCGGTGATCGGACGCAATTTGACAGATGAGTACTATTCGGCCGGATATCTCGCCGAGAAGCCGGGGGCGACGGTTACCCCGGGTATCCCGGGGCAGATCATGGGTGTTCCCGCACGCAAACGGCAGATAGCGCTGCAGGCAACCTACCGCTTCTGATGTAATTTCCGATATATGAGCGGCGCCTGGGCTCCCAGGCGTCGCTTTACTCGTCGCGCAAGTGCCGATGCCTGAGGCAGGCAGATGGGAACGTCATAATGCAGCAGTCAACGGATCTTCAAGATGTCAGTTGACACCGGATCTTTCCCAGATAGTCGACGTGTTGGGCTACGGTGTGGAATTGCTGATCCATCGTGTAGATGGAAGCGTGTGTTCCTCCCTCCCGACGCCACCGTTCGATCGTCGTGATGGCGTCATCGACGCTCTTTGCGCTCGTCATGATGTACAGTGCGCCGAAGCCCTCGAGCGAACGGCCAGCCTCGGCGAGATGATGGCGTACGCGCGCCCAGGCGTCGATGACGGTTTCCATGGGGCCGGCGAAGATGAAGCCTTCACCGAGGCGCCCTGCGCGCCGGAACGCGGCTTCGCCGAAGCCGCCGATCCAGACCGGAATACGGCGCTTCGGTCGCGGGATGATACAGGCACGATCGATACGGTCGAACTCGCCGGCCCACGTCAGCAATGGTTCGGACCATAGGCGCCGAAGGAAGCCGATCTGTTCATCAAGCCGCCGACCACGCGTGTGGAAATCCTGGCCCAGCGCTTCGTACTCGACGGGATTCCAGCCTGCGCCCACGCCGAGCGTCAGGCGACCATCGGAGAGCAGTTCCACGTCGGTTGCCTGTTTTGCGACGAGCACGGTTTGCCGCTGCGGAAGGATTACGCAGCCCGTGATGAATTGCAGCCGCCGCGTGATCCCCGACAGGAAACCGAACGCGACCAGAGGGTCGTGAAACGGGTGCTGATCGGTATAGGGTCCCCAGAGTTTCGGTTCGCGGTCGGGATTCGCCCCCACCACATGGTCATACATTAGCAGATGATCGTAGCCCAGGGTTTCCGCTGCCGAGCCGATCTCGCGCACCGCTTCGGGCGATCCTCCCAGTTCGATCTGAGGATAGACGACTCCGACGCGGATCACACTAGGCCACCGAGGTACAGGGATGTTGTCACGCGATCACCGCTGAAGTCGTAGTTCGCGCGGATTCATGAAAATGACTGACGCGCATGTGGCGCAGCGACCAGGGACATCGGGCGTTTCGCGCTCGCTCGCTACGCACTCAGGATCCCGCTCGAGATCAAGGTGAATAACGGCTTCTTATCCCTCCCAGGAAGCTGCATATGTCATTCTCGATAAAAATACCTTCATGGCGGCGTAAGAGCACCTGTAAAGCTTGACAGGACCGTATTCCTCCGGCGGCGATAACATTCGAGGTACCGCAGCAAGTGTCGTTGAGGACGGTAAGAGGGGCAGCCTCTGTGGGCGATAGCCTACAACGAGGCGGCGAGCTGGGGTGGCGTACGACGTAGATAAGGAATGCATCGAGAACCGGTTGCCGAAGTCGTCTTAGACGGCAGAGCATTCAACTATCGATACATGTTCAAGAAAGATTTCCGTGGAGGCCATATGGCGACACGTCGACATTTCCTGCAGGCAGGTGTGGCTGTGGTCGGGAGCCTGCCGCTGAGGCGGCTGGCATTCGCGAGTAACCAGGAAGGCAGGCCGATAGCTGCGGCTCCTGCCTACACCGATTGGCGTGATGTTTACCGTAAGGCTTGGACGTGGGACCGTATCGTCCACAGCAGCCATTCATGCAACTGCAACAATAATTGCTCGTGGAAGGTCTACGTGCGCGACGGCATCGTCTGGCGCGAGGAGCAGACTGCGGGGTATATCCAGCATAATCCTGGGTTGGCGGACTACAACCCGCTGGGTTGTAACAAGGGTGGTGCCTTTAGTCATGAAATGTACCGGACGGGGCGTCTGAAGTACCCACTGAAGCGGGTCGGAGAACGTGGTTCCGGTAAATGGCGCCGTGTATCTTGGGATGAGGCGCTTACTGATATTGCCATGCAACTTATTGAGATCATCAAAACCGATGGTCACGATACGATTATTGGTAGCCTCGCGACACACTCGTTGCAAGGAACGAAGGGCGGACCCTCCAAGCTGCGGTTCTTCGACCTGCTCGGAGGTACGATGCTGGATTCCTACGGGGATATCGGTGACTCGCAGGCCGGCGCGATGATCACAACAGGACTGCAGGCTTTTGCCGGTAGTACCGATAGCCGCATGCTGGCGAAATGCATCATCCTCTGGGTCTTTAATCCGGCGGTGACTCGTATTCCGGATGCACACTTCCTATACGAAGCACGCTACCGTGGCGCGACAATCATCAGCATTTCGCCCGATCAGAATCCGAGCCATATGCATGCGGATTACTGGATCAACCCGAAGCCGGCGACCGACCCGGCGCTCGCGCTGGCCATGGCGCATATCATCGTACGCGACCGGATGTACGATGCAGCGTTCATGAAGGAGCAGACTGATTTACCTTTTTTGGTGCGGCAGGATACGCGTAAGTTTCTGCGTGCTGCTGATCTGGAGGTAGGCGGAAAGGACGACGTATTCTATTGTTGGGACGCGAAGAGCCAGCGGCTCGTCGCGGCACCCGGATCGATGGGCTCCGTGAAAAAAACACTTCTGTGGGACGAGATTGATCCAGCGCTCGAGGGTGAGTGGGACGTTACGCTCAGGGACGGTAGCCGTGTGCGTGTGCATCCAGTGTTCGAACGGCTGAAAACGACCCTTGCGATGCACACTCCTGAGTTTGCAGCCAAAGTTACTGGAGTCGGTACGCAGACTATCGAGCTTATTGCCCATACGTATGCTCAGGCGTCCCCGGGTCTGATCGAGCTTGGGTGGGGGGCACCCAAACTTTATCACGCCGATCTCCTCGGCCGTGCAGTGTTCTTGCTCTCGGCGCTTACCGGTAATACCGGCAAGGAGGGTGGTGGTGTCTGGACTGGCGGAATCGCGGCGATAGAAGGAATGGAACGTTTGGGCTTTCCTGTGGCAGGAAAGATTGGGAGACACCGAGTAGTGCCGGGTCCAAGCTGGATGTATGTCCACGGTGGTATGCACGAGGTGTGCAGCCGCTGGATTCCGGTGCCGGGCAAGCGCAGTGGAGACGACTATATTCGTGAAGCTCTCGATAAACGTTGGATGCCGCTGCACCCGCCGCGAGACCGCGAGCCGCGAGCACTGATCGAGTGTGGTTCGAACATTCTGCGCCGCACGCGTATGAGTCACATTCTGTACAAAAATCTGTGGCCCAAGTTAAAGCTTGTGGTCACGATGGACTATCGTATGTCGTCCACGGCACTTGCATCGGACTACGTATTGCCCGCGGCCGGTTTTTATGAGGTCGAGGGCGTCAAGATTTCTGAGACCAGAGTTCCGTTTCACGTTTATCAGGGCAAGGCGGTAAATCCTATCGCCGAGTCGCGCGATGATTGGCATATCTTCGGTAGCTTGCTGAAGAAGTTGCAGGAACTTGCTCCGAAGAATGGCCTTACACAGCTACACGATGATGAGTTCGACTATGTGCGTGACTACACACGTATCTATGATGAATATACCGACAACGGTAGACTTGCCGAGGATGTTGAGGATGAGGTCATAGTACGTGAGATCATGGAGCATACCAAGGCTCACAAGGGTATTACGTTAGAGCAGCTACGTGAGAAGGGTTATGCCGACTGGACGAATTCAGGCTCGAAGGACAATCCTGGTTCTTCGACGAGCTTCGAAGTTGTACGTGGCCGACCGCTCACAGCAGCGACCGATTTCACCGAAAAGAAGCAGCCTTGGCGGACACTGACGGGACGCGTTCAATTCTATATTGATCACGACTGGTTTCTTGAGTTCGGCGAGGAACTTCCGGTACATCGAGATCCCCCGAAGATGGGCGGTGATTATCCACTGTGCCTAACAGGTGGCCACACACGGTGGGGAATTCATTCGCTATGGCGCGATAACGAGTTGATGTTGCGTCTTCAGCGCGGCGAGCCGCTAATCTATATGAATCCTGCTGATGCGCGTGAACGTGGTGTTCAGGATCACGATGAGGTCGAAGTATTCAACGATGTGGGTCGTTTTCGCTGCCGCGTCATGGTGACGCCAACCATGCAACCCGGCCAAATCCATTCCTATCATGCCTGGGAACCGTTCCAATTCAAGAATCACAGCAGTATGGATACGGTGCTTGCTTCACAGTTGAAACCGCTGCTGTTCGTCGGTAACTACGGCCATCTACGGTATCTTCCGCTCTATTACCAACCGAATAACGTCGATCGTGGAACGAGGATCGACGTTCGCAAGGTCTCCTGAGGACGTCCGTATGCGAGCTATTTATACGCCAGAGCTCACACTTAAGGATTATCTCGTCATCGATCATGACTGCTGGGGTCGTGCGAATGGCGTGAACCTGCAGATGGTAGAAACGCCGATAGCAATGCAGCCCACTGACGCGATCCGAGCACAATGGAAGGGCCGTAAACATGGCGTGGTTACACAGGCGCGACTGGCGGCACTGCATAACGGCACGGTGCTGGGATTCCGATTGGAATGGGCTGATGCGAGCGTTGATGAACGGATCGTCGATAACGATCAATTTGTGGATGCAGCCGCAATCATGCTGCCGTCGGTACCGAAGGCACCGATCCTATTGATGGGACAGAAGGGTGCGCCGGTCAATGCGTGGTATTGGCGTGCGGACGAGGGGGTGGATGGACGAAATATAGTGTCAGAGGGCTACGGAACGACTCGTACCGTGACGCCAAAGACGGTGATATGTAATCAGCAATGGCGCAAAGGCACATGGAGCGTGGTCATCACGCGTGCGCTTGCCCTGAAGACGTCTGAACCCATCGCCCAGATGAAACCAGCCGAGCAGTTGCCCTACGGAGTGGCGATCTGGGAGGGTGGCAATCAGGAACGCGCTGGTATCAAATCTTTTGCGTTGAGTATCGAGGATCTGATACTGGACGCAGCGTCATGACATGTATCTCATCGACAGCCGTCATATGGCGGAATCACTTTAGTGAGGGTATGTGATGTCACAGCGACAATTGGCGATGGTCATGGACCTCAATAAGTGTATCGGTTGTCAGACCTGTAGCATTGCCTGCAAACAGCTGTGGACACGCGAAGATGGCATGGACTACATGTGGTGGAACACCGTGAATACCCAACCCGGAAAGGGGACGCCAAAAGGCTGGGAGAACTCCGGAGGGGGATTTCGTAATGGACAGGCGCAGGACGGTAAGTTGCCAGTGCGCCGTGACTTTGGTGATGCTTGGGAGTTTAACCACGAGGATGTATTTACCGGCGGCCACGGCACGCAGGAGCACCTGCGTCCGAAGGGTGATACTCCGCAGTGGGGTCCAAACTGGGACGAAGATCAGGGTGCTGGCGAGTATCCGAATGCCTATTCATTCTATTTGCCGCGTATCTGTAATCATTGCACACATGCTGCATGCATTGCGGCGTGTCCACGCGGGGCAATCGAGAAGCGTGAACAGGACGGCATCGTGGTCGTCAATGAGGATCGCTGCCGCGGCTATCGCTTCTGTATGACGGCTTGCCCATATAAGAAGATCTACTTCAATCACGTGAAGAAGGTCGTGCAAAAATGCATCTTTTGTTTTCCTCGTATCGAGAAAGGCGTGGCGCCAGCCTGTGCTCGGCAATGTCCGGGAAGGTTGCGCTTCGTAGGTTATCGAGATGATCAGGATGGCCCGATCTGGAAGCTCGTGGAGAAGTGGAAGGCGGCAGTGCCTCTGCACCCGGAATTTGAGACGGGGCCGAATGTATTTTACGTGCCACCACTCAATCCCGCACGTATTGACGAAAACGGAAATATTGATTTTTCGAAGCCACGCATCCCTATGGACTATTTGATATCGTTGTTCGGACCTGCGGTCGTAGACGCACTTGATGTGCTGCATACGGAAATGAAGAAGGTAAAACAGGGCGGTCAGTCAGAACTCATCGATATCCTCGTAGCTTACGAGTGGAAGAATAACTTTGGGGGATTCGACCGTGACCCTGCGACGGTTGAACAGCCGTTCGCATTGGGCGACTGCGTGGATGAGGGTAAGCATGACCCGCTCGCCGCAGGCGATCCACTGACCGATCATGAAAAGCCGGTTCATTTCTTTGATCGGCTCGTCCGCAGGAAGGTATGAGTGAGCGCCTGGGCACGCAGTGGGCTGTATCGGGTGTTCGCAAGCGCGCTGGAATATCCTGACGAGACGCTATACAAAGTGCTTGCTGCCGGTGAACTGCACGATAGACTGATGCAGTTGCTGCCCGGCATGAGTCTATCGCTTCACGGAAGGTTTGATGCGGCGGCGCTTCGAACTGTGCCTGACGCAGAGGAGCTTGCAGCCGACTATTCGGCATTGTTCGATGTAGGCACGGGCGGGAAGCCGCCGTGTCCGCTCCACGGAGGTGCCTACGGCGGCACGCAACGTTTGAAGGTCATGGAAGAAGTCATACGTTTTTACGACCATTTCGGTCTGCGTCTATCTCCAGATCTCAACGAAATGCCTGATCAACTCGGAGCTGAACTCGAGTTTTTACATTTTTTGTCCTTTCGGCAGGCGGAGGCGGGTGATGGCGACGATACATTGCCCTACCGGCGTGCTGAGCGGGATTTTATTGCACGGCATCCGGGACGCTGGGTGCCTGAGATGCGGGCGCGACTGGAGAAAACAGCGGCGAGTCCGTTCTATCGCGAGATCGTCATGCTGCTGGATGAGTTCCTGCGTGTTGCGGTGTGCGAGGTGGATGAACCGATAAGTCATTCGATACCGGAGAATTCAACGAGGAGAGCTCGGATATGAACCGTGAAAACGAAGCAGTGGTTCAGAAGTTTTATGATGCGCTGGCGACGATGGATATCGAGAAGTTCTGGGCTTGCCAGAGTCCCGACGTGGTCTACAACATCAGCGGCCACTCGCCCATTTCGGGGCAGGTTCGTGGCCGCGCGGCAATGGAGCGCGACATTCTCCCGCAGGTGTTCGGTGCGCTGGATGCGAAGAATTTCAAGTTCTGCAAGAAGCTCAAGTACTTCTGCTCGGATGGCGAGCGCGTCGTGTGCCTCATGGAGGCGGATGGCTTCGGCACGAACGGTGAGCGTTACGACCAGCGCTACTGCCATCTCTTCGAGGTTCGCGGCGGCAAGATCGTACAGGTGTGGGAGTTCTTCGACACCATGCTTGCACGCCGTGTGATGTTTCCGGACCCGTCAAAAGATCTCGCGCCGGGCCAATCGAATGGCTTCGACTTCTAAAGGAGATCAGCGTGACGGAAGTATCAGGGCCGCCCGTAGAGGCAGACTTGTCAGATGAGGAGCGGGCGATTCAGGCGACCGCCCATCGCTACGCACGCGAAGTGATGCGGCCGGTCGGTATCGTGCTCGATCGGATGACGCCGGAGCAGGTCATCGCGCCCGATTCGCCGTATTGGGCGGCACGGCGGCAGTATCTGGAGCTCGGCCTCGATCTGACGGATGCCGCGCGCGGGCTTTCGCCGGTCGAGGTTGCGCGTCTGACGTATCTCGTGCACGAGGAGCTGGGCTGGGGCGATCTCGGACTGGGCTGGGGTTTCTACGGCGCCAGCTTCCCGTCGGCTTTGGCCCAGGCCATGGGGCGCGCGGATCTCGAACAAATATTCACGCCCGATCGGATCGGCTGCTGGGGTATCACCGAGCCGGATCATGGCAGCGACCTGCTGGATTTCGAGCGATCATTGAGTCCGATCGAGCACGGGGGAAAGCATAGCAGCTGCGTGGCAATCCGACGCGGCGAACGGATCGTGATTCGCGGGCAGAAATCGGCCTGGGTATCGAACGGCTCGATCGCGAAGGACATGTCGCTGTTCTGCCGCTACGACGACGGTACCGGAGCGCCAGGATTCGGCGCATTCCTCGTACCGCTGGATCTGCCGGGCGTGCGGCGCAGTCCTCCGGTGCGCAAAATGGGTGTTCGATCGATGAGCGATTCGGAGATTTTCTTTGACGACGTCGAGATTCCGGCAAGCTATATGGTTTGCGGACCGAAGGAATATCCGGCGCTTCTGCGCGGCATTCTCGTCGGTGCGAATCCGGGCATGGCGATCTTCCTGGTGGGCGTCGCACGCGCCGCTTTCGAACACGCACTCGCCTACGCGAAGATACGCGTCCAGGGTGGTAAGCCGATCTTCGAGCATCAGGCGATCCGGTTGAAGCTCTTCGACATGTATCGAAAGATTCAGGCGGCTCGGGCGCTGGCTCGACACGTGATGGTGACGCATGCGGGCAATCCGTCACCGTATTTTCCGCTGGCGGCATCGGCGAAAGTGACGGGCTCGCAGTTTGCGCTCGAGGTCGTGAGCACTGCGTTCGAAATTTTCGGCGGCTACGCTAAGACCGAGGAGTATCCGATCGAAAAACTCTTGCGCGACGTGCGTATGGGGACGGTCGCTGACGGTACGAACGATGTGCTGAGTCTCATGGCGGCAGCACAGCTATAGGGGACGTGCAGACTGCGAGTGGCGGCAAGGGGAGCCGGTAGGCTGTGTGGCCTGGGCATTCGAACTGCCTGTGTACGCTGCCCGCTGCGATAGATCGTCAGCGGCAAATGCTTGGAGAATTCGGAGGATCAACGAAGATGCAACGACGAATGATCAGGGGCATAAAGACTCCAAGCGCTGCGGACGTCGCGGCGAGACTAGCCATTACCGAAGTGCTGCATCGCTATTGTCGCGGTATGGACCGCATGGACCGGGAACTGACGTTGTCCTGCTGGCATCCCGGCGGCACGGACGAACATGCGCCGTTGTATGCAGGTTCGGCGGAAGGCTTTATCGATTGGTTGTGGCCGGTGCATGCAGCGATGCAGGGAACGCGACATGTACTCAGTAACATCGTTATCGAAGTCACCGGCGATCGGGCTGTCAGTGAGAGTTACTGGAATGTCACCCTGCGAGTCCCACGCGGCGAAGAAGTGGTCGATATTTTCGGTGGCGGCCGCTATCTGGACCAGCTGGAATACATCAACGGCGTGTGGGCGTTCCGGCACCGTTGCTCGGTGCATGACTGGGACCGGGTCGAGCCCGTGGGTGGTACGATGTCGAACATCGCCGGCCCAGCGCTGATCGTGCCGAACAATCCGGAAGCAACGATTCGTCCGTCGGCGCGTGATCGCAGCGATTACTCGTACACGTTGCTGGACCGTTCAGACTGAGATGCCGCGGGATCGTCCAGGATGAGGTACAACGGGCGGACGCGCCGGTGCGATCACTGTTCCGGCGAAATCCGCACCAACTGTACGCCATGATTCTGTCCGTGGAAGACGCGGGACATCGCCTCTAAGACGCGATCGAGGCCGTCGAGGATCTCCATCTGGTATTGGAGACTACCGTCGAGAATCCAATCCTGCAGCTTGGCGATCACCTCCGGACCCCGATGTAGAAAGTTAAGTACTAGAAAACCTTCCATACGTGCGGATTTGTTGACCAGCTGCATCAATGAGCGCGTGCTCTGCACAGTGGCTGCGTTGTAGCTGGCGATGAGACCGGACAGGGCAATCCGGGCTCCGGTATTGATACGGTCCAGGATCAGGTCCATGACCGGGCCGCCAACGTTTTCAAAGACGACATCGATACCCTGGGGGCAAAGAGCGTCGAGCCGTGCGCCGACGTCCTCGGCGCGGTAGTCGATGGCGCCCGCTACTCCACAGTAGTCGAGCAGCCAGCGGCACTTTTCCGCTCCTCCTGCGATACCTACGACTCGTAACCCTAACTTTCTGCCGATCTGGCAAACCAGCGAGCCGACGCTACCTGCAGCCGAAGTGACGACCAGCGTGTCACCGGGCTTGGGTTGACCTATTTCCGTCAGGCCGCAATAGGCCGTGAGGCCCTGTGCCTCCAGCACGGTGCGGTAGGCCGCAAGCGGCACGCGAGGATGCGGATGTACGGCTTGCAGCTGGTCGGCTGATGCCAGGTACCACTGCTGCCAGCCGCCCATGCCGTTGACGTAAGTGCCGGCCGGTAGATCGGCGACGGTCGACTTTTCGACGATACCGAGCGTGATACCCATCATCGGCTGGCCGAGCGGCTGCGGCGGAAAGTAGCTCTCTTTTTCGTTCATCCACAGTCGCATCGAGGGCGGTACGAATAGGTAAATATTACGGACGAGAATCTCGCCGGGACCCGGTACCGGCTTTGGCCGCTGTACGACCTCGAAGTGCTCTCGCCGCGCCTCGCCCTCCGGACGCGAGATCAAATTCCATTGGGTGTTGGTTTCGCTCACGCCACTTCCTCCGATGAGATGTTGCTCCACAATTTTGATAGCTCAATGCTGTGCAAGACGATTCTAGTGGTTTGTAACAACTGATTCTAAACTGATATGACGACGAGGGTCAGTATACTTTCTCTTATTTTTGGATTCGCGAAGCCTTGTTGTAGCCGCGGATATAGTGCATGAATTTTCCCCTGAGATCCGCAACCGAGGGTAAGCGTCATCCCAAGGCCGTCTGTACGTTAGAGAGCTGAGCGATGAGGATGTGTCCACTTCAAACCAAGGTGGACACCTATGACGACAGAGCACTCAGAGAGCCTAGTACCGAACCTGCTGCGAGGCCATAAGAGCGACGGCCGGTGCGTGTATGACGAGGCAGCCAAACAGGAGCTGGTGCGTCGCTGCCAGCAACCCGGCGTATCACTAGCCCGCACGGCGATGCTACACGGGGTGAACGCCAATCTGCTGCGTAAGTGGGTATCACAGGCCGATGGCGCACGTCCGTCCCGGCGCAAGCGGCAGGCGACGTTGCCGGTGCCCGCCTTGCTGGCAGTGAAGGCAGTGGAATCGAGCGCACCGGCGCAGGCCAGCCGGGGCTATGTGGAACTGATCGTGGCGGGCGGGACGCTGCGACTGTACGGTCGCATCGATCCTCAGACGCTGTCGGTGGCGCTGGACTGCCTAGTGCGGTGTGCATGATCGGGTTGCCTGCAGGCACGCGGATCTGGATCGCCGCCGGGGTGACCGATATGCGTCGGGGTATGTATGGGTTGGCGGCCTGGGTGGAGACGGTCCTGGCACAGCCCGCCTATGGTGGAGATGTGTTCATCTTCCGGGGTCGGCGTGGTGATCTAATCAAGGTGCTATGGTCGGATCGCGATGGACTGTGCTTGTTCGCCAAGCGCCTAGAGCGCGGCCGGTTCGTGTGGCCGCTGGCCAGCTCGGGCACCGTTCATCTCACACCTGCGCAGTTGTCGATGCTGCTGGAAGGTATCGACTGGAGAAGGCCACAGCGCACGAGTTCTCAGCCACTACACGTGGTGTAGGCAACGCGCTGAGAAGATCATAAAAATTAAGTCGATAACGAGCGCACCGACGCAATCGAGAATGTACTAAGATGTGTCGGTGGCGCTTGACTACGCAGACCTGCCGAACGATCCCGAAGAACTGAAACAGCAGTTACTCAAACATGCGGCGTGGGTTGAGGCGCTGAAGGCGGAAGTAGTTCGTCTGCGCCGCTGGCGTTTCGGTCGCTCCGCGGAAAACATCGATCACAGCATAGCGCCTGAGTTGCCACTGACCGGCGGTGAGACACCGCCCAGTGCGCAACCCACTGCAACTGCTTCGACGGACTTGGCATCGGCCAAGCCGCCGAAGCTGGAGGCAGTCGACGTAGCACCCGGTTCTCGTCGAGTCACCCGGGCACCGCGTGCCCTGCCGCCCGAGTTGCCGCGTGTGGTCCTTGAGCATCGGCCACAGCACTGTCAGTGCCCGGACTGTGGCGGTGCGCTCAGCCGCCTGGGTGAGGATATCTCTGAGCAGCTCGACTACGTACCCGGCCACTTCCAAGTGATCCGTCATGTGCGCCCGAAGCTTGCCTGCCGCGGCTGCGCCCGCATCGTGCAGGCTGCCGCACCGCGCCGCCCGCTCGAGCGGGCGTTGCCGACGGCGGGACTGCTGACCCAAGTGATCACGGCCAAGTATGCCGATCACTGTCCCCTGTACCGCCAGGAAGGGATCTATCGACGCAGCGCTGTGGAGTTGCCGCGGGCGATGTTGGCTTCTTGGGTGGGCGAAACGGCGAAGTTGTTGTCGCCGGTGATCGGTGCGCTGGAGCGCTATGTGCTGTCCGCGCAGAAGTTGCATGCTGACGATACCCCGGTACCGGTGCTGAGCCCTGGACGGGGTAAAACCCAGACCGGCCGGTTATGGACTTACGTGCGCGATGACCGACCTTCGGCGGGCTCAGATCCGCCAGCGGTGGTGTATTGACGCTGCCTCGGTTTCACGTACATCAGATTATTGGTATTTTCTGATGAACGGGAGAACGAAATGGGCAAGAAAGAGTACACGCCGAACCGGCAGTATACGGATGAGTTCAAGATCGAAGCGGTGCGACTTGCGGCGTCGATCGGAGGTAATCCTGCAGCCAAGCGCTTAGGGATTCCGCAGTCCACGGTAACGAACTGGGTTCGCCGCAGCAAGGCGGGGACGCTTGGCGAGCCTGGGGCAGCGCCGGTAAAGCGGCCCGTGTCGGAGTTGGAGATTGAGAACACCCGGTTGCGTCGCGAACTGGCGAACGCCAAGTTAGATCTTGAGATCGTAAAAAAAGCGGCGGCGTATTTCGCAAGGGAATCGCGGTGAGGTACGCCTGGATCGAAGCACATCGCGACCAGTACAGTGTGAGCCGATTGTGCCGGCTGCTCGCCGTCTCGCGCTCGGGCTACTGCCAATGGCGTGGCCGCCCGCCGAGCGAACGTACACTGGCCAATGCGGCGCTCGACGCACGAGTGGCGGCGATGCATGCGGCTAGCGGACGCAGCTACGGGCGTCCGCGGATCGTAGAAGGCCTGCGCAGCCAGGGGCTCACGGTTGGCCACGAACGGGTGCGCAAGAGCCTGCACCGCCAGGGTCTACGGCCGGTCTACAAGCGTGCCTACCGTGTAACGACCGACTCGAATCATCGCAAGCCGATCGCGGCCAACGTTCTGGAGCGTCGATTCGATGGCTGGTCGGTCAACCAGGCGTGGGTGGCCGACATCACGTTCGTTGCGACCGGCGAGGGCTGGCTGTACTTGGCTGCGGTGATGGATCTGAGCAGCCGGCGCATCGTGGGCTGCTCAATGAGCGATCGCATCAATGCCGACCTGGTGTGCAGCGCTCTGCGCTCGGCGTATTGGCGTCGCAAACCGGCGGGGGATCTGATCATGCATACCGATCGCGGCAGCCCGTACGCAAGCGACCGATATCGCAACATGATCAAGGACTTCCGAATGGTTCAGTCGATGAGTCGGCGTGCGAACTGCTGGGACAACTCCCCAATTGAAAGTTTCTTCAAGACGTTGAAAGTTGAGCGCGTCTATCAACTGCGTTACGAAACGCGAGCCCAAGCTCGACTCGACCTCGTCAACTGGATAGAAGGCTTCTACAATCTGCAACGAATGCATTCATCGATCGGCTATCAGACGCCGGCTGCTGCTGAATCCAGTCTCAGGGCTGCATAGGTGGTGTACGTCGAATCGAGGCAAGATCATATCGCTACTCGCCGGATCGCAAGGCGCAGCGAGCGCAGGCGCACTTGCGTCGCTTCGCAGGCATCCTGCAAGCCGACGGTTACAGCGGCTTTGCTGGCCTGTACGCGGACGGCCGTGTGCAGGAAGCGGCTTGCTGGGCGCATGCACGGCGTAAGTACTACGAAGTCTACGCCACGGAACGTTCGCCGACGGCGTTGGAAGCGCTACAGCGCATCGGGCAACTGTACGCCATCGAGCTACAGATCCGAGGGCAGCCCGCCTCGGTGCGCGCACAAGCGCGCGGCGTGCGGGCCGCACCGGTGTTGGAGGCGCTGCGGACGTGGCTTACCGCCACGCACGCGCAGCTGTCAGTCAAGTCACCGCTGGCCTACGCTATCCAGTACACGCTGGGGAGGTAGCAGGCGCTGACCCGTTATGTTCGTGACGGACGGATTGAGATCGACAACAACGCCGCCGAGCGCGCGATCCGCGCGCTGGTGCTCGGTCGCCGTAACTACCTGTTCGCGGGCTCAGATGCGGGCGGGGAAACGGCGGCACGCCTGTACAGCCTGATCGGTACTTGTCGGCTCAATGGCATCGATCCGCAAGCCTACTTGCGGTACGTGCTTGAGCGCATCGCCGATCATCCAATCAATCGCATCGACGAGTTGCTGCCATGGCGAGTCGCCGCTCACCTATCCCACGGGCTGGCACGCGCCGCCTAACCCGTAGCGCAGCGCTGTGCTACCAGCTTCGCATCGAACTCGAGGACATCGAGCCGATGATCTGGCGGCGTGTGCTGGTGCCGGACACGATCGCGCTGCCAAAGCTACATGTCGTGCTGCTCTGGACCATGGGTTGGCAGGGCGGTCACCCGCATGAGTTTGAGATCGGCCGGCAGCGTTACGGTATACCCGATGAGGACTGGCCGGACGCCGGATGCCTCGATGAGAATCGGGTGCGCTTGAAACCGTTGATCGAGGCGGGTGTACGCCACTTTACCTACCTCTACGACTTCGGCGATCACTGGGAGCACCGTATCGTCGTGGAGGATCGGGTGCCAGCCGAGCCGAAGACTGCGTCAGTGCGTTGCATCGCCGGTGAAAATGCCTGTCCGCCGGAAGACGTGGGCGGAGTGCCAGGCTACTTCGAGTTTTTAGCGGCGCTGAGGGATCCTGCGAACGAAGAGCATGAAACCCTGCGGCGCTGGATCGGGGGATCCTTCGACCCGACGCACTTTGATCTTGCCGAGATTAACGAACGCCTTGCCGACATCAAGATCTGATAGTCAATACGGCCTCGGCATGACGCTTACAACCGAGGTGAATACTCCGCGAGAGATTACATCGCGCTTGATCTTGGCGAGCCACAGTCCGATCTGGCTGAGCCAGGAGAAAAACTCAGCGTAAAGCGCATCTGGACGTTCAGATGAGTTTGCAGGAACTCGGTGATTCGCTTGATCATGTGAACCGAGATGTTATCGGTAATCACGAGGATCCCTTTGTCAGCGTAGCCGGTTTGCCACGATGTCGCTGGGGAAATCCACGAACTCGACTGAGGTATGCCGATCGACAGCCTTTCCCAAGACTTCATCGACCTTGATATTGGAGGCCGCATATAAGGAAAGCGTGCCATGTCGATAGTATTCAAAATCGTAGTGTTTAGGGTGTGCTGACGATAGCGTCAGGGTTCAGCGATACGCAGCTAGACGAATCGTCAGCTCCAACTCGCTACGAATCCGTACCTGCGCTCGATATATGTAAAACCTCATTCCAAGTACGGTTTTCCGTGAGCAGTAGAGTCAGTCGTGCACCTCGCATATTCTCTGAGCATCCCATCGAGTGTTCGCTCGTTGCGTCAATTCAATGCACCTCTGATTCGTCAAGATGATCGCGTCTTTCATGCGCATAATTGCGGTTATGAATAGACGGTTGTTATGGGGCGCTAGCTGACTGACATTTCTCGGTAAGTCGTCAGTAAGGGAGAGTAAACAACGTGGAGTATTACGTCATACCTGTAGTCAACCGTAATTCTTGTATCACCATGTACGTCATCTTAATCAATATTTACAGTTGATTAGCGTTGATATCAATTTTAGAACGGTCAATGATCAAGCCATCGATAGACGTTGTAGATATGCGTTCGTTTGTGATACATAGCTAATGCATAGACTATTGTCATGTCGAGTAATTTATTTTAGGCAGGCTGGACCACTGACTAGTGGAGAATTATCATTCTGCCTTTTTGGTGGGTCGCTGCCGAAAGAATGAACCTCAGGCAATTACGTTATTTCGTAGCTATCGCCGAGATCAGAAGCTTTCGTAAGGCGGCCGAGCGGCTGCATATTGCTCAACCTGCACTTACCCGACATATGCACGATCTGGAGCGTGAAATCGGCGCGCCACTGTTTACGCGTTTCTCTCGTGGTGTTGTGCTAACAAATCTCGGCACGCAAGTCTTCATTGACGTAGCACGGTTATTGGGGGAATTCGATCAATTCGAGGAAAAATTTATCCGTGAAAAGAGTTACCGACATCAACAGATCTACGTCGCTTTTCACGATGCCGTCGCACAAAATCCGGCACTCTTAGAATCCATCGCTATATTTAAGACCAGTTTTCCAAATGCACGCCTGGATCTGCTGGAACTCGGCGAGCAGGATCAACTTGACGCACTTCTGGAAGGTAGGATTGACATCTGCTGGGCGTATGACATCTGCGGAGAATTCAGACAGTTGTCCTCGCTCGATTCGATCGTCATACAGCGTGACGACTTGGTCATGATTACTTCGCTTAACCATCCACTGGCTAGGGCGTCCGTGGTGACGGCTGCACAACTCGCTGACGAGCCGTTTATCGTGCATACCTCCAAGAGGGCACCGCGTGTTGGCTTCAATTTCTACGTGGAGCGCTGCAGAGAAGTGGGTATTCGTCTCGATAAGGCACAAGAGGCGGATAGCATCGACATGCTCATCAGTCTGGTGGCAAATGGCGTCGGCGTCAGCCTGGTTGCCGAGAATATTCGAAACGACTTGCGGTCGCGTGTAGCCATCGTGAAGATACCTGAGCTCGAACTCAGCTTCGACCTCACGATCCTGTGGAGCAAGGACAACGCCTCCGATCTACTCTGCCGGTTTCTGGACATCATTCGCTCGACGACGAGTTGATCACTGAGCGTTTGCGCTCACTGTCCGAGAACTCCCCGCAACGGCAGGATGGCCGATCCATTCTCTCGCTTTGAAGCCACAAATCGGCATATGCCGGGCGATCTTCTGTTCTTGCAGTCACGGACGAGCGATATCTCTTCGTGATCGGTCGAGATGAAAAACGGTATTGGACGTCGAATCGAATAGCACCTAATTTCAATCGCGTCACCGCTTTATACGCGAGAGATAGCATGTTTCTGATCAAAGAAGGTCCGGAGATCGACCTTAACGCCGATCTGCTCATGCAGGAGGCGGAGCGCCGAACCGGTCTTTCCGATTGGGGCGACACTCGTTTCGTCGCTGCTCTCCAGGCGCTCGTTACGTCGTTCGTTGTGGATGCGATGCCGAAGTACAACACGTCGACACGCGCCTCCATCGGCCGCAGTCTCGTTGAGGTTCTCGTCAATCGTCTCCTCGTACTCGAAGATCGCAAGCGCTACCCCCAGATCGCCAAGGTGCGCATCGAGAAGCCGATTTTCTTCATCGGCATGGGTCGTACCGGATCCACGTTCATCCAGACGCTATTCGCGCAGGATCCGGCCAATCTCTCTCCCGAGCTATGGGAGACGATTCTGCCATCGCCGCCGCCCCGATTCGGTATGGGGGAGCAGCGCCGTGAACGCGTCGCGCAAATCTGGCGCTGGTACATGCAGGATATGGCTGGAATCGAGTCGCAGCATCCTTACTTCATCGAGGACAGCTATCGTGCGCTTGCCGAGTGCGGCAGCATCGGCCAGATCAGTTTTTCCTCATATCATTATTTCTCGTATTTCGGTACGAGTTCCTACTGGAAATGGTTCATGGAAGCGGACCAGTCCGAGGCGGTCGACTTCCATCACAAATTTTTGCAGCATCTGCAATGGGGGCGCGAAGGACGGACGTGGGTTTCCAAGGCCGTCGAGCATGGCGTCTACCTCCAGGCCCTGTTGCTTCGGTATCCGGACGGCTACTTCGTCTGGACGCATCGTGATCCGCTGGCGCAGGCTTCATCGCTTGCAAGTATTCTCGGTACCATCAGGGCCCGCTGTGGTGACCTCGGCGGTAGCGGCGTGCTCGGCGCCACCGCGCTTGATTCGATCAAGCAGACGCTTAATCGTGGGATGGAAATCCGGCGCGCTGCAGGAGAGGAGCGCTTCATCGATGTCTATTATCCGCGGTTTGTCTCCAATCCGATAGGAACAATCCGCGAAATCTACGAGAAAATGGGTCGCAGCCTCACCGCTGAGGCCGAACTCAATATGAATCGCTGGTTGCGCAACAATCAAGCGGATCGGGCCGGTGTTCACAAGTACTCGGCAGCCGCGTTCGGTATCACCGATGAGCTTGTTCGCCGGGAGTTGCACGACTATCTCGACTGGTTCGGCCGCGAGCTGGAGTCGAGCCGCCGCCAGCCGATCGCTGCGAGCTGATGGCTGTGGGACAGCTGCCGTGAACAGAGCATCCTCAGCCGATGCCGCCTGGAAGGAATATCTGGACGGGATCAAGCGAATCCGCGACATGATCTTCGGTCACCCGTATGCCGCCGATGCGCAGGATCGGCCTGGAGCCCATTACCTATTCCACCAAGTCCAGGCGATCGCATTTAACCGTGTCATCGCCCCGAATACGGCCTACCCGAGGTTCTACCTGCACGGTCAGCTTGAACCGATGACGTACTCGATGGGTGGGGGTTCGGCCGATATTCAATACCGGCAGTCATTCGTCGATGGCGCCGGCAGCTATCGGATCTGGGGCCGGCGAGGCAGTGCATGTCTGTCGTTGATTCAGGTGATGGATGGCTATTGGGGAGAGCGCAGGGAGAGCATCGGTGTACGTGCCTGGTCGCTCGATGTTTTGGGCATTGCGCCCGGTGACCATTTCGAGCTCATCGCTTGTGCGCGCGAACGGCGGGATCGTTGGCTGCAGCTGGATGAGTCGATACCCAACAGCTGCATCTTCTTTCGCGAAATTTTCGGCAACTGGGAAAGCGAGCAACCCTCCGAAATACACATCGCGCCGCTGGCGCCCAATCGTGACAGGCCGGTGAATGTCTCGGAAGCAGACATGGCCGTTCGTCTGAAGACCGCGGTCGCATTCATGGAGGAGTTCATCGGCCGTTACTCGCAATCGATGATCGAGGACGTGGTAAGTAGAGCGGGATATAACGTCATGGTCACAGACGAAACGAGCTGGCCCGGCGCCAACGCAGCTAGCGGATACTTCTTTCTGGCTTACAAGCTGGAGCTGAACGAGACATTGATCATTACCCTGGACTGGGAGCCGGTGCCTTACTGGGGTACCCAGGTGACCGATGTGTGGCATCAGACCTGCGAGCCGATCTATCACCAGAGTTCTCTCAATAGTTTTCAAACGGTCCGGGACGACGATGGCCTATATCGGCTCGTGCTGTCGATTCGCGATCCGGGCGCAGCCAATTGGCTCGATCTGGTCGGTCATAGTAAAGGCTTCCTCGAGTTACGCGTGGTGCCTGGGCGTGAAGTGGTGATGCCGCGGACGGAAAAGGTTGCATTGGTGGACATTCGCTCCGCATTGCCGGTATCCACCCGTTATCTAACACCTGAAGAACGCAATGCGGAGCTTACGAAACGTCGTAACGGCGCCCTGCGACGCTGGAGATACTGATGACTCTGATAACGCCGACGACTACTCGGGAATCATCGCCGCATACCTCACGATTGACGAATCTGCAGTTTCTCGAGGCCGAAAGCATCCGTATTCTGCGCGAGGTGGTCGCGGAGTGCGAACGACCAGTTATGCTTTATTCGATCGGCAAGGACAGTTCTGTGATGCTGCACTTAGCGATGAAGGCATTTCATCCCGCCAAGTTGCCGTTCCCGCTATTGCACGTGGATACCACCTGGAAGTTTCACGACATGATCGCATTTCGCGATGAGACGGTAGACAGGTTGCATCTGGAGTTGCTGGTGCACGTCAATCTGGATGGATTGGCACGTGGTATCAACCCCTTTTCCCACGGTTCGACGGTGTACACCGATGTGATGAAGACACAGGCGCTCAAGCAGGCGCTCGACAAATACCGTTTCGATGCCGCCTTCGGTGGAGCACGTCGTGATGAGGAAAGATCGCGCTCCAAGGAACGCGTCTTCTCGTTCCGTTCCGCCCAGCATCGCTGGGACCCTAAGCGCCAGCGTCCAGAGCTTTGGCAGCAATACAACACGCGTAAGAACAAGGGTGAGAGTCTGCGAGTGTTTCCGTTGTCGAACTGGACCGAACTCGATATCTGGCAGTACATCTATATAGAGAATATTCCTATTGTACCGCTTTATTTCTCGAAGCGGCGGCCGGTGGTGCGGCGTAATGGCGTGTTGATCATGGTGGATGACGCGCGTCTGCCGCTACGTCCGGGCGAGCGCCCGGAGGAACGCTGGGTACGTTTCCGCACGCTTGGCTGCTATCCCCTCACCGGCGCGATCGAGAGCCGGGCCGATACGCTCCCATCGATCATCCAGGAGATGCTGCTCGCCACTAGTTCCGAGCGCCAGGGTCGCGTTATCGACCATGACGGCACTGCGTCGATGGAGAAGAAAAAACAGGAAGGTTATTTCTGATGACGCATAGATCCGACCTGATCCCGAACAGTATCGATGCCTATCTCAAGACTCAGGAATACAAGAGCCAGTTGCGCTTTATAACTTGCGGTAGTGTCGATGACGGAAAATCTACACTCATCGGTAGATTGCTGTACGAATCGAAGCTTATCTTCGAGGATCAATTTGCCGTACTCGAAGCGGACTCGAAGAAAGTAGGAACGCAAGGTGGCGAGCTCGATTTTGCTTTGCTCGTCGACGGTCTCGCAGCTGAGCGCGAACAAGGTATAACGATCGATGTCGCTTATCGCTTCTTTTCCACGGAGCGACGCAAATTCATTGTTGCCGATACACCAGGCCACGAGCAGTACACTCGTAATATGGCGACCGGCGCCTCGACCGCCGACGTAGCTGTGATTCTGATCGATGTACGTAAGGGGATGCTCACGCAGACACGCAGGCACAGCTACATAGTTTCGCTTCTCGGTATTCGTCACGTAGTCCTTGCCATTAATAAAATGGACTTGGTCGACTACTCGCAAAGTATCTTTGAAGCCATCGTCGCCGAATATCGAGAATTCGCTACGCAGATCGGCCTTACCGATATTGTAGCGGTGCCGCTGTCGGCGTTGAAGGGTGACAATATGCTTGAACGCAGCATGCATACAGCTTGGTATACCGGTCCGACGCTCATGGATCATCTCGAAGGCATCGAAATCGAAGATGACCTAAATCGGAAGCCCTTCCGGTTGCTCGTACAGTGGGTTAACCGCCCAAATTCAGATTTTCGTGGTTTTTCCGGCCCTATCGTAAGCGGCGTAATACGCAAGGGTGACGCCGTGCAGGTGCTTCCATCAGGCCGGCAGACTCGTGTAGCGCGCATAGTGACTTATAGCGGTGAAGTCGATGAGGCGGTCGCCAGGCAGTCGGTCACGCTTGTGCTTCAGGATGAGATCGATGTGAGCCGCGGGGATGTACTCGCCACATCCACCGCGCCACCTGGTATGACCGATCAGTTCCAGGCAACGATCATCTGGATGCATGATGATCCGATGCTTCCGGGTCGGCCTTATCTCATAAAAATCGGTACGCGCACCGTCACGGGCAGTATCACCGCTCCCAAGTACAAGGTGCACGTCAATACGCTCGAGCACCTCGCCACTAGGCAGCTCAAGCTGAACGAGATTGGCGTGTGCAATCTTAGTCTCGATCAGCAGGTTGTTTTCGACCCCTATGTCGAAAATCGTGAGATGGGTGCTTTCATTTTGATTGACAAATTGTCTAACGATACGGTCGGTGCCGGCCTGGTGAACTTCGCTCTGCGCCGCGCCGAAAACATCCGCTGGCAGGTGATGGACGTGAATAAGCAGGCGCGCGCCCGCCTCAAGAATCAGCGCGCCTGTGTGCTGTGGTTTACGGGCTTGTCCAGTGCCGGTAAGTCGACGATCGCGAACCTGGTCGAGAAGCAGCTGTATGCGCTCGGACGTCACACCTACACGCTCGACGGCGATAATGTGCGGCACGGCCTCAACAAGGATCTTGGATTCGGTGACGTCGATCGTGTCGAAAACGTTCGTCGGATCGCGGAGGTTGCCAAGCTGATGGTCGACGCCGGCTTGATCGTGCTTGTGTCCTTTATCTCGCCGTTTCGTTCCGAACGTCGTATGGCACGCGAACTATTGCAGCCAGGTGAATTCTACGAAGTGTTCATCGATACCCCGCTCGAAGAGGCTGAGCGCCGCGATCCCAAAGGCCTCTACCGTAAGGCGCGGCGCGGCGAGATCAAGAATTTTACCGGTCTAGATTCGCCCTATGAGGCGCCTGAGAGAGCCGAAATTCACATCGATACACTGATCATGTCAGCGCAGGCTGCAGCAGCTCACATCGTCGACTCCGTGCTGGAGAGCAGCTGATGCAGCGTTTACAAGAGGATGCGGAGCTGCCCATGCCATTGCTGTAGCAGCGGGCGAGCTGTTGCTTGGCGTGCGTAGATCAGAGCTGCTGAGTGGCAAGGCGCTCGGGAAGGCGGGAGATCACATTGCTAATACGCTCATCGTTGACGCACTGAGTAGCGCGAGGCCCGATGATACCGTGCTCTCGGAGCAGGAGGTGAAGCCGGAGCGACTCTTGTCGAATCGAGTGTGGATCGTCGATCCGCTCGATGGTACGCGCGAATATGGGGAAGGGCGAACCGATTGGGCCGTGCATGTCGGGTTCGTGCACGACGGCCGAGCGGTCGCCGGTGCAGTCGCCTTGCCGAGTCGGGGGCAGATCTTGAGTACCGCGCATGCCGTCTCCGCCGCTTGCCCGAGGGGGCGTCTGCGAATGCTGGTGAGCCGCACGCGTCCGGCGACGGAGGCAGTTGCCGTCGCCGAGCTGCTGGATGCCGAGTTAATTCCGATGGGTTCAGCCGGCGTAAAGGCGATGAGCGTGTTGCTCGGCGAGGGAGATATCTATCTGCATTCCGGCGGCCAGTACGAGTGGGACAGCTGCGCACCTGTTGCGGTGGCGCTTGCTGCCGGATTGCATGCGTCACGTATCGACGGCAGTGCGTTGCGCTATAACCGGCAGAATCCTCTTCTGCCGGATCTTCTCATCTGCCGGCCCGAGTTGGCCGATGCCGTACTGGATGCAGTGAGACGAGTTCAACTGCGATAAACGATCCATTTGCATTGGGGGAAATCACGATGAACAGTCTGAGAATCACCTGGGCAGCGATTGTGACGGTCACTTATCTGCCAGGTTACGTGTCGGCTGAATCAGGAATTGTAGAGGAAGAATTAAGAGGCGGTGAGATCAAGGAGATCATTGTGACAGCGCAACGACGCCAGGAACGCCTGCAGGACGTGCCGCTCTCGGTATCTGCCTTCGACTCCAGTACGCTCGCGAACATGAACGTCACCAACGTGTCGGACCTGAAGGCGATCGTACCGGCGTTGAGTGCCGAGTCTTCGCTGGGGGTGACACTACCGTTCCTGCGAGGCGTGGGTAACCCATCATTGATCGTCGGCAACGAGGCCAGTATCCCGGTTTACGTCGACGGCGTCTATTATGTCCGAATCGCTCCAAGCCTGTTCGAACTCAATAACATCGAGCGGGTAGAGGTCCTCAAGGGACCACAAGGCACCCTGTTCGGGCGTAACTCCACCGGTGGGTTGGTGCACATCATCACCCGCGATCCTACACCGGAAATGACAATGAAGGGTTCGGTCTCCTACGAGAGATTCGATCGGTTGCGGGCGAGCGGTTATGTCGGCGGCGGCACCGCGCAGGCGGCGGCCGATCTGGCTGTCATATATTCGAATCAGGAGAACGGCTGGGGACGCAACATCACCACAGGCGCCGATACTTATACGGATGAGAACCTGGCGCTGCGCTCCAAGTTGGTGTTGAAGCCCGGCGATAGGACCGAACTCAAGTTTGCTTTCGACTACAACGACTCGAAAACCGGACAAGGTCTTGCGCAACATGCGTTTCGTGATGAGCAACAGGGCGATCTCACAAATCTTGCTGTCGCTCTGCCGGAATTGTCGTTCTACGACGCGCGGGGCGGTTTTCCTACTTATGCTGAGGTGGAGAGCTGGGGTGCCTCGCTGCGCATTGATCAGCAGCTTGCCTTCGCGAACCTGGTCAGTATCACGGCGTACCGCGAAATCGAGGGCATGATCAGTATCGATGTTGACTTCCAGCCGACGAACTACTACGGCGCTCTGGAGCCTTATGAATCGGATCAAACGAGCCAGGAGTTTCAACTCATGTCCGGTAGCGGCAGTGCCGTCGACTGGATCGCCGGTGTGTACTTCCTGAGGCAATTCAATGCCTATACGCCGACGCGGCTACTAGGAGATTCGTTCGGGCCCGGCGTCATGCTCGACCTCTTTGGTTCGCAGCGATCCAAGTCGTACGCTGGGTACGCGCAGGCGACTCTGAACGTCGGTGCCGCTACCAGGATCACCGGCGGAGTGCGCTATACGCGCGATGAATTAGAGGGTAAAGGTCACCTTTCGGTATTGCTGGATGATGGCACCATAGTCGATCCGGGTACGCAGCTGCAATCCGAAGCGGAATTCGACAAGATTACATGGCGCATCGCAGTGGATCATTATCTGACCGAAGACGTCTTGATCTTTGCGTCAACGAGCGAGGGTTATAAGTCGGGTGTCTTCAATCTTCAGCCTTTTGACGGACACGCGGTACAGCCGGAAAAACTCCGCTCGTACGAAGTCGGTGTGAAGACCGAGTGGTTTGATCAACGCCTACGGCTCAACGGTTCTGCGTTCTACTACGACATTTCAGATCCACAGGTGCAGCGCGACACTGGTACCGGAGTATCCTTGCAGAATGCAGAAACCGCGCGCATCAAAGGTATCGATCTCGACGGCGAGGCGGTACTGAGTACAGATCTCGTGCTCAGGTTCGGCGCAACTTGGCTCGATGCCGAGTACGTGTCATTCAACGACGCGCTGTTCTACACCATCAATCCCGATCCGCCGTTCGGCAATCTGCCGGACGTCTTGGTTGGAGATGCGAGCGGCAATCGTATGCCGCGCGCGCCGAAGTTCACCTATAGCATCGGACTCAGTTATGTTATCCCGACTTCACTGGGAGACTTCAGTCTGGATACCAATTACTACAGAACCTCGAAGCAATACTTCAATCCCGATAACCGACAGGTGGAACCAGCTTATGGATTACTTGACGCGCAGCTCAGTTACAAACTGTCGACCAGTGCAACAAAGATCAGCGTCTTCGGCAAGAATCTCACCGATAAAGAGTACTTCACGTCTGCACTGCAGACTGCCGGTCCGGTGGGCAACGTCGGTACGCCTGGCGCACCGAGAACTGTTGGACTGAAGGTCGAATTTGAGTTTTAAATGCATACGCTGTCCGAATCAGATAGCGGCGGCGATGCCGCCGCGCATTACCTGTCGACAGGGTGTCAGAAGTCGAAACTGCAGCCGTCGAAGAGCAAGTTCCTCGGTACTTTTTATGTAAGTACTCGATCTCTTACGGTCTTGCAGTCAATCGAATAGTTTGATTCAGGAAATCTTAGGAAAATCGGCATAACCATTTTAAAGACTACCCCGGCGATCGCTGATAACACGTTTGTCATGGTAAGCAGGACAGTAGGACTCTACCCTATTTCCACGGACGGTTGAGTACGGCATTCGCACGTGACAAGGGTGGCTCTATCTGGTCGTCGTTTTGGATTTTTATTCGCGGCGGATCGTTGATTGGGCCAGTCGTGCGATGATTTATTGTGAGCTCGTGCTCGATGCGATTCTGATGGCCGTGCATCGACGGTGACCGTGAGGGGTGCTGATTCACTCGGATCGGGGTACGCTTTACCGTCATCGAAGCTGCCGCAAGCGCCTGCTTCCTGCTCGGCTCTATGGATCATCCAGGCTGAATATATGTGTATGGTCGTCATAGGCGAATACCTCGGCATAGCGGCCAAGGTCGATGACCGCGCGCAAGGTCTGTTCGGCAGCGCCCGGCGACATGTGATCTTCCAATTCGTTCGCAAAGCGGCTCCAAGGTGCACGATGTTCCGGCCGCTCGTCGAGGATGCAGCGGATATGGCCGGCGAGCGCGACATAGTTCAGAAGATGCCGGGCGAAGAGGCGCTTGCGTTGATCGATATCGAGATCCGCGAACTGCAGTCCCTCCGCCGTGAGCCTGATATCACCGCCTGCCACTTCGGCGAACCGCAGCATCTGCAAGGTCTCGGCAACCGGGAAGAGATCGTCGATTTCCATCTGTAGCGTTGCGGCAATGATCGGCAGGTCCGCCTTGCCCTCATAGGGCGGTGCTGCTACAGCCTCGAGCAGACCGGACAAAAGACTCGTGGAGACGGGGGGCAGGATGGTGCCGATGCCCGTACCGGGAAAGCGCTCGGCCCGTCTGTCGGCAGGTGCGGCTGTCTTGGTTGTCATTTCCACATAGATACGCTCGACCAAGTCGCGAAAGGCGGGATCGAGACGGGCACGCGGATGCGGCAACTCGACGTTGATCTCTTGCAGAATTCGGCCTGGATTGCTGCCGAAGACGAGAATGCGGTCGCACATCAGTGCGGCTTCCTCGATATTGTGGGTGACCAGGAGCACGCCCTTGATGGGCAGCTGGCCTTCGGACCACAGATCCAGGAAGTCGGTACGCAGCGTCTCTGCCGTCAGTACATCGAGTGCCGAGAAGGGTTCGTCCATGAGCAGGATGTTGGGGTGGACGACCAGCGCCCGCGCAAAACCCACGCGCTGGCGCATGCCGCCCGATAGTTCGCGCGGATAGGCCGACTCGAAGCCGTCCAGGCCGATCAGGTCGATCGCCTCGATGGCGCGGCGACGAATTTCCTCGGGTGGGAGCCTCAGTGCTTCCAGACCGAGTTGTACATTCTCCAGCACCGTGAGCCAGGGAAACAGCGCGAAGCTTTGGAAGACCATGGCGATACCCGGCGGCGGCGCGGTCACTGCATTGCCAAGATAGGTGATGGAGCCGGCCGCCGGCCTGGAGAGCCCGGCGATGAGCCTCAGTAGTGTCGACTTGCCCGAGCCGGAGCGTCCGAGCAGACCGACGATTTCACCTTCCTTCAAGGTGAGATCGATGCCGTCGAGAACCAGCAACTCGCCGCCGTCCGGCTTGCGGAACGACTTGCGGATCCCCTGAATGGCCAGCAAGGCAGTGGTATCCATCGTTCTTCCTTCAGCCCAGACGGAATTTACGCTCGGCGTGCGCATAGAGCGGACGCCAGAAAGCCCGATTGATGATGACGACGAAGGCGCTCATCACGGCGATCCCGAGTACGATACGGTGAAAATCTCCCGCCTCCGTCGCCTCGGCGATGTAGGCGCCGAGACCGTGGGCCTTGAGCGTAGTGTCGCCCCAACTTGCAATCTCGGCGACGATGCTGGCATTCCACGATCCACCCGAAGCCGTGATGGCACCGGTCATGTAGAAAGAGAATACCGCCGGTAGCGCGATGCGTCGCCACCACAACCAGCCGCGGACTCGCAAATTGGCGCCGATATCGCGCAGCTCGCTCGGGATGGTCGATGCGCCGGCGATGACGTTGAACAAGATATACCACTGTGTGCCGAGGATCATCAACGGACTCAGCCAGACGTCAGGATTGAGCCGCAGCACCACGATCGCCGATACGGCCAAAGGAAAAAGGAGGTTGGCGGGGAACGCCGCCATGAACTGGGCAATCGGCTGGGCGATGCGCGCGGCTCCCGGACGCAGACCGAGCCAGACGCCGATCGGCACCCAAATAATACTGGCAAGCGCGATCAGCACGAAGACGCGCACCATGGTCGCGAGGCCGAAGAGGACGGCAGTTCCTACCTCGGCCAATGTCACGCCTTCCAGTACGAAGCCGGTGATCATCCACAGGGCGACGAGGCAGACTGCAATGATTGCACCGTACCAAAGCCGATCGAGCCATACCGCCAAGTTGGCCCTGGCTTCCCGGCGGCCGAAGGGTGCCGTGTGATCCGGTACGGAGGATGCCCGGTAGGTTCTGCGCCAGATGTTTGCCAGCGGCGCGACGACGAGCGCGACGAGCCGTGAACGGCTCAGTGCAGTCAATACCCAGGAACCCGGTGGTGTCGCACCAGTTTCCTGTTCGAAGCGAAACCGGTCCGCCCAAGCCACCAGCGGCCGAAACAGCAGCTGGTCGTAGATCATGATGACCACGAGCATGGTCGCGATCGCCCAGAAGATGGCTCCGAGATCGCGCCCCGCGATGGCAAGCGCAATATATGAACCTATGCCTGGCAGCGTCACCGTCGTGTCGCCGACGCTGATCGCCTCCGAGGCAACGACGAAGAACCAGCCGCCCGACATCGACATCATCATGTTCCACACCAGCGCCGGCATCGCGAACGGTGCTTCCAGTTTCCAGAAGCGCATCCATGGACCGAGCTGGAAAGAGTGCGATGCCTCGGTGAGCTCCCTGGGAACGGTGCGCAGCGATTGGTAGAAGCTGAAGGCCATGTTCCAGGCCTGGCTGGTGAAGATGGCGAAGACCGCCGCCATTTCTGCGCCGAGCATCCGTCCCGGAGCCAGCGACATGAAGAAGATCACCGAGACGGAGATGAAGCCGAGGATCGGCACCGACTGGAGAATATCGAGCAGTGGAATCAGCACCTGTTCTGCGCGCCGACTTTTGGCCGCCCAAGTCGCGTAGGTGAAAGTGAACAGAAGCGATAACACCATCGCCGCCAGCATTCTGAGCGAAGTATGCAGCGCGTATTTCGGTAGAACGGCGGGGTCAAGATCGATGGCGCCGAAGCCGGGCTCGGGCAAGGGCTGCATGAGTTCCCGGCTGCCCTGTGCGAGCAGGATCAGCGCGCCGAGAATGAGCAAAACAGCGACGAGGTCCCAGAGCGTAACAGCGCGCCGCAATCCTGTGGCGAAAGACGTATTGGGCAAGGTCATCCCAACCCTCCCGCCAGTCTTTCCCAGGTTAGAGAGCTGTCGTTTTCATCAGCCTTCATTATTTCGCCAGTTCTGTATCGATCGCCGTGGTCAGCCGCGGATCGTCCGCGGCGACGTCCGGTGCAAAGCGCGCCACGATGCCGCCCTGACGGTCGATCAGGAATTTCTCGAAGTTCCACAGCACGTCGGCCGGCTTGCCGGTGTCGATGCCGTACTCCTTGAGCCGTTCGCGGAATGGACCGTCGCCAATGGCGGCCGGTTGGGCCGATGTCAGCGCCGCATAAAGCGGGTGCTGATCGGCACCGATCACGGAAATCTTCGAGAATAGGGGGAAGTGTATGTCGTAGGTCCTTGAACAAAATTCGCGAATCTCGGCATCCGAACCCGGCTCCTGTTCCTTGAAGTCGTTGGCGGGAAAAGCAAGGATCTCCAGACCTGCGGCTCGCTTGTCCTGGTACAGTTTCTCCAGACCGGCGTATTGCGGCGTCAGTCCGCACTTGGACGCCACATTGACCACCAGCAACACCTTGTTGCGATAGTCGCCAAGACAGGCATCGCTGCCGTCGATCCGTTTGACCGGAACGTCGTATATGGAAGTCGCCATGGAGTGTCTCCTGTGGAAAATCGGTGCCGGCGAGTGCAAACGCAGTATGTTAAACGGTGCCGGGCCGGGAAACCGGGATAATTACAAGTCACACACCGCCGAAGTGATGCTTGACTCCATGCCGCAAGCTGGACTCGTCACGGTTGAGCCGTCGAGCGACCCTGGCCAAGGGGGCGACACGTAGCGTGATAGCCTGATACGCGATCCAGGCACGAGCTTTGACCAGGGATGCTGCGCGACTGGTTGATACGAGGTGTTCCGGCATGATCGAGAAAATCGTACAGGCCTCGCCGATGATCTCCTCCAGTGTTTTGTGCGAACACGGGTGCCAGGCGTCGCCGAGCATTCTGGCGGCAAAGTCATCGCCACCCAGAATCCGATGATCATGCGGATTGCACGCATCCAGCGGGGATGTTGTCGACTGCCCGATGTGGCTGTAGATGAACTGCCGGTATGCATGCATTGCCTGGCTGCGCTGCCAATGAAAGCGCGACAGCACGAAGTCGGTCGTGACCCAGGATTCCTCGCGCTTGCCTGCGTATACGTGATGACTTGACCAGGGGTAGTCATCTGGTGATGCCACCATATGCGCTCTTACAGGATTGAGGTGAATGTAGCGCAGCAGTTCGAGTAGATATTCATCCGCATCGACCAGCACTGAGTGATAGCGTTTCTCGAACAGGTGTCCGGTGGTATCCAACGTGACTTGAATCGTGCGCGCATAGCGGCCGGCGATATGCAGCATGAGCCGACCCAGCGGCATATCGGCCACTTGAATCAACAAGTGAACATGATTGGTCATGAAACAATAGGCATGCAGCCGCGCGCCGAATCGTTCGATGACCTCTGCGATCAGATCGCAGAGGATTCGCTGGTCGTTTTCCTTGAAAAAGATGTCTCGGCGATGGTTGCCACGCAAGGTCACGTGGTAAAACGCGCCGGGTATGTGCAAGCGCAGGCGTCGCGGCATCCTTGCCTCTCCCCGAAGTGTCGTGGCGGGTCTTAGATCATTCGGTCAAGCAGATCTCAGATCACTCGGTCAGTGTAAACAACACCGGGCGTAACACTGTGTCTTTTCGATGTGTTGGTCCAGTTTTCCCGGTTTTCCGGCCCGGCGCCGAGAGGAGGCGCCGAGAGGAAGTGGCGGAGAGGGTGGGATTCGAACCCACGTAGGGACGCAATGCCCTCAACCGATTTCGAATCGGTGCCGTTGTGACCGCTTCGGTACCTCTCCGCCGAGGAAACAATTTTATATCAGCCGGCGCGGATTGCCTAAGTTCGTGAATCGGCGGCCAGGCAGGAGAGCGCGCTGCGGCGGATTCTACGAGGGCATTCGCGGGCGTCCGCATGCCGTATGCAGCCGGGAAAGCAGCACCCGCCGGCGATCCAGGCCGACTGGTGCAGATTCTACACCAAATCATGGGAAAACTTGTTCGAAAAAGCGAGGTATCGCCGGCGTCGTGGCCGCGGTGGTGCGCGTTGTAATCAGGCGGTCGTTCCACGCGGTCATTGTAGATCAATCACTTGGAAGTCACCGGGGCGAGTGACCGTAACCCTTGTCTCATCGCCGCTCCAGTTTGTGAGTCGGCTCGTTCACGACGCGGGACGAGTGACCGTAACCCTTGTCTCATCGCCGCTCACGGCCGATGGCTGAGCGAGGGCGGGGGCGAGGGCCGGCCGCTCCGGGCAGTCGGTATCTCGGCACTGCGCTCCGCTTCGCTGTCATCCATCCTGCTTGCTGGTAATCTGTCCGCCGTTTTGGACGACGCACCGGCCGTATTGAAAATCACCCTGGCCATCATTGCCCTACTGCTGCTCAGTACCTGCTCACAGCCCCCGAGCGTACTGGAGCAGATCATGCGGACCGGCGAGTTGCGCGTCGTGACCCGCAATCTGCCCAGTGCCTACTACCTGGGGGCGATAGGTCCTCAGGGGCCCGAGTTTGAACTGGCCAGCCGGTTCGCAGCCGAACTGGGCGTGCGCCTGTATATGTATTCGGTGCCGAATGTCGCCGACGTGCTGCGCGAACTGGAGTCCGGTCGGGCTCATGTGGCTGCCGCAGGGCTGACGCGCGGTGTGCGCCTGCCGCAGCACACCAGTTTCGGTCCACCCTATCAGCAGGTACGAGAACATCTCATTTTCCGTCAGGGGGAGCAGCGGCCACGTAGCCTGGAGCAGGCCGGCCGAGGCCATATCGAAGTCGTCGCCGGCAGTTCTCATGCCGCGACCCTGGAGCAGTTGCGGGCCGCGCATCCGCGATTGTCGTGGGTCGAGAACCCGACGGCGGAGACCGAGGAACTTCTGTACCGGCTGTCACGCCGCGAATTCGATTTCACGGTGGCGGATTCCAATGAATTCGCGATCAGCCGCTCTTTTCATCCGGAAATTCGTATTGCGCTGGATTTGTCGGGCGGCAAATCCCTGGCTTGGGTCGTGGATACGCGCGATGCCAGTCTGCTCAGGCGCGTCACCGCGTTCTATTCCTCGCTCAGGGCAGAGGGACGTCTGGCGTCCATTCTCGATGCCCATTACGGAGGCACGGACCGGTTCGACTACGTTCATGCCCGCGATTTCATCGCACATATCGAAACGCGCCTGCCGCAATATCGGCACTGGTTCAAGGAAGCCGCCGCCGAGGTCGGCATCGACTGGCGTCTGCTTGCCGCGGTGGGCTACCAGGAGTCGCACTGGAATCCGACGGCTACTTCGCCGACCGGGGTGCGCGGCCTGATGATGCTGACCGAGGAAACCGCCAGTAGCCTGAGCGTGGCGAATCGTCTGGATCCACGCGAGAGTATTTTCGGCGGCGCTCGATATATCGTGTGGATCAGGAGTCAGATTCCCAAGCGCATCCTGGAGCCCGACCGTACCTGGTTCACGCTGGCGGCCTACAACGTCGGCATGGGACATCTGGAAGATGCGCGCATCCTGACCCAGATGCATGGCAAAAACCCCGATGCGTGGAGCGATGTACGCGAGCACTTGCCGCTGCTGACACAAGCGAAGTGGTATACGCGAGTCAAACGTGGCTATGCGCGCGGCTGGGAGCCCGTACGATTCGTGGACAATATCCGCGGTTATATGGATACCCTGGACTGGGTCGCGACCGAGCGGCCGCAGGCTCAGCATGACATCACGGCGGCCGCCCTGGGAGCACGATGAGTTCGCATCCAACCTGCCGGTCCCTGCACACAGGGCGGCGCCGGCCCTAGCCCGCATTTCTCACACCGACCGACATAACTGTATATAAACACATGTCAGAGTTATCGCGATCGCGCAGGCACGAGCGCGGCGCGGCGCGCCGATGAGGAGGTGGATTTTTGGATATAGAATACCGCCGCTGCGAGCGAGCGGTAATCGAGGCGATGGTGCAACGTTGAGGCAGTCTGGTTCGTGGGGGTGCGGTTTATCGCGCCGCAGCGCTCAAGGCGTGGAAGGCTGCGATGAACTCGCGCTGGGTTGCACAGGCCTCACTCATGGCAAGTTTCACGCGCCGCACGCTCACGGTGACGACAGCGCCGATTTTCAGTAATCGCAGTCGAATGGTGTTCGCACAGGCACGTGCGAGCGCAGTGCCAGCCAGTCCGATACGACGTAGCGCGTGCATCAACACGTAGGCAGCCGAGGACAGCCAGAGGCGCAACTGATTGGCCCGGAACGTGGCGGTTGAGAGTCGATCGGCGAACAGATCCAGCTGCGCTTCCTTGATGCGGTTCTCACATTCCCCACGGGCGCAGTAAAACTCTTCATACAGCGCGCGCGTTGGCCACTGCCGCATCGACACACTGGTCACGATGAAGCGCGGGTTGGCTTTATCCCCGGTTTGTTCCGCTTTGGCCACCACGCGTCGCGCACGACACCAGCTCTTGCGCGTTCGATACACCAGTTCCTTGAAGCGCCGCGCAGACTGCTGCGTCTCGCGTGATTCGGCCGCCGCGGCCTGCAACTCGGCGCCGATCGAGCGCACCAGGCGGGCGTTCCTGGCGAGCCCAAACACATAATCCACCGCGTTTTGCTCGCACCAGCTCATCAGCTCCTCGCGGCAAAAGCCCGAGTCGGCGCGCAGAATAATCTTCACCGCGCCCCAGCGCTGGCGGATCTGCGCCACGATGCGCTCGACTTCCTCGCGCGCCCCGGCGGCCCCATCGATGTTCGAGCGACGCAGCTTCGCACACAGCAGATGCTCGCCCGCAAAGATGTACAGCGGCAGATAACAATAGCCGTCGTAATAGCCATGGAAGAATCGGCCTTCCTGATGACCGTGCAGCGGATCATCGGTGGCATCCAGGTCCAGGACAATCTCGCTGGGCGCCTCGTGGTGGGCATCCAGATACAGATCCACCCACAGCCCCTCGATGGCCTGTGTATCGGGGCGGATCTTGTGATAGCGGCTGATGCCTTGCGCTGCGTGCAACTCCAGACGGTTCAGCGTGCTCTTGCCCGCCAGCGCCGCACAATCGCCGCGACGCTTCGGCTCAAGCTTGCCCAACAAGGCGCCGAACACTGGGTCATGGCGCAGACTGTCATGGTCGTTCAGGTCCTCATACCCTAGCGCCATCGCGAACACGCGCTGCCCGATCAGCGTCCTCACCGTATGCTCGATTAGGTTCGGATCGCGCGAATCGACAAAACACCCCGCCAGCCGATCGATCAATCCGATCGCTTCATCGCACTTGCCCAGCAGCAATGCGCCGGCATCCGAGCTGACCGTGCCGCCGTCAAATGCCGCCACCACCCGGCGGCGTTCTACACATGAAAATTGCAGTTGTTCAGCGTTACACTGTGTCGGCATCGGGGACTCCTGTGGTTGGGTCTTAACTCGTCGTCGTAAAACAAGTTTTACCCAATCACAGCCTCGATGCACCCCCTAGCGGTGAGATATCCGGGCTAGCGCTAACGCTTCTTTTGCGCGGCCCGTTCCTCGTAGCTGCGCGCCAGTTCTTCGGCGAATAGCGTAGGCAGGCCCTGTTCGTTGCGTTGGTTGAGCACGTGATAGAACTCGGCGTACAGATCCCAGTATTTCATTTTGTTGGCTGCGCCCAGCAATGCACCGCGCTTGAGGCCGCGGTCGAATCGATCCTGCAGGTCGGCAGGTTCGATGCGATTCATGATTTCGTCGATCGCCGCTTGGATGGCCACCGACAGTGCCGCCTGGTGGGTGCGCAGATCCGTGAATGAATCACGAATGGCCTCGATCGGACCGAGGTACCGGCTGCCGTGCGAGTCGAGCAATTTCATCATTGCTTCGTCGACGCTGGCCGAGAACTTCAAGGGATTGTTATCGCCGGGCTGGATCGTCGTCTGACTCAGGCGCAGCCGGCTCTTGAGATCCGCGCGGCCCTTGAGCACGTCCATCAGGCCGACCACGACCTCACGCACCATTTGCCCGGCAATCGTCAGCAAGGCGTTTTCGCTATCGGACGGCAGGCTGTCCGGATCGATCCCCGCACCGCGGCAGAAGGCCTCCAGTCCTGCAGCAGGGCCTGCAGCAGGGCCTGCACCGGGGTCTGCGCCGGCATCGGTGTTGCGGCTTGGCCGTGGTGCCTCCGGCGGGCGCGCCAGAGCGGACGGCGAACGGATCGAGGACAGGGTGCTCAGATCGTACGGCCGGGTCTGCATCTGCCAGTCGTCCGGCTTGCCTGCCTGAGCGGCGGTACGCGGCAGCGCATCGCCGTGATCCTCGTTCAGCAGGGATGCAAGATGAGCACGAGGAGACCGGGTCGGACTCTTCGCAGGCGCCGCGGTACGAACCGCCGGACGAGATGTAGACGGACGCTCGTCCGGATACAGAGCCTTGGCGAGATCCAGTACGGTGTCGATGCCTGAGACGGCTGGTGCCGGCTTGCGGGTAACAGGCGTAGCAAGGACGGACGGTTGTCCGCGTGGGTGTGTGCCGTGGGTCGCGGAGGACGACAACGCCGATGCTTCGGCGACCTTGGAACTGCCCAGCAGGTCGGTGAGATCCAACTCCTCGCCCAGATCCTCGTCGGGCCGGACTGTCGCAGCGTCCTGTGCACGCGGCGGTATAGGCATCTGGCCGCTGGCATCGGGAGAAAAGTCGTTGCGCGTGTCGATGCTGACGATGATCTCGTAGTCCCCCAGGCGCAGGCGATCGCCGTCCTGAAGAATATGAACGCCGGCGACGGAGGCCGGCATATCGGATCCGTTGATGAATACGCCGTTGGTGCTGGTATCCTCCAGCAGCCATTCGCCGGCTTGGAAGCTGACCTTGCAGTGATGGCCGGAAATATAGCGATCGGGATCCGGCAGGATCCAGTCGTTATCCTGCGCGCGACCGATGCGTCCGCCGGTAACGCCGAACAAGCGGGAGCCTGCCTTGCCCAGCACCTTGTAGTGATCGCTGATGACGCGGAGTTTCAGTGCCATTGACGAAGCGTGAGGGAATGCCTTAAAGCTGACGCATAGCACGCGCTATGTAATATGCTTCCAGAGTATCAACCCGGCTCAGGATCAAGATGGCAGCCAGTCACATTTTCAAGGTCGTATTCGTCAATCAGGGCAAGGTCTACGAGATTTACGCCCGCAAGGTCAGCCATGGCGCCTTGTTCGGCTTCATCGAGGTCGAGGATATCGTCTTCGGGGAGCGTTCGGCGGTCGTCGTCGACCCTTCCGAGGAGAAGGTGAAGGCCGAATTCGAAGGCGTCAAGCGCACATATCTGCCTTTGCATTCCGTGCTGCGGGTTGACGAGGTACGTCAGCAGGGCATCAGTAAGGTCAGCACGATGGAGGGCTCGAATGTGACGCCGTTCCCGATGCCCATGTATACCCCGGGCGACAAGAAGTAGGCCGCCGGGTTTCCCCGCGTTCAGAAGTCCGGTTCAAGCCCTTTCGGCGGGTAGCAGGTCCGCTCGATGCCTGTACCGGCCGTGCCTTCGGAATTCATGGCCGCCGGCACAGGCATCGAGCGGACCTGTTCGCCATGAACGACGAACCATGAACGGGGAGTCTTTGAGCAGATCGCAAAGTGGCGCAGCGATGATCCGGCATTCCCGGAAGGGGCTGTCGAGGAGGGTGCCGCGGGCACCCGTGGCAGGTTTCCGCTATGATTCGCGCCCGCTCCCAGCTCTCCATGCCGCGCCCGAGCGCGCGAATCGGTTGGCCCCACGATGCTGATACTGCCCGGCGCACCTGCACTTGCGGAGTTCCGCACCACCCGGCTTCTTGCCGCCCTACAGAAGCGGTGTGCGAGCGTGCGGCGTTTGCATGCCCGTTTCGTGCACTTCGTGCAGGTGCAGCGTGAGCCGACGCCGCAGGAGCGCAGCGTGTTGGCAGCCTTGCTGGGCCATGGCATTCCCGGCGGCGGCGAGCCGGCCGCCATTGGCGAGGCACCCATCCTGGTGATTCCGCGTCCCGGCACGATTTCTCCCTGGTCGAGCAAGGCAAGCGATATTGCTCGAGTCTGCGGCCTGACGGGGGTCGTTCGTATCGAGCGCGGTATTGCTTATGAACTGCGCGGCACGAACTTCGATAGCTCGACAGAGCAACTGGATGCGCAGCTGCTGCGGCAGCTTGCGCCCATGCTGTACGACCGCATGACCGAGACGGCGGTGTTTTCGCCGGAGGATGTGCAATGCCTGTTTACCCAGGAGGCACCGCGGCCGCTGGCCACCATCGGCCTGGGCGCACACGGGCGGGCCGCTTTGGTTGCGGCGAACGAAAGCCTCGGGCTGGCCCTGTCTGCGGACGAGATCGATTATCTCGTGGACAATTTCACTCGCCTTGGCCGGGATCCGACCGACGTGGAACTCATGATGTTCGCGCAGGCGAACTCGGAGCATTGCCGGCACAAGATATTCAACGCCGAGTGGGTCATCGACGGCGAACCGCAGCCGAAATCGCTGTTCGCGATGATCAAAAACACCTATGTCCGCAACTCCCGGGGCGTGCTGTCCGCCTATCGCGACAATGCCGCGGTCATCGAAGGACCGCAGGGACGCCGTTGGTTTGCCGACGCCGATACGCATCGCTACGGGTATCGTGACGAGCCGATCGACATTCTGATCAAGGTCGAGACCCACAATCATCCCACGGCGATTTCGCCTTTCCCCGGTGCGGCGACGGGTTCCGGCGGCGAAATACGCGATGAAGGCGCCACGGGGCGCGGCGGGCGTCCCAAGGCCGGTCTGGCCGGCTTTTCAGTGTCGCATCTACGGATTCCGGGCTTCGAGCAGCCTTGGGAGCAGGACCACGGGTACCCGGCGCGCATTGCCTCGGCATTGGACATCATGCTCGAAGGTCCGATCGGCGCGGCGACGTTCAACAACGAGTTTGGACGTCCGAACATCCTGGGTTATTTCCGGACTTTCGAGATCGAGGCCGCCGCCGCGAACGGTGCTGCCGACACGGCTGCGGGCGATGGCGGCGCCCCAGCTACGGACACCTCGCGGCCGCGGCTGCGCGGCTATCACAAGCCGATCATGATCGCCGGCGGCCTCGGCAATATTCGGCGCATGCATGTGGAGAAAGCCGATATCCCGGCCGGTGCAAAAATCATTGTGCTGGGCGGGCCGGCCATGCTGATCGGGCTGGGCGGCGGGGCAGCCTCATCGGTCGGCAGCGGCGCCAGCACGGAGGATCTGGATTTCGCCTCGGTGCAACGCGGCAATCCGGAGATCCAGCGCCGGGCCCAGGAAGTGATCGACCAGTGCTGGGCGCTGGGCGAGGACAATCCGATTCTGCTGATTCATGACGTCGGCGCCGGCGGTCTGTCGAATGCCATCCCGGAATCCATCGCGCATAGCAGCCGTGGCGGCCGTATCGATCTGCGCGCCATACCCTCCGCCGAGCCTGGCATGTCGCCGCTGGAGCTGTGGTGCAACGAGGCGCAGGAGCGCTATGTGCTGGTCGTGGCGGCCGACCGGGTCGCGCAGGTGGCGGCCTTCTGTGAGCGTGAGCGTTGTCCGTTCGCAGTCGTGGGCCAAACCACCGACGATGGCTGGCTGAAGCTTGCCGATGCCTTGCTGGATGCCGCACCGGTGGATCTGCCGCTGGAGGTGATCCTGGGCAAGGCACCGAAGATGATCCGCGAGGTGCGCACGTTGCCGCCCCTGGGCGATGACTTCGATACGACCTCGCTCGACATTCGCGAGAGTGCCTATCGTCTGCTGCGCTTTCCCGCGATTGCCGACAAGAGCTTCCTGGTGACGATCGGGGATCGTTCGGTGGGTGGAATGATCAGTCGCGATCCCATGGTCGGACCCTGGCAGGTTCCGGTCAGCGATGTCGCGGTGACCTTGAGCGACTACAGTTCATACTCGGGTGAGGCCATGGCCTTGGGCGAGCGGCCGCCCCTGGCCTTGCTGAATGCGGCCGCATCGGCTCGCATGGCGGTCAGCGAGGCGATCATGAACATGGCCGCCGCCGACGTCGCGGCCCTGTCGGAAGTGCGCTTGTCCGCGAATTGGATGGCAGCCTGCGGCGAACCCGGGGAGGATGCCGATTTGTATGCGGCCGTGCGGGCAGTGGGCGAGGAGTTCTGTCCGGCACTGGGTCTCACGATTCCGGTCGGCAAGGATTCGCTGTCCATGAAGACCCGCTGGAACACCACGGAAGGTACGCGCACGATGGCGGCACCGCTGTCCTTGGTGGTGTCCGCGTTCGCGCCGGTCATCGATGTGCGGCGTACGCTCACGCCGCAACTGCGGCTGGACCGCGGTCCGAGTTCACTCTGGCTGCTCGACCTGGGAGCAGGCCGCGACCGCCTGGGGGGATCCTGCCTGGCACAGGTGTACGGTCGGCTGGGCCGCGAAACACCGGATTGCGACGATCCGCGGCGGCTGGCTGGATTTTTTGGCGCTATCGCCCACTTGCGCGCTCAGGGACTCCTCCTTGCTTACCACGACCGGTCCGATGGCGGGCTGTTCGTGACCTTGACGGAAATGGCCTTCGCCGGTCATTGCGGCATCGAAGTCGATCTCGGCGCGGCGGGCGGTGCGGCCGCCTTGTTCAGCGAGGAACTCGGCGCGGTGCTGCAGCTGTGCGATGCGAACCGTGAGGCAGTGAGTGAAATCCTGCAACAGCACGGCGTCGCATGTTTTGCACGTCGTCTCGGCGAGGCGACGGCCGGTGATCGCCTGCGCATTCGCGCTGGCGATTCAGTGTTGCTGGACGAGTCGCGAGTGGACTTGCATCGTGCCTGGTCACAGACCAGCTTGCGCATGATGGAACTGCGCGATGATCCGCAATGCGCCCGCGAACAATTTGAAACGGCCGTCGATCCCGACGATCCCGGCCTGAATGTCAGGTTGAGCTTCGATGTCGACACGGCCGCAGCCCAGGCGCGGCAGACGCTTCACATCGCCACCGGGGCGCGACCGAAGGTCGCCATCCTGCGCGAGCAGGGTGTCAACAGCCACGCTGAAATGGCCGCCGCATTTCATCGGGCGGGCTTCGATGCCTTCGATGTACATATGACGGACCTGTGCAGCGGCCGTCTGCAACTGGAGGATTTCCGCGGACTGGTGGTCTGCGGCGGCTTTTCCTACGGCGATGTCCTGGGGGCTGGAGAGGGCTGGGCGAAATCCATCCTGTTCCATGCCCGCCTTCGCGACATGTTCAGCGAATTCTTTCATCGCTCCGACACCTTCTCCCTGGGCGTGTGCAATGGCTGCCAGATGATGTCGGCGATGCGTGAACTGATTCCCGGCACGCAGCACTGGCCGCGGTTCGTGCGTAATCGCTCCGAGCAGTTCGAGGGACGATTGAGTCTGGTCGAGATCGTGAAGTCGCCGTCGCTGTTTTTCACGGGCATGGAAGGTTCACGCCTGCCCATCGTGGTGTCGCATGGCGAGGGCCGCGCCTGTTTCGAGCGTCCGCAGGACGCCGAGACGCTGGCGGCGGACGGGCTGATATCGATGCGCTTCGTGGATAACCACGGGCAGCCGGCGCGGCGCTACCCAGCCAATCCGAACGGCTCGCCTGGAGGGCTGACGGGGATCACCATTCCGGATGGACGGGTAACCCTGCTGATGCCGCATCCGGAGCGGGTGTTCCGAGCCGTACAGCATTCCTGGTATCCCGAGGAATGGAATGATCACAGCGGCGGAGACAGTCCCTGGATGCAAATCTGGCGTAATGTGCGTGCCTGGGTAGGGTAGCTGCATATGGGTCGATGCCGGCCCGCAGCGTCCCGCGCCGACCCCAACCCAAGCCCCAGACCCCAACCCAGGCATCCAGAAGCGGGGGAATGGCGATTCAGGGCCGCCGCGGCGCCGTCCGTGCGGCAGGGAGCGCCCAGGTGTCCACGGCGCTGCCGGCCGCTTCGTTCATCGGACGGGCGATCAGGCCGGCGGCGGTGATCGAGACCTCAAAGCGTGCTCCATCGGCCATGGGCAGATAGGCGGCGCTGCCGTACATGGCATCCACGAAGGGCAGCCGGCGCGGGTAGTTCGCCGACAGGCGCCACAGATCCAGTCCGGGATTTTCACTCAGGGCGTAAACCGTTCGTTCCTTGTGACGCTCCTGTTCGATGTCGCGATAGCGACCGCTCATCCGTTCCAGGCGATAGCGGGCATTCAGCCCGAGCAGGTTCGCCCAGCCCCGCCACTTCAATATCCGTGCATCCAACTGCCATTCGTCCCCGGCAAGCATGAAGGTTTGCATCTCGCCGCCGGGAATCTGCGCGAGGGTGGCGCGAAAGCGCTGCGGGCCGCGTGCCTCGAACACGATCTGCGCGACGGGCTCCTCGTGTGTCAGGCGCGCATAGGTATGAAGATTCGTGGACAAAACGAAAAACACTGCGGCAGCGGCCAGCATGAGCAGCCCGGCGAGCGCACTGCCGCCTGCAGCGAAAAAGCGGGCGCGCAGCAGCCGCTGACAGCTCAGCGTCAGCAGCAGCAGGCCGAACAGGGCGAGCAGGATGGCGATTGCGTCGGCAGCCATGGACAGTGCCGTTCCTAGGCATCCAGCCTTTTGTAGCGAATCCGGCGTGGCGTGGCGGCTTCATCGCCTTTGCGGCGCTTGAAATCTTCCACGTACTGCGCGTAATTGCCTTCGAACCAGGTCACCTCGCTGTTGCCCTCGAACGCCAGGATGTGAGTGGCGATACGGTCCAGGAACCAGCGATCGTGCGAAATCACGACCGCGCAGCCGGGGAAATTGAGCAAGGCCTCCTCGAGCGCGCGCAGGGTTTCCACGTCCAAATCGTTGGTCGGTTCATCGAGCAGGATTACGTTGCCGCCGCTCTTGAGCACCTTGGCAAGATGTACGCGATTGCGTTCGCCGCCGGATAACTCGCCGATGTGCTGTTGCTGCTGGGCGCCGCGAAAATTGAAACGCCCGACATAGCCGCGCGAGGCAGTCTCGTAGTTGCCGACTCGGATCATATCCAGACCGCCGGAAATTTCCTGCCAGACGGTGTTGGCATCATCGAGCGCCTGGCGTGACTGATCCACATAGGCCAGCTGTACCGAGGGGCCGATGCGCAGCTCACCGGCATCCGGTGTTTCCTGTCCGGTCATGATGCGAAACAAGGTGGTTTTGCCGGCGCCATTGGGTCCGATGACCCCGACGATGCCGCCGGCGGGCAGGTTGAAGTCGAGATTGTCGAACAGCAGGCGATCGCCGAAACCCTTGCGCAGGCCGTTCGCCTCGATGACGAGTTCGCCCAGGCGCGGGCCCGGCGGGATGTAGATCTCGTTGGTTTCGTTGCGTTTCTGGAATTCCTGGGAGGCCAGTTCCTCGTAGCGCTGCAGACGGGCCTTGCTCTTGGCTTGGCGGGCCTTGGGATTGGCGCGCACCCATTCCAACTCTCGCGCCAGGGTCTTGCGCAGGCCTTCCTGCTGTTTTTCTTCCACGGCCAGGCGTTTTTCCTTTTGTTCGAGCCAGGAAGAATAGTTGCCTTCCCAGGGGATGCCGTGACCGCGGTCGAGTTCCAGGATCCAGCCGGCGACATTGTCCAGGAAGTAGCGATCGTGCGTCACGGCGATCACGGTGCCGGGATAGTTTTCCAGGAAACGCTCCAGCCAGGCCACCGACTCGGCGTCGAGGTGATTCGTGGGCTCATCCAGCAGCAGCATGTCGGGCTGGGACAACAGCAGCCGGCACAGAGCGACGCGGCGGCGTTCGCCCCCGGAAATCCGGGTGACATCGGCATCCCAGGGTGGCAGCCGCAGTGCATCCGCAGCGACTTCCAGTCTGCGCCCCAGCTCCCAGCCGCCGTTGGCATCGATGGCGTCCTGGAGCTTGGCTTGCTCTTCCAGCAATTTATTCATCTGTTCCTCGCCGAGATCGGGATCGGCGAACTGGTCCGAGACAGCGTTGAAGCGATCGAGCAGTGCCTGGATTTCGGCGACGCCTTGTACGACGTTGCCACGTACGTCCTGGTCGGGATCCAACTCGGGTTCCTGTGCGAGCAGGCCGATCTTGATACCGGGCTGAGGACGGGCTTCGCCATCGAATTCCTGATCGACTCCGGCCATGATGCGCAGGAGCGTGGATTTGCCCGAGCCGTTCAGGCCGAGCACGCCGATCTTTGCCCCAGGGAAAAACGACAGCGATATGTCCCGCAGGATGACGCGCTTGGGCGGCACCACCTTGGAGACGCGATTCATGGTGTAGATGAACTGGGCCATATTGACTCGAAATACCTCCTCGAAGGGGCAGTGCGGCCGGCTGCCTCGGCAGACGGCCCGGGCAGGCGCCCCGAGAGTTTGCCGCCGGATCCTAAAGGGAGCGCATGATACCTAACCCGTGTCGGTATGGATCGGTCACCGCGGGCCACCTGACCACCCCGCTTACTCCGGCCACCCTCCCGGCCTGCGCCGGGATCCCGAGGCATTTCGCGCGGATCGTTTCCGGCGGTTCATGAATCCTCATGCTAGGCTGCGGTGGTTTCATGAAACTCAACAGGCCGGTGATGACGTGAGTAGCGGTGTCCTGCTGATATGTGGCGCCGAGATCGCGCGCTATGGTTTCGGTGGCGGACATCCTTTCGGACCCGATCGTCACGAGGCATTCATGCGCGAACTGCACGCGCGCGGCCTGGACGGGCGGGTGCGTTGCGGCGCTGCCCGTGCCGCCACCCGCGAGGAACTGGAGAGTTTTCACACGGCGGAATACATCGATCAGGTGCGGGAGCGTTCGGCCGGCGGCCATGCTTATCTTGACGGAGGCGATACGCCGGCCTGGCGGGGCCTGTTCGAGGCGGCGAGCTATGTGGTCGGCGGCACCTTGAATGCCGTGGATGCGGTCATGGAGGGGGAAGTGCGCCGCGCGTTCATTCCCATCGGCGGCCTGCATCATGCGGCACGCGACCAGGCGGCGGGATTCTGTGTGTTCAACGATTGCGGCGTGGCGATCGAAATGCTCAGGCGTAGGCACGGTCTGCGGCGCATCGCCTACGTCGACATCGATGCGCATCACGGCGATGGCATATTCTACGCTTTCGAGGACGATCCGGATGTCTTGTATGCCGATCTGCATGCGGATGGCCGCTTTCTGTATCCCGGTACCGGCGCCGCTCATGAGACCGGAATCGGCGCCGCCCGCGGCACCAAGTTGAATCTACCGCTGCCGCCTGATGCGGATGACAGTGATTTCCTGGCCTCGTGGGAGCGAGTGGAGGCTTATCTGCGGGCCGGACAGCCGCAGTTCATTTTATTCCAGTGCGGCGCCGACAGTGTGGCCGGTGATCCGCTCACGTCGCTGCGCTTCAGTGTCCGGGCGCATGCCCACGCGGCGGCGCGGCTGTGCGCGATTGCCGATGGGCTCGGGCATGGCCGGGTCGTGGGTATGGGAGGCGGGGGCTACAATCGGCGTAATCTGGCCGAGGCTTGGACGGGTGTCGTGCAGGCATTCCTGGATAGCGAGTGACGGGTGGTACAATCCCCGGACCGCCATCCCGAGGTAGTTCATGTTCGCCGCCAATTCGACCATCGCAGAGTTCGATCCCGAACTTCAGGCCGCCATCCAGGCTGAGCGCCGCCGCCAGGAAGACCACATCGAGCTGATCGCCTCTGAGAATTACGCCAGCCCGCGCGTGCTGGAGGCGCAGGGGTCGGTGCTGACGAACAAGTACGCCGAGGGTTATCCGGGCAAGCGCTATTACGGCGGCTGCGAACATGTCGATGTCGCCGAGCAACTGGCGATCGATCGTGCCAGGCAGCTGTTCGGCGCGACCTATGCGAATGTGCAGCCTCACTCGGGATCGCAGGCCAACGCCGCAGCCTACCTGGCGCTGGTCGAAGCAGGCGATACGATTCTGGGCATGAGCCTGGACCACGGCGGTCATCTGACCCACGGGGCCAAGGTGAATTTCTCCGGCAAGCTGTTCAAGGCGGTGCAGTACGGTCTGGATCCAGCTACAGGTGAGATCGACTATGCTCAGGTCGAGCGCCTGGCGCGGGAGCATCGTCCGCGCCTGATCATCGCCGGGTTTTCGGCCTATTCGCGGGTGGTGGATTGGGAGCGATTCCGCCGTATCAGCGATGAGGTGGGGGCGTACTTCCTGGTCGACATGGCGCATGTGGCGGGTCTGGTCGCCGCCGGCATCTATCCCAATCCGGTGCCGCATGCGGATGTGGTGACGACTACGACCCACAAGACCCTGCGGGGTCCGCGCGGCGGACTGATCCTGGCGCGCCCGCATGAGGCGATCCACAAGAAACTGAATTCACTGGTGTTTCCGGGCACACAGGGCGGTCCGCTGATGCATGTGATCGCCGCCAAGGCCGTGGCGCTGCTGGAGGCGCTGCAGCCGGACTTTACGGTTTACCAGAAGCAGGTGCTGGCGAACGCCCGCGCCATGGCGGGTACGCTGATGCGGCGTGGCTTCAAGATCGTCTCGGGCGGGACGGACAACCACTTGTTCCTGATCGATCTGGTCGACAAGAACATCACCGGCAAGGACGCGGATGCAGCCTTGGGCCGCGCACATATCACCGTGAACAAGAACGCGGTGCCAAACGATCCGCGCTCGCCGTTCGTGACCAGCGGTCTGCGTATCGGTACACCGGCGGCGACCACGCGCGGTTTCAAGGAAGCCGAGGTCAACGATCTGGCAGGATGGATCGCCGATGTGTTGGATGCCGGTTTAAGCGACGCGGCCGTGGAAACCGTGCGCGGCAAGGTGCAGGCGCTGTGCGCTCGATTCCCGGTATATGGCTGAAACCAGACTCGCAGCGCTCTGCGGGTAGCAGGTGACATGTACTGCCCATTCTGCAGTCATGAGGAAACCAAAGTCATCGACTCCCGCCTGGCGGGCGAGGGACAGCAGATTCGCCGGCGGCGGGAGTGTCTGCAATGCGGCGAGCGGTTCACGACGTTCGAAACGGCGGAACTGGTCATGCCGCGCATCATCAAGAGCGATGAGAGCCGCGAACCCTTCGACGAGTCGAAACTGCGCAGCAGCTTGCTGAAGGCGCTCGAGAAACGCCCGGTCGCCAGCGAGGCGCTGGATGCGGCGATCGTGCATATCTGCAACAAGCTGCGCTCGCTCGGAGAACGCGAGGTTGCTTCCCGGCTGGTGGGTGAGCTGGCGATGGACGAGCTGCACCACCTGGATGAAGTTGCCTACGTGAGATTTGCCTCCGTGTACCGCAGCTTCCAGGACATCGATGCCTTCCGCGAGGAGATCGAGCGTATGCAGCATCGCCGCAGTCGCGAGGCCGAGGAGATTCAGCTGGCCCTGTGGGCTGTGGACGATGCGGGCAAGAGGAAGTAAGACGCGTGTTCACCGCATTCGATGAACGCATGATGCGCCATGCGATCGAGCTGGCGGGCCAAGGCCGCTACAGCAATCATCCTAATCCGCGTGTGGGCTGCGTGATCGTGCATGAAGGCCGGATCGTGGGCGAGGGCAGCCATCTCAAATGGGGTGAGGCGCATGCCGAAGTGCACGCGCTGCAAGCGGCCGGCGCGGCGGCGCGCGGTGCCGATTGCTATGTGACCCTGGAGCCTCATTCCTACCAGGGACGTACGCCGCCATGCACCGAGGCGCTGATTCGGGCGGGCGTGGCGCGGGTATTCTGCGGGGCGCTGGACCCCAATCCCAAGGTGCATGGTGAGGGAGTGCGCCAGTTGCGTGCGGCCGGCATCGAGGTGCATTCGGGGCTGCTGGAGCCGGAGGTGCGCGAACTCAACCTGGGGTTCGAGCAGCGCATGCGTTCGGGCTTGCCGCGTGTGATCGTCAAGGTGGCGGCGAGTCTGGATGGGCGCGTCGCACTGGCTAACGGCGTCAGCCAGTGGATCACCGGCGAGCAGGCGCGCGCCGATGTCCAGCGGCTGCGTGCACAGGCCAGCGCGGTGCTGACGGGCATCGATACGGCGCTGGCCGACGACCCGCAACTCAATGTAAGGGATCCGGCGATCGAACTGCGCGGTCGCCAGCCGCTGCGGGTGGTGCTGGATACCGGACTGCGCCTGCCGGCAGCGGCGCGCATGCTGCAGATGGCCGGAGAAACCCTGGTGATGACCTCCGCCGCGAACCTGCTTCCCGGTGCCGCGGCCGCTGCCCGGCTTGAGGCGCTGCAGGCGGCCGGCGCACAATGCATCGGTATTGGTCTGGATGCGCAGGGCAGGCTCGACTTGCGGGAGGTATGGCGCGAATTGGGGCGTCGGCAATGCAATGACGTGCTGGTCGAGGCGGGCCCGACCTTGACCGGCAGCCTGCTGCATCAGGGCATGGTGGATGAATGGATCATTTACTATGCACCAATGGTCCTGGGTGGAGATGCCCGGGCCATGGCGGTCCTGCCGGCTCTGCAGCGCCTTGAGGAGGCTCGCCGTTTCGAGTTGCAGGCGCTGTCGCGCATCGGTACGGACGCCAAGCTGGTGCTGCGAACGAGCGCTGGCAGCGCGACGAATGTCTGACGGCAGGTCGCCGAATTCTTGTTTTCAATCCTGTCGCTGAATATCCCGAGATCGACCCATGTTTACCGGAATCATCCAAGCCATCGGCGAGTTGCGCTCGATGCAGACGCACCACGGCGGTGACGTGGAGATGGCCATCGCGGCGCCGGGCCTGGATCTGGGCGGCGTCGCCCTCGGCGACAGCATCGCCGTCAGCGGCTGCTGCCTGACCGTGACCCGGATCGAGGGCGATGTATTCGCCGCCGATGTTTCCGTGGAGACGCTCGAGGTGACTACTTTGGGCCAGTGGCGCATCGGCCAGCCGGTCAACCTGGAGAAGGCATTGTGTGCCGGGCAGCCGCTGGGCGGTCATTATGTCACCGGGCATGTGGACGGCATTGCCACCGTGGTGGCCACCGAAGCGCAGGCGCGCTCCCTGCGTGCGTGGTTCGAAGTGCCCGCCGCCCTGGCTCGCTACATTGCACGCAAGGGATCGGTGTGTATCGACGGCATCAGCCTGACGGTGAACGAAGTCGATGGCGCGCGTTTTTGCGTGAACCTGATTCCGCATACGCTACAGGTCACCAGCCTGGGCCGGATGCTGGGCCGGATGTCGAATCAGACGCCGGGTCAGGCGCCTGAACAGGCATCGGATCAGATGCTGAGCCGGGCATCGGGCCGGCTTTCGGGCGGCACCGACGACGGGATCGCCCGCGTGAACCTGGAAGTCGATATCATTGCGCGTTACGTGGAAAGACTTGCGGCACCTTTATGAGCTTGAATTCGATCGAAGAAATTCTGGATGACCTGCGCGCCGGGCGCATGGTCGTGATCATGGACGACGAGGACCGTGAAAACGAAGGCGATCTGGTGATGGCCGCCGAGTTGGTGCGGCCGGAGGACGTGAACTTCATGGCGCGTTATGCGCGCGGCCTGATCTGCCTGACGTTGACTCATGAGCGTTGCCGGCAACTGCGCCTGCCGTTGATGGTGAGCGAGACCCATCTTAGCCATGGAACGAACTTCACGGTCTCGATCGAGGCCGCACAGGGTGTGACGACGGGTATTTCCGCCCATGATCGCGCCCAGACGATCCTGGCGGCGGTGCGCAAGGATGCCCGTCCCGAGGATCTGCATCAGCCTGGACATATTTTTCCGGTGATGGCGCAGGCCGGCGGTGTATTGACCCGTGCCGGGCACACGGAAGCCGGATGTGACCTGGCGCGGCTGGCCGGACTGGAGCCTGCCGCCGCCATCGTGGAAATCCTGAACGACAACGGCACGATGGCGCGCCGGCCCGATCTGGAAAAATTCGCCCGGCAGCACCAGCTGAAAATGGGAACGATTGCCGATTTGATCCGCTATCGCCTGGAAAAGGAGCGTTCCGTGGAGCGCATCGCCGAGCAGGCTATCGAAACCGAATTCGGGTCTTTTCGCATGCTGTGCTATGAGGATCATGTCAATCGCACCGTACACTTGGCGCTGGTCGCGGGTGAGTTGAGCCCGGAGAAGATCCCGCTGGTACGCGTGCATCTGCGCGATACCTTGGGCGATGTGGTCGGTATCCATGATCAGACGTTGGGCTGGCCGCTGCGCTCGGCAATGCGGCGCATCGCCCAGGAAGGCAATGGCGTCCTGGTTCTGCTGCGGCCGGATGAAACGCCGCGTGATTTCATGGATGCGGTCAGGGCGATCGGTCAATCTGCCACGGTCGGCGCTGCAGCCGATGCCGCGGCGGGTATGCTCGCCGCCGCACAACCTGTGTCGCGCCACGAGGCGGGAACCAAGGTGCTTCGGACTTATGGTATCGGCGCCCAGATTCTGCGCGATCTGGGTGTAGGCAGGATGCGGGTGTTGTCGGCGCCCATGCAGATGCATGCCTTGTCGGGATTCGATCTGGAAGTGGTCGAATACGTGGATCGCTGAGTCGGCACGAAGCATGCGCTGCACTTTCTGCAGCGCCGCGGCCGCGGCCACCGGCCGTCGCGGGGGCGAAGAGCGCCCACATCATGGGATCCGCAGCGATCCGCTATACTGAGCGCCGGCACCGCGGATCGGGACAGGTCTATATCCTGCTCGCCGGCGGTGCGAGCATGTCCCAGCCCTACCTTCCCACCTGATGCGTGCAGCGACCATGGATTCCATCAAGACAATCGAAGGTGACTTGCAGTGCCGCGAGCTGCGTTTCGCCATCCTCGCCTCGCGGTTCAACGAGTTCATCGTGGAGCGGCTGGTGGATGGCGCGGTCGATACGCTCAGACGCCATGGCGCCGGCGATCAGCAGATCGAGATCATCCGGGTGCCGGGAGCGTTCGATCTGCCGCTGGTGGCGCGCCGGCTGGCGCAGACTCAGCGCTATGATGCGCTGGTGGCACTGGGTGCGGTGATCAAGGGTGCGACAGCGCATTTCGACTATGTGGCCGGCGAATGTGCCGGCGGGCTGGCCCGCGTGGCGCAGGATACCGGGATTCCGGTCGCCTTCGGCGTGCTCACCACCGATACCATCGAACAGGCGATCGAGCGCGCCGGTACGAAGGCCGGCAACAAGGGGGCGGATGCGGCGATCACGGCGCTGGAACTGGCCAACTTGCTGCGCCGAATCGAGAACTGATGCGGAACCGAAAGCCGGCGCGCGGTACCCGTGGACGTTCGATCGCGCGCCGGCTGGCGATGCAGGGCTTGTACCAGTGGCAGCTGACTCGACAGCCGGGTTCGCTGATCAAGGAACAACTGCTCGAAGGCGATGAATCCGCTGGTGTGGATGCGGAATACTTCGCCGAATTGCTCGATGGTTGTATTGGCAACCAGACGCAGATCAGTGCCGCACTGACGGATTGCGCCGACCGGCCGCTGCAACAGCTCGATGTGGTCGAGGCGGGAATCCTGATGATCGGCGTCTATGAACTGCAGCATCGCATCGAGATTCCCTATCGGGTGATCATCAACGAGGCGGTCGAGCTGTGCAAGCGCTTCGGCGCCACGGATGCGCATAAGTACGTCAACGCCGTACTGGATCGCGCCGCCCGTGGCATACGCACGGCGGAGGTGTAGCCGGTATTACGGCTTGCCGCCGTCGCCTACGTTTACGAGCATCAGAGGCATGGGCGAATTCGAGATCATTGCGCGCTATTTCACCCGCCCGGTGCATCGGGGCGATGTGCTTCTGGGGATCGGTGACGACGCTGCTGTGCTGGACATCGCTCCAGGACACAAGCTGGTCGTCGCCATGGATACCATCGTTGAAGGCGTACATTTTTTGCCTGGTACGTCTGCAGCCGACATCGGCTATCGCGCCTTGGCCGTCAATTTGAGCGATCTGGCGGCGATGGGGGCGAAACCGGCCTGGATGACTCTGTCCGTGTCGCTGCCCGAGGCGGATGAAGGCTGGCTGGAGGGCTTTTCAGCCGGCCTGTTCGAACTGGCACAGCGCCACGCGGTCGCCCTGGTCGGAGGCGATACCGTACGCGGTCCGCGGGTAGTGACCGTCCAGGTGGCCGGCTGGGTGGAAGCCGATGGCTGGTTGAGCCGCGCCGGCGCTTGTCCGGGCGACCTGTTGATGCTTTCCGGAGTGCCAGGGGAGGCGGCCGGCGGCCTGGCGGCGATGCAGCAGCGGCTGGAAGGGGAGGCTGCGGCCCGATTGCAGCAACGCTTCCTGCGGCCAGTGCCGCGGATTGCGCTGGGGCGGCTGCTGCGCGGCATTGCCAGCGCTGCCATGGATGTCTCCGATGGTGTGCTGGCGGACCTGCGCAAGCTGTGTGCGGCCAGTGCTTGTGCTGCCTATGTGGACGTCGATGCCCTGCCGCGCTCGACAGCACTGGAGACGCTGTTTCCTCCTGACGCCTGTCTACGCCATGCCCTGGCGGGCGGCGACGACTACGAATTGCTGTTCACAGTGCCGGCCTCGCGCCTGGCAGCCCTGGAAGCGGCGCTGGCCGCTGTTCCGGCCGCGGCGGCATCATCCGCGGGAGAGACGCTGCCGCAAGTGAGGCGCATCGGCGTCATGTGCGCCGGCCAGGGTGTGCAGTGTCTGCGCCAGGGGCAACCCTTCGAGCTACCGTCGAGCGGCGATCAGCGGCGGCAGGACGACCGGCCCCAGGGTGGCTACGATCATTTTGCCGCGCCATGAAGCATGAACTGTGACTATCGATCCGCCATGAGCATCGATGGCTCCCACGATGTCACCGCCTCATGTTCATCGCGCTATGCCTGAAGGATGCGTGAGATCCCTCGCGTGAGACTGTCGTTCTCATGAATCTGGATAGATATCTGCGCCGGCGCCCACGCCTCGAGCCGCGTTTGTTGCGCCAGCCCGTTCATTTGCTGGCGTTCGGTTTCGGCGCAGGATTGAGCCCCTGGGCGCCGGGCACCTTTGGCACCTTGGTCGCAGTTCCCATCGTGGCCTTCGTGATGCAATTCGGCTTGCTGGTACATGCCGTCTGCACGATCGGTGCGGCCCTCGCCGGCATTCATATTTGTGGTGAAAGTGCCCGCCGGCTCGGAGCGCACGATCATCCAGGTATCGTCTGGGACGAGATCGTCGGATTTTCCGTGACCATGTTGGCAGCTTCGTATGAATGGTATTGGCTGGCCGGCGGATTCATCCTGTTTCGCCTGTTCGATATCTTGAAGCCCTGGCCGATCCGGGAGGCCGATCACAGACTCTCCGGCGGACTCGGAATTATGCTGGACGACATCATCGCGGGTATTTTCGCAGCGGCGATCCTGCTTGGCTTGAAGCTGCTTTTGTGACGCGATCCAACCGGCGCCGGCCGACGAGACGACAGCTATCGTGATTCTCCCGAGTGGTTCGATGACACAGCGCGGCGCCGCTCCCGAGCATTCTCTCCCGGAAAAGATCGGCAAATACGTGCTGGTCAAGGAGGTTGGACGCGGCAGCACGGGCGTCGTCTACCTGTCCCACGATCCCTACTATCGCCGCGACGTCGCCATCAAGGTATACAACCTCGAGACTCACGACGAGGAACGGGCGCGCGTCACGCGCAAGATGTTCCTGTCGGAAGCGCACATGGTCGGCATGTTGCAGCATCCGAATATCCTGCCGATCTTCGATGCAGGCGAGGAAGAAGGGCACTATTACATCGTCACCGAACATGTGCATGGCGCGCGCACACTATCGGCCTATTGCAAGCCGGACAATCTGCTGCCGGTCGATGATGTCGTCGAGATCATGTACAAGTGTGCAAAGGCTCTGCATTACGCGCACAGCCGCGGCGTGATCCATCGGGACATCAAGCCTTCCAATATCATGCTGACGCAGGCGAACGACGTACGCATCATCGATTTCGGCATCGCGCTGGTGTCCGACTCCGAGATTTCGCGCATCGACGGTATCGCCGGCAGTCCGTCCTACATGTCGCCCGAGCAGGTGCAGTCATTGGATATCACCAACCGCTCGGATCTATATTCCCTGGGCGCGGTGATGTACGAAATGCTGACGGGCTTTCGCCCGTTTCGCGGCGGCAATCTGTCCAAGCTGCTGCACCAGATCGTGTACGCGACGGCCCAGCCGATCCACACCTTGCGTAACGACATTCCCGAGGTTCTGGAGAACGCCGTCGCCAAGGCCTTGCAGAAGGATCCGGCGAAGCGTTATCGAAATGGTCTGGAGCTGGCCGCGGATTTGACCCGGGTGCATCAGACGCTGCGCGACGGTTCTTCGAAACTCGATCGGCAGGAGCAGTTCTCGATCCTGCGCACCTTGAAGTTTTTTCACGACTTTTCGCATTCGGAGATCCTCGAGGTGCTGAGAGCCAGTACCTGGCAGGACTATGAGGAGGGCGAGGAGATCGTCAAGGAAGGCGAAATGGACGATCGTTTCTATGTGCTGGTATCCGGCAGCGTTGCGGTCATGCGTCACGCCAAGGCCGTGGGTCAACTGGATGCCGGCGATTGCTTCGGTGAGACCAGCTATGTGCGCGGCGCCAAGCGCCTGGCGACGATCAAGGCGATATCTCCGGTCACCTTGATGAAAGTGAGCTCCACCTTGCTGGAGCAGTCCTCGGCGGCCTGTCAGCTGCGCTTCAACAAGGTTTTTTTGCGCAGCCTCATCAGCCGGCTGCAAAGTCCGAGTTGATCCAGACAGGATCGGTACCTCGGATCGCCTGGCACCAAGACATCGTTATTGTCACGTCGGTACGCCGTTGCGGGAGTGTCTCGCCCATGGTCCTTACCTGCCGTGCCTTCGGATCCATGGCAGGCAAGGACCATGGGCGAGATATTCGGCGATTGCGAGTGGGGCTGACCGCTGACGATTCGTTGATCCGACAATCGCTGGGTGAGCCGGATTGTGGATTCAGTGATGGTGGCGTGCGGTGTACGAGCGCCGTATGCGGGGATGTCCTGCTTGTTCGATGACGGCGGTGCGCGCCGCCCATCAATCGCCTTGTACCGGCTCCGCGGTCTTGTTGTGCTCGATCAGCGCATAGGCCGAGTGGTTGTGAATGGACTCGAAGTTCTCGGCTTCCACGACATAGGCAAGTACACGCGCCTCGTCGTTCATGCGCACGGCCACGTCGCGAACGATGTCTTCGACGAATTTCGGATTGTCGTAAGCGCGTTCCGTCACGAATTTTTCGTCGGGCCGCTTCAGGATGCCGTACACCTCGCAGGAGGCTTCCTGTTCGGCGATATCGATCAATTCCTCCAGCCACATGTGTCCGTCGATACGGGCCTTGATGGTGATGTGGGAGCGTTGGTTGTGGGCGCCATAGTCCGAGATACCCTTGGAACAGGGGCACAGGCTGGTGACCGCCACGACCACCTTGAGCCACAGTTCCGGCTCGCCGCCATGAAACTCGCCGATCAGGGAAGCCTTGTAGTTCATCAGGCTTTCCACACCCGATACCGGTGCTTTTTTCATGACGAAGTAGGGAAATTCCATCTCGATATGGCCGGATTGGGCATCCAGCCTGCGGGTCATCTCGATCAAGATTTCGCGAAAGGATTCGACCGAAATTTCCCGCTCGTTGCCATGCAGTATTTCCACGAAACGCGACATGTGGGTGCCCTTGAAATGATGGGGCAGGGCCACGTACATATTGAAGCTGGCGACGGTGTGCTGTTCGCCGCGCGAGCGGTCCTTGACCCGCACCGGGTGATACACCTCCTTGATGCCGACCTTGTTGATCGGGATACGGCGTGAGTCGGCGCGGCCTTGCACATCCTCGATCGAGGTGATCGTGGGGGGCTGCGTGGCTGACTGGACGTTGCTGGGAAGAGTCGACATAGCGCGAAAGGCAAAGATGACAGCCGGAAAACGGCTAAGGAAGACTTATGGGGACTGTACAGTATAAAGGCAAGTGCGGCCTAGCCGGTGGCACGGGCAGGCATCCGCCACCAGTGCTCGATAGCGCCGTCGATGGATGCGGCGTCCAATCCGGCGGCGGCCAGGCAGTCCTCGCGCGAACCGTGTTCGATGAAGCGATCGGGGATGCCCAGGTTCAGCGTAGGCATCACATGGCCGTGGGCAAGCAGGCACTCGTTGATGGCGCTGCCGGCGCCGCCGGCCACGACGTTCTCCTCGATGGTCACCAGGGCGCGGTGCGTTCCGGCGAGATGCACGATGAGTTCCTCGTCCAGCGGCTTGACGAACCGCAGGTTGACCAGGGTGGCGTCGTGTTTTTCGGCGAGCCAGTCGCACATGGGCACCATCGCGCCGACAGCGATGAGCAGCAGCCCGCTGCGGCCGTCGCGCCGCACCTGCGCCTTGCCCAGAGGCAGAGCCTGCATGACGGGCTCCTGGACCACGCCAGGGCCTTGTCCACGTGGATAGCGGACGGCCGCGGGGCGACGCAACTGCACTGCCGTGTACAGCATTTGCCGGCATTCGTTCTCGTCGGCCGGCGCCATCAGCACCAGGTTCGGAATGCATCGCAGGAAGGACAGATCATAGCTGCCCTGGTGGGTGGCGCCATCTCCGCCGACCAGTCCGGCGCGATCGATTGCGAGGGTGACCGGTAGATTTTGCAAGGCGACGTCGTGGATCAACTGATCGTAGGCGCGCTGGAGGAATGTCGAGTAGATGGCAATGACCGGATGCAGTCCTTCACAAGCCATTCCGGCGCCGAGGGTGACGGCGTGCTGCTCGGCGATCGCTACATCGAAATATCGCTCCGGGAAACGCTTGGAGTACTCGACCAGTCCCGAACCCTCGCGCATGGCAGGCGTAATGGCGACCAGTTGCGGATCGAGTTCGGCCATATCGCACATCCATTGGCCGAAAACCTGAGAGTAGGCCGGTCCGCTGGCCGTCTCCTTGAAGATGATGCCGCTCTTGGGATCGAAGGGGCCGGGGCCATGCCACTTGATCGGATCGGCTTCCGCCGGAGCGTAGCCTTTTCCCTTGCGGGTGATCACGTGCAGGAATTGCGGACCCTTCATGTCGCGCAGGTTGCGCAAGGTTGCGACCAGCGCGCCTATGTCATGTCCGTCGATGGGGCCAATATAATTGAAGCCCATTTCCTCGAAGATCGTGCCGGGCAGGACCATGCCTTTCATGTGCTCTTCGGAACGGCGTGCCAGCTCCCAGACCGTAGGCATGCGGCTGAGCACTCTCTTGCTGCCCTCGCGCAGGGTGGCATAGAGCTTGCCCGAGAGCACCCGGGCGAAGTAGTTGGAGAATGCTCCGACATTTTCGGAAATCGACATGTCGTTATCGTTCAGGATCACCAGCATGTCCACATCCAGGCTGCCGGCATGGTTGAGCGCCTCGAAGGCCATACCCGCGCTCATGGCGCCGTCACCGATGACCGAGACGATGCGGCGAGAGCGTCCGCGGGCTGCAGCGATCGCCATGCCAAGCGCGGCACTGATCGAGGTGCTGGAATGCCCTACGCCGAACGTGTCGTATTCGCTTTCGACACGCGTGGGAAATGGCGCGAGACCGCCCTTGAGCTTGATGGTGCGCAGGCGATCACGCCGTCCGGTCAGCACCTTGTGGGGATAGGCTTGATGGCCGACGTCCCATACCAGCCTGTCCGTAGGCGTATCGAAAACGTAGTGCAGCGCCACCGTCAGTTCGACGGTACCCAGCCCGGCCGCGAAGTGACCGCCCATCTGACTGACCGTATCGATCAGATACCGGCGCAACTCGGCGGCAACGGTCTCGAGCTGTCCGGCCGGCAGACGGCGCAGATCCGCCGGCGAGTCGATCGCCATGAGCAACGGATAAGGTGTGGCGGGCTTCATGGAGAAAGAAGTCTACAGCATGTGCTCAGCGCTTTCTGAGCACCAGCCAGTCGGATACCGAGGCCAGAGGCGCACTTTGCAGGCCGGGTGTCTGCCGCAACAACCGCAGGGCGTGCCGGTGCAGCGCATGCATACGTATGCGCGCGGCCTCCACTCCGGCGACCGATGGGTAGGTCGGCTTGCGGGCGGCTTCGTCGGACCCCGTGGCCTTGCCCAGCATCTGCGGATCGCCTTCGATATCCAGCAGATCGTCCTGAATCTGGAACGCCAATCCGATGGCCTGCGCGTATTCGTCCAGCGCCGTATGAATGGCCGGATCAAGGTCCGGTGCGCAGGCGGCGACCATGAGGATGCAGGCTCGGATCAGCGCACCGGTCTTGCAGGCATGCATTTTTTCCACTGCATCGATCGTGAGAGACCTGCCGGTCGCGGCGAGATCCAGCGCCTGCCCGCCGGCCATGCCTTGCGTACCGCTGGCAGTGGCGAGCAGGTGGATCAGGCGCAGCCGTATGGCTGTATCCTCGGGCAGGCCGGACCCTCGGGCCAGGATCTCGAATGCCAGAACCTGCAGGGCATCGCCGACCAGGATGGCGGTCGCTTCGTCGTAGGCTTTATGGCAGGTGGGTCGTCCCCGGCGCAGGTCGTCATCATCCATCGCCGGCAGATCGTCATGTACCAGGGAATAGGCATGAATCAGCTCCACGGCGCAGGCAGCACCATCGATCTGGGATTCCGGGATGCCCAGTGCCGCGCCGGCGGCATATACGAGCACGGGGCGTACCCGTTTCCCCCCGCCCAGCACCGCGTAGCGCATCGCCTCATGCAGGCGCGCCGGCTCGATATCGGGGGGTGGCAGCCTGGCCGCCAATTTCTTCTCGATACGCGCCTGCCAGCGGGCGAGCCGCGCATCGAAATCCGTCTCGCGCGGTACGGTGGCGGCGTCGAATGCGCCATCGAGTACGTTCATGGGGATGAATTCATGGAAGCGTGTGCGTCATGCACCGGAGCCGGCGCGTGAATCAGCGTTCGCGATCATCATCCGCGTCGAACGGCACCGCATCGAAGGACTCCGGATCGCCGCTCCTGCTCATCAGGATCTGCACCTTTTGTTCAGCGAGCTTGAGCGAATTCTGACATGCACGGGTCAGTTGCACGCCACGTTCGAAATGCCGCAGCGATTCATCCAGGGACAGGTCGCCCTGCTCCAGTTTTCCCACGATCGCTTCGAGTTCGGCGAGCGAGCTTTCGAAATCCGCGGCGGTCGAGGCATCAGGGCGTGCGTCCGCCGCGCGGTCTGCGGCGTCGCCAGAGGTGCTGTTCGCGATGGCTTTGCTACTCACGTGGAAAGTCGCCGTCCGGTAGGGGCTGCCCGGCGGCAGATCCCGCGATTATTACACAGCTCGTCATGGGACCACATAGCAGCCGGGAATGGTAGCCCGGGCAGATAACGGCCGCAGTGGCAGGTGCCATCGGCGCCGGCGTCCTGCCCGGAAAGCCTGCAGGACGTTTGACTGGGGTAACATTGTGGATTGGATATTCACCGATTTGAATAGACTTCGTCTAGATAGCTGAAAAATCAAGCTATTAGAGGATCGAGTCCGTCCCACGCCGTGGGATGGCGGGGCCTGAATCGACACGTGCTAGAATCGCGCGCCGTCGGCGGCAGTGCGCTGCATGAACGATGCTCATACGACACGCGCCCGTGATGGGATCCTCGATCCCGCAATCCGTTTGCCGCTACGAAATGATCCGCTAAGAATCCATTAATGCTCCAGTCCTATAACGCTTCCGACATCGAGGTCCTCAGCGGACTCGATCCCGTGCGCCGGCGCCCCGGCATGTACACGGACACCAGCCGGCCGAATCATCTCGCACATGAAGTCATCGACAACTCCGTCGATGAGGCCTTGTCCGGCCATGCCAAACGCATCGATGTCACACTCTACAAGGACGGCTCGCTGGAGGTCGCCGATGACGGTCGAGGCATGCCGGTGGATATCCACCCCAAGGAAAAGGTCAGCGGCGTCGAGCTGATCCTCACGCGCTTGCATGCCGGCGGAAAATTCTCCGGGCAGAGTTACAAGTTCTCCGGGGGACTGCACGGTGTGGGGGTGTCGGTCGTCAATGCGCTGTCGAAAAACCTGGAATGCTGGGTGAAGCGCGGCGGCAAGGAATACCAAATCGGTTTCAGCGGCGGCACGGCGCGTACCCGGCTCGAGATCGTCGGCGAGGTCGGCAAGAACAATACCGGTACGCGCATACGTTTCTGGCCGGATCCGAAATACTTCGAGTCGCCCGCCTTTTCCATTCCCAAGCTGCGCCATACCTTGCGCGCCAAGGCGGTGCTGTGCGCCGGTCTACGCGTGAGCTTGCGCATCGAGCAGACCGGCGAGCAGGAAGAATGGATATATTCCGGCGGCGTCAATGAATATCTGCGCGAGTCGCTGGGACAGGGTGAGTGGCTGCCGTCGGAACCGTTCTCCGGCAGCATCGAGGGCGAACAGGAAGCTGCCGAGTGGGCGCTCGTCTGGCGGGTCGATGACGGCGCACGCGTGGAGGAGAGCTACGTCAATCTTATTCCGACGCCGCAGGGTGGTACGCATGTCAACGGGCTGCGTATCGGCCTTACCGATGCGATCCGTGAATTTTGCGAGTTCAGAAATCTGCTGCCCAAGGGGCTCAAGCTCGCGCCCGAAGATGTATGGGATGGTGTCAGCTACGTTCTTTCGATCAAGTTGCGCGAACCTCAATTCGCGGGACAGACCAAGGAGCGCCTGTCCTCGCGCGAGTCTGCCGCCTTCGTCTCCGGAGTCGTCAAGGATCAGTTCGGCCTGTGGCTGAATCAGCATCCCGAGTCCGGCGAAAAAATCGCACAAACCGCCATCGCCGGGGCACAGGCGCGCCTGAAGGCTTCGAAGTCCGTCGCGCGCAAGCGTGTGATCAGCGGACCGGCGCTGCCGGGCAAGCTGGCGGACTGCACTTCGCAGGAGCCCGAGCGCGGCGAATTGTTCCTGGTGGAAGGCGATTCGGCCGGCGGTTCGGCCAAGCAGGCACGCGATCGTGTCTTCCAGGCGGTCATGCCGCTACGCGGCAAGATCCTCAATACCTGGGAGGTCGAGGCCGGCCAGGTGCTGCAGTCTCAGGAGGTGCACCATATCGCGATCGCGCTGGGCGTGGATCCCGGCTCGGACAAGCTCGACGGACTGCGCTACCACAAGGTCTGCATACTCGCGGACGCCGACTCCGACGGACAGCACATCGCCACGCTGCTGTGCGCCTTGTTTTTGCGTCATTTCCGGCCCCTGGTGCTGGCCGGTCATGTCTATGTGGCGATGCCGCCGTTGTTTCGGGTGGATGTGGGCAAGCAGGTCTACTATGCGCTCGATGAGGCGGAGCGCAACGGGATCCTGGATCGTATCCATGCCGAAAATCCGCGCGCGAAACCGGTCGTCACCCGCTTCAAGGGCCTGGGCGAGATGAGCGCCATTCAGCTGCGCGAAACCACCATGGCGCCCGAGACGCGCCGGCTGGTGCAGCTCACCGTCGATGCCAAGGACGAGGCGGACACGATGCTGGACATGCTGCTGGCGAAGAAGCGCGCCGGCGATCGCCGCGAATGGCTGGAGAGCAAGGGCAACCTGGCGGAAGTGCAGCTCTGAGCGCGACACGGGCTGATGTCGATGATCGTGGCAATGCCGTCCCGCCCAGGGTTCTCGCCGGCCATGCAATCAATCTTGATGCATGGCCGTCGAGGACCTTGAGCGGGATGGTCATCCCAGGGCGGGTTCGCGCAGCAGGCGGCAGCACGAAAGACAGGCAGCCTGCAATGCGCGCCGCATGGGTGAGTGGCATGCGTGCCGGCTTGGCTTTGAATCATTGAATCATTGAATCGGAATCGATCGTGTCCAATCAAACCGCTCTGAATTTCGAAGGCGTCGAACGCCTGCCGATGCGCACCTTCACGGAGAAGGCGTACCTCGACTATTCGATGTACGTGATTCTCGATCGCGCCCTGCCGCATATCGGTGATGGTTTGAAGCCGGTGCAACGCCGCATCGTGTACGCCATGAGCGAACTCGGCTTGTCGGCCGCCTCCAAGCACAAGAAATCCGCACGCACGATCGGCGATGTAATCGGCAAGTTTCATCCGCATGGCGATTCGGCCTGCTATGAGGCCATGGTGCTGATGGCCCAGGGCTTTTCGTATCGTTATCCGCTGGTGGACGGACAGGGTAATTTCGGCTCCCCGGACGATCCAAAATCCTTCGCCGCGATGCGCTATACCGAATCGCGGCTGACGCGCTATGCCTCCTTGCTGTTGACGGAACTGGGGCAGGGCACGGTCGATTGGGCGCCGAATTTCGATGGCACGCTGGAGGAGCCCGTATTGCTGCCGGCGCGCGTGCCCAACCTGTTGTTGAACGGCGGCGCGGGCATCGCGGTCGGCATGGCGACGGACATTCCGCCGCACAATCTGCGCGAGGTCGTCACGGCCTGCGTGCGTCTGCTGGAGGAACCCGAGACCACGCTGGACGAACTCTGTATGCATATCAAAGGTCCTGATTTTCCCACCGGCGCGGAGATCATCTCGCCGCGCCGGGAGATCAGGCAGATCTACGAGAGCGGCAACGGTTCGATTCGCGCGCGCGCGGTCTATGAGATCGAGGACGGGGATATCGTCATCACGCAGCTTCCCTACCAGGTATCCGGCAGCCGCATCCAGGAGCAGGTCGCGGCGCAGATGCAGGCCAAGAAGCTGCCGATGGTGGAGGACATCCGCGACGAGTCCGATCACGAGCATCCCACCCGCATCGTGATCGTGCCGCGCTCCAATCGCGTCGATATCGAACAATTGATGGCGCACTTGTTCGCCACCACCGACCTGGAGCGCAGCTACCGCGTCAATCTTAACGTCATCGGCCTGGACGGGCGTCCGCGGGTCATGGGATTGAAGCCGCTGCTGGAGGAGTGGCTCGTCTTTCGCATCGACACGGTGACCCGGCGTCTGAACTGGCGGCTGGCGAAAGTACAGGCCCGCCTGCATATCCTGGAAGGTTTGCTGGCAGCCTATCTGAACCTGGATGAGGTCATACGGATCATCCGCCAGGAGGACGAGCCCAAGGCGGTGTTGATGAAACGCTTCTCGTTGAGCGATCTTCAGGCCGAGGCGATCCTGGAGACCAAGCTGCGGCATTTGGCCAAACTGGAAGAGATGAAGATTCGCGGTGAGCAGGACGAATTGGCGCAGGAACGCGACGAACTCGACCGCATTCTCAAGAGCAAGGCACGTTTAAGGAAGTTGGTGCGCGAGGAATTGCTGGCGGATGCGCAGCAATTCGGCGACGAGCGTCGTAGCCGTATCGTGGAGCGCGCAGCGGCGCAGGCGATCACCGAAACCGAATTGGTGGTGAGCGAACCGGTGAGCGTGGTGTTGTCCGAGCGCGGCTGGGTGCGTACAGCCAAGGGGCATGAGTTGGATCCGGCGGCCCTGTCCTACAAGACCGGCGATGCATTCCGGGCGGCCGCGCGCGGGCGCAGCACGCAGCAGGCGGTATTCCTGGACAGCACCGGGCGTGCCTACAGCCTGCCGGCGCATTCGCTGCCGTCGGCGCGCGGGCAGGGCGAGCCGCTCTCGGGCCGTATCGATCCGCCCGACGGCGCGACATTTGCGGGGGTATTGATCGGCGATGCCGATGATCGCTGGATCGTGGCTTCGGATGCCGGCTATGGCTTCATCGTGCGGCTGGGGGAGCTGCACTCGCGCAATCGCGCCGGCAAGGCGGTACTGAAGGTGCCCGAGGGCAGCGGCGTGCTGGAGCCCATACCGGTGCCGAACAGCGATACTGCGCTGCTGTGCGCACTCAGCAGTGATGGCAGGCTGCTGACCTTCCCGGCGACGCAGTTGCCCGAACTGCCGCGTGGCAAGGGCAACAAGATTTTCGGGCTGGCCGCCAAGAAGGTGCAGAGCCGCGAGGAGTATCTTGCGGCGATCGCGGTGGTGGCGCCGCAGCAAAGTCTCATCGTGTACAGCAGCGGGCGCAAGATGACGCTGAAATTTGCCGAGCTCGACGACTATCGCGGCGAGCGTGCTCAACGCGGTGCGGTCCTGCCGCGTGGCTGGCGCAAGGTGGATCGGCTGGCCGTCGAGGGCTAACCCGTCGAGATGGAAGCATGAAGCCCGAGGAAGCCTCGCATGCTTCAGCCCATCACGACCTGCTCGGGTTCGTTGACGAAGTAGCCTTGGATATATTCGACGCCCAACTGCCATAGCACGGCCATGGTGTTGGCATCCTCGACCCGCTCGGCGATCGTGGCGATTTCCCTTTGCCGTGCCTGATCCACCAGTTCACGGACGTGCTGCTGCAGTTCCTGGTCGACCGCGAGGCTCTGGATCAGCGTGCCGTCGATCTTGATGAATCCCAGCGGCAGCTCGGCCAGCAGGCGCCGTGGGTCGCGGCCGGCGCCGAAATGCTCCAGAGCGAAACCGAAGCCGCTTTTGCGCAGCGCCGCACCCATTTCGGCCGCATCTCGAAGGTATTCGGTCGCCGCCTGTTCGCTGATCTGAAACACGATGCGATGTGGATCGATGCGGCTGGATTTGAGCTGGTTGGACAGCCATTGCAGCAGCGATTTATCACGCACGGATCCTTCCGACAGCCGTACGAACAATTGCTTCACCGGCCGACTGGCGCAGAAATTCATGGAGGCTGCGATGACCCAGCGATCGATGTTTTTCATCAGATCGTTGCGTTGTGCCGCTGCCATGAATTCCGAGGGCAGCACCTCTTGTCCCTGCTCATCGATCATGCGCACCAGCACGTCGAACATGCCGCGGTCTCCGCCCAGCAGGCTGGCGATCGGCTGCTGCATGAGCCGGAAGCGGTTTTCCATCAAGGCAGCGCGGATACTGCGTCCCCAGAGTTCGTCGGTAGCTTGCTGACGGGTATCCTCATCGCGCCGGTCGATGCTGGCGGTGCGCGCGCCGCCGTCCTGCTCGGCGTTGCGCCGTGCGGCAAGCGCAGTGGCGATGGCCGCACCGGTATCGGGTGAGCGTGGATCGATCGTGCCGATACCGATGCTGCAAGTGCAGGAGATTTGTTTGTCGCCGATGCGAAAGACCTGAGCGCCGGCCTTGCGGATCAGGTGCTCGGCCCAGGTCTCGATATCGCCGGTGGTGCCGCGTTCCATCAAGAGCATCAGGGTACCATCCCCGAATCGTCCGAATAGATCGCCGGGCGCGCGTGCTTCGCCGACCAGTCCGGCAAACTGGCCGACGAACTCCTCGATGCCGAGCGGCCCGATTTCTTCCATGAGCGTGTCGAACTTGTCCGGCTCGATCGCCAGCAACTGGCGGACCCCGGCCTTGATCGGTTGGGAGAGCGTCGTGCCCAGGTGCTCCAGGAAAAAACGCCGCTGCAGCGCACCGGTGGCCGCATCGCGCTGCAATGCCTGGGAGAGTTGTTCATTGAGGTTGCCGGCGTCGCGCTTGTTAGCGGCGATGCACAAACGCACGGCGGGCTCACCTTCGAATTCCGTCGCAGACAGTTCCATCTCCAGGGACACGCTGGAGCCGTCACTGAGCAGGCCACTGGCGCGCAGATTATGGTCGGCCCACTTGCCCTGCGAGCAGGCTACCAGTGCGCCCTTGAGCGCCGCGTGTGCCTCGGGGTCGAAGGCATCCATCAAGGGCGTACCGACAACGTCGTTCGCCTCTGCGTAGCCGTACAGTTCCAGCCATGCCGGATTGACGTCCACGACGATGCCTTCCTGGACATGAGCGATGGCGTCGGCAGAACCCGCCATGAACGATTTAAGCTGCTCGCGATACTCACGCGCCGAACGGATCGTACTGTTCAGTGCGCGCGCCTGGCGGTGCGCCTCCAACTCGCGCGTCACCACGGCCTGCAGACGTGCGGGATGAATCAGGGTGACGACGTCGCGTGCGCCCTGCTGCATGGCCGAGGCGATGATGTCCTCATCCACCTGATCGCGTGCAATCAGAACCGGCATATCGCTGCCGAATTGACGGCAGACGCTCATGATCTTGGCACTGTCTTCGGGATCGGGGCCGGCGAAAGCGATCAGCAGATAGGCATTGATCTGCATCAGCGCATCGCCTAGATCGTTGAGCTCGCGGATCCAGTGACAGCGCGCAGCATGTCCGGCATTGCGCAAGGTACTGTTGATGGCCTCGACGTTGTCCTGATGACGGGTCAGGACGATCATCGGTACAGCGCTCTGTTCAGCCAAAATCGTTCTCCAATCGATCCTCATGATGTCCGCGGAGTTCGGCCGGCAATTCCGGCGCACCGCAGTGTCGGGGCCGGGTCGGTGGGACCCTGTGCACTCCAGCCCGTGAACACTGCCAGAATCGCAGGGGGGAATTCTGCAACCTGCGTCGAAGGTTGGCCCCTGCAACCTGGATTTTGCCGCTTTTTTACAGAATTCCCGGTTGAGCGGGTGTTTCGATGGGCCGTCATCGATTCGATGGGCCGCCATCGACAGGGGTCGTCATGGATCTGAGGTATTTCAGCCGTGCAACCCTGGCTCGTTGCCCCCGTCCGGTCCGGTCCGTTGCCGTCGTTCAATAGAGGCGAAAGTGTAAGTAATTGATTTTTATGTTTTCTAATTATTAGCTTCTCGCGGATCGGTATCCAGCGAATCCCGGCTGGGTGGACGCGGCGCTCGCACGAACGCTCATTGCCGGGCCGCTATACCGATTGCCCGTGCCCGTTTCAGACGATACGGTCGTTTTGCGAGAATGGATCGATTCTGATTGTGAACGGATGGATCGAGGTCGTCGGTACCTTGCGGCGTTTGACCATATCCATGCGCACGAAGCCGGCGGCTTCCAGCTTGCGCATCGTGCGCGTCAGATTTGGCTGGGCGCGGCCGGTCAGTTCCGCAAGTTCGGCGATCGATTGGGGCCTTTTGTCACGGATGATTGCCAGCAGCGTGCGGTTCTCCGGCGTCAGCAGACGCAGCAGCGCATCCACGGATTCGAAGCTGATGACGGCGGCATCTTTCGGCGCCTTGTGCTCACCGCGTGCAACCGCGCGCATTTCCCTTTCAAGGGAGCGGGTGCTTTGAATCTTGATCCTTTTCACCTTTTCTGCCTTTCCTCTTCGGCCACGATGATGTCCGAAATCTCCAGTTCATCGATGACGCGGTAAACCTCTTTAAAGAAATCCGCCAACAGCGTATCGGCATCCTTGAAGATATAGGGCCGTCCCGGATCGTTCGGCGTGCGGTGCCAGTGGTCTGCCGCTGCGGGGCGCCTATTGAAACGCGATCCTGGCGGCGGCACGCCGTGAGCGTTGTCGAATCCGATCAACCGCGTGCCTTCGGGCGCATGCAACGTGAGCGAGTAACTCAATCCGTGCGGGCGGGTCGCTGTCACCGGTACCCGCTTGATCTCGAACTTCAGGAAATGACCGCTTCCGTATTTGTGGATGCGTCCGTCGAATTCCAGAAGAAATTCAAGCGTATATTCGTCGCCTGTCCATGGCATATATCATATCCTCACATGATCATAGTATATCTGTCGGCTGATTAGTGTCAAACGGAAACAGCAGGCCGTCCCGGATCGTTCGGCGTGCGGTGCCAGTGATCTGCCGCTGCGGGGTGCCTATTGAAACGCGATCCTGGCGGCGGCACGCCGTGAGCGTTGTCGAATCCTATCAACCGCGTGCTTACCGGAGTGTGTCAATCGAGCGTTCCAGGGAGGTTGGGGCCGACCGGCGTCTTGGCGTTCGCGCCTGCGACCTCGCGTACCAGCCGCGGCACCAGATATCCCGGCAGGCGCGCGGCGAGTTCCTGGTGCAGTGCGAGGGCGCGTTTGGTATCGATGTCGAAATGCGCCGCGCCGCGCACCTTGTCCAGCATATGCAGGTAATAAGGAAGGACCTTGGCTGCAAATAGAGCTTCGCTCAGCTGTGCCAGAGTATCGACGTCGTCGTTGATCTGCGCCAGCAACACGGACTGATTCAGCAGGGTCGCCCCGGTTCCGGCAAGGCGGGCGCAGGCCTCGCGGACCGAAGCGTCGATCTCGTTGGCGTGATTGGCGTGAATGACGATGACGATCTGCAGCTTCAATTCTCCCAGCCAGGCCAGCAGCCCCGCATCGACCCGCTCCGGAAGCACGACGGGATAGCGCGTATGTATGCGCAGCCGGCGCAGCTGCGGCAGTTCCTGCAGACCGTCGGTGAGCTGGCGCAGGCGCCGGTCGCTCAGGCTCCAGGGATCGCCGCCGCTCAGGATGACTTCATGGATATCCGGTGCGGCGCGCAGTTGCGCCAATGCCGGTTGCCAGCCGCCGTGCAGCGCCGATTCCTGTCCATAGGGAAAATGACGCCGGAAGCAGTAACGGCAATGCACCGCGCAGGCGCCGGTCGTCACCAGCAGGGCCCGGCCGGCGTATTTTTGCAGCAGGCCCGAACCGGCTCGGCTGTCCATGTCGCCCACGGGGTCGGTGAGATAGCCATCGACCGCCACGAGCTCCGCGCCCACGGGCAGCACTTGCAGCAGCAGGGGATCCTTGGGGTCTCCCGGGCGCATCCGCGCCACGTAGCCCCGCGGCACCCGTAGCGCGAAGCCGCGGGCTGCCTGGATCGCCGGCAGCACGAGATCCGGATCCAGCGCCAGCAGAGAGCACAGTTCGCGTGGGTCACTGAGCGCATCGGCGAGCAGCTGCTGCCAGTGTCCAGTGGGCGGCAGAGCTCCCGAGGAACCGCTCCCGGCCGAAGCGCTCCCGGTTGAGTCATTTCCGGCTGTTTCGCCGGGGCCGTCCTGCGAAAGATCCTTTCCTGCACGGTTGCCCGAAAGATCTCCGGAAAGACCGGCCGGGAGACCGTCTCGGTCTGCGGTGTGCCCAGGGAAGTGGTCAGAGGGGCGGGTTGCGGATATCATTTGCGCTCTTTAGCCGCGCCGGAACAGGCGCAGCATCATACAAGCAGCTTCCAGCTTCATACGAATCTTCCGTAATCCACAGACCGCGCGACGCTATTCAATGGCTAGTTATTCCACAAACGAGTTCAAGTCCGGCCTGAAGATCATCCTCGACAACGATCCCTATACGATCGTCGAAAACGAAATGGTCAAGCCCGGCAAGGGCCAGGCTTTCAATCGCGTCAAGGTTCGTAATCTCAAGACCGGGCGCACGATCGAGCGCACCTTCAAGTCGGGCGACAGCGTCGAGGCGGCGGACGTGATGGAAACCCAGATGCAGTATCTATATGCGGATGGGGAATTCTGGCATTTCATGGTGCCGGACAGCTTCGAGCAATTCACCGCCGACAAGGACGCGCTGGGTGATAACGCGCAGTGGCTGAAGGACGGCATGGAATGCACGGTCATGCTATGGAACGGCGTCCCGCTGAGCGTGACGCCGCCCGCGCATGTCGAGTTGAAGATCGTCGAGACCGATCCGGGGCTGCGCGGCGATACGGCCACCGGCGGACAGAAGCCCGCCAAGCTGGAAACCGGCGCGGTCGTGCGCGTGCCGCTGTTCATCAACGAAGGTGAAGCCATTCGCGTGGATACCCGCAGCGGCGAATACATCGCGCGCGCCAAGGGCTGATGTGCCGGGAGCCGGTTGAGTGTCGAAACCTCGGCTGATACGCCGGATGCCGGCTGAGTATCGAAACCTCGGCTGATACGCCGGATGCCGGCTGAGTATCGAAACCTCGGCTGATACGCCGGATGCCGGCGGGAAAAGCCGGCGTCTTGGACAAGCACGAAGTCAGGCGCGGGCGAAAGGAAAGGCCAGAACTTCGTCGATGTGGCGAGCGCCGCTGGCGCACATGACCAGGCGGTCGAATCCCAGGGCCACTCCGGAACACTCGGGCAGGCCGTGTTCGAGCGCCGCCAGGAAGCGTTCATCCGCGGGCATGGGAGGCAGGCCGCGCCGGGCGCGTTCCCGGGCATCGTTCTCGATGCGGGCGCGCTGTTCGGCAGGCGCGGCGAGTTCATGAAATCCGTTGGCGAGTTCGATGCCGTCCCAATAGGCCTCGAAGCGCGAAGCGACCGGTCCGCGCAATCGTGCCAGCGCGGCCTGGCTGGCGGGATAGTCATAGACGAAGCACAGTCGTTCAAGCCCGAGACGGGGCCCGACCAGCGTCGCCATGATCAGGTCCAGGCAGGCATCGCGATCGCGGTGCAACCCGTCCGGCACATCGATGCCGGCGGTATCCAGACGCGCGATCAACACCGGCGCGGGATCCTGCAGCGCATCGATGCCGGCATGCAGCTGCATGGCATCCTGGTAGCTCAGGCGTTCGGCGCGGTCCAAGGCGCGCGCCGGCGGCAGCATGGCCGCCAGCAGACGCTCCACGTCGGACATCAATGCATGATGATCCATACCCAGGCGATACCATTCGATGAGCGTGAATTCCGGGTTGTGCCAGCGTCCGCTTTCACCATCGCGATACACCTTGCAGGCCTGCCATATATCGCCGCAACCCGCCGCGAGCAGGCGCTTCATGGCGTATTCAGGCGAGGTGTGCAGAAAACGACGCTGGCCGTTGGCGCATGCCTCGACGTTGGCGAGATGGATGTCGGTGACGCCCGCGGCGCCCAGAGCCGGCGTGTCCACCTCGAGCGCTCTGGTGGCGGTGAAATACTCGCGTGCCGCGCGCAGCATGGAGGCGCGCAGTTCCAGCGTAGCGAGCGTGGCGGTCGGCATCCAATCGCTCATCCGCGGCGGTTCACGCTTGCGTGCATCGGCCGATGGGACGGCCGAGCCGCATCATGGATTGCGATACCAGTGTCCGGTCCCAGGTGACGCGGCCGCGCTGGAACAGGACGAACACGGTCGAGCCCATGTTGAAGCGGCCGAGTTCCTCGCCCTTGCCGAAGGTACGGCCGAGGCCGTCCTGGAGCGGTTGCGGCGCCTTGCGCAGGCGCGGCACGGGATTGATCTCTCCAGCATGGACGGTTTCGATACTGCCGACGAACAGGGCGCCGACCAGGATCAGGGCCATGGAACCGAAAGACGTCTCGAAGTTGCAGATCAAACGTTCATTGCGCGCGAACAGGCGCGGCACGGCGCGCGTGGTCGCGGCATTCACGCTGAACAGGTCGCCGGGTATGTACAAATTGCCGCGCAGAGTGCCCTCGCAGGGCATGTGAATGCGGTGATAGTTGTAGGGAGCAAGATAGATGCAGGCGAAACTGCCGTCACGATAAGTTTCGAGGAGCCGCCGGTCTCCGCCCAGTAGTTCCAGCAAGGAATATTCGCGGCCCTTGGCTTGCAGCAGCCGTTCATTGTCGAGCCGGCCGTATTGGCTGACCGTGCCGTCGACCGGGCTGACGATGCTCTGCGGCGAGTCATCGATCGGCCGTGCCTCGGGACGCAGCGCGCGGGTGAAGAAATCGTTGAAGCTGCGGTAGGCAAAGGGATCGCTTTGTACAGCTTCGTTCAGGTCCAGGCGATAGCTGTGCAGGAACAGGCGCAGGAGTGTGTTTTTCACCAGTGTCCGTTCACAGCGCGCAAGGGCGTAGACCAGGCGTGAAAGCAGATGCTTGGGGAGCAGATACTGCAGAATGGCGAACAGGCGGTCACCGACACCGGGGGCACGATCAACTGTCATCGATGGATGCCGCCTCACCGGAGGTCGCGCCGATCCGCGGCGATCACGCGCCGGTAATCCGCGGCGATCGCCGCCGCGGAATGAGCCGGCGAAAACAGGGCACGCATCGCGCCGTGCGGATCGATCAGGAAGATGGATGTGGAATGATCGACTGTGTAGCTGTCGTGGTTGCCGGATGAATCCCCGGGCGTGCCGTCCGCCTGGATCCCGCCGCTGCCGATCGGAGCGATGGCCACGACCACGCCCATCCGGCGGGCGAACTCCTCGACGATCTCCTGGGGTGCGGTGATGCCCGTGAAGGATGGACTGAAGAATTTGACGTAGGTGGCTAGCTGTTCGGGCGTGTCACGCCGGGCATCGACCGATACCAGGATGACCTGGGGACGCTGCGCCGGCGGCAGATCCATCAGCTGTTTCTCGGTCTGAGCGAGCGTACCCAGGGTCATCGGACAGATGTCGGGACAGTTGGTGAAACCGAAGAACATCAGGCTCCAGTGTCCCTCGAGACGCTCAAGGTCGAAGGTTTGCCGGTCCTGATCGACGAAACCCGCGGCGGACGATGCGGCGGCGGATACCGGCGCGGACATGGACGCTCGTGCATCGGTCTTCGGGCCGGCAGCGAGCATCGACGCGCCCTCCGCCGTACGGGTCGTGTGCGCGGCCATCGGCGGCAGCGGCTTGGGCGGATCCAGCAAGGTGCCGGCGGTGAGCACGGGGAGGGTCGTTTCAGACTGCAACAACGCACGGGACAGCAGCATTCCCGCGACCACGGCTACAATAACGACGATCGCCAGGGCGATCGATGGAATTCGTGGAATTCGTGACATATCAATATTATCGCACGTCCGCATGAAACCCGGATCCAAACCCCCCTCCGGCCCGAAACGCCGCGCCGACCGAAATTCGGATCAAGATATTCGCCAAGTCCTGCGCCAGGGCCGAGGACGCGGCGGAGCGGCGAGTTCCGGATCGGCGGCTCGCGGGCCGGCGGGTTCCGGGGCGGCAAGCCTCGAGCCGATGACCGTCGAACAGCTGATCCATGAAGGCGCACGCTACTTGGAGGCGGCATCCCTGTGGTTCGGCCATGGCAGCGACAACGCTTTCGACGAAGCGGCGGAACTGGTTTTTTTCGCTGCGGACCTGGATCACGCGGATGCGCCCGGAGTCTATGCGCAGCCGCTGGCGCCGGCCCGACAGGAGGCAATACGGCGTCTGTTCGAACGACGCGTGCGCGAGCGCGTGCCGGCAGCGTATCTCACCCAACGCATGTGGTTCGCGGGATACGAATTTCATGTCGACGAGCGGGTGCTGGTGCCGCGCTCTCCCATCGCGGAGTTGATCGAGACGGGTTTCGAGCCCTGGATACCGGCATCGCGCATTCGCCGCCTGCTCGACATCGGCACCGGTTCGGGCTGTATCGCCATCGCTGCGGCGCTCGCCTTGCCGCGGGCGCAGGTCGATGCGGCGGACATTTCCGCAGAAGCGCTGGCCGTGGCGCGCATGAACATCGAACGCCATGGCGTGGGCGGGCGCGTGCGTGCCGTGGCATCGGACGTGTTCGGAGCGCTGGCCGGCGAACGCTACGATGTGATCGTGTCCAATCCTCCCTATGTCGGGGATGAGGAAATGCGCGCTCTGCCCAGCGAATATCATCATGAGCCGGTCGGCGGGCTGCATGCCGGGCGCGATGGTCTGAAGGTGGTGCGCCGCATATTGCGGGAGGCCGGAGCGCATCTGTATCCCGAGGGCATCCTGATCGTCGAAGTCGGCAATACGGAACAAGCTCTGGTGCAGGCCTATCCTCACGTGCCCTTCACCTGGCTGGAGTTCGAGCGCGGCGGCGGCGGCGTATTCCTGCTGACCGCGGCACAACTACATGAAGCGCGCGCGGTACTGGAGGCTGCCGTAGAATGAGGACAGCCGTGGACGATGGAGGAACGCAGCGGATGCACGATACCCCCTGCATGATGATCACCGGATGGGATGCGGGCCGGCGCGACGCCCGACGCCGCATGATGCCGGGGAGGGCCGGCGCAGACGCAGATAAGGTCGGTTGCGATGTCCGGTAACACGTTCGGCAAGCTTTTTTGCGTGAGCTCCTTCGGCGAGAGCCACGGGCCGGCAATGGGCTGTATCGTCGATGGCTGTCCGCCAGGCCTGCCGCTGTCCGAGCAGGACATCCAGCCGGAGATCGAACGCCGCCGTACCGGGACGTCCCGCCACACCAGCCAGCGTAAGGAGCCGGATCAGGTGCGCATTCTTTCCGGCGTGTTCGAGGGGCGCACCACGGGGACGCCGATCGGGCTGCTGATCGAGAACCAGGACCAGCGTTCGCGCGACTATGACAAGGTCAAGGATCGCTTTCGCCCGGGACACGCCGACTACACCTACCAACAGAAGTATGGCCGGCGCGATTATCGCGGCGGCGGGCGTTCCTCGGCGCGCGAAACCGTCATGCGCGTGGCGGCCGGCGCGATTGCGCGCAAGTATTTGCGCGAGCGCCTGGGCGTGACGATCCAGGGCTACCTGGCGCAGCTGGGACCGTTGCGTCTGGAGGTGCGCTCGCTGCGGACCGTGTATGACAACCCGTTCTTCAGCCCGGATCCATCGCGGCTGACAGAAATCGAGGACTATATGACCCAGCTGCGTCGCGACGGCGATTCAGTGGGGGCCCGGATCAATGTGCTGGCCCGCGGTGTGCCGCCGGGCCTGGGCGAGCCGATCTTCGATCGGTTGGATGCGGATATCGCCCATGCCATGATGAGCATCAACGCGGTGAAAGGAGTAGAGCTCGGGGCGGGTTTCGAGTCGGTGGCGCAGCGCGGCAGTGAACATCGCGACCTGATGAGTCCGCAGGGATTTCTCTCCAATCATGCCGGCGGCGTGCTCGGCGGCATCTCCTCGGGTCAGGACATCCTGGTGAGCCTGGCATTCAAGCCGACTTCCAGTATCGTGATTCCGGGGGAGACGATCGATATTCAGGGGCGCAGCGTCGAAGTCGTCACCACGGGGCGTCATGATCCCTGTGTCGGATTGCGGGCCACGCCGATTGCCGAAGCCATGCTGGCGCTGGTGCTCATGGATCATTATTTGCGCCATCGCGCCCAGAATGCGGATGTGGCGCCGGATACTGCGGCGATTCCCGCCAGCGCCCCTCCCGCCGGCGCTTGAGCAGGAAAAGTCCACGGCACACCTTATGTGCCGGCGAAGTTTACGGTAGTGTTGTGAGTTGCGTGCGGTTCACGGGCATCGCGCGCTGACTGGGACGACCCATGTAGGAGCGGCTTGGCGTGCCGTCGCCCGGATGACCGATGACGCCCAGAGGGCATGACAGAAAGACGATGAGCAGACGTTGGAATGTAGCGGTCGCCGGCGCGACCGGCCTGGTAGGCGGCACTCTCTTGTCCATCCTTGAGCAACGCGAATTCCCGGTGGGGGAGCTTTTCCCGCTGGCAAGTGCGCGCTCGGTCGGTAAAACGGTGCGGTTTCGCGGCCAGGACGTGGCGGTCCAGGATCTGGAGACCTTCGATTTTTCAAAGGCACAGATCGGCCTGTTTTCGGCCGGCGCCAGCGTCTCGAAGGTGCATGCGGTGCGGGCTGGTCAGGCCGGCTGTGTCGTCATCGACAACACCTCGCAGTTTCGCTACCAGGACGATATTCCGCTGGTCGTCACCGAGGTCAATCCGCACGCGATCGCCGGCTATCGCAAGCACAATATCGTCGCCAACCCCAATTGTTCGACCATGCAGATGCTGGTGGCGCTCAAGCCCCTGCATGATGCCGCCCACATCGAGCGCATCAATGTGTCCACCTATCAGTCCGTTTCCGGCGGCGGCCAGAAGGCCATGGATGAACTGGCCCGGCAGACGACCGCCCTGGCGAGCGGGGAGGCGGTGAGGCCGCAGGTGATCGCCAAGCAGATTGCCTTCAATTGCGTGCCGCAGATCGACGTTTTCCTGGATAACGGCTATACGAAGGAAGAGATGAAGATGTTCTGGGAAACCCAGAAGATTTTCGAGGACACCTCGATCCGAGTGAATGCGACCGCGGTTCGTGTCGGTGTGTATTTCGGCCATTCCGAAGCGGTGAGTATCGAGACCCGCCGCAAGCTGACCGTGGGGGAGGCGCGCGAACTGCTGTCGAACGCCCCTGGGGTGGTATTGATGGATGAGCGCAAGCCCGGCGGCTATCCGACGGCGGTGACCGAGGCGGCAGGCACCGATGCGGTGTATGTCGGCCGCATCCGTGAAGATATCAGCCACGAGTGCGGCCTGAATCTGTGGATTGTGTCCGATAACATTCGCAAGGGAGCTGCTTTAAATACCATACAGATTGCCGAGATTTTGGTGAAAGAGTATTTGTAAGCTATAGTTGCGCGCGTAAAGTCAACTGGCACATGAGCTTTGGCCGCCCGCGTCCGCTTTGATAAGCATCTAAACTAGTACTTAAAAATCAAGGCCTAAACCAGGTCCCGCCGGGGCCGAACGCTTCGGAACCACTGGTACCGGGAGAGCTGATGAGAAGACATCTGCCGCGTCTGCTGATGACGGGCGCATTGCTGTCCCCCGTGACGCTGCATGCGCTGGGTCTGGGTGAGATTCGTCTGAGTTCGGCCTTGAACCAGCCGTTCGATGCGGAAATCGAACTGATTTCACCCACTCGGGACGAGCTTCTCAGCCTGAAGGTGGGCCTGGCGGAAGCGGATCTGTTCAATCGCTACGGTATCGATCGCCCGGCATTCCTGTCCGGCTTCGAGTTTTCCGTCGGCCGCAGCGGCGACGGCGGTACGGCGATCAAGGTGACATCCTCGCGTCCGGTGACCGAACCTTTCGTGACCTTGCTGGTCGAGGCCAGCTGGGGACGCGGACGTCTGCTGCGCGAATATACGGTTTTGTTGGATCCACCGGTCTTCATGCCGGCCCAGCCGGAGGCCCCGGCGCCCGTGGCGACGCCGCAGGCGGGTGCCCAGGCCGATGGCCGTATCGAGCGTACCCAGCCCGAGCCTGTCAGGCCCGATCCGGTTCAATCCGAGGAGCCGGCCGCCGAAGCGGTGCCGGAACCCGCCTCTATGGCGACGCCGGCATCGGCGCCCGTACCCCGTACCGAGACACCGGCCCAGCCTGCGGCTCGCAGCCTGACCCAAGGCGGTGAATATGTCGTAGAGCGCAACGATACCTTGTGGCGGATCGCCCAGGCGACGAATCCCGGCGCGACCAGCGTGGTGAATCGCACCATGATCGCGCTGTTCCGCGCGAATCCCCATGCCTTCAACGGCAATATCAATCGGCTGCTCGCCGGCAGCGTACTGCGTATTCCGGATCTGGCCGAGATCGATGCGATCTCCGGCAGCGAGGCGTCCGTGGAAGTCGCCCGGCAGACCGCGGAATGGAGCGGCGCGTTGCCCGTGCCGTCGGCGGAGGAAGCCAGCCGCCTGCGTCTGGTGACGCCGGAAGAAATTCCGACCGAGCCGGCTCCGGCGCCCGCGGGCCGCGGGGAGGCAGGATCGGCACCGGGCGACACCGGCAGGGGCGCCGCGGCACAGGACCGGCGCGTGGAGATCGACAGCGAAACGCTGGCCGGTGTTCAGCGCACCGAGGATGTGCCGGCCGGGGAGGCCGAGTTCGCCCCCGAGGCCGAAGCCGACACCGACGCCGAAGCAGCGCCGGCGGTTCCCGAAACCGAAGAACAGGCCGCCGTCCGTGGCGCGCCGGCGCAGCAACCGGCCGATTCCTCACCCAGCCCCACTTTATTCGAGCGGCTGGCGCAGCACTGGTGGGTACCGGTCGTCGCCGGCCTGCTGCTCGTGCTGGGATTGGTGCTGGCATTCATTCGTAGACGCCGGGAGGAATCCGAGTCCCAGGCGGCATTCGCCGCCTTGGAGCAGGGCGGACTCGGGCAGCGAACCGAACCCGGAATGGACACCTCGCAGGTGGCGCAAACCGGGATGCAGATGCGATCCGGGGCGGGTGCGGCGCATACGGGCGCGCAAGGACCGGCAGCCGCGGGAGCGATGGCCCTGCGAGACGGCGACCCGGCGGATTCCTTTTCTGGAAGGCAGGTTGAAAAAGATTTCGAGGAGGATGCTCGAGGCGAACCGCAGCCGCCGGCATCGGTCAGCGCCGAGCCCGATGCACCCATGTCGCTGCTGGAGCCCGAGGAGGCGCCTGCCTTGGCGGCAGACGAGACGCTCAGCAGCGAAACGGCGGTGCGCTTCGATCAGCAGGATGCGCTGGCGGAAGCCGACTTCCACATGGCCTATGGCCTGTACGATCAGGCGGCGGACCTGGTCAAGATAGCGATCGACCGCGAGCCGGCGCGTCGCGATCTGAAACTGAAGCTGCTCGAAATCTACTTCGTGTGGGGCAACAAGGACTTGTTCCTGGATACCGCACGCGGGCTGCATGCCGGCCGCGACAATGCCGCAGCGGGTGAATGGGACAAAGTGCTCATCATGGGCCGGCAGATCGCCGGTGATGATCCCATGTTCCAGGGCGAGGCGGGCGCGGCGCATGTCGACCTGGTCGATGTGAACCTGGAAGGCGGCGAAAACCGAGTCGATGTCGATCTGTTTGCCGAGGTAGGCACGGATACAGACACCGATGTCGATACAGCCTCCAGCGGTCTGGACCTGCAGCTCAGCAGCGGGGAGTACGAATTCCCGGTGCAGGCGCTGGCGCCGGCCCAGGCTGACGAGGGTCTGGATTTTCTACTGGAAGACGACTCGACGTCGCCCAGTGAAGAGTCGCTCGGTGAAGATACGACGCGTACGCCCGAGGCATTGGCGCGTACCCAGGAAACCCCGACGATCGAGTCGCCGTTCCTGGATGCACCCACGACAGAACTGGCTTCACTGGATTCGCCGACGATCGAATCTGCGGCGCCGGATGCGATGCGGATCGGGCAGAGCGATTCCCTGGCGACCTCCGCGATCATTCCTGGGACGGCCCCCGAAACCACCCCCGAAACTACTTTGGGAGGCTCGGTGCTGAGCGCCACGGCGCTGGACGAGCAGGAGGGACTTACAGCTCGGGGGCTGGGCGATATCGATCCGGATAAGACTCTGCTGGCACCGGTTTCCTTCGCCGAGGATGCTCTGCGCGACAGCGTCGAGACCGATCGCAGCGATCAGACAATCCGTGAACAGATCGACAAGACGGTATTGGCCAAGTACGCCACGGATCAGACGGCGGAATTGTCGATCGACGATCTTGGGCTGGATGTGGATGCCCTGGAGCCTTCCGCGCTCGAGGATACGGGCTCATTGGAACGCGATCCGACGCTGCTCGAGGCAACCCAGATCGCCTCTGCGGACAATTATGCAGCCCTGGCGGAGACCCAGGAATTCGTATCCCTGCAGGATGACGAGGCGACCCTGCCGCCCTCGAGCGGCAGCTTCGACCGTACCCTGGAAGTCCCGCGAGCGACCCTGCCGGATCCCACGGACACCGGTACGATCTATGTCGACGGTCTCGATATTGGCGAGGGGGTCGGGTCGGATACGACCGAATCGCGATATCCGGATGCCGATGCCACGGCCTCGATGAAGATGCCTGCGGATTTCACCGGGTTGGGCGATGTGTCGCCGGAACTTGGCCTGGACCTGGATGATGTATCGCAGGGATCCGGACTGGATCTGGATTTGAGCGAAGCGGCCGGAGCGGGTGCTGGCGACACCGTCGAGCAGCGCCGGCTGCCGGATGCCGACCGGTTCCTCAGCGATGTGTTCACCGACGGCGCCGCCGAGGAGCCGAGCATCGACCTGGATCTGGGCGAACCGCTGTCCGGTGATGACGATGCGCCGACCAACAAACAGAACACCGCGATTCTGGAGCTTTCGGAACTCGATCCGGTAACCATGAGCGAGGTTGGCACGAAACTCGATCTGGCACGTGCCTATATGGACATGGGCGATCCGGACGGGGCACGCAGCATCCTCGATGAGGTGGTTGCGGAAGGTAATCCCAGCCAGAAGCAGGAAGCTCAGCGGCTGCTCGACTCGATCCGGTGAATGACGCGAATCGCGCTTGGACTGGAGTATGACGGCAGCGCCTTCGCCGGATGGCAGTCACAGGCGCATGCGCTGGGCGTGCAATCGGTGGTCGAGGCGGCCTTGTCCAGGATCGCCGATCACGCCGTGCATGTTACCGCAGCGGGGCGTACGGATGCTGGGGTGCATGCGGTTTGTCAGGTCGTGCATTTCGATACCACATCCTCGCGCAGCGAGCGCGGTTGGGTGCGCGGCACGACAGCCTATCTTCCCGCCCAGATCAGCGTCCTGTGGGCCCGCGAAGTGCCGGATGCATTTCATGCCCGCTACAGTGCGCAGGCGCGCCGATACTTGTACGTGATCCTCAATCGTAACGCCCGGCCGGCTCTGGCGGCGCAGCGTGTGTGCTGGGTGCGCGATCCGCTCGATACGGCGCGCATGCAGGCCGGCGCACGACACTTGCTGGGTGAGCATGATTTTTCCTCTTTTCGTGCCGCGCAATGCCAGTCCCGCACGCCGCTGCGGCGGCTGTACGAGATTCAGGTGCAGCGCCGTGGCGAGTTGGTGCTGCTGACGGTTTGTGCGAACGCCTTCCTGCACCATATGGTGCGCAATATCGCCGGCGTGCTGATCGCGATCGGCACCGGGGAGCGTTCGCCGGAGTGGGCCGCGGAGGTCCTGGCGGCGCGGGATCGTACTCGCGGCGGCGTCACGGCGGTGGCTTCGGGTCTGTACCTGGCCGGTGTACGCTATGCATCCGCGTTGCAGCTGCCGAGCGAACCGGCGGATATCCTGGGCGGCGTCGCGGGGAGCAGCTGAGCAATGGAGCTGACGGATTTCATCGCATGACCTGGTTCGAAAAAATCATGCCTTCGCGCATCAAGACCGAACGGCGTACCCGTTCGGTGCCCGAAGGTCTATGGATGAAGTGTGCCGCCTGCGACGCCGTGCTGTATCGCGCCGAGTTGGAGCGCAATCTGCACGTCTGTCCCAAATGCGGTCATCACATGCGCATCGGCGCACGCGATCGCCTGGAATGTTTCCTGGATCCCGATGGTATCGTCGAACTGGCCGACAATGTGTTGCCGGAAGATCCGTTGAAGTTCCGTGACACCAAGAAGTATCGCGATCGCCTGATTCAGGCGCAGAAATCGACTCACGAAAGCGATGCGCTGCTGGTCATGGCCGGAACCTTGAATTCCTTGCCCATCGTTGCCTGCGCATTCGAGTTCGCTTTCATGGGCGGCTCCATGGGATCGGTGGTGGGCGAGCGGTTCGTGCGCGGAGTGGAGCATTGCCTGGAGCATCGCAAGCCCCTGGTATGTTTTTCCGCCAGCGGCGGAGCGCGCATGCAGGAAGCCCTGCTGTCGCTATTGCAAATGGCCAAGACCAGCGCCGCGCTGGCACGCATGGCCCAGGCACGCCTGCCGTATATTTCGGTGCTCACCGACCCGACGACCGGCGGCGTGTCGGCAAGTTTGGCCATGCTCGGCGACATCAATATCGGCGAACCTCGGGCGCTGATCGGTTTTGCAGGCGCGCGTGTCATCCAGCAGACGGTGCGCGAGACCCTGCCGGAAGGTTTCCAGCGCAGCGAGTTCCTGCTCGAACACGGCGTGCTCGACATGATCATGGACCGGCGCGACATGCGCGATCGTATCGCCAGCCTGCTGACCATGCTGATGAACCGGCCGGCTCTCAGCGCCTGATCGAAGCGAACCGATCCATTCCGCAGTGCCGCCGGCGCCCGGCGGAATGAAGGCCGGGAGGCTGCTCGCAAATGCGATTCGATCGTCTGTCCGATTGGCTGGGCTGGCAGCAGGCGCTGCATCCCAGCGTCATCGACCTGGGATTGACGCGGGTGCGACAGGTGCTGGCGCACCTGCATTGGCAGCGGCCGGCCTGTCCGATCATCACGATCGGCGGTACGAACGGCAAGGGTTCCAGCGTAGCGCTGCTGACGTGCATCCTGGCCGAGGCCGGCTATAGAGTCGGCTCCCTGAGTTCTCCGCATCTGCTGCGTTACAACGAGCGCATCACCATTGCCGGGCGCGAAATCAGCGACGCTTCTCTGGTGGCGGCGTTCGCACGCATCGATGCGGCACGCGGCGCGGATACCCTGACGTTTTTCGAATTCAACACGCTGGCCGCGCTGCTGGTGTTCGAGACCGCCGGGCTGGATGCGATCGTGCTGGAAGTGGGTATGGGCGGCCGTCTGGACGCCGTCAACGTGGTGGATGCCGATGTGGCGATGATCACTTCGATCGCCCTGGATCATTGCGACTGGCTCGGGCATGACCTCGAGGCGATTGCCCGGGAGAAGGCCGGCATCATGCGCGCCGCTCGTCCGGTGATTTTCGGCTCGCGCGAAGTGCCCGCCGCCATCCGGGCGGCCGCCCGGACGCTGGACAGCGATCTGCGCTGTCTGGGCCATGATTTCGATTGGACGCGTGCCGGCCGAGCGGCGGCGCAAAGCCCGGCCGGCTGGAACTGGCATGGCCGCCAGGATGTCCTGGAGGGATTGCCGCGTCCCGCCTTGCAGGGCGACATCCAGTTCGACAATGCCTCCGCAGTGCTCGCCGCCCTGGCCTGTCTGTCGGTCCGGCTGCCGGTCGGCCGCGCGGCGATCGAGCGCGGATTGATGCGAGTGCATCTGCCCGGCCGCTTCCAGATCATCGATGCCGCGGAGTCCAGCCCTGCAGAATGGATCCTGGACGTCGCGCACAATCCGCAGGCCGCGCACAGTCTGGCCGGCCAGTTGGCGCAGCGGCCCTGCCGGGGCCGCACGATCGCGGTATGCGGCATTCTGGGCGACAAGGATGCGGCCGGCATCGTCGCGCCGCTGCAGGCCGCCATGGACGCCTGGATCGTCGTCGGTCTGGACAGTCCTCGTGCGCTCCAGTCAGGCCTGCTTGCCGATCGTTTACGGCAAGCCGGTGCCGGGAATGTCAGCGATGCGCCGGATGTGGCGGCCGGCTGCCGGGCCGCGGCAGCGATGGCACGCCCGGGTGATCGCATCGTGGTGTTCGGCTCGTTCCTGACCGTCGGCCCGGCGCTGGATTATCTGCGCTCACGCCGGTTCCTCGGCACTGCGCAGGACATCTGACCACCTGGCATCGATACCGGGATGCCGCAGGAGTCGCTACAGGCCTCACCTGCTCTTATACTTCGCGACCGTGGAACGCGCAGTCAAAGAACGTCTGATCGGTGCCGCCGTGCTGATGGCCGCGGCAATCATCCTGGTACCGGAAATGCTGACGGGGCCGAAGCGCGCCGAGACATTGGAGGAGCAGGGCAAGGCGCAGTTCGCTGCCGCCCACGAGGGGCGCGCCGACGCCCCGATCAAAACCTACACGATCGACTTGCAGCAGCCTCCGGGAAGTACCTCCAATGCTGCACCATTGCCGGGACCGGGTAGCGACGATACGCGCGCGCCGCCGTCCGAAAAGACCGCGCTCGAGGCCGGTGAGATGCCGGCGGGCAGCGCACCTTCAGGTGTGCCACTCGCCGGTGCATCCGCCGAAGCGTCCCTCGCCGTCCCCGCGGCGGCTTCGATGCCTGCGCCCAAGGCCGCTACGCCGGCGCCGACAGCGGCAAAGCCGGCTCCAAAGGCGGCGGTATCCGCTCCCAGGACCGCAGTGCCGGCTTCCGCGCCGAGCAGCGCAGCCCGGCCCGCCGCCGCGGCGAACCCGGCCGTCCCTGCCGCTGCGATCCCCGGCGCGGCCTCCGGCGGCGGCTGGGCGGTCCAGGTCGGCAGCTTCTCCAAGCACGAGACCGCCCGGCAGCTGGCGGAGCAATTGCGGGCGCGAGGCCACCAGGCGTTCGTCATGCCCGTCCAGGCCAAGGGCAGCACCTTGTACCGGGTGCGGGTCGGTCCCATGAAAGATCGGGCCAGCGCCGAGGCGAAGGCAAGGCAGCTCAAAGCTTCCGGCGCTTCCATGAGTGCCGCCGCCGCGGTGCCTCATCCCTAGAATTGCGACACGCCGCCGATTTGGCGGCGGGCGGGGGCTGCTAGACTTCATGCGCCTTACTTTCGGCGCCGTGGCCATCGCACTCATCCATGAATGCTGCTGACTATCTGATTCTCGGCCTGCTGGCCGCTTCCATGCTGCTGGGCATATTGCGTGGATTTCTGCGCGAGGCGATCGGGCTGCTCTCCTGGCTGTGCGGCCTGTGGCTGGCCTGGCGGTATGCGCCTTTGCTGGAACCCGTCCTGGGCGGGGCGATCGGTGAGCCGCCGGTGAGTACCTGGGTGGCGCGCACCTTGATCGTCATCGGTGTCTTGATCCTGGGTTGGCTGCTGGCGGCCCTGGTGGGCTATTTCCTGCGTCACTCCAGCGTCAGCGTCTCGGTGGACCGGTTGCTGGGGATGGGTTTCGGTCTGCTGCGCGGTGCGGTCGTGGTGGCGATCTGTGTGCTGCTCGGACAATTCGCCGAACTGCAGCAGGTCGACTGGTGGCACCGCTCCCAGTTGCTGCCGTACGCCGCGGAGCTGGCCGGCTGGATTCAATCATTTGCCGAAACCGGCCTGCGCGTATTGCAGGAGCAGTCGTCTGTGTGAGCTGTCCAGTCACTAAGTGGTAAGATTGGAGCTTCTTACCCGGGGCCTTAACGCATGTGCGGTATCGTCGGTATCGTTGGGCATTCGCCCGCCAATCAGCAGATCTATGATGCGTTGACGGTCCTGCAGCACCGTGGCCAGGATGCGGCCGGCATCATGACCTGCCACGGCGGCGAGCTGTTCATGCGCAAAAAGAACGGCCTGGTGCGCGATGTCTTCCAGCAGCGTCACATGCTGGCCTTGAAGGGCACTATCGGCATAGGCCATGTGCGCTATCCCACCGCGGGCTGCGATTCATCCTCGGAAGCACAGCCGTTCTTTGTCAATTCGCCCTACGGCATCTGCCTGGCGCACAACGGCAACCTGACCAATGCCGCGGAGCTGGCCGAAGTCCTGGTGCGTGAGGATCTGCGGCATCTGAATACCAGCTCGGATTCCGAAGTGCTGCTGAACGTGTTCGCCAGCGAGCTGTCGCGTCCCGGTACGCCGCGGGTTTCCGCCGCCGATATTTTCACGGCGCTCACGACCGTGTATCGCCGCGCGCGCGGCGGCTTTGCGGTCGTGGCCATGATCGTGGGCCACGGCCTGGTCGGCTTTCGCGATCCGCACGGCATCCGTCCGCTGGTCATCGGCCGGCGCGAGCTGGCCAGCGGCTGCGAATACATGCTGGCCTCCGAGAGCGTCGCCATCGACCAGCTCGGTTTCACCTTCCTGCGCGATGTGGCTCCGGGCGAGGCGGTGTTCATCGACGAGCACGGCCGTCTGTATTCGCAGCAATGCGTGCCGGTGTCCCGTCATACGCCCTGCATCTTCGAATATGTATATTTCGCCCGGCCGGACTCGATCATCGACCGGATCTCGGTGCACAAGGCGCGCCTGCGCATGGGCGATCTGCTGGCGGAAAAGATCCACCGCATCTGGCCCGATCACGATATCGATGTCGTGATCCCGATTCCGGATACCAGCCGCACGGCGGCCGTACAAGTAGCGCAGTATCTGGGCATCAAATACCGCGAAGGGTTCGTCAAGAACCGCTACATCGGCCGCACTTTCATCATGCCCGGCCAGGAGTTGCGCGAGCGCTCGGTGCGCTCCAAGCTCAATGTGATCGATCTGGAGTTTCGCGGCAAGAATGTCCTGCTGATCGATGATTCCATCGTGCGCGGCACGACTTCTGCGCAAATCATCGATCTGGCGCGGGAGGCGGGCGCGCAGCGCGTTTATTTCGCCTCGGCGGCGCCGCCGGTGCGGTATCCCAACGTCTACGGCATCGATATGCCCGCGGCCGCCGAACTCGTCGCCGCCGGCCGCACCGAGGAGGAAGTCGCCGGTTTGATCGGCGCCGACCGCCTCATTTATCAGGATCTGGCCGACCTGCTGCGCGCCTGTCAGCATCATGATGCGGACATCCAGGAATTCGATGATTCCTGTTTCTCCGGCCGGTATGTGACCGGAGACATTACGCCAAGCTACCTGGAACGCTTGCAGCACCAGCGTTCGGATCAGGCCAAGGCGCGCCGGCGCCAGATGCATCGCGGCATGCTCAAGGCGATCCGTGCCGTCTGATCGGGCATGACCGCGCCCCGCCTGCTGATCATCACGGACCACGCAGCATTCGGGCGCGCACTCGAACAGCATGTGTCCATCGTCTGGCCGGAGGCACAATGCCGCATTCACTCACCGGCGCAGTCCGGCCGGCTGCATTCGGGGTTCACGGCGCTGGGGTTCGACGCCGTATTGCTCGATCACGAGGTCGAGATACGTCGCGCTCGGCCCGATGACGAGCTCGGTGAGCCCACAGGCGAACCCACAGGCGAACCCACAGGCGAACCCACAGGCGAACAGTGGCTTGAAAACCTGATGCATCGCAGCGGCTTTCCGCCCGTGCTGTATTTCGCTGCGGGCGAGGATTCGGCGCTCGCGGCGCGGGCCGTGAAGGCGGGAGCGGTGGATTGCCTGGCGCGCGAGCGTATCGATCACCGGCGCCTGGCAGGCTGCTTGCGTGATTCGGTGCGCCGGCGTCGCCAGGATCTGGCCCTGCATCGTACCAGTGCCCAGGCCGCACGGGATGCGCGCTTCGGCACGGTCACGATCCGTGGCCATCGCTGTGTGCGTGAACTGGCCAGCGGCGGCACCTCCAGGGTCTATCTGGCCGAGAGTGAGCGTGCCGGCGACCTGGTGGTGCTCAAGGTCCTGCGGGAATCCGCCGAGAGCGGCGAGCAACAGGCGCAGTACGCGCGCTTTCTGCGCGAGTATGAGCTGATTTGTGCGATCCGCCATCCCAATGTGGTGCGCATCTTCGATCTCGGCATTGCCGATGATCATGCCTACATCGCCATGGAATACTTTCCCCGCGGCGACCTGCGCGCGCGCATCGCCGCGGGCATCGGCCGGGAACAGGCCTTGCGCATGCTGGCACAGATGGCCGGCGCCCTGCAGGCCGTGCACCAGGTCGGCGTACTGCATCGCGACCTCAAGCCCGGCAATATCATGCTGCGCGCGGATGATTCCATCGCCATCATCGATTTCGGGCTGGCCCGGCAGGAGATCGCCGATATCGAGATGACGGCCACCGGAGAAATCTTCGGTACGCCGTATTACATGAGCCCGGAGCAGGGCCACGGCCGGCCCCTGGATGCACGCAGCGATCTGTACAGCCTGGGCGTGGTGTTCTACGAGATGCTGACGGGCAGGAAACCCTACGTGGATACCACGCCCATGGGCGTGATCTATCTGCACGCCAACGCGCCGCTGCCGATCCTGGAAGGCGATCTGCAGTCCTGTCAGCCTTTGCTGGAACGGCTGCTGGCCAAGGATCCGGCGCAGCGCCCGGCCAGCGCCCAGGCCTTGCTGGCGGCTATCGAAGCCGAGCTGGCATGCGTATCTGCTGCGCCGCCGGAATCTTTCGCCGACGAAATGATGCTCCAGGCGCAAGCCGGAGGTTGAATCCAAGGCGGATCCATCGCCTGGGCGGATGCCTGCCGATATCAGCGGGTCGTTGCTTCAGGGGGGCAGCATGGATTCAGGATGGCTGCGTGCCCGGGGCGGGATCCGGTTGCCCGGGATTTGCTAATCCCGGGTTTGGTTGTTCGGGGCTTGGTTGTTCCAGGTTTGGTTGTTCGGGGTTCGGCCGCTCAGCTGAAGGCGAGGCGCCGGCCGGCAGCACCGGGAGACTCGCCAGTTCATAGCCGGCTGCGTTCCAGCGCAGCACGCTGCCCTGTTCGTACCAGTCGCCGAGCACGATGCGCGTGCCATGCCGATCTTGATCTTGCAGCGCCACCTCGTGGATGGCCGGCCGATGCGTGTGTCCATGCACGATGCAATCGACGTCATGGCGCTGGAATGTCCGGCGGACCGCCTCGGGATTCACATCCATGATCAGCGGCGCGGCACGATCCATGGAGGCGATATGCGCCTTGCTGCCCGCGCGCATGCGCCGCGCCAGTGCCATGCGCCGGCGCAGGCTCAGGTGCCGCAACGTGAACTGCACCAGCGGATGGCGCACGATGCGCCGCAGGCGCTGGTAGGCGTGATCGTCGGTACACAAGGTGTCGCCGTGCATCAACAGAACCCGGCGCCCGTACACCGTCACGATCGTGCCGTCCGCCAGCAGCTGCACGCCCGTCTCCCGGCTGAAGCGTCGGCCGATGAGAAAATCGCGGTTGCCATGGATCAGTCCCATGGGGAGGCCGGCGTCGCTCGCCGCGCGCAGTGCAGCGATCACCTGCCGCTTGCTCTCATCCGGATCGTCATCGCCGATCCAGGTTTCGAACAAGTCGCCCAGGATGTACAGGGCCTGCGCCTGGCGGGCTTCGTGGGCAAGGAAATCCAGGAACCGCGCGGTGATGTCCGGGCGCTGCGCGTCCAGATGCAGATCCGAGATGAACAGCGTGGTCACACGGATCTCACCGCAGTTCTTCGATGTTCTCGATCACGATCGGTTTCAAGGGCACATCCGATTCGAAGGGGCCGCCTGCTCCGGTGGCGACGGCGCCGATTTCGTCCACCACGCGCATGCCGTCGACGATCAGGCCGAACACGACATAGCCCCAGCGGCTGGGCTGAGGGTCCAGCGGTGCGTTGTCGGCCAGATTGATGAAAAATTCGGCATCGCCGCCATGCGGCGCGGCGGTGCGCGCCAGACCCACGGTGCCGCGGCGATTGGACAAACCGTTGCCCGACTCGTTGGGAATGGTGGGGCGCCGAGGTTTGGCGACGAAGTTCCTATCGTAGCCGCCGGCCTGGGCGATGAAATTGCCGATGACGCGGTGAAAGATCGTGCCTTGGTAGTGGCCCTCGCGCACATACTGTAGAAAATTCGCGACGGTCAACGGTGCGCGTTCTGCATCCAGCTGGATCACGAAGCTGCCCAGGCTGGTATCCACGCGCACGCGCGGGGCGTTTGCCGCGGATGATTGTGCGGCCGCCGGCGCCGGCAGCGCCGCGATGACTCCGGTGATCGACAGGGCGATCGACAGAATGGCCGCTAATGCCGGTAAACGCATGATTGTTCGCCTGTGAGCCGTGAAAAGGCGCAGATGGTAACAAAGACTCGTACGGGAGCAGATACGGCGGCGTGGTTCGCCGGGTGCGCAGCCCGGGAAAAGCCAGCGCCGCATCCTGATAGAATGCCCGACCCCAAGGAACTCCCGATGCCGAACCAGCCGTACGTTACCCGCTTTGCTCCCAGTCCCAGCGGCCTGCTGCATCTCGGCAATGCCCGTACGGCACTGTTGAGCTATCTGGCCGCACGCAAAGGCAAGGGACGTTTCATCCTGCGTATCGAGGATACCGACGAGGCGCGTTCCACGGAGGCTCATGTCCAGGCGCTGCTGGAGGATCTGCGCTGGTTCGGCCTGGACTGGGATGAGGGTCCGGATGTGGGCGGTCCGCATGAGTATCGCCAGCGGCATCGGCGCGCGATCCATGAAACCTGGCTGGCGAAGCTGGATGCCGCCGGTTTGACCTACCCCTGCTTTTGTACGCCGGCCGAACTCAGCCTGTCGCGCAAGCGCCAGTTGGCTGCCGGCAAGCCGCCGCGCTATGCCGGCACCTGTCGCGCGCTCGATGCGCACCGGCGCGCTGTTCGCCTGGCTGCCGGAGAGCCGGCGGCGCTGCGCTTTCGGGTGCCGGCCGGACAGATCGTCGCCTTTGGTGATCTGGTGCATGGCGAGCAGCGTTTCGCCACCGACGATATCGGCGATTTCATCATTCGCCGCGCCGACGGCAGCACCGCCTTCTTTTTCTCGAATGCCATCGACGATGCACTGATGGGAATCACTCTGGTGTTGCGCGGCGACGATCATTTGACCAATACGCCGCGCCAGATCCTGATCCTGCAGGCGCTGGATCTGCCGGTGCCCGAGTATGCGCATGTGGCGCTGCTGCTGGGCATGGATGGCGCGCCGTTGTCCAAACGCCATGGTGCACAAAGTCTGGGAGAATTTCGCGAACGTGGGTTTCTGCCCGGCGCGCTGCGCAATCACCTGGTGCGTCTGGGGCACGCCTGTCAGCACGACGGCTGGCTGGACGATGCGGCGATGTGCGCGGAGTTCGAGCTGTCGCGCCTGGGCAAGGCCGCGGCGAGATTCGATGCGGCGCAATTGCACCACTGGCAGAAGGAGGCGGTCGCACAGCTGTCCCAGGAAGATTTCCTGCGCTGGATCGGCGCCTTTCTGCCGCCCGGTCTGGAGGCGCCGCGCGCCGCCGCGTTCGCCGCCGCCGTGCGGCCGAATGTCGAATTCGCCCGGGATGCCCAGCCCTGGGCGGAGGTGGCTTTTGGGCGGCTCACGAACTTCATGCCGGACGCCGTGGCGGCGATCGAGGCGGCCGGCGAAGCATTCTATGCCATGGCCGCACAGGTCTTCGCCCGGCCGGGACTGGAGTTCAAGCAACGGCTGCGCGAGCTGGGACAGGCCAGCGGCCGCAAGGGGCCCGCGCTGTTCATGCCGCTACGCGCTGCGCTCACCGGCGCGACTCATGGTCCGGAACTGGCGGGATTGTTGTCGCTGGTGCCGGATGAAGAAGTGCAGACTCGTCTCGCTGCGGCGATGCAGCGGGCGGGTGCCGGCGGGTGATACGGCGCGGCCGGTGCGTGCCGCGATCTAATGACGAGTCAAACAACGGCGAATCAAGGCCAATGGCGAGTCAAGGCGGCGTCACGACAGGTCCGCAAGAACGATCCGCGGTGCGAACGGCCCGCGGCAAGCAGTCATAAGAGTCTCATGCAGATATTCAATTCCTATACCGGCCGCAAGGAAACGTTTCGTCCGCTGGAACCGGGCATCGTGCGCATGTATGTGTGCGGCGATACGGTCTATGACTTCTGCCATATCGGCCATGCACGCTCCAAGATCGCCTTCGACGTGGTGCGCCGCTACTTGAGCTATCGTGGCTACAAGGTGATATTCGTGCGCAATATCACCGACATCGATGACAAGATCATCCAGCGCGCGGCTGAGAACGGCGAGAACGTGACGGCGCTGACCGCCCGCTTCATTGCCGCCATGCACGAGGATTACGATCGTCTGGGCATCCTGCGTCCTGATCACGAGCCTCGAGCCACCGAACATGTGCCGGGCATCATCGAGATGATCCGCCGGCTCATCGACAAGGGCTACGCCTACGTGGCGTCGAACGGCGATGTCATGTATTCGGTTGCGGCATTCGAGCCCTACGGGCGGTTGTCGGGCCGCCAGCTCGACGATTTGCGTGCGGGTGCGCGCGTGGCGGTCGACGAGGCCAAGCGCGATCCGCTGGATTTTGTCTTGTGGAAACAGGCCAAGCCCGGTGAGCCGGCGTGGGACTCGCCCTGGGGAAAGGGCCGGCCCGGCTGGCATATCGAATGCTCGGCCATGTCGCTGGACCTGCTGGGACCGCGGTTCGATATCCACGGCGGCGGCATGGATCTGAAATTCCCGCATCATGAAAACGAAATCGCCCAGTCCTGCGCCGCCACGGGGGAGGACTTCGCGAATTTCTGGATGCATAACGGTTTCGTCAATGTCGATGACGAAAAAATGTCCAAGTCGCTGGGCAATTTTTTTCGTATTCGTGATGTGTTGGATTCCGGCTACGTGCGCGATCCCGAAGTGCTGCGTTTTTTCCTGCTGTCCAGCCAGTATCGCGGACCGGTGAATTATTCCTTGTCCCAGATCGAGCAGGCGGATGCGGCAATGGTGCGTCTGTATACCGCCTTGCGCGATGTCGAACCCGCTCCCAGCCATGAGCCTGGCGAGGCGACGCGGGCGTTCGAGGCGGCGATGGACGATGATTTCAATACGCCGGAGGCGCTGGCGGCATTGCAGACGCTGGCGACCCGGATCAATCGGGCCAAGAGCGCAGGCGAGACCGCCACCGCCGGTGCGCTTGCCGCGGAACTGAAGCGTCTCGCCGGTGTGCTGGGTGTATTGCAGTTGCCGCCCGAGGTGTTCCTGCATAAATCCAGATCGATACCTGCGAAGATACCGGCAACGGCGATCCCGGCAAAAAAGATCCCAGGAAAGGCCGATCCGGAAGAGACGGGTGCAGAAAAAACCGATCCGGGAAAGACCGACCCGGTAAAGGGATATCAGGAAAAGGCGGACGGTGGAAAGACGGTCCAGGCGGTAGCGAGTGAGGGAGCGCCGGATGTCGCCATCAGGGAAACAGATGATCTGACCGGCGCGCGCATGGTCTCGCCGCTCGGTGCCGAGGATATCGAGCGCTCGATCGAGGCGCGCCGTGCCGCCCGCGCAGCGCGCGATTTCAAGGCTTCCGACCGGATTCGGGATGAGCTGGCGCAGGCCGGCATCTCCCTGGAGGACAGACCCGACGGTACGACTCGCTGGCGCAGGGATTAGCTCCGAAGGGGGATGCGCCATCCCCCCACGTGCCATCCCCCACGTGCCATCCCTTAATCCGCAGGTGAAATTCGCGCAGACAGCACCTGGGCGTTGCGATAAGCTTTCGTCCGCAGGTCCGCGTCTCCTGAGTGTGATGTGCGCGCCTCTAATTCGCACCTGCCCATATGCACAGATAGCTATTTTGGTGGTACCCCCGTGAGAATAAACCCAGAATCGACGCTGCGTTCAGCTCTACTTCCGTTCGGCGTGATGGCCTTGTTTGCGGCGGCACCGTCGTTTGCCCAGGCAGTGCACCAGGCCGAGGTCGCCTCCGCCGGCGATCTGACTCAACAGATCAAGGACGGCGAAGAGGCGTTTACCAACGCCTGCTCGGCCTGTCATCAGCCCACCGGTCTCGGCCTGCCGGGAGCATTCCCGCCGCTGGCGAAGTCCGACTATCTCCTGAAGGATCCCAAGCGCGCGATCAGCATCGTGCTGCGGGGATTGGAAGGCGAGATCGTCGTCAATAACGTCAAGTACAACTCCGTCATGCCCGCCATGACGCAGCTGACCGACAAGGAAATCGCGGACGTTCTCACCTACGCCCTCAACAGCTGGGGCAACGATGGCGGTTCGATCAACGCCACCGAGGTTGCTGCGGTGCGTACCCAGGTGCTGGCCGAGGCCAAGAGCGCCGCCTCGCCCACCGAGCATCCGGGCACGATGGTCGTGGAGGAAACCTACCAGGGCGCCCCGTCGCCGGTGCCGGCCGGAAGCGCGCAGGTACGCATCACCCCCGGCGCGCCCAACATGACGGAGGCGGAGTTCGAGCAGGCCAAGTCCATCTATTTCGAACGCTGCGCAGGCTGTCACGGCGTGCTGCGCAAGGGGGCGACGGGCAAGCCGCTGACGCCCAATCTCACGCAAAAGAAGGGCACCGAGTATCTGAAGGTGTTCATCGATCGCGGCTCCCCCGCGGGCATGCCGAACTGGGGAACATCCGGCCTGCTGACGCGTGACCAGATCGACATCATGGCGCGCTTCCTGCAGCACGAACCGCCGTTGCCGCCGGAATTCGGCATGGAGGAGATGCGTGCCAGCTGGAAGGTGCTGGTGCCGCCGGAGCAGCGGCCGAAGACCAAGCAGAACAAGATCAACATCGAGAATATCTTCGCCGTCACCTTGCGTGACAGCGGCGAGGTGGCGCTCATCGATGGCGATACCAAGAAGATCGTTTCCATCATTCCGACCGGCTATGCGGTGCATATCTCGCGCATCTCGCATTCCGGGCGCTATGTCTACACGATCGGGCGCGACGGGCGTATCGATCTGATCGATCTGTACATGAAGGAGCCGCAGCGCGTCGCCGAAATCAAGATCGGGTTGGAGGCGCGTTCGGTCGAAACCTCCAAGTACAAGGGCTTCGAGGACAAGTATGCGATCGCCGGTGCCTACTGGCCGCCGCAGTACACCATCATGGACGGCGAGACTCTGGAGCCGCTCAAGATCATGTCCACCCGCGGCATGACGGTGGATACCCAGGAGTACCACCCCGAGCCCCGGGTTGCCGCCATCGTGGCTTCGCATGAACATCCGGAGTTCATCGTCAACGTCAAGGAAACCGGACAGGTTCTGCTGGTCGACTACCGGGACATCGAACACCTCAAGGTGACTCAGATCGGTGCGGCGCGTTATCTGCATGACGGCGGCTGGGATTCCACGCAGCGCTACTTCCTCACGGCTGCGAACCAGTCCGACAAGATTGCGGTGATCGATTCGCGCGACCAGAAGCTCACGGCGCTGGTGGACGTGGACAAGATCCCGCATCCGGGACGCGGCGCGAACTTCGTCGATCCCAAGTATGGTCCGGTCTGGGTAACCAGTGCGCTGGGCAATGAGAAGATCACGCTCATCGGTACCGACCCGGAGAATCATCCGGAACATGCCTGGAAGGTGGTGCGGGTGCTGAAGGGTCAGGGCGGCGGCTCGCTGTTCGTCAAGACTCATCCGAAGTCGCATAACCTGTGGGTGGACACCACGCTGCACCCGGATGAGAAGATCAGCCAGAGCATCGCAGTGTTCGACATCAGGAATCTGGAAGCCGGCTACAAGGTCCTGCCCATCGGAGAATGGGCGAAGGTCGGTCCGGGACCCAAGCGCGTCGTGCAGCCCGAGTACAACAAGGCGGGTGACGAGGTATGGTTCTCGGTATGGAACGGCAAGGAAGAGGTTTCCGCGATCGTGATCGTCGATGACAAGACGCTCAAATTGAAGCAGGTCATCAAAGCGCCCGGATTGATTACGCCGACGGGCAAGTTCAACGTGTACAACACGGTCAAGGACGTTTACTGATTCAAGTTCGGGTGATGAGGGGCGGATCGCAACGATCCGCCCCCGCTCCTTGCCACCGCCGCCAGGGAGGTTGAAGGCACGGGGTGAGCGTGTGAGTCGATATATGAAATCCATGACGCTGCTGTCATCACGGGTGTCTGCACTGACGGCATCCGTGGCGGCGGCAGCGTTTTGGTTGCTGTGCTGCGCCGGAGCGGGGGCAGCCGAGGCCGGCTCTTCTGCGGAAGCGGGGCGTGCCGTTCTCGAGGAAGTGATGGTCGTGTCGCGGCATTACACGCCGCTGCAGCATGCCGCGGCAACGGTCACGATCATCGATCGCAATGAAATAGAGCGGGTCCTGACGACCAACATCCGTGACCTGGTGCGCTACGAGCCCGGTATTACGGTTCGAAACGATCCGGTACGCTTCGGCATCGACAGCTTTGCGATCCGGGGTATCGGCGGCGATCGTATCGTTGCCCATGTCGATGGCGTGCCGGTCTCGCAAAGTTTTTCGATCGGTGCGCTTGCCGACAGCGGCCGTATCTACACCGATACCGATTTCATTCGACGCGTGGAAATCCTGCGCGGGCCGGCCTCCGCCCTCTATGGCAGCGACGCCATCGGCGGCGTGGTGCAAATGCAGACCATCGATCCCCGTGATCTGTTGTCGGCATCGGAGACGATGGGCGCGCAACTGCGCGCGGGCTACCGCAGTGAAACCGAAGGCTGGTCGGCCACCGCTCTGAATGCCTGGCGGCATGGATCCGCCGAAATGCTGCTCGGTTATGTGCATCGCGACAACCATGAGGCGGATATCGCCGGCGGTCTGAAGCCGAATCCGCGTCGCAGCCGCATGGATCAGGTGCTTGCAAAACTGGTGTTGCCGGGGTTCGGAACCGGGGGGGCGGGCAACACGATAGAAGTGACGTTGGAGACGGGGCGTACGCGCGACAAGACGGTCGTCAACGCATTGTTGGGGACGCCGCCGCGTTTCGTGAACACCACGGCCATGACAGGCGACGACAGGGCCGAGCATCTGCGGTTTGCGGTAGAGCAATCCCTGGCGCCCGCAGCGGCCTGGGCGGATGACTTGACCTGGCGCCTGCACGTAATGCGTACGCTTACCGAGCAGTTGACGGATGAGACCAGGCGCCCTGCTGCGCCGCGTGCGTCGACAGAACTGCATCGCAGCTTCACCTTTCGGGACGAGGCCTGGGGGGCGAGCGTCATTGCTACCAAGGCTGTCAATGCCGGCAGCTGGTTGCATCAGCTGGTCTACGGCATCGATTTCGAAATGGGACAGGCGACCGAGAAACGCGATGGCTGGGAGCGCAACCTCGACACCGGCCTGGTCAGCAATGTGATCCTGGGCGAGGTGTTACCGCTGCGCGATTTTCCGATCACGCGGCGCGTCGAGGCGGGTATCTATATCCAGGACGAGTTACGTTTGGCCGACAGCCGGTGGCGGTTCACGCCGGGCCTGAGAATGGATCTGTATCGGCTGCGTCCGCGCGAAGATGCGATGTATCGCGAAGACAACCCCAGCGCTCGTCCGGTGAAGCTGGACGATCAGTCGCTGGCGCCGAAGCTGGCTGTCTCCTATGAGCTTACGCCGCGCACCAGTGCTTTTGCCCAGTATGCGCGTGGTTTTCGTGCGCCGCCGCTCGAGGAAGTGAACATCGGCCTGGAGATCGCGCTGTTCAATTATCGCGCGGTACCGAATCCGGATCTGAAAGCTGAAACCAGCGACGGCTACGAGATCGGCTTGCGTACCCGCGGTGATGCCTGGCGTGCAACCTTGAGTGGACACTACACTCGGTTCGAGGATTTCATCGAATCGCGCATGAACATCGGCTTGGATCCGGCGACCGGCATGACCTTGTTTCAGTCGCGTAACTTGGCGCGCGCGCGCATCTACGGGATCGATCTGGCCGCCCGCCTCGATCTGGCGGCGCTGGACCGGTTCGCCGAGCCGTCCGGAGCCTCGCCGCTGCAGGGTTGGTCACTGAACCTGAACGCCGCCTGGGCGCGTGGCGATGACCTCACCGCGAATCAGCCGCTGAATTCGGTCGATCCCATGCAGGTGAATCTGATCGTCAACTACGACGCGCCGTCCGGCTGGGGCGCACGTCTGGCGGCGACTGCCGTGGCTGCCAAGAACCGGGTGACGCAGATCGACGTGCCGCTGTACCGTACCGATGACTACATGACGCTCGATGCGTTCGCATATGTCGAGATCGGTGCGCGCGGCCGGCTCAATCTCGCCTTGACGAATCTCACCGATGAACGCTACATCACCTGGATCGATGTGCGCAATCGCGCCGCCGACGATCCGCTGGTCCCTTACGCCGTGCATCCCGGACGCAGCCTGTCCGTGAATTTGAGTTGGGCGTTCGGCAGGTAGCGGTTCGGATCGCGCCTGCCGCGAAGCGAGTGACGCCGCCCGCCGCTTGGTGGTCTTGTTCAGGGAAACGACTCCCGCAGGAGCGCAACGAAGGCGCCGATCACGTTGAAAACGATATGATGCGGTGCCGAGCAGGCCTCGAGGGACGAAAATTGACGCTTCTGCGTGTCATACGTATCATGCGCCGCCCGTGCGAGCTATGGCCGTTGAAGCTGCCCTCGAGCGGGCGGCGGACGGGGCATGGCGCAGTCTGGTAGCGCATCTGCTTTGGGAGCAGAGGGTCGCAGGTTCGAATCCTGCTGCCCCGACCATTTGACGAATCCTGCAAACCCGGCCAAGCTTTGAACGCTTGTGCGCCCGTAGCTCAGCTGGATAGAGCATCGGCCTTCTAAGCCGAGGGTCGCAGGTTCGAGTCCTGCCGGGCGCGCCATCAGCGCGCAGGCATATGGTGGACGTAGCTCAGTTGGTAGAGCCCCGGATTGTGATTCCGGCCGTCGTGGGTTCGAGTCCCATCGTCCACCCCAACTTTTTCAAGTTATCTACAGCCGCGGCAAGTGCGGCGCCAAGTATGTTCGGCGCCGTATTCCGGCAGCCCTTCGATGGGCCTATCCGTGTGCGGTCGCTCCACCATTACACGATCCACCCTGAAAACGATTGAAGTTCGGGCACAGGCCTCGGCTGGTCGGCGTCGCCGTCTTGTGTGAGAATCGGCAAGACTTGGCAATTATATTTCAACGTCTGCATAGGAACGGCAATGGCAGAGCCTGATGGCGACATCCTGACCTTGGACGAGGTTGCAGCCTACCTGAAGGCGGGCAAACGCACGATCTATCGGCTCGCAGCGAGCGGGGAGATCCCTGCGTTCAAGCTCGGTGGAACGTGGCGGTTCTCGCGCGGTGACATCGAGAGCTGGATCAAGCAGCAATCGGCGGGCAGGCCCGAACGCGCCGCGAGTAAGGCATCGAACAAGGAGGATCGGAAGTAATGCTTGGACTGATGCTACGAGAAGAATTCCGGGGCAAGCGCCTCAGTCCAGCACGCGCAGGGTTCCTTGTTCGATGACGATGGGGGGTACAAGCGATGAGCTACTTTAGCGATGCACAACTCGAAGTCATGATGGCTGATCTGGAATCGGATCGTGCCGAGCGCAAGCAATCCTTCCAGGGAGATTCTCCGCAAAAGGTTCGAGAAGCTGTGTGTGCCTTTGCCAACGATCTCGCCGGGCATAACGCGCCAGGTGTGGTGTTGATCGGCGTGCATGACAAGGGCACGCCCATGCCTGGCTTCGCTGTCACGGACGAGCTGCTGCGCAGCCTTGCCGACATCAAGACGGACGGTAACATCGTGCCGCCGCCAACGCTTCTGGCAGAAAAGCGAGTGCTTTCGGACGCAGAAATTGCGGTGATTACTGTCTGGCCTTGCGACACCCCTCCAGTTCGGTACAAAGGGCGTGTCCACGTGCGCTGGGGGCCGCGGCGAGGGTTGGCCACAGCGCAGGATGAGCGCATCCTCAACGAGCGACGCCGCCACCGAGATCGGCCTTTCGATGTTCAACCTATTCATGATGCAGAATTGATCGAACTTGATCGGCTGCGTTTTGAACAGGAATACCTGCCCGCGCTTGTGGCCCGAGACGTGCTGGAGGCGAACGAGCGCAGCTACGAGCAGAAGTTGGCTGCAACCAAGATGGTGTTGAACGACAGCGAGCCGGTGCCTACGGTGCTCGGCTTCCTGGTAATCGGCAAGTCGCCCGCTGATTGGTTGCCGGGGGCGTATACGCAATTTCTACGATTGGCGGGTAACGATCTGACCGCACCCGTTTCCGATGAAGAGGCGATTCACGGCACGGTGGCGGACCAGATTCGAAGGCTGGAAGAAAAACTCGCGGCGCACAACCAGCGCGGTGTGCGCTTCAGCGACGTCGACACCGAGGATAGACGCGAAGCCTATCCATTGGAGGCTTTGCGTCAATTGGTGCGCAACGCCTTCATGCACCGCAGTTACGAAGTGACCAACACACCGGTGCGGGTGTACTGGTTTGACGATTGCATCGAAATCCACAATCCCGGGGGGCCGTTTGGCAGCGTAACGCCGGAAAACTTTGGTCAGCCCGGCATCACGGATTACCGTAATCCCAATTTGGCTGAGGCGTTGCGAGCGCTCGGCTATGTACAGCGCTTCGGCGCGGGCATTGCCATTGCCCGCAAGGCGCTTGGGCAGAGACTACGCTTTGAGGTGCAACCCGGCGTGGTGGCTGCGATCATCCAGGGGGAAACATCATGACGCCTCGTATCGCGTTCTTCAACAACAAGGGGGGCGTCGGCAAGACCTCGCTGGTTTATCACTGTGCTTTCATGTTTGCCGAGCAGGGGCAGCGTGTGTTGGCCGTGGATCTCGATCCGCAGTCCAATCTCTCGATCATGGCGCTGGATGAATCACGGCTTGAGGCTTTGTGGCCGGATAATGACCATCCGCTTACTATCAATGGCGCACTTGCGCCCTTGTTCGAAGGCACGGGAGATGTGCGTGCAGCGCATATCGAGCCTTTGAGCAGCCGTCTGGGTTTGCTGGTGGGTGATCTGGCCTTGTCCCGTATTGAAGATGATCTCTCTATTCAATGGCCACGCTGCCTTGAAGGAGATACACGGGCGTTTCGTGTCACCACTGCATTCTGGCGGATCATCGAGGAGGCGGCCCGAAGACATCAGGCTGGTCTAGTGTTGGTCGATGTTGGGCCAAATTTGGGTGCGATCAACCGTTCGGCACTGGTGGCTTCCAGTCATGTCGTGATGCCGGTGGCACCAGATTTGTTTTCACTTCAGGGCTTAAAGAATCTGGGGCCGACCTTGCGTAAGTGGCGCGGCACTTGGGCATCGGCACTACCTCAAGCACCAAATGCTCTAGGAGCAATGCCGCAGGGTGAAATGAGCCCGGTGGGCTATGTATTGATGCAGCATGCCGAGCGGCTCGGACGCCCCACTAAAGCTTACGCCAAGTGGCAGAAGCGATTGCCGATCACCTACCGGGAGAGCGTTCTGGACGTGGACTCTGGAGATTTAACGGGTGCCGATGACAACCAGATTCAGCGGATCAAGCACTATCGCAGCTTGATGCCGATGGCGATGGAGGCGCGCAAGCCAATGTTCAGCTTGCGTAGTGCTGATGGGGCTATCGGTGCCCACCAGGCCAATGTGCAGCAGTGTTATGACGATTTTTCTGCGCTGGTGACAGCAATTGCAAATCGTACCGGTATCAAGGAGGTGGCCTGATGCACCAATTGAGGGACAGCGGCTGCACCTTCGCACGAAATCGTCGCTGCGCCTGCATCGAGTACCACGTACCGGGCGTGGTCCCGAGCGCCTTCGAAAGCCGCAGATCCATATCGGCACTTATGGCCGCAGCGCCATTGAGCACGCGTGAGGGCGCAACACTCGTCACGCCAAGCTGCTTCGCGGCGTCCGTCACGTTGATATCGGTAAGCCACTCGCGGAGCTCTTCACCAGGATGGAGACCCGTTCGAAGACGAGTCGGCATGGCGATTCCACGAGTGCGTGCGTCCGGCGGATTGACGCTTGATGAGTGGACAACGGAAGCTTCATCCTGAAGCATGCCTATTGCCTATTGCCTATTGCCTATTGCCTATTGCCTATTGCCTATTGCCTATTGCTTGTTGCCTATTGCTTGTTGCTTGTTGCTTGTTGCCTATTGAACGGTATCGGCTATTGCCAGCGGCGGCTGGAAGCGGCGCAGGCGCAAGGCGTTAGTGACCACGAAGACGCTGGACAGCGCCATCGCGCCGGCTGCGAAGATAGGCGACAACAACACTCCATAGGCGGGGTACAGCACGCCCGCGGCCACCGGAATCAGCGCCGTGTTGTAGCCAAAGGCCCAGAACAGGTTCTGGCGAATATTGCCCAGGGTGGCCTTGGACAGGGCGATGGCATTGGGAACACCTTGCAGATTGCCGGACATCAGCACCACGTCGGCGGATTCCATCGCCACGTCGGTGCCGGTGCCGATCGCCATCCCCACGTCGGCTTCGGCCAGCGCCGGTGCGTCATTGATGCCGTCACCCACGAAGGCGGTCCGGCCGTGGGTCGACTTCAGCCGGCGTACTGCTTCGACCTTGCCTTCGGGCAATACTTCGGCCACCACTTCGTCGATACCTAATTTTTTGGCGATTGCTTGCGCAGTGCGCGCGTTGTCGCCGCTGATCATGGCCACTTTCAGGCCAAGTTGATGCAGGGTGGCGATCGCCTTGGGTGTGCTGGACTTGATCGGGTCCGCTACGGCGATGATGGCCGCCAGCCGGCCATCGATGGCGGCATACAGCGGCGACTTGGCCTCGCTGCCCAGGCGTTCGGCGGCGTCGGCGAACTCGCTGACGTCCAGACCCAATGCGCGCATGAAGCGATCGGCACCCACTTCCACGCGAGTATCCTGCACCATGGCTCGCACGCCCATGCCGGTGACCGACTCGAACCCGGCCAGTGCAGGCAGTGTGATTCCTTGTTCCGCGGCGGAGGTGACGATGGCGCGGGCGATCGGGTGCTCGGAGCGCGACTCCACCGCAGCGACCTTGGCCAGTACTTCGCGCTGATCAAAGCCTGCGGCGATCTGCAGGTCGGTCAGTACGGGACGGCCTTCGGTCAAGGTGCCGGTCTTGTCGACGGCCACCACCCGGGCATCCTTGAGCAACTGCAATGCTTCGCCTTTACGGAACAGCACGCCTATTTCGGCGCCGCGGCCCGTGCCGACCATGATGGAGGTCGGCGTGGCCAGGCCCATGGCGCAGGGGCAGGCGATGATGAGTACGGCCACGGCGTTGACCAGGGCAAAGGTCAACGCCGGTGAGGGGCCGAAGATCAGCCAGACCAGGAAAGTCAACAATGCGGCCAACATGACCGCGGGTACGAACCACAGGGTCACCTTGTCCACCACGGCCTGGATCGGCAGCTTGGAGCCTTGCGCCTGTTCGACCAGGCGAATGATCTGCGCCAGCATGGTCTGGCCGCCCACGGCGGTGGCACGCAGCGTCAAGGCGCCTTGCTGGTTGACGGTACCGCCGACCAAGGTGCTGCCAACCGTCTTTTCGACGGGAACCGGTTCGCCGGTGATCATGGACTCATCGACGAAGCTGCGACCCTCGGTGACTTCGCCATCGACCGGAATCTGCTCGCCGGGACGCACTTCGACCCTGTCGCCCAGGACCACCTGGTTGATCGGAATGTCCAGGATGCGGCCATTACGCGTGACATGTGCGGTCTTGGCCTGCAGGCCGATCAGCCGCTTGATGGCCTCCGAAGTGCGCCCCTTGGCGCGTGCTTCGAGAAAGCGTCCCAGGAGGATCAGGGCCACGATGACGGCGGCCGCCTCGTAGTAGACGTTTACCGTCCCGGCAGGCAGCAGGCCGGGGGCAAAGGTGGCGACGACCGAATAGCTGTAGGCGGCTGCCGTACCGACCGCAACCAGCGAGTTCATGTCCGGCGCCAGGCGCAGCAGCGCCGGAAATCCGCTCGTATAAAAGCGCCGGCCCGGCATGAGCGCGACCAGCGTGGTCAGTATGAATTGCAGATACCAGCTTGTCTGGATGCCGATGCCGGCTGCGATCCAGTCGTGCATGCCGGGGAACAGATGCGAGCCCATCTCCAGCACGAATACCGGCAGCGACAGCACACTGGCCAGGATCAGGTCGCGCTTGAGTCCGAGCAACTCGGCGTCCTTCTTATCCTCGGCCTCCCCGGCCGGGGCGGTCGGGTCGATGAGGCTGGCCTCGTAGCCGGCTTTCTCGATGGCCGCCAGCAGGTCCGCCGGGGCAGCCACGCCGCGCACGGTGGCGCGCTCGCTCGCCAGGTTCACTGTCGCCTGTGCGACGCCGGGAACGGCTTGCAGCGCCCGCTCGACGCGACCCACGCATGATGCGCAGGTCATTCCCTCGACCGTCAACTCGACGGTGCCGGCAGGCACCTCATAGCCCACTTGCCGCACCGCCTGGATCAGCGCCATGCGATCGGCCGGGCCATCCAGGCGGATATCGGCTCGTTCGGTGGCAAGATTGACGGATACGCTGCTCACGCCGTCGACCTTGGCCAGAGCGGCCTCCATGCGGCGCACACAGCTGGCGCAGGTCATCCCCTCGATGGGCAGACTGATCGCAGCCGACGCGGCACCAGCACTGCGGATGCCGGACATGCTCATGGTTTGTTTCCCAATGTCGGAAGTTCGTATGCGGACAGCCTGAATCTTACCATCGCGGGAAGGTCAAGTTGCCCTGGCGCAGGTCGCATGTTGGTAATCCATGACGTAAACTGAAAGGATCGGGTGTCTCGTCCAGGCGGCGGAGCAGGCGCGGGCCCCACCGGACAGCACAGGAAAAAACAGGAGACTTGCATGTCGACGTCGAACCACGTGATCGCGGTGATCGGGGCCACCGGACAACTAGGTGCAGCCATCGCTCGCCGCCTCGTGCTGGCGGGCACGAAAGTCATTGTCGGTTCGCGCGATGCGGGCAGGGCGCAGGAGGCCGCCAAGGCCCTGGCATCCGAAACCGGCAAGGAGGTCGCAGCGGATGCCAATGCCGCCGCGGCCGCCGCGGCGGATGTAGTCATTGTCACGGTTCCATATGCGGCGCAGCGCGCCACGTTGACGGAGATCGCCGGCGTGGTGTCCGGCAAGATCGTGATCGATACAACGGTACCGCTGATGCCGCCCAAGGTGATGCGCGTGCAGCTGCCGGAGGAGGGCAGTGCGGCCGTGGCCGCACAGAAGATTCTCGGTCCGTCGGTGCGCCTCGTTTCCGCATTCCACAATGTCCCGGCACATAAGCTGGCGACGGATGAAAAGATCGCCTGCGATGTACTGGTTTTCGGCGACGAACGAGCAGCGCGTGATGTCGCCATCGACGTGGTGAGCCGTTGCGGGCTGCGCGGCCTGCATGGCGGTGCGCTCTGTAATTCGGCTGCCGCGGAGGCGCTGACCTCGGTGCTCATTTTCATCAACAAGACCTACAGCAGCGATGGCGCCGGCATCGAGATCACGGGTACACTGAACGAGCGTCCTACGGCCTGAATGAATGGGGCGGCAAGCGGCGCCGCCCATGCTGCGCCAGCGGCGTCCCGTAGCGGATCAGGTACGTTTGTGGAGGGCATCGTGAACGTATGCGCCATCGTACCTGTGCGAGCCCTTGGCGAGGGAAAGACGCGGCTGTCTGCCGTCCTGTCACCACACCAGCGCGCCTCCTTGGTCCGCTCGATGCTCGAGCATGTGGTCGGCGTGCTGCGCACAGCGCGCGGTGTGGAGCGGATCGTGCTCGTGACGTCCGACGACGACCTGAATCTACCAGGAGTGGAACGCATCCGCGATGAAGGCAGGGGTCTCAATGCGGCTGTCGAACTCGCGCTCACGCACATCACCCATCGCTTCGATGCCGCGATCGTGGTTGCCGGCGATGTTCCCTACGTCACGGCGGCGGAGATCGAACGGCTGATCGAGGTCGGCCGCGATCACGACGTCGTCGTCGTCCCGGATCGGCACAAGGAAGGAACGAACGCCTTATGGCTGCGGCTGCCGGCGCGTATTCAGCCGCACTTCGGGGTGGCCAGTCTGGAAGCACATCTGGAAACGGCCAGGGCCTGCGGGGCGAGCGTAACGGTCGAGCATCTGCCGGGATTGTCGCATGACGTGGATGTTCCCGATGATTTGCCGGACGAGCCGCTCTCCACGGAAATCCATGTTCCGCACGGGTGCGACTGCACGCAGGCGGCAGTGCCGCGGATCCGCGTATGAGGACCAGGCGGCGCGTATAAGAACCAAGAAGCTCGTCTCGGACATCGAGGGAGGATGCCGATGATTGCAGCGGTGGATTTTCTCAACAGCCTTATCTGGAGCAAGGCGCTCATTGCCTTGTGTCTGGGCGCCGGCTTGTATTTCTCCATACGAACGCGCTTCATGCAGGTGCGCGGTTTCAAGGAGATGATCAGGCTGATGTTGGCCGGTCATCGCTCCGAGGCCGGTGTATCGCCTTTTCAGGCGCTGACCATATCGCTGTCGGGGCGCATCGGTATCGGCAATATCGCCGGTGTCGCGACGGCGATCACCTTCGGTGGGCCTGGCGCCGTCTTCTGGATGTGGGTGGTCGCGTTTCTGGGCGCCTCCACGGCATACATAGAATCGACTCTTGCGCAGATATACAAGGAGAAGGACGATCAGGGCCAGTATCGGGGCGGTCCGGCCTATTACATCGAGAAGGCCATGGGGCTGAAGTGGTACGCAACCGCTTTTGCCATCGTTACCGTCCTGGGCACCGGCATACTGCTGCCCGGAGTGCAGGCGAACGGCATCGCCGTGAGCATGCAGAATGCATGGGGTGTTCCGACCGCGGTGACCGCGGTCGTGACGGTGATCGTATTGGGCACGATCATTCTGGGTGGGGTAAAACGCATCGCCGCGTTTGCGCAGGTCGTCGTGCCGTTCATGGCGCTCGCCTACATCCTTACCGCGCTGGTCATCATGCTTATCAATATTAGTGAGCTGCCGCATATTCTGGCGCTGATTTTTCGCAGCGCCTTCGGCGCGGAAGCGGCGTTCGGTGCGGTACTGGGCCTGGCGGTGGAGTGGGGCGTCAGGCGGGGTGTCTATTCCAATGAAGCCGGCCAGGGCACCGGTCCGCATGCGGCGGCCGCGGCGGAGGTTTCCCACCCGGCCAAGCAGGGCTATGTGCAGGCATTCTCGATTTATGTCGATACGATGCTGGTGTGTTCGGCGACGGCGTTCATGATCCTGTCCACCGGCCAGTACAATGTGAATCACCCGGATGGTTCCATGATCGTGAACAGCCTGCCGGGCATGGAGACGGGACCCGGCTATACGCAGGCGGCGGTCGAGTCGGTGATGCCGGGATTCGGCGCAAGTTTCGTGGCGCTGGCGCTGACGTTTTTCGCCTTCACTACGATCGTGGCGTACTACTACATGGCCGAAACCAATGTGCAGTACATCAATCGATCAGTGCATCGCGGCTGGGCGATATTGTTGCTCAAGCTCGCCATCATGACCTCGGTCACCTATGGCGCCATGCGCAGCGCCGAGCTTGCCTGGGGGCTGGGCGATATCGGCGTGGGCTTGATGGCATGGCTGAATCTTGGCGCCATCCTTATTCTACAAAAGCCGGCGCTGCTGGCGCTCAGGGATTACGAGGCGCAGAAGAAAGCGGGTCTGGATCCGCAGTTCGATCCGGATGCGCTCGGCATCAGGAATGCAGAATTCTGGAGCCGGCGCGCGATTGCGGCGACACCTCGGGCCGGGCAGTGTCTTGACGCATCCGTTGCCGACGAGGTGTGAACATCGGCGGTGCTGAGAAATGCTGATGCGGTAAAGCCTTATTTCAGGGTCTCTGCCACCTGGTTCGGTTCCTGTCTGCAATCAAGGACACGAGAGACAATGCACATGTCGGCATTGATCCTGTAGTACACCGCATAGGGAAAACGTCTGGCGAGCATCCGATGGTGGTCGAATACCTTCATATGCACGCCAGCGTATAGCTCTAGAGAATCGATGTCAGAGAATAGAGAGTCGAGAAAATAGTCGCCGACGTTCTTACCCTGCCGGGCATAAAACATCCGGCCGCGGTCTAAATCGAAGATCGCCGAAGGGAGAATCTTGATTTTTACTCGACGTGCTGGCGCAATTCGCGTTTCGCATCGGACCAGTCGCGCGGTTGTTCTTGTCCAGCCTCGTAGCGCGCGATCGTTTCTTGCAAGGCAACTCCATGCCAAGAAGGGGGGGGCAGCCGAGATTCCTCACGACTTATAGATTCCCATAGCTCCTCCATCGCACGAAGCTTCTCATCCCAAGACATCTGTTTGATAGCCAACGTACTCATGAGGCCAGCATATCTTCTTCGTAGCAGCTATCAAGGATGGATGAGCTTTGCGCTCCAGGTTCTAACAAGTTCTAACTTGTTTTAAATGGCGTCCCCAGGGGGATTCGAACCCCCGTTATCGCCGTGAAAGGGCGGTGTCCTAGGCCTCTAGACGATGGGGACGCAGGATCATCAACAATGACGTGGTGGAGCCAGGCGGGATCGAACCGCCGACCTCTTGCATGCCATGCAAGCGCTCTCCCAGCTGAGCTATGGCCCCACGCGAGAGGCGCGCAATGTATTGGAGGGTCCGGGTGCTGTCAAGGAAAGCCGGGGTTTTTGCTCGGCGGCGCCTGGTACGATACGTAGATGTAACATTGTAGCATGCGACAAGCCGCCGGTATGTGGCAAGCCGCCGCAGGCGGCGCAGTCAGGGAAGGTCATGAATTTCATGTCTGGCATTGGCGACATACTCTGATTCTGTTTGAAATCAATAGGCTACGATTATCTTTCAGACAGGCTTGAGGTCTGCTGTCTCCGTTCGCCGACAAAAAGGTTATGCATTGGCATGACAGGTAGGGTGAGTTTAGCATAACTGATTGAATATCAAATAATAAATCAATATGGCATGAATCTTGATAATGATTTCCGCAGACTGCCGCCGACCATGATTCACCAGGTGCGGGTGGCCGTGATTACAACGATCCGGATCGACCCCGCGGATTTGATCGAAACCCTTCGGCTGGCGCTCGAGCAAGCACCGAGCCGCTGGAGACGATCAGCCGGATGCCGGTCGGAATCCACTTTGGCGGAGCCTTATGCGATCGATGCAGAGACCGGCTGGGAAATTTGTCTGTATGCTGTTGAGCAGCCTGATGCTCGTTGCCTGCGGTGGCGGCGGTGGCGCAGGCGATGGCGGTTCCAGGGATACGGCGATGGCGACCGAGTCGCCTGCGGATGCCGGCCGGAATGAGGCGAATTCCGCACCGACCATCCAGGGGCAGCCGGGGGGGAGTGGTCCTCGCCGGCCAGTCCTATAGCTTCCAGCCGACCGCTCGCGACGCGGATGGCGATGCGCTGACATTCACAGTGTCGAATCTGCCGAGCTGGGCCAGTTTCGATGCGGCCACAGGGCGGCTGACCGGTACGCCCGGCAGCGCCGATGTCGGCATCTACAGCGGCATCAGGATCCAGGTATCCGACGGTCAAGCCCGTGCCTCCCTGGGGGCTTTCTCGATTACCGTGAGCGAGGTCGCCTCGGGCGTGGCGACCGTTTCCTGGTTGCCGCCGACGCAGAATAGCGACGGCAGCGTGTTGACCGACCTGTCAGGCTACCAGCTGCATTATGGCCGCGCCGCCGGGGCTCTGGATCTATCGATCGTGCTCAACAATCCGTCGCTGAATTCCTACATGGTCGAGAATCTGAGCGAGGGAACCTGGTACTTTGCGGTGGTTGCGGTCAATGCGCAGGGTCTGACCAGCGCATTGTCGAATATAGCTTCCAAGACCATCGGCTGAACATCATCGGCTGAATCGGCCGACCGGCTGCGGCCGGCACATCGGCCGGGCCGGTTGCTCGTTGGTCCTCAACCCGGCTCCATTTGCGACTGGCAGTAGTTCTGGATGCCTATCCGCTCGATCAATTCCAGCTGCGTTTCCAGCCAGTCGATATGTTCTTCTTCCGACTCCTGGATTTTCTCGAATAATTCCCGGGACACATAGTCGCCCGCCTGCTCGCAGTCCGCGATCGCCTTGCGCACTTCCGGATGGCCCTGCATTTCCAGCTTCAGGTTGCATTCCAGCGCTTCCTTGACGTCCTCGCCGATCAGGAGCTTTCCCAGGTCCTGCAGATTCGGCAGCCCCTCGAGAAACAAGATGCGCTTGATCAGCATGTCGGCATGCTTCATTTCATCGAGCGATTCCTTGTAGGTGTGTTCGCATAGATGCTTCAGGCCCCAGTTCTCGAACATGCGCGCATGCAGGAAATATTGGTTGACGGCGGTCAGCTCATTCTTGAGGGTGGCGTTGAGATGACGCAGAACGGTGGGATTGCCTTGCATGTCGAGCTCCTTGGAATTTTCCTGAGGTGATGCGCGTCAGTTCAATCTTGGGCAAATCAAGATTGATTGGCAACAGGGAGTGCCGTAGCTGGCTGTATCGATCGAAGTCCGGGCCTCAATGCCAAGGACGATACCGATCAGCTGATTAGTGCGCCGAGTGGGCGGAGGCGCGGGGTGGATGGCCTCAGGCGGCGATCGCCTGCCGGATGGTGTTCCGGTGGGTGTCGATGATGTCCTGCGCGGTCTGGGCGCAGCAGCCGCAACAATCCGCCACCGGAAGATGGGCTTGAACCTCGCTCAGCGACACTGCACCGCGCTCGACGACTTCACGAATTTGTCGATCGCTGATCGCATGACACATGCAGACGTACATTCGCTTCGGCCTCTTCGAGGGCCCTCGTCCGCCGCGAAAGGCAGTGCTCCGCGGGCGAGTGTCGGGCTGGTTCCAGGGTCGGTTGGTATCGTAGATACAAATGAGAATGATTGTCAATCATTTGGCCGGTCGTGCAGTTACTTCGGCTCCGAAACAATGGAATTTGCAAGACCCAAGGGGAACCAACGCGGTGTCGCGGCAATGACTGCCGGTTATTTGACGGTCATGATGTGACTGTATTCACGTGCTCCGATTGCGCAACCGCCTAGACTTGATAAGCGCGGTGGTTCGCGACGGTATCGGGCGGCGAGCGGGTGACGATATCCGCGGATACCGCCGCTCGATGGCAATGGATGCTGCTGCGCCTCGGCACAGAGGCGGTTCCCATCATTCCCAGGTCCCGAGGATTGAACGTTTCGTGGCGATCCGGATTTTTCAGCACTACTGGCAGTTGCACCTGGCGATTCTGGCTGCGGTGGAAGCGGTCATTTTTTTCCTGGCGCCCTATGCGGGGGCGCTGGCGCGCTTCGAGACCGTCCACATCCAGGAGGTCGAGCAGGGACTGGGGTCCCTGCTGTCCCGGGCGATATTGTTTGCCGGCGTCATGTTCATCAGCATGGCCGCCATGGGCCTGTACAACTCACGCCAGCGCTCCCGGTTGCCCGGCATGCTGGCGCGAGTCGCCGCCAGCGTCATCAGCGGCGCGCTGGTGGTGGCGGTGATGTTTTACCTGATGCCGGGTCTGTACATGGGCCGCGGCGCATTGCTGCTGGCGACGGCACTGGCGCTGGGCGGCGTCATGGTGGTGCGGATCTTGTTCGACACCCTGGTCAAGGATGATGTTTTCAAGCGCCGCGTACTGGTCTACGGAGCCGGCCGGCGGGCGGAAAGCATTTCAGGGCTGCGGCGCCGTTCAGACCGTCGCGGCTTCAATGTGGTGGGCTACATTCCCGCGGATGGCGATGACCACATCGGCGTACCGCATCTGGTTCGTCTGCAGGAACACGAAAGTCTGCTGGCCTGGTGCCGCAGCCGGCGGGTCGATGAGATCGTGGTGGCGATGGACGATCGCCGCCGGCACTTTCCGATGGAGCAGCTGCTGGAATGCCGCCTGGAAGGCATCGAGGTCGTGGACCTGGTGAGTTTCCTGGAACGGGAAACCGGCAAGCTGCATCTGGACATCCTCAATCCCTCCTGGATGATTTTCTCGGACGGATTTCGCCAGGGACGCCTGCACGGCGCCCTGGAGCGCAGCTTCGATATCGGCGCAAGCCTGGCGCTGTTGATCGTGGCGGCACCGTTCATGCTGGTCACGGCGTTGGCGATCAAGCTGACCGAGGGACTGCGTGCGCCGGTGTTCTATCGCCAGGTGCGCGTGGGACAACATGGCAAGCCGTTCCAGCTATTGAAATTCCGCAGCATGCGCCAGGACGCCGAGCGCGACGGAGCATGCTGGGCGCAAAAGAACGACAGCCGGGTGACCCGGGTCGGGGCGATCATCCGCACCACACGCATCGACGAGCTGCCGCAGATCCTGAACGTTCTGCGCGGGGAAATGAGCTTCGTGGGACCGCGCCCGGAACGCCCGGAGTTCGTCGGTCAGCTCAACGAGCGCATCCCGTATTATCGCGAGCGCCATTCGATCAAGCCGGGGATTACCGGCTGGGCGCAGCTGTGTTATCCATACGGATCCTCGGAGCAGGATGCGATCGAAAAACTTCAATACGACCTGTTCTACGTCAAGAATCACAGCCTGTTGTTTTATCTTGCCATCCTGGTGCAGACGGTCGAGGTGATCCTGTGGCGAAAGGGCGCTCGCTAAAAGCGCCATGAACGGTGTCATGAACCTGGCGGGCATGATCAGTTACGGCACCGCCGGGCTCGGTTTTATGTTGTTGACGGTTTTGTTGGCGACGAGCTGGAACGGCAGGCGCACCGGCGCCTGGCTGATCGCGGCCAGCGCCATGACGGCAGTATGGGCCGCGGTGCTGACGGTGGAGCACCATAGCGGCGCGATCCCGGTGCTGTTGCTGTATGCCGTGGAAATATTGCGCGATGCCGCCTGGATCTATGCCCTGACCTGCGTGGGGGGCGCCGCACTGCCACGGAGTCTGAGTCTTGCGGCCCGTGTGTCGTGTGGGGTCCTGCTGGTCCTGCTGTTGTCGGCACCATTGCTGGCCCAGGCCGGTGTGCGGCTCAATCCGACCCTGTTGTTGTCGCGGGCGGGATTGATACTGTCGCTGGCGGCATTGATTCTGCTGGAGCAGATCTATCGCAATGCGGGCGAGGCAGCCCGCGGTTCGCTGCGCTATTTCTGTATCGGCGTCGGCGGCTTGTTCGCCTACGACTTGTTCATGTATTCCCAGGGTGAATTGCTGGGGAACATCGCCGTGGACAGCTGGAATGCGCGCGGGCTGATCAATGCGTTCGCCGTGCCGCTGATCGCCATCGCGGCGCGGCGCAATCCCCACTGGTCGCTGGAGGTGTTCGTGTCACGCCAGGTGGTGTTCTATACCACCACGTTCATGGCCGTGGGCGTCTACCTGGTGCTCATGTCGATCGGCGGCTACTACGTGCAGATGGTCGGCGGCAGCTGGGGCAGGGTGGCCCAGATCATTTTTCTTGCCGGCGCCGCGGTGGTGCTGGCCAGCCTGTTGGGCTCGCCGATGCTGCGCCGGCGCGCCCAGGTGTTCATCAGCAAGCATTTCTATCGCAACAAGTACGACTATCGCCTGGAGTGGCTGCGCTTCATCAAGACGCTGTCTTCACAGGATGAAGCGGATGTGCCGCGTACGGCGCTGCGTGCCATCGCGCAGATCTTTGGCAGTCCCGGAGGGCTGCTGTTCCTGCGCGAGGAGGAGGGACGCAGCTTCGTGCCCCACGCGGCCTGGCCCATGCGGCTGGACAGCATGGCGCAACTCGCCGCCATCGATTCCAGCGAAGCGCTGCCACGCTTTCTGGCGCGCACGGAATGGATCATCGATACGCGCGAGCTTCGCGAACAGCCGGTCCTGTACGAGAACCTGATATTGCCGGCTTGGCTGAGGAACCATCCGCAGATGCGCATCGTCTCGCCGCTGCTGCAGCTCGATCAGCTGGTGGGTTTCGTGGTCCTGTACGAGCCGCCACCGCCGTTCCAGCTGACTTATGAGGATCGCGATCTGCTCAAGACCGTGGGACGCCACGTGGCCACCCATATCGCGCAGCATGAGGCCGACCGCAAGCTGGCCGAGGCGCGCCAGTTCGAAGCCTACAACCGGTTGACCGCCTTCATGATGCACGATCTGAAGAACTCGATCGCGCAACTGCAGCTGATCATCGACAACGCTCAACGCCACCGGCACAAACCGGAGTTCATCGACGATGCTCTCGGCACGATCGACAATACGGTGGCGCGCATGACCCGTCTCATGGAGCAGCTGCGCGGCACAGCGGCGAGCGAACGTTCGTTGCGGGTGGATCTGGCGGAGCTCACGCTCGAGGCCGTCCGTCGCTGTGCATCGCGCCGGCCGGCACCGGCGGTGCGGAGCGCCGGCGAGGTGTTCGTGCAGGCCGATCGGGAGCGGCTGACCAATGTCATCGAGCATATCCTGCGCAATGCGCAGGATGCGACCGGCGAGGATGGGCGGGTGGAGGTGAGCCTCGATTCCTCGAATTCGCAGGCTACGCTGATCGTGCAGGATACCGGCGCGGGAATGGACGCGACATTTTTACGCCAGCGCCTGTTCCGGCCGTTCGACAGCACCAAGGGCGCCAAGGGCATGGGTATCGGCGCCTATCAGGCGCGCGAGTATGTCCGCTCCATCGGCGGCAAGGTGGAAGTATGCAGTAGTCCCGGACAGGGCACTCGTTTTGCGGTTACCCTGCCGCTTTGGGCCGAGACGGCGCACCTCGATACGGTACACGATGAGCCAGCCGGCCCGGCCGATGCACATGAGGCAGCAACAACGTGAGTGACGACAAGCTGAAGCTTCTGGTCGTCGAGGACGATCTCGGCCTGCAAAAGCAGCTGAAGTGGTGTTTCGACGAGCACGAAGTGCTGATGGCGGGCACCCGGGCGGAGGCCCTGGTGCAGCTGCGCCGCTTCGAGCCGCCGGTGGTGCTGCAGGATCTCGGCCTGCCGCCGGACGCCGACGGCGTCAGCGAAGGCATGACGACCTTGAAGGAGATCCTGGCGCTGGCGCCGCAGACCAAGGTGATCGTGGTCACCGGCAACAACGATCGCGACAACGCGGTGCGCGCGGTGTCGCTGGGCGCCTACGATTTTTATCAAAAGCCGGTCGATACGCAGGTGCTGCGCCTGATCGTGGATCGCGCCTTCCACATGCATGCGCTGGAGGAGCAGAACCGCCAGCTGCGCGCCTCCCAGTTCCACGCGCCGCTGGAAGGGTTGATCGCCACCGATGAGGCCATGCTGAAGGTCTGCCGCATGGTGGAGAAGGTCGCGCCCGCCGATGTGTCCGTGCTGATCCTGGGCGAAAGCGGCACCGGCAAGGAGTTGCTGGCGCGGGCCGTCCATACCCAGAGCGGTGCCCGGGCCGCACAGAAGTTCGTGGCCATCAACTGCGCCGCCATCCCGGAGCAGCTGCTGGAGAGCGAGCTGTTCGGCCATGAGCGCGGTGCCTTCACCGGCGCCGTCAAGCAGACGCTCGGCAAGATCGAGCTGGCCGACGGCGGCACCTTGTTTCTGGATGAGATCGGGGATATGCCGCTGGCGCTGCAGGCGAAGCTGCTGCGCTTCCTGCAGAACCGGGTCATCGAGCGGGTCGGCGGGCGCCAGGAGATCCCGGTGAATGTGCGCGTGGTCTGCGCCACCAACAAGAACCTCAAGACGCTCATCGAGGAGCAGCGCTTTCGCGAGGACCTGTATTTTCGCATCAGCGAAGTCACGGTGAACGTGCCGCCGCTGCGCGAGCGCAGCGGCGCGCCCACGGTGCTGGCGCATGCCTTTTTACGCAAGTTCGGCGGCTCGCATGGACGGCCGCGGCGCGGCTTCACGGAGGATGCCATCGCCGCGCTGGAGGCTTACTCATGGCCGGGCAATGTGCGCGAGCTGGAGAACAAGGTGAAGACCGCCATGATCATGGCCGAGGGCGCGTTGATCACGGCGGAGGACCTGGGACTGCAGGAGACGGTCTCCAGCGGCCTGCTGTTCAATCTCAAGGAGGTGCGCACGCGCGCCGAGCGCCAGGCGATTCAGCAGGCGCTGGCGATCACCGATCACAACATTTCGCGCACGGCCGAATTGATCGGCGTGAGCCGCCCGACGTTGTATGACCTCATGGACAAGTATGGCGTGCGGGTGCAGGCCCAATGAATGTGACTGTGGACGAAGGCGTGACAGCGGCGGAGTGGCCGGCCGGCGAAGGCCGCGTGCTTGCCGCACTCGCTGCTGTACTTGCACTGGCCACGATGGGGCTGTTGTGGCCGACCGCCCAATCGCTGTTCGAGGAATGGCACGACACCGACAATCTGACCTATACCCACGGTTCGCTGGTGGCGCTGGTGGGTTTATGGCTGCTGTGGCGCCGCGTCGAGGTGCTGGGCGCCCAGCCTGTCCGGGGAGAGTGGCGGGCGGGTGTACTGACGGCGCTGCTGAGCGTGGCCTGGCTGATCCTGTATCGAGCAGGTGTGCAGCTGGCCCACCAGATGCTGCTGCCGCTCATCGGCTGGTGCGTGATATACACGGCGATGGGAAGACGTGTCGCGCGCGCCGCCGCCTTCCCCTTTGCCTATTTGTATCTGGCCATTCCATTGTGGAGCCTCGGCAACGGTATCTTGCAGGAGATTACGGTCCATGCCGTGCGGATACTGCTGGCCATGACCTCGATACCGGCGCTGGTGGTGGGCAACCTGGTCCACATCCCCGCCGGTTCCTTCGAGATCGCCGGCGGCTGCAGCGGGCTGCATTTTTTCATCGTCGCACTGGCGATCGCCGCCTTGCATGGCGAGTTGCAGGGCGCGACGCCCAAGGCTCGCGGGCTGCTGCTGATCCTGGCGGCCGTACTGGCCATGATCAGCAATTGGCTGCGGGTATTCACGATCATCGTGGCCGGCTATCTCACCGACATGCAGCATTTCCTGATCCAGGTCGATCATTACTACTTCGGTTGGGTGCTGTTTGCCATCGTGATCGCGCTGTTCCTGCGGCTGGCGACGCGAATACTGGATTCACGTCTGAATCTTGTGTCCGGACCGAATGGCCAGGCCGGCCGGCCGATCCATCGCCGAGGCGATCCTGATCGCATATCGAGCGGCCAGCGGAAGGTGATGCCGAAGTTCGCGCACCGCGACGGCCTGGCGGCCGGTTGTGCGCTGGCGCTGGGTGCGCTGGCTGCAGGTCCGTTGCTGTCCGTGCTCACACCCGTGCAGCGCGAGCCGTCGTCCGCGTTATCCGTATTGCAGAGGCTGCCGGTGCAGGCCGGCGTGTCGGCGGGGTTCCCAGCACCGGCAGACTGGCCACTGAAAGATTGGTTGCCGCGCTATCCCGGCGCGGATCACGTTGCCTTCCACATCCTGAATGATGTCGAGGCCGGCGTCGCAGGCGATGGTGCGACAGGCGATGCGACAGGTGATGCGACAGGTGATGCGACAGGCGGCCACCCCGAGAGCCCGTCCGAGTGGGTGAAAGTCTATGAGGCGATCTATGTCAACCAGCGTCAGGGCAAGGAACTGATCGGCTATGACAACTCGATCCTGGGATCTTCGGCCTTGCGTATCCTGGCGAGCACGCGGCGCAGCGAACTCGGGGTGAACGAGTTGGTGCTGCAGGGGGCGGATGGCCGCCAAAGCCTGATCTGGTACTACTACGAAGTCGGTCCCCGCCGATTGATGCGTGGTCCCGGTGCGCAGTTGGCCTATGGGGTAGGTTCGCTGTGGTCGCCGCCGGTCTCGAGGGTGATTGCCCTGGGCACGGTCTGCGGATCCTCGTGCCGGGTGGATGAGCAGTCGGTGCGCGATGAGTCCTTGGGACGCGAACGTCTGGGCCGCATCTTGACGGCGCTGCGAACCGCCGGACAGACCGGTAGCCGCAATGTCTCGGCCGATGCGCTTGCAACGGCAGCGGGTCGATTGAAGTGAAGCCAATTGAAGGCAGGCCGATGAAGCAAGACAAGATGCCTGGAGCGAGGCGCGAACGTTGCAGATTCATCGCTGCCGCGCTGTGTACAGCGGCGCTGCTGCTGGCCGGCTGCGAGCTGTTCCTGGATGCGAACGCACGGCTGGAACGCGCCGAGCAGCGCATCGCGCAGCATGACTACGCGGCCGCGGAAATCGAGCTGCGCAATGCATTGCAGTCCCAGGCCGACCATGCGCAGGCCCGCTTGCTGCTTGCGCGTGTACTGTTGCGGCGGGGTGAGCTGATCGATGCCCGGCGCGAGCTGGAACGCGCCATCCAGGCGGGCGCGCCTGTTGCCGAGACGGTGGAGCTGACCGCGAAGCTTCGCCTGGCGAGCGGCCAGCCGCGCGAGCTGCTGGCGCAGATGGATGCAGACGAGCTGCCGCTGCCGGCGCCGCTGGATCTGATCTACCGAGGCCGCGCGCTGCTGGATATCCAACAGCCCGAGCAGGCGCAAAAGACTTTCGAACAGGCGCTGCAGACGCATCCGGCCTCGGTGGAGGCCGCTACTGGCCTGGCCATGGCGCGTGCCGCCCAGGGAGAGCTGGCAGCGGCCTTGGCCCAACTCGAGCGGCTGGTCGAGAAGCTGGATGAATCGCAGCCTCGGTGGGCGGAGACTCGACTGATCATGGCAGGCCTGTATGTGCGGCGCGGCGACTTCGAACAGGCCGAGCGGGTTCTGGAGACGGCTCGTCCTCATGCCGCCACGCAGCTGGATGCATTGCAACGGGCGAGCCTGCTGGTCAGCCTGACGGAAACGCGGATGGCCCGGGGCAATCTGGAGGCGGCGCGTGCGGCTCAGCGCGAACTACAGTCGGTATTTCCGCAGGCACCTGTGACGCGCATGCTCGCCGCGCGTCTGGCCATGGCCGCGCAGGACTATGACGCAGCGGTGGCCGAATTGCAGCGCCTGGTGGCCGCGGCGCCCGAACTAGCCCAGGCACGCTTCCTGCTGGGTGCGGCGTTGCTGGCTCAGGGCACTCTCAACCAGGCCGAGTTGCAGCTGGCGCAGGCGCTGCAGCGCACCCCCGAGAACATCGAGGCGCGCAAGCTGCTGGCCCAGGTGCGGCTGCGCCTGCGGCGGCCCGAGGCGGCCATGCAGGTACTGCTGGCGGCTCCGGGCAGCCTGGTCGCAGGGGGTGGGGGCACCGCGGGGCGGCCGCTGGAGAACTTCACGGCGTTGGATGAAGCGGGGGGCGGACGCGATCCCCAATTGGATGCACTGCTGGGCATCGCGCAATTGCAGCAGGGCCAGACCCGCGCGGGTATCGCCCGTCTCGAGCAGGCCGTGGCGAGCCGGCCGCGGGACCGCGAGCTCAAGCTCGAACTGGCAGCGGCTTATCTGCGCAACGGTGAAAATCGCAAGGCACTGACATTGCTGGAAGGTGTGCCGCAGTCGCCTCTGGATATGCCGCTGGAACGTTTGCGCGTCACCGCGATCGGCATGGTACAGGGCACGCAGGTTGCACAGCGCCGAATCGAAGACCTGCTGGCCGGCCATCCTGGAGACGCCGCGTTGCTGAATTTTGCAGCCGAATTCCATGGCCATCAGCGACAGTTCGATCAAGCCCGGGCCTTGCTGGCGGCGGCGGCGCAGATAGCACCCGAAGATACGGCCACCTTCATCAACCGGGCGCGTATCGAAGTGGCGGCAGGCCAGCCCAAAGCGGCCGCGCAATGGTTGGAAGATCTGCTGGGGCGCCATCCGGACAACATGCCGGTGCGCCTGGTGCTGGCGGACCTGGCAGTGCGCAACGGTGAGACGGCACGCGCCATCGAATTGCTGGAGCAGGCCCGCCGCCTGCGCGTGGATGCGTTCGCACCCAGATTGAGGCTGGCGCGCCTGTATGCACAGGTACACGATCCCGCCAAGACCGATACGGTGCTCAAGGAACTAGCCGAAGCCGCCCGCGAGCACGCCGAGATCGCCGACGCCGTCGGCCAAATTCTTTTGGAGGCCGGGCGCCATGGCGAGGCGTTGGCGCGTTTTCGGCAGGCGACCGACCTGGCGGCGCGGATGGAGAGCAGTAACGAGGATCGCGCCCGCTACTGGCTGGACGTGGCGCGCGCGCAGCTGGCGATGGGGGATGCCGCCGCTGCCCGCGAGGCGCTGAACGCAGCCCTGGTACTGCAACCGCAGTGGCCGCCTACGGTCGGCATGCTGGCGGCGATCGACCTGCGGCAGGAGCGGCCGGAGGTGGCCCTGTCGCGCGCCAGCGCGCTGCGACAGGCGCTGCCGCGCGATCCCGCGGCGATCACGCTCGAGGGCGACGTACTGATGGCGCTGGGGCGCCACGCCCAGGCCAGCGCCGCCTACGACGCCGCCTCGGCGCGACAGCTCTCCGCCGCCCTGGCGTTGAAGTCCTACCGCGCCAGGCAGCAGGGGGGGCTGCGCGAGCCGACCGAGCCGCTGCGCACCTGGCTGCAATATCAGCCGGGCGACAATACCGTGCGCACCGTGCTGGCGCAGGCGTATCTCGACATGGGACTGACCGAGCGCGCCATCGGCGAATATGAGATCGTCATCCGCGAACGTCCCGACGACGCGCTGGCGTTGAACAATCTGGCCTGGCTCTACCAGACGCAGGGTGATATCCGTGCCGAAGAAACGGCGCGCCGGGCGCATGTCCTGGCGCCGCAGGTTGCCGCGGTCGCCGATACCTACGGCTGGATCCTGGTGCGCAACCAGAAGCCGGCGGCAGGTTTGAAGGTGCTGGAATCCGCGCTCCAGGTTGCCCGTCAGGCCGCAGGAAGCGAGCAGGCCGCGCGCGCCGATCCTGCCTACCGGGAATTGGAGTATCACCATGCCGCGGCCCTGGCGGCGAGCGGCTCGCCACGTCAGGCGCGCGAGCGCCTGGAAGCGATGCTGCGGGTACGGGCGGATGCCGCACCCTTCGCCAGTCAGGCGCAGGCGCGCGAGTTGCTGGACAGCCTGCCGCAATCGTAGCGCTCATGTCACGAAGCAGTTTTTTCACGCCCTTACCGAATGCTCGCGAGTCATTCGCATGTTCAGTCACGAGGCCGCCATGCACCTGCACGAATGCATACGACGAATGAGAAGTAGTTCACCAAGGACGCCCTCCGGTAGCCTCGGGCATCTGATAAATTCAAGGTTTTCCAGGCGTCTCGGTTTTTCCTGTATGGGCACTGCAATGTCGATGATGGCCAATCGTTGCCTGTTCGCTGCCCGGCGAGCCTGTGCGGGCATCCTGTTCTGTCTGCTGGCCATCGCGCCGGCACACAGCATTGCCCAGAAAACGTCCGCTGGCGCAGCGCCGGGTGAGGCTGCGCCGGCCGAGGACAATCGATACATCATCGGTCCGGGTGACACGCTCCAGGTATTCATCTGGCGCAATCCGGAATTGTCCACCACCGTGCCGGTGCGGCCCGATGGCAAGATCTCCACCCCGCTGGTGGAAGACATGATCGCCGTGGGCAAGACGCCCTCGCAACTGGCGCGCGACATCGAAGGAGTGCTGGGCGAGTATGTACGCTCCCCGCAGGTCAACATCATCGTGACCCAGGCGGTCAGCACGTTCAGCCAGGTCAAGGTCATCGGCCAGGTCGCCACGCCGCAATCCCTGCCTTATCGTGAAGGCATGACGGTGCTGGATGCCGTTCTGGCGGTGGGTGGGCTGGGACCCTTTGCCGCGGGCAATCGCGCCAAGATCGTGCGCATGGAGGCTGGCGGGCAGCAGGAGATCAGGGTCAAGCTCGATGATCTCGTGAACCGCGGTGCGATGAAGTACAACCTCGCCTTGCGGCCTGGGGATGTCCTGGTCGTGCCGGAATCGTTTTTCTAGGGTCGCCTTTACAACCATGAGCTCGCCATGAGCCCGATCATCGAACAAACCCTGGACGAGGTCCGCGGAGCCTGGCGGTTTCGTTGGCTGGCCCTGGGCGTGGCGTGGGCCGTCTGCCTGCTGGGCTGGGTGGCGGTGTTTGCCATGCCCGACATGTATCAGGCCAGCGCCCGGGTATTCGTCGATACGCGCACTGCGCTGCGTCCGCTGTTGCAGGGGCTGGCCGTGGAGAGCGATGTGGACTCCCAGCTCAACATGGTGCGTCAGGCCATGCTGGGCCGTCCGCAGCTCGAGCGCGTCGCCCGTGAGACGGATCTGGATTCCACTGCGATCACGCCCCAGCAGCGCGCCGCCCTGATCGACAGGCTGCGCAGTCGAATCGTGATCCAGGGGGGTGCGCAGGGGCGCGATGCCAGCGGCGGCTTGTTCGTGATCTCCTACCAGGACCATAGCCGCGACAAGAGTCTGCAGGTGGTGGACAAGCTGCTGAACACCTTCGTGGAAGACACGCTCGGCGGCAAGCGCGAGGGCTCGGAGACGGCGCAGCGCTTCCTGCGCGAGCAGATCGGCGATTATGAACGACGGCTGTCGGAGGCTGAGACACGACTGGCGGATTTCAAGAAGCGCAATGTCGGTCTGATGCCGGGCGAACAGGGCGATTACTTTTCACGGCTGCAGAACGAAATGGATGCGGTGCGCAAGGCGCAGACGGCTCTCGGTGTTGCGATCAGCCGGCGTGACGAATTGCAGCGTCAACTCAGCGGTGAATCTCCGTTCGTCGCCAGCGTCGCTGCTCCCGCCGCCGCTGCCCGGGGGCCCAGCGGCGGCGACACTGCCAGCCGTATTCAGGAGACGCAGGCCAGGTTGGAGGATCTGTTGCTGCGCTTTACCGATAAGCATCCCGACGTGCTGGCCACGCGGGAAACCTTGGAGCAGCTCAAGGAACGTCATCGCGAGGAGATCGCCGCCTTGCAGCGCGGCGATTCCAGTGTTGCCGCCTCGGCCGGCGCGGCCGCCAATCCGGTCTATCAAAGCATCCATCTGAGTCTGAACCAGACGGAAGTGGAGATCGCGGCGCTGCGTGGTGAGCTGGCCGATAGTCAGCGAAAAGTGGCGCGGCTGCGTCAGATGGTGGATACCGTGCCGGAAGTGGAGGCCGAGTTCGCGCGCCTGAATCGCGACTATGACGTGACGCGCGCGCAATACACTGCGCTGGTCGACCGGCTGGAGAAGGCCAAGCTGTCGGAGCAGGCCGAGGAGACCGGCGTGGTGCGCTTCGAGGTCATCGACCCGCCGGCCGCCGGGTTCAATCCCGCCGCACCGAACCGTCCGCGCCTGCTGGCCATGGTGCTGGTGGCCGCTCTGGGTGCCGGCGGCGGGCTGGCCTACCTGCTGCACCAGATGCGTCCGGTGTTCACCAATGTACGCGTGCTGAACGAGGTGACGGGCCTGCCGGTGCTCGGCGCGGTCAGTATGACCTGGCTGGATCGGCAGAAATCCCAGGATCGCAGGCGGGAACTCGCATTCGGAGGAGCGGCTGTGATGCTGCTGGTGATGTTCGCCGGCGTGCTGCTGTTCCAGAGCACGGGCGCCCGCCTGATGCAACGGCTGATCGGCTGAGGGCTGCGACATGAGTCTGGTAGAACAGGCCCTCAAGAAGATGCAGAAGGCGGCTGCGAAAGCGTCACTGCCGCAGTCCGGTCACCATCCCGGCACGCCAGTGGTTTCTCCCACGCCGATGCAGAGCACCTCCCCGCTGGATGATACGGCACGGCTCAAGCCGATATTTCCGGCGGGCGCACTCGCATCGATCGATACCCATGCAGCCGAAGCGAACGACGATGCGATGCGGCTGGCGGAACTCGACCAGCCGGGGGCTGCACTTGCTGCGTTCCTGGAAACGACCCGGATGGAGAGTGTCGCGTCCGCAATGACGCATGATGTCAACTCGACCAGCATTGCCGAGCGCACTCGGATGCGCAGCGACCGAGTGGTCAAGATCGATCGTCAGGCGCTGCGCTCCCAGGGATTGCTGCCACCCGAGCACCAGGAGCGGACCCTGGCCGATCAGTATCGGCAGATCAAGCGTCCCTTGATCGCCAATGCCATCGGACGCGGCGGCGCCGAGAAATTACCGCGTGGCCAGCTCATCATGGTGGCCAGCGCCATGCCGGGGGAGGGCAAGACCTTCACCTCCGTGAACCTGGCGCTGAGTCTGGCGCTGGAGAAGGACTTGTCGGTGCTACTCATCGACGCCGATGCGCCCAAGCCTCATTTGAACCGCGCCCTCGGCGTCGCCGGCGAACCCGGTCTGCTGGAACTGTTGCGCGACGAATCGCTGGATCCGGAAACATTGATCATCCCGACCGATGTGCCGACGCTGGCCATGCTGCCGATCGGCACGAGTTCGGAGACCACCACAGAGCTGTTGGCCAGTCATCGCATGGAAGAGATCATGAAACAGCTGGCCGGCAACAATCCGAGGCGGATAATCGTGATCGATTCGCCACCCTTGCTGTTGACCAGCGAGTCGCGCGTACTGGCTGAGGTCGCCGGCCAGGTTGTCCTGGTGGTGCGGGCGAACTGTACGCCGCAGCAGTCGGTGCTCGATGCCATCAGCCATCTCGGCGAGGACAAATCGATCGGCCTGTTGCTCAATCAGAGCACGGACGCTGCCTCGGCGGGATATTACTATGGGTATGGCGATTCAAAAACGTGACGCCTATAAGAACACAAGGTTTCATCAGCATGGCTAAATCAAATCGGCATCGTGGAAGGACGCACTGGCGCATCGGTGCGGTTGCGTTCGGATTGACCGTCGGCATTGTCCAGGCGCAGGCGCAAGATACGCTGCAGGCTGAAAGGTCGCGACGGACCATCTACGCCCTGGACCTCAACGCCGGCGTGGATTATTCCGACAACGTCACGCGGGTGCTGGCGAGCGGGGATGAAATCGAGGAGACCATCGGCTCGGTGGGCTTTACGCTCATGCTGGACCATGAGGGGCGGCGGGTACGATCGAATGTGGCCGCCGATCTGGCCTGGTTGAACTATTTCGACAACACCTTCGATGACGAAGTCGTAGGCTATTTCGACGGTGATCTTACGCTCGAGCTCGTACCGGAGCGCATCCAGTGGGTTTTCCTGGAAAGCTTCGGCCAGATCCGTACCGATCCCCTGTCGGCCGAGACTGCCGACAATCGCGAATATGTCAACTACTTTACCACCGGTCCCGATTTCACGCTGGGACTGGGTGGCGCCAATTTCCTGCGCCTGTCGGGACGATACTCGGACAACACCTATGAAGATCTGGCTTTCGACAATACCCGTTATAGCGGCACGTTGACTTTAGGCCGGCGGCTCACCGACACCAATGTATTGTCGATCAATGTCAGCAGCGACCGCGTCGAGTTCGATAAGGAATCGATCAATACGGATATCGATCGTCAAGCCGCCTACCTGAATTATTCCGCTCAAGGGGCACGGACCGGACTGAACGCCAGTGTCGGCTATACGGAAGTGGAAATACAGGGAGAGACTTCGAGCGGCTTGCTTGCCGAACTCGATTTGACGCGCAGGCTGTCACCTTCATCCAGCGTCTTTCTGAGCGCCGGAACACGGTTTTCCGATGCGGGAGATGTGTTCCGTGATGCACTGGATCGCCGTACTCGTTTCGAGGGGCAGTTACGCGATGCGACGCTCACGCAGGCAACGGACGATGCCTTCGAGTATCGGTCGTTCGGCGCCGGCTATAACTGGCAAAGAAACCGCACCACCTTGCGGCTCGGAGTCGAATGGTCGGAGGAGCGATACGAAAGAGCGACCGATCTCGATCGTACCGTGGTGACCTGGAGCACCCTTATCAGGCGTGAGCTCAGCCGGACGCTTTCCGTCTCGCTGCAAGGCCGCTACTACCAGCAGGAATATGATGCGTCAGGCTTCGATGACGATGAAATCGAAGCACGCCTAGGGGGACTGTGGCGATTGGGCAGAAGGATGGGACTGACATTCAACTATCAGTATTTTCACAGGAAAGCATCCAATGTGACCAGCGGCTCCACAGAAAATCGCGTAGGCATGACATTCGTATATTCCCTGGGTGCCGGCTGAGGCATGCATCCTGCGAACTCGCCCAGAAACGCCATGTCGGTCGACGTGGAGGACTATTTCCACGTTGCAGCATTGTCACGCGTAATCCGGCGGGAGGATTGGTCCAGCATGGAATATCGTGCGGAGAGCAGTACGCGCTGCCTGTTGGAACTGTTCGCCGAATGCGACATCAAGGCGACATTCTTCATCCTTGGATGGGTGGCCAAGCGCAGTCCGGATCTGATTCGTGCCATCCACGGTGCAGGTCACGAGGTTGCCTGTCATGGGATGAGCCACGAACTGGTGTATCGGCAGACACCGGAAGTGTTCGCCGCCGAGACGCGCGAGTCGAAGGATCTGCTGGAACAGATCCTCGGCGTCAAGATCCAGGGCTATCGAGCGGCGAGTTGGTCCATCACCCGGCAGTCCCTATGGGCACTGGACATCATTCATGATCTGGGCTTCGAATATGATTCAAGCATCTTTCCCATTCGGCACGATGTCTATGGCATCCCGGATGCGCCCAGGAGGCCCGAGCTTATCCGTACGCCGGCAGGAAAGCAGCTGGTGGAATTTCCACCGTCGACGGCCAGAATCCTGGGGACAAGTCTGCCGGTCGCCGGCGGCGGCTACTTCCGGCTGTTGCCCTATTGGCTGACCCGATGGGGACTGCGCCAGGTCAATCGCGACAATGGCGCATTCATGTTCTACCTGCATCCCTGGGAGGTGGACCCCGCACAGCCGCGCATCGAGGCGAGCTGGTTTTCACGGTTCAGACACTACACCAACCTGCACCGGACCGAGGATCGCCTGCGGCAGCTGATCGGCCAATTCCCCTTCACGACGGTCCGGAATGTGCTGGCGGACACAGGCCTGCTGGCCGCGTGAGGCCAAACTACGCTCCCTATGCTCGAATGGATCTTCTGGATTGTATTGCTGCTGGGCGTATACCCCTACGTCCTGTACCCGATAGCGGTCGGGCTGGCGGGGCGAATTCGTGCCCGGCCCGTTGCCGCCCGCGATGACCATTGGCCGAAAGTCACGGTGATCACGGCGGCCTTCAACGAGGCGGCTCACATCGAAGCGACGGTTCGCAACAAGCTCGAGCAGGACTATCCGCGAGAGCAGCTCGATGTCATCGTCGTATCCGACGAATCCGTGGACGGCACGGATGAAATCGTGGCGCGCATCGCGTCCGAGGATGATCGGCTACGGCTGATTCGCCAGGTTCCGCGCCAGGGGAAGACCGCCGGTCTGAATCTGGCGATTCCGGCGGCGCGCGGTGACGTGGTGGTTTTTTCGGATGCGAACTCCATCTATCGCCCGGACACGATTCGCAAGCTGGTACGCAACTTTGCCGACGCCGAGATCGGCTATGTCACCGGCCGGATGATCTATGTGAATCCCGACGGTTCCATGGTCGGGGACGGCTGCAGCGCGTTCATGCGCTATGAGAATGCGTTGCGAGAGGCTGAAACCCGAATCGGCTCGGTGGTGGGTGTGGATGGCGGCGTGGACGCCGTGCGCCGCAGCCTGTATCGCCCGATGCGGGCGGATCAGCTGCCCGATTTCGTGCTGCCGCTGAGCGTGGTGGAGCAGGGCTACCGGGTGGTGTTCGAGCCGCAGGCGCAGCTTGCCGAGGATGCGCTGTCCACGGGAGGCTCGGAGTATCGTATGCGGGTACGCGTAGCCTTGCGTGCATTATGGGCCTTGTGGGACAAGAGAGCTCTGCTCAATCCGCTCCGTAGCGGGATATTCGCCTGGCAGCTCTGGTCGCACAAGCTGCTGCGGTATCTGAGTTTCCTTCCCCTGGCGGCTGCCGTGATTCTGAACTGGTGGCTGCTGCCCGCGGGGTGGGTGTATCGCGTCGGTGCAGCCGGTCAGATCATCTTTGCCCTGTTCGTTCTGGCTTCGCTGACCGGACCGCGTGTCATCGGCCAGTCCGCACTGGGCCGCTATTGTTTCTATTTCGCGCTGCTGAACTGGGCCTCCGCCGTGGCGTTCATCCGCTTCCTGCGCGGCCAGAAGCAGGTGCTGTGGCAGCCGAGGGTGGGATGAGCCGGCCGTCGGAGAAGCTCAAGCTGCTGTACATCCTGGACGCCTTTACCGATCCTCAGGCGGGCACGGAAGGACAGTTCTGGCTGTTGTTCAATCAGCTGGATCGCAGCCAGGTGGACCCCGCGATCGTGCTGTTGCGGCCTTCTGTCTGGCTGCTGGAACACGTCAAGGACGCACCGATACGAGTGCTGAACGTGCACAGTCTGCGTAGCCCCGGCGGGCTGTGGCGCATCCTGAAGATCGTGCGTTGGGCACGTCGAGAAGGCTACCGTATCGCGCATATTTTTTTCAACGACAGTGCGATCGTGTTTCCGCCGCTGCTGAAGCTGGCAGGTATCAAAGTGATCGTATCTCGTCGCGATCTGGGGTTCTGGTATACGAAGGCTAATCTGAAGCTGTTACGATTCAACCGGCGATTCGTAGATACGGTTATTGCTAACGCTCTCGCGGTTAAATCAGTTGTCGAAAGTCGGGAGGATTATCCCGAAAAAAAAATACGCGTCATCTATAACGGTCTCAGACGAGATCGCCTTAGCCCTGATGATGCTCTTAGAAGGTCGTTAGGAATTCCAGAGAACGCTCCTATACTTATCGTCGTTGCTAATTTGCGACCGCTGAAGCGCATTGACGATGTGATCAATGCATTAGCGAAGCGAGGAAATGGTAAGCAAGACGCGCATCTTATCGTGATCGGCGAGGATCGTCCTGGACGCGATGGTCCTTCACATAAGGCAGAGTTGAAGTCCCTTGCGGCTTCACTCAAGATTTCTCAACAACTCCATATGATCGGCCAGATAGAAGATCCCATGCCGATATTATCCTTAGCAAATATCTGCTTGTTGTGTTCTGAGACTGAAGGTCTCTCTAATGCGATCATCGAGTACATGCTGGCTGGTAAGCCCGTCGTATGTACCAATGCGGGAGGAAATTCGGAGTTAGTGAAGCACAAAAAAAATGGATTCGTAGTTCCTATAGGCGATGTGGATTCTATCGCCGGTGCCATAGATGGTTTACTGGCCGATCCGATTTTGATGCAACAGATGGGGCAAGCTTCTTTTGTACGTGCACTTAGTATGTTTAATCCAGCCGAAATGGTGAGGCATCACATGGATCTATATCTGCAACTTCACGCAGTGACGACATAGGTCAACGAACGATCAGGAATATCGCAGCCCGGTTAATCTTCTGAGATGGATTTCGTCCGTATATTGGGCTTGTGCTGTGGTTCTAGGATATCGCAGGTCTTAACTATGGCCTGCCGAGAGATTTGAGTAACTATCTTCGATTGTTACTAACGAATGGTATGCGAACAGCCGAAACTGCGATCGGCTTCTTGTTATTCGAAGGTGCGTGAAGCCGGTAAGGAACTTCATGGGTCTTATCAAGGTAGGAGAGCGGCAATGATGGAGGCACTTTCAAAACATGTGTTCTACCCATTGTGGGATATCAGAGAACGTGCTGACCGACTGGCAGAGTTAAAGCGCCTGGAAAAATCCCAGTATTGGTCACCTGAGCGGCTTAGAGAGCTACAAATCAATCGTCTCCAATCCATCGTTCAGCATGCTTTCAAAAGCTGTCCGTTCTACGCAAATTTCTATCGAGATCTAAACTTACGTATTGAAGATATAGCAGATCTACGTAAATTGCCGCTTGTATCAAAAAGTGATGTACGCGAGGGGCTGAATGATTTCTTGTCGAAGTCGTTCGGGAAAGAAACGATCTATGAATCACGTACAGGAGGTTCTACTGGGCGAGCTCTGACTCTATATTTTGATAAAAGATGTCAAGAGCATAGAAATGCAGCAGCTATGCGGAGTGACCGTTGGGCAGGCCGCGACCTGGGTACGAAGACAGCTGGAATTTGGGGAAATCCACCTCGGACGGCAGGATTTAAAGATTGGGTGCGAAGCTCCTTTCTGAACAGGCTCGTATATCTCGATACGATGGCAATTAATGAACAATCGGTATGCAACTTCGTATCAATGTGGAAAAGGCAGCGTCCGAAAGTAATTTTCGGGCATTCACATTCGATATACATGTTAGCGCGCTACCTGGAGAATTTAGGAGTAGAAGAGGTAAGGCCTGTTGGGATCATCGCGACCTCTATGATGTTGCTTGATCATGAGCGCTCGGTCATCGAGCAGGTGATGGGCTGCAAGGTAAGCAATCGATATGGATGTGAGGAAGTTGGACTAATTTCGGCAGAGTGTCCAGAGCACCGAAAGATGCATGTCAACAGCGAGCATGTCATTGTCGAACTCCTCCGACGAGATGGGCAGCCTGCGCTGCCTGGTGAAGAAGCCGAAGTCGTAGTCACGGACCTCATAAATTACACCATGCCTCTGATACGGTATCGCGTCGAAGATATGGCGGTAGGTGTGGAAGGTGTCTGTGATTGCGGTCGAGGGCTTCCTATGATTGATAAAATCATTGGAAGAGTAGCGGATTTTTTGCAGAAGGCCGATGGAACACTAGTAGCTGGTGTTTCGCTTGTTGAGCGCACCCTGACAGATATCAAGGGCCTCGATCAGATGCAGCTTATCCAGGAATTACGAGATGAGTTACAGGTAAATATTGTTCCGGGACGGTTGTACACTCCTCAGTCAAAAGTGTTACTGCATGATGAATTGAAGAGAGTGTTCGGCGATGTAATGAGAATCCAAATTAACGAGCTCAGCTCGTTGCCTCAGGAGAAAACTGGAAAGTATAGATTTTCTATAAACAAGGTAATGCAATCATGAAATCTTTGGGTGCTGCACCTGCGGTAAGTGTCGTTGTTGCAGCCTATAACCCGGGGCGCTACGTTGAGGCAGCGGTCCGGTCTGTTCTTGAACAGAGCATGCCTGATTTAGAGATTATAGTTGTAGATGATGGGTCGACAGACAATACAGCTGCAGTTGTTGAATCTTTTATGCATGATCCCCGTGTGCATCTTATTCGTCAAAAAAATGCAGGTCAGCCTCGCGCTAAAAACGCCGGTTTGCGCGCCGCCCGGGGACGATTTATAGCGTTTTGCGATGCGGATGATCTGTGGGTCAAAGATAAACTGGAAAAGCAGTTACCTGCCTTTGATTCTGACGCCAGGATCGGGGTGGTATATAGCCAAGTTGCCACGATCGATCCAGAAGGGAGGCGTACAGGAGAGATTACAGGTAATGGTCCGAGTGGTGATGTTATCGATAAATTATTTGTCGAAAATTTCGTACCGTTCGGCTCAGCCATAGTTCGGAAAGATGTTCTGGATACGTTAGGTCTATTTGACGAAGACCTGGCGATGGGGATTGATTGGGATCTCTGGTTGCGAGTTGCTGTTCATTGGCGATTCTGTTTTATTCGAGAGCCGCTGTACTTATATAGGGTCTGGCCTGGACAGATGTCAAGAAACTGGCGCGGACGATACGAGCATGCATTTCGAATAATGAAAAAATTTATAAATAATAATCCTGGTTTGCTTTCGAAACGGGTGATTCGACGGGCATACGCGGATTCTCATGTCGAGCACGGTATTTGCTGCGCAATACTGGGGGGGTTAAAACGCGAAGCAGCTTTGAACTATTTGTATGCGATTCGTACTGATCCTAGGTTTTTTCGTGCCTGGCAAGAGCTTGCAAAGCTAGCTCTTCCATCTCGATCCAGGAGTTTGAAGCAGAATGGCAATTAATCTGCAATTCGATCGGATTAAGATGCGGGTATGGACAGCGCTGCGCAAGTGCGGTGCGAAACGCCTTATAGATAACGTATGGAATATCCAACCAATCATTCTGATGTATCACCGATTCAGTGAACATCCGACATTGGGAAAAGTGAGTCGCGATGAATTGCGATCACAATTAGCCTTCTTGCATTCGAAATGCAATGTAATCTCGCTTGAAGAATTATATCGTGGCCTTACGGAAGGTGTTTCCTGGAAGACGTCAACAGTAGCGGTAACCGTTGATGACGGTTACCAGGATGTCTATGATGTTGGATTCCCGGCGTTCATGGAGTTCGATATTCCTGCTTCTTTATTCGTGGTAACCGATTTTGTGTCGGGACGAATGTGGCATTGGCCAGACAAAATTCGTTACATTCTGTCCACCACATGTAAGAGTTCGATTGAGATTGAAGATGCAGCTGGGAGTACCTGCATTTTTATCGATAGTCCTGAGGCTATAGATAGCGCTTGGAATCACATATGTGATCGATGCTTTATGCAATCCGAGGCGGTCCGGGTTGAAACGATAGCATCACTGGCTAAATCGGCAGGTGTCAGAATTCCTCAAGAACCGCCGGCTGGTGCGCGGCCGGTGACGTGGTCCGCGTTAAATGAGATGAAGTCGTCAGGGATCTATATTGGCTCTCATGGCGTTTCTCATCGGCGATTTACATCGCTGTCGACCGACGATGCCGTAAAAGAGCTGGTGAAATCAAAGTATGAGCTTGAGGATAGGCTTCAGATACCCGTAGATACATTTGCGTATCCATACGGAGCAGTGCAAGACCAGCCTGAAGGCGTCGGAAATCTTGTGAAGGGTGCCGGATACAAGATGGCATGCGTAGCCTACTTTGACGACAGTTTGCTAGATGACTTCTATGCAGTTCGCCGCTTTGGTGTGGGGTACGATTACTGGGATTTCATTAAGGCTGCGGATGGCCTAAAGAGGGTCAGCACCGTGGTGAAAAGCCGGATAAAGAGACAGGTGCCCTGATGTCGTGAATCATATACGTCACGAGATACGAGTTTGAACGAGTCTCAGAATATGAATCCAGGTAAGTTAGCGTGAGCGCGATAACATACAAGTCAAAGCGTCGCGAGGGTATATCGCTAATTCCAAAATATTCATGCGTTCCGCGCATACTATTTTATGTATTTTTATTTTACACATTGTTTCTGTATTTGCAGGGCGGTGTGCGATTTCCATTCCTCGGTCAGATCAGATTTGAAATGTTAATGGGGCTGGTTCTCGGTCCCACTGCACTTACATTATTCCTGCGCAGAAAAGATAAAGATACAGGAAGCGTCTTGGCTTGGTCCGTAGCATTGCTAAGTGTCATGCTGGTAATGGTTCTGCTTTCCCAATATGTGGCTTACTCTTGGGACGTGATGTGGAATCGAACAATCAAGTTCTCGATATTTGGGCTTTGTATCGCTAGTTTTATTACTACACCTAAAGATCTGCGATGGTTCTTCGGTGCCTTCTTATTGGCTTTTCTAAAGATGGGTCAAGAAGGATTCGTTGGATCACTCGACGGTAGTTTGATCTGGTACAACCAGGAAATTCCACGATTGCATGGAGCAACTCCTAACTACATGCATCCAAATTCATTTTCGGGAACTCAGCTTGGAACATTACCCTATCTATACTATTTTTTCCCTTTGCTTCCATGGTACGGACAGGTAATTCTTGGTGTGCAATCAATTTTTTGTGGAAACGTTATATTAAGGACGGGATCGAGAACGGGATACTTGGCATTCATCGTCGCTATATTGGCTATCGTCTGGCTATCCAAGAAGCGACTCAGGTCGATTTTTGTCATGTGTGCACTGCTTCTTATGTCGGTTCCGTTTATCTCCGAAGATTATTTAGGTAGATTCGAGAGTATCTTCGAAGATGAATCCCAAGCTGGCGAGGACACTTCGATCGGGCAGCGTAAGGAAATTTTAAATGATGCTATCGATGTGTTTGTCCGGTATCCGTGGGGTATTGGGGTTGGCGCGTTTCCTCTCGTTCGCACGGAACTTTTCGGAAGATTTCAGGATACACATAATCTTTATTTGGAAGTTCTAACAAATATAGGCATTCAAGGCGGGGTGATTTTCTTCGGATTTTTGCTATGCATATGGAGGGTTCTGCGTGGCATACAGCGAGATACAACTGAGCAAATAGAAAGCCTATCAGATGTAGAGAAAAATTCACTTGTATCTTCTCATGCAAGTGATCTGAAGTTTTTATTGGCCGCTTCAAAAGCAACGTGGACTTTCCTGGTTATTCGTCTGGCGCTCGGCGCATTTGGAATGGATCTTTATGAGGTCTACTGGTGGTTCTTGGCTGGTGTCACAGTAGCAATGGTTAGGATCAATAAGGTAGCGCGAGACAAGACCAGCCATTTTATTGCTACATGTGTGACGAGTAAGACTCGTGAATAGCGATCCGAAGGTTGTTGATCTGAGATCCGTTCTAGCGGAATACGGATGGAGTCGCTATGCGCTGAAGGAATATGCGGTAGCGTCGACGCTTGGTCGTAATCTGTTCGAGAAAGCCGCCGTATCTACAGCTAAAATAGCAGGGTGGTATGGCGACTGGTTCAGTCGTGCGCGGTATGTGTGTCGGGCTGTACGGCTGTTGGAGGGTTTCAAGATCAGTTCTGAGCTTTCCTATTTACACGCATGCGTGATCAGCGATGCGAAAGGCTATAGTGGTAAAAATATTGAGAATAGAGTTCGTCAGTCTTATCTGAGGAGCTCAATGGCACGCGGTCGGCGTAATCTATATCTTCGGCATGGCAGTGCACTAGCTGCAGCAATGAAATTTCCGCGAGAGAACGACAGTGATCACCGGCAGGGTAATCTGTTAGTTCTTAAACGATTCAATGCTGGTACCGGGGAGAAAGGGGTTCTCTATCTCCAGTACACAGAGTCTATTAGTAGTTTCGTCGCTCTGTTTGATTTAGATTCTCTTTGTAACCGCTACCGGATTGTTGTGGAGCCAAGTTCCTGGGGTTATCAAGATGATGCATTCCTTCTTCTGATTCATCCCGGCCTCGATGTTGTTATCCTCGCTCAGGATGAACTCGATTTTGAGTATGTCAGGTCTCTGAATGGCCATTTGCACCCGCTTCGGATCGGTGCGGGAGACTGGATTGATCCTTACGTATTTTCGGCTCAAGCGGAGCACAAGGAGTTCGATTTCGTAATGGTTGCTAGTTGGTCGCCGGTTAAGCGGCATTCAATCTTCTTTTCCGCCTTAGCAGAGGCAGGACTTGCAGATGCTCCGATAGCCTTGATTGGGTATCCCTGGGAAGGCCGGAATCAATCGCATATTGAAGATTTAGCTCGTTCCTATGGACTTACCAATGTTGCGTTTCACGAGTGTATTCCGAGAGAAGAGGTGGCGAGAATAATTCGTCGTTCTCGTGCAGGTGTAATGCTAACGCGGAGAGAAGGGGCGAATCGAGGCGTATACGAATGTCTTTTCTCGGGGGTTCCAGTTGTTATTTCTCGCGAGAATCGGGGGTTTAACAAAAGTCATATCACGGCAGAGACGGGAATACTTGCGAGTGATAATGAGCTTCCGAGCGCACTGTGCAGAATACGTGATGAGGCACATACTTTTAAGCCAAGGGAATGGGCCTTGCTCAATACCGGATATCGGAATGCATGGCGCATCCTAAATGAAAAGCTCCGCGGACTAGCTATAGATAATAGGGAACCCTACACCAAGAATATTGCGCTCATTAAAAGTGCACCTTTTGCAGTGTATGATGTTTATGTAGAGCAGGTAGAGTTGACGCCGGAGTATGAAATTCTAAAATCGTTCATTAGGGACAGCGTATAGTAGTGCCTCAGGGAGTAGGAGAGATTTCGTAAAACAACAAGGCCCAAGTATGACTACCTGGGCCTTGTTATATAGTGAACAAAGCAGAATAACTATTGAACAGATACGTTAGTCGGAGGAGTCGGCGAGGCCAAAGCTTTGCTGGTGGTGCCGATCGTTATCGGATATCCCTGACTGTTGACGTTACCGCTGGAGTCGATCACGTATAAGTATGCCTGCTTTCCGGAGGAAAACTCACCGGTATTTACGCGGAACTGAACGGATCCATTTGCCCAAGAAATAGGCAGCTGGACTTCCTTTTGACGAACCGCCGACCATGTGGCTGCGTCGCCTATCTCTATGCGAGCCCGCGTGAAGTCGATAAAAATATCATCGATGTTGTAAGAACCAGCGGTGCCGCAGCCTCGTTCTGCGCTATCGATCATGTTTGGATAATCTATGGTATGTGAATTCAGGCCAAGAGTGGATGCTAGCCAGTTGTTCTTGCTCCAAGCCTGAGTACCGTCTACAGATACTGAGAACGTGTTGGAGCTAGCGTCAGCCCAAACTTCGATCCGGTGCCATTTGCCAGCCTGAAGTGAAGGGCCGGATCCCCATTCTGTCGTTGGGCTGCATGTTCCGGCGGTGCATTCTGAATAGCCGCGAACCTGGTACGAGGTTCCGCATCCAGCGGAGAGGTAAATATTGTTCTGAGGTGAATTAGCGTAAAATCGAAAAAATTTTCCAGACTGCGTGTTGGATGGCATCATAAACTTGAAGGTCGTATATAGCTGATTTCCCGCGCCAGATACGTCTGTTGAGACGCCCCCACTCTCCGATGAAGAAAAGGCACGGCGGAGATAACCGCCTGAGTTGGTTGGGCCCCCAGACTGGACGGATAGCTCCGATGAATTTGCTGACCAGGAACTGCCGCCTCGTTGCGCATAGAAGCCGTCCGAATTGAGTTGACGATCTTCGAAATCCTTGAACCGAAAATTGAGAAATTTACCCGATTTCCATGATATGCCACTATTGTTATATGCGCCACGGGTGCCAAATCCCGAACCACTTACAGTGATCAATTCACCGTGAGCTGCGGTTCCAGAGACAGTGGTGATTGTAGGCGCGGCTTGGGTGGTGGGTACAAGGACGATCGAGCTAATGGTGCATATGACCGAAGCCATGCCTGTGGATAAGGAAAATTTTGTCATGAGTACTTCTCAGAACTTGCTATCAGTTCAAATTGTGGCTGTTATCAATACCAAACTACTAAGCCAGTTGGCTCAAAGTGGTCTTGGTGTCGATGCGCACGATAAAATCGGGAAGGGTATTGAAAGACGCAGTCCAACCAATGGTATGCACTCAAGCAGAAAGCATGAATAAAATCTGTGATCCATGACCCATTCCCTCTAATAACCCCACAACTTAGATCTCAATTGTGAGCTGGCCGGTTGACCGGAAGCTTTGCGTCACCGCCTTACAGCAGCTTTGCCCTTCGAGCGAAACGGAGTATGGAAGGCTACTTTTGGGCGCGCAATAGTATCTTTGATGCGACAGGCAGATTCACCACCAGCCTCATGTCAATTATTCGGGTCCACAGTTGTTCTGTTGTTTTCGCTGTCGCTAATTGGCAACACGGTGATGATGCGTTAACGGCGAAGAGGATCCAATAAATGAATCTCAAGCTAGCTATTGTAGCACCAGGCGAATTTTTTGGAGGCGCTGAACGCCAGATTCTTAGCCTACTCGATCATCTACAAAATCAATCGATCACATGTAAACTAATCTTGTTGCATGATCGAGAGTTGGCTACACAAGCACGAGCGCTGGGTGCGGACCCATACATAACCGGAAATGGCAGGCGCTTCGATTTTCAAGCCTTGTTCGATCTGCGGTCTGTTCTACAAACCTATAATGTTGTTCATACGCATGGTTACAAGGCGACCATTCTGGCGGCGTTGGCACGCCCTCGTAAAGGATTCACGCTTGTAAAGACCGAGCATGGTCGAGTTGAAGTTGGAAGGGGGAGTGTGCTACAGCGGCTGACTAGCAATGTTTATAGAAAACTCGAGAACAGTCTTTCTCGACGAGTCGAAGCTACCGTTGTCTATGTAACCGAGGAACTACGGCTATCCTGTTTGACCGAACACGAAGGCATGGCCTCTAGGATCATTCATAATGGTATAGATTCTTCACGAATTTCTAATCTTATACGCCCTGAAGAGTTCTCAAAGGAGTATTTCAATTTAGTGGTGCTCGGGCGGTTAGAGAATGTGAAGGGTGTGCAATATGCGATTGATGCCATGCAAGATCTGGACGTTCCAGATAAGATCAAGTTGCATATTGTTGGCGACGGTCCCTTGTACTATACACTTACTACTTTGGCTAAACGCGGCCCGCGGGAAGCATCGATTGTCTTCCACGGGTTCAGATCAGATGGAGCAAGATTTGCGGCACACGCAGACCTTCTCCTCATACCTTCGCAGCATGAGGGATTGCCATATACCCTGCTAGAGGCGGTGTGTGCCGGCACTCCAGTTTGCGCTAGCAACGTAGGCGGATTAGCTGAAGTTCTTCAGCACGAAAGGACGGCTCTATTGATCCCGCCGGCCAACCCGTTATCAATTCGTTCAGCAATACTTCGCCTATATAACGACGATAAGTTTCGACTATCGTTGGCTGCAACGGCAAAAGCAGAATTGTCCGAACGATTCTCATCGAAATCGATGGGAGACGCGTATATCAACCTCTATCGCGACTTGTATTTGTCAAATTGAAGCGCCGAAAAACCAATGGCGAATACGTATCTGGTGCGAATCATTGGCGTCGAGATCTTGGATGACTGATATTGATTACAGGGTCGAGCGGTGGAGCGAGGTCGACTGGCTTGCATCCGATAAAGAATACCATCGCATCATGTCTGCATCTAATGCTGATCCACTATTTAATTCTTGGATGTGGACAACGTTATGGTGGCGTATTTTTGGATCGAAGCTCGAGGCGAAGTTATGCGTTCTGGCGATATATTGTAAAGATATGCTGGTCGGTATCGCGCCATTTTATTGTCGGAGTGAGTCGAGAAAAGTATTTTTTCCAACGACTACTGTTCAGCTTGTAGGAATGAGTTGGCGGAATCCCGATGTGCAACTTAGCGAATATCTGGATATTGTTGCTACGAAGGACGCTTACCTTGGTGTTCAAAAAGCTTGTATAAAATACATCAAGGAACTGTATGCGCATCCTGAAATAATAATTGTCTCCACCCGTGCCCCAAATATGTGGGTGGAGGCATTGGAGCATCGATTTGGCTGCGCTAGTTATACTCGATCCGTAGACGCATCAATTAGTTATCAGGCCGATATCGATGGAGGATTCTCGGTTTATTTATCGAACATAAGCGCCTCTGCACGGCGATCGCTTCTTAATTTGAGGCGCAGATTAGAAAGACATGGAAGGGTGGAATTCTTGTTTATCAACACGAGAGAGGAAGCGCTACATGCGTTGCATGAGCTAAATTTATTGCATGCCACCCGATGGGGAAGTCCCGCCTTTAGCGGTGAGAGGTTGGAGTTTCATTCTAATTTTATCTTAGCAGCTATGAAGCGTGGAATATTAAGGATGTCACGGCTGCTAGTAGGGGGGCGACCGATCTCAATTTTATATGACGTCAGGATTGAAAAACGACAATACAATTTGCAAATGGGATTTGATCAGACTTTCGATAATAAACTCTCTCTAGGATTGCTTCACTTGGGATTTTCGATTGAGGATGCTGCGCATGATGGCGTCAAAATATATGACTTCTTGGCAGGCGAGGGTAAGAAGGCTGACTATAAGCAGCGCCTGAGCCAGGCAAGTATTGAGCTTCGATCAGTTCAGCACGTTGATGGGAAGGTTAGAAGTTGTTTATATCGCGCATACGATGCGTTACTCGGTGGGCGACAATAGAAGTATCATTAAAAATCGCTCGGCCGAGTTAAACGTAGTAACTCCTCCGCATGAGCGTTCCATTTTTTTTCAAAAAGTTGCCGTGCAATTGGAAAGGCAGTGCGGATGTCTTGGTGGCGAAGTCGAAGCTGGTTAATTGCCGAAATTAGTCCTTGAGTTGTGTTTGTTGTAAACACGGCGAAATCGGAGAAAAGCTCCATGCTCGCAGCGTTTTTTGAGAGTAATAGTGGTTGTTCTAGCGCAATAGCTTCGTAGGCGCCGCAGACCAAACAATTATCCATCGTTGTCAAATCCATGATTGCGTTAGCAGATGCGAGGATTGACCAGTAATTATTTTCACTAAGAAAGCCGGTGAGAGTTATATTTTCTGGAAGAGAGTTACGTATTTTTTCGGTTAGTTTCTCTGGATTGCCGGTGACGTAGAGCTGGATTTCTGGTTCTGCTAGATGCATTGCATCTACGACGATATTGAAAGGTTCGTCACCTGCAAAGGTGGAGATCAAAACAATATTGAACCTGCCGTTCAGCTTAATCTTTGTTACTGGAGGGGGGGTTGGTATACCGTCAGGTAGGATGATGGGATGCCCACCTTGTTGGGCGACGCGGTTCGCTAACTGTTTATTCGTAACGATAACAGTATCGGATTTGTTGAGAATCAGACGGGTAATAAATCGCATCAAAATCGAAGAATGCAGGTAAGGCTCAACAGCCTCGTTATGCGCGTCAATGATCAGTCGATAACGAAAAGCTGATCGTAGTAGTAAGCATAACAGAGATAAAACTACGGATGGGCTCTGAACAATAAGTACGCGTGGCCGTCGTGTCTTCAAGGATTGAAGTGTTCTTATTGTAAGTTCTATGTAGCGAAATATGCCTCTACGTTTAGAGACTAGTTCTACCAGAGGAATATCAAGGCGTTCGCACAGATGTCGCGTGCGACGATGTTGAATCCAGGTCAGGAACAGAACATTCGACATGATCTGGCTAAGCGGTGACAGGAGTCGGATGGTTGGCACGCTGGTGCCAGAGGCAGAACATCAGAACGGAAAACAGCACTTTATTGTTTTTCTGTCGTCCGGCGATATGCTCATTGCGCAGCCGCAGTATTTCTTCGGTATTGAATAGCCCTATGTTTGCCAAAGTGGAGGCGTTCACTATGGAATCGAAGAAAGGCAGCAGCGGTCCCCGTAGCCAACGCCCCATCGGTGCCTCGAAGCCTTGTTTTTTATGGTAGATCATGTCACGGGGTAGCCACCGTTCCGCAATCTTCTTGAGAAGATATTTCTGTATTGAGCCGCGTATCTTCAGGTTCGCCGGGATTCGTCCGGCGAGCTCGACAAACCGATGGTCCAGGAAAGGTACTCGAAGCTCGAGGGAGTGCCACATGCTGAGCCTGTCGGTCAGCGTCAATATATCGTCTAGCAGGTAGGTGCGCAGGTCTGTTCGAAGCGCCCGTTCCAGGACGCTACCGTCGGCATTGCTTCCAAATGCTGAGGTGATGATATTGGAAGTCATGCGGGAATCGATAGCACTCGTGACATCGGGCGTGAATAGCTTGCGGCGCTGCTCCCAGGCCAGCGTTGCCATCGAGTCCTGATAGCGAAGCTCGGCAGGCTGACCGGCCGAACGGATGAAGCGCTTCAAATGATCGATAGTGTCACTGGAGTTTCGCGAATCCGGTAGCTGGCGGATGAGCGGTTCGATGAGGCCTCGACGTAACAAGGATGGTATCCGGGCATAGTACTCTCCGAGTTGCAGTCCAAGATGCCGGCGGTAGCCACCGAACAGTTCGTCTCCGCCCAGGCCTGTCATGGCCACCTTGACGTGCTGGGAGGCTGCTTTGGATACATAGTAGGATGGGATGACCGAGTCGTCTGCAAAGGGCTGGTCGAAAGCTTCGACGATGTCCCAGACGATCTCTTCGAAGTTGGGCGTGGTATCGATTTCGTGATGGCTGAGTCCGTAGCGCTCCACCAGTGCCCGAGCGTACGTGCGCTCGTCGATAAAGGCAGAACCGGCTCCCTGGAAGCCTACGGTGAAGGTCTCCACCGGCCGGCCCAGGATATCGGCCATGAGAGCGACCAGTAGGCCGCTGTCCACGCCGCCGGACAGAAATGCTCCGACCGGGACATCGCTCACCAGGTGGCTCTCGACTGCTGCACGTAGATTTGTCTCACAGGCGAGGATCCATTCGGCTTCTGAGCGGGATTCCTCGGAGACCTCGGGTACTGACCAGTACTGTGTTGCTGTTGCGGTGCCGTCGGTTTGGACGGTCAGGGTGGTGCCAGGTTCAAGCTGCGTGATGGCCCGGTAGATGGTGCGAGGGCAGGGGATATTGGTGTAGGTGAGGTACTCATCGACCGCCTGCAGATCAATGTCATTGGGAACCAATCCGGTTTCCAGCAGCGATTTCATTTCCGATCCGAACAGTACTCCCTGGGGAAGCCGGGCGATGTAAAGGGGCTTGATTCCCAACCGGTCGCGTGCCAGGAGCAAGGTTTGCCTGCGCAGGTCCCAGAGCGCGAACGCAAACATGCCTTCCAGATACCTAGGCAGGTCCGCGCCGTATTCATCGTAGAGGTGCACGATGACTTCGGTGTCGCTGTCCGTGCTGAAACGGTGTCCCTTTGCCTGAAGTTGACGTCGAACTTCCCGGTAATTGTAAATTTCGCCATTAAATACGACGCAGGCTGATTTATCCTCGTTGAATATGGGTTGCTGGCCGCCGCCGAGGTCGATGATTGCCAGGCGGCGCATGGCCAGGCCGACTCGGCTGTCAAAATAGTGGCCGGCGCCATCCGGGCCGCGACGGACGATGCGGGCATTCATCCGGTGCAGCATCTCCTCATTGAAGCCTGCGCCAACCCCTAGAAAGCCACAGATTCCACACATGTGGTCAGATATTCCTTGCTGGTGTCCGGGCGAGAATCTGCCTGCTGGAAATGGACCGCTTGGCCAGACTTTGCTTATGCGGCGCTGCGTATGATCATCAATGTCGTCTTCCTCGCCCAAGCGGGTTACTTTGACTTCGGCGATGACAGCTGAGCGCAATATACACTGAAGCTAGTATTACCTTTTCAGAGTTGCGTCACACCAGCGAGTATCGGCGGCGATATCATGGCGTATCGCCGCACGTCGCGAAAAACTGCGAGTGTATGTTCATCATGTCTGGAGGAGGTATGGAGGGAGAATCTCGCAGCGAATTGGATTCCGTGGCGCCGGTATGCGGTGATGTGAGCAGGCTTGGCCTCGTTTCCGTCATCATTCCAGCATACAACGCTGCGGGCCTGATCGGCGAGACGCTCCAAAGCATCTTCCGACAGTCATACGATGCGACCGAGGTACTTGTCGTCGACGACGGCTCGACCGACAACACCGCTGAGGTCGTTCGAGCATACGCACCCAAGGTTACCTTGCTGTGGCAGCCCAACAGCGGTGGTTGCTCCTCGCCGCGAAATCACGGGTTGCGCCTGGCTCAGGGAGAGTTTGTAACGTTTTTCGACGCAGACGATCTCATGGTGCCGGACAAGTTGCAGCGCCAGGTCGATTTTCTACGCCGTAACCCCGGCTGTGATACGGTCTTGATGGACTATCGCAACTTCGATGAGCATGGCGAGGCGTCGCAGACCCACTTTGCATCCTGCGACCAGTTGCGTCGAGAGGCGGCGCGATACGGTGGGGAGGAGTTCCTGCTCGATGCATATACTGCGACCCGGATTCTCATTACCGAGAACTATGCCATCGCCGGATCTCCCATGATGCGTCGATCCGTCTTCGAGCGGGTGCAGCCCTTCGACGAGAATCTACGCGCGAGTGAAGACCTGGATTTGATCTACCGCTTGGCCCGTGATGGCGGCCTGGGGATCATCGCAGCGACCGGTTTTTTGCGCCGCATGCATGAATCCAACATGTCCCGGCGTACCGGACACATACTGCAGTACAAGATCGCCAGCCGCGAGAAGTTGCTTGTGGACGAGGCGAGTTCGGAGAATCGCCGCCTGCTGGAACGCCAGATTGCCAATTTTCACATGGCCTTTGCCGAATTCGATCATCCCAACGCTCCCGGACGGGCATTGCGCCATATCTGGACTGCTCTGAAGTTTGGGCATCCACCTGACTTGCGGGTGGCCAAAGAGCTGGTAAAAAGCGTCCTGAGTGCAGTGAAGCCATAGACCACGGCTTACCTCGTCGAGGTTGCTCATATGCCGGCGAAAAAAAACCGGGTGGCCGTGCGATACCTGATCTACCGTGGCGAAGAGGGTGCGTCGATTTCAATCGACCAGGGCGCATTCATGATTTCAAGTGGAGTTCCCGGCGGTTCCCAGCCGCTTCCTTGCTGAGCGGCGCAAGGATCGTACCGTATCGATGACGGGAGCAGGCAAGAGTGTAAAGAGCGTGAACCCATAATGACCGAGTTTGCCCCGGTCGTGCCGCAACGCTTTGCGATAATAGCGGCGAGCCTGGGCGTAATCGGCTTGAGCAAGATAATGAGCGCCCAGAGTGTAGCAATAGGCGGCTATTTTCTTCTTGATCTTATCCTTGTATGTCCGCGGTATTTCCGCGCTCGCCAGGAAATTCGACAGGACGGAAACCGTCGAACTGTAGTACAGGCCGAAATTATTGGTGATGCCATCTCCATGCAGAAGATATGTGGCTGTGGACTTATCCAGATAAGCGAGTTTGTACCGGCGCGCGATGCGAAACCACAGATCGATATCTTCCGCGATCCGATGGGTCTCGTTGAAAGATCCTACTGCTTGCAAGGCATGCCTTGGAATCATGACCGTGCCCGTCCATACGAGCCTGCGAAGCACGAGCAGATCGTGGAATATTGTCGAGGAGAAGAGATGCAGGCGTCCATCGACTTCCTCCACGTGACTGCGGGCTTCCAGTTGCAACTGCTCGCGAGCCGACAAGGCATTCCGGCGGAAAACGACGCGACCCTCATTCTCCAGGCGGGCTTCGTCGTAGTCGCTGAACAGCAGGCCGATCTCCGGCCGGTGTTGCAGTGCTGACAACCTGAGGTACAGGCTGTCGCTGCTCAAGGTGTCGTCTGAATCCAGGAAACTGATGTAATCTCCGCGGCTGGCATTGATACCCAGATTACGCGCCGCCGCAGGTCCCTTCGATTCCGTACGCCGTAGATAAATGATCTGTTTTCTGTCGACATAAGGACGCACTATTTCCGGGGTACTGTCCGTTGATCCATCATCAACTACGACGATTTCGGCATTGACGCCATCCTGATCGAGTACGGATTCGATGGCGGATTGCAGCAGAGATGCCCGATTGAATGTGGGAATGATGACGCTGACGAGCGGCAGGCTGGCGAAGGAAATTTCCGGTGTACCGGTCATTTTGAATCTGATTTGAGTTCCAGAGAGATATTTCGTTCCAGAAAAGCTCAGGTTCCGGCCCGATGACGTATTCGTGCCAACAGGCTCGCAATGGAGTTTTTCGGATTGCCGAGCATATTTCCAAATTCCATGAGCAGCGGCTTGATCATGGAACGATATCGAAAGACGTAACCGCTGGAACGCATCCCTTCCAGATGATAGGTCCAGAAGGCGGATTCTCTGAAGAGCCAGGTATTTCTGGCTAGAAAACGAAAATAGTCGTGTCGGATGCCGGCGAATGTTTCGCTGAATTCGGCCTCGGTCAGGAAATCCCTGCCATAGTCGAGGATCAGGATGAACCGTGACAAAAGCCAGTCCGGGTCCACCAAGCGCAGGCGAGCCGATATGGATGGATTGTCCTCACGTTCGAAGGAGCCGATCTGGTGAATGAAACCGAGATCGTGGTTCTTCAGCACATCGAGGCAGGCAGCTGTGTCCTCACAGGGAATGTTCTCCCTGTAGAAGGGCTGCATTTTTCTGACAATTTCCGCGCGGAACATGACAGAACTGGGAGAGCCGAAATAATTACCCCCGTGCAGCAATTGAGCCCTGCCTGCGCGCCGGCCCATGAAGAAATCCGTCCTGCAATCCAGGCCGACATTTCTGACCTGCGTGCCGCACAACCGATAGGCGCTGATCACTCCCGTCGACGGATGAGTTTCACCGACTTCGACCATACGCGAGATGCATTCAGGGAATATCCAGTCGTCGGCCTGGACAATCTTGCAGTAAGCGCTTCTCGAAGAGATCTGTTGCAGGGCAAAATTATAGTTCTGAACCTGGGACAAAAATTCAGGTGTCTCGACGACACGAATACGACTATCGGTCCGGGCGTATTCACGGGCAATGTCCGCAGATCGATCGGTACTCTTATTGTTGACGAGAATATACTCCCAGTTCCCGTACGATTGCACGATCACGCTCTTGATGCAGTCGGCGAGATACGCGTCGGTGTTGTAAAACGGGGTCACCACGCTGACCAGAGGGATTGAAGTGCTCATGTACTACGCCTGGATAAGCGTATCGTACTGAGATGCAACCAACTCGGACAGGCGTGCGGATGATGCCGACACGGAGCGGCTGTTTTCTTTTGTTTGTCCGAGAAAATCCTGAAAGGTTCTGTCGATGGCTGCCGCGTCCACCGAGTGGATGTCGAGGCGGTACGATGTCTGTTCCATGTAAGCCATATGAGTGTCGACTTTTCGATCGTACGAGATGGCTACTACGGGCTTGTGCGCAAGATGTGCCAGCAAGATGCCATGAAGCCGGCTGGCGACCACGACGTCGACTTGTGCCAGGACCGCGAACAGTTCATCCACGGTTGTCGGGAGCACCGAACGGAGATTGTCGTGATTTACCTCTGGCATGGCCAACAGGGCGGCATGCATTTCGTGGACCGGGTGCCAGTCAGCGCCGTCACTGGAAAACAGCACGACAGCATACCCTCGCCGGATGAGGCCGATGGCGAATGCCGTCAGCGCCCGCATGTATGCGTCGTACGTAGAACCGTCCTGCTTGGGCCAGTTCGACCTGAGATAGGCGATGGGGCTGATGCCAACGACCCGTTCCTTGCGCGGCGGAGCCTGAACCCGCGCGCGAGCAGGGGGAAACGAGAAGGCGAGATCAGGGCAGACGGGATCGTTGAGCGTGAAAGCAAGGTGCGACAGTAGCCTTTTGGAAATCTCGTCGCGGTACGAACGATAGGCGGCACGTCGCAGGGCGGACTTCACGAATTGCCTGCTCAGCGCCGATTGCAGCGAGCATACGCCGATGCTCAGGAACACGAGGCGTGCTCCGGTCAGGCGTGCAAGGAAGCTCCATTTCATCAAGGTATACGGATGGCCCCATGGTCCGCCCCAGTAGTCGTCGATCTGGCCGCCCCCGGACACGATGAAATAGTCGGCGCCACGCGCGAAATGCTGCGCCGCGATCAGATGCCGCATCTCGCGGAATAAAAGGCCGGGAAATCCAATGCACGTCCGAAGGATCTGCTTGCCCGAGCGAAGCACATGGAAGATCCATGGCATCTTGCGCAGCAGAGCTTTTGCCTGGGAACGCCACGAAGATTGGTCGGCTTTCGTGGGGTCAGCATTCGCGTGGGATGGCCGCTGCGGCAGTAGCCGCGCCCGGATGCCCTCGGAATAGTGGGGAATCTCCAGTGCCGTCAAGGGGAATGAAGGTATTCCGTGCAGAGCCTCGGTGCGTTCCGGCGCGAGCGTCGCCATCCGGATGCCGACTCCATCCATTCGTGCACGGAGATTGTAGATCACCGCCTCCTGTATGGCGGCATCCCCCAGGTTAGCCCCGCCATAGGGCGTGATGAGGACCGCCTTCATTAGTAGAGCTCACTGAAATAGTGCGGCAGTGACAAGACTTGATATCGTCGCGGGCGGAATGACACGTGAGTTCCTGCCTATCGACAGATGATCTCGACCAGCTCTGCCCATTTTTCAGAGGCCCGAAAGCGGTTCTGGACTTCCTGGCGAGCATTTGTACCCATCTGCTCGAGCAACACAGGGGGGTGTATGGCAGCCTTGCGCATGGCATTCAGTAATGCATTGTCATCGCCGGGTGGAATCAGCCAGCCGAGACTTTCATTGCTTAGCACTTCCGGGATGCCGCCTACGGTAGATGCGATGGCTGGAATCCGGCACGACATGGCTTCGAGCAGGGACAGTGGCAATGACTCTCCGGGAAGACTTGAGAGGCAAAATACATCGAACGCGGGAACGATGGCCTCAGGGCTGGCGGAGAATCCACCAAGCGTAACCTTATCCTCGAGGCGGAGTGAACGGATCATCATTTCGATCGAATCTCTTTCCGGACCTTCACCAACAATGACAAGCCGCAGATCCCGCGGAATACCGTCAGTGCATAAGCGATGGAATGCGCGCACGAGTTGCACGTGGTTTTTCATCGGACTGAGGCGTCCAACGGAGCCGAAGACGAAGGCATCGTCAGGGATATTCCACTTCTGCCGACTTCGTGTCCGTGCGGCGGCGTCGGGTAGGAACACGTCGGTGTCAACCCCGTTATGTGCGGTAACGAGCTTTGCTGGCGGATATCTGTAGTCCTCACGCAAGGTGAGTGCTGCCGCGTGACTTACACAGATGATTTTTTGCGGAGCAATCGATCGCAAGTATCCTGCTAATCTTCCGCGATACCACCATAGGCCGACACTAGGAATCAAGCCACCGAGATATCTCGTATGGGTTCGCTTGCCGAGCGGGGCCTGCATGTGTTCGATGACCATGAATTTCTTGAAGCACCAGAGCGCAGCAGCCTCCATGGAGAGACTGCCGAACTTGAATGTTCCCTTGATCGAGATGGCTATATCACAGTCGATCCTGCGAAATAGCTTTACCCATGTCAAAAATGACGAGGATGACAGGGCGTTGATGGGCTCGTTACCAATATCGACCCGTACGATCTTGCTGGACTCGGGACCCGAGGAGGCGGAATAGATATCACGACCCAGTTCGACGATTACGACATCGTGGCCATGCTTTCGCAGCGCCCGTGCCAGGCCCAAGGTATGTACCTCGACGCCGCTCCAAGTGGCAGCGGCTGTCAGGAGGACGATTCGGCGGCGCGGCAAGGCGGGGTCGTAGACGTCCATCGGCTGCGATGCAGATCCAGATGATTCCGGAATCATCAATTTCGTTAAAGCACGTGTACGGTAGGAATCGGCGCCACGAGCCGGCCGCCCCACTCGCGAATGTACTCGCACTGCGCGGCTATTTCGTCGATCAGGTTCCAAGGCAGTACGAAGAGATAATCAGGCCGTCGCTCTTTGATGGCATCCGGTGACAGGATGGGAATCCGGGTTCCGGGGGTGAACTTGCCTTGCTTGTAAGGATTCCGGTCGACGGTGAAGTCCAGAAAGTCGGTGCGTATTCCGCAATAGTTGAGCAGCGTATTGCCCTTGCCGGGAGCGCCGTAGCCGGCGATGGATTTTCCAGCGCGCTTCGCTTCGATCAGAAATTCGAGGATGCGCCGCTTGGTCTCCCTGACCTGCTCGCTGAACCCAGTATATTTCGCCAGCGTGGTGAAACCCGCCGTGGCCTCCCGCTGTCGCAACGCTGTCACACGTGTACCGACCGGTTTCGAAGTATCCGCGGTATGTCGTCCGTAGATACGTAGCGAGCCGCCGTGGGTGGGTAGCTCTTCGACGTCGAACAGCACCAGGTCATGTGCCGCGAAGACCCGTTCCACCGTCGTAAACGAGAAGTAGCTGAAATGCTCGTGGTAGATCGTGTCGAATTGATTCTGGTCCATGAGCTGTTGCAGGTGGGGGAATTCCATGGTGATGACGCCATCGTCGGCGAGCATGACCTTCATGCCGGCCACGAAATCATTGAGATCGGGAACGTGGGCCAGTACGTTGTTCCCGAGTAGCAGATTGGCGGGACCATGTTCCGCGCGCAGCTCAGCGGCACTGTCGCGGCCGAAGAAGCGGTTCACCGTCGGTATACCTTTCGTTCTGGCTGCCTCGGCGATGTTCGCGGCGGGTTCCACACCAAGAGTCCGGATGCCCATGGCAACGAAGTGCTGTAACAGGTACCCGTCGTTGCTGGCGATCTCGACGGCCAGGTTCGTCGGCCCGAGGGAGAAGCGCTGTTGCATCGCTTCACAATAACGCTTGGCGTGCGCTACCCAGGAGTCCGAATACGAGGAGAAATACGCATACTCCGTGAAGATATCATCCGGCGTGACGAACTCTTCGAGCTGCACCAGGAAACATTTCTCGCAGACGTAGGCATGCAAGGGATAGAAGGGCTCCATCTGGTTGAGTTGCTCGGCCGTGATGTGTGTCTGGCAAAGCGGCGACATGCCGAGATCGATGAAACTCACATGCAATGCGTGCCCGCAAAACCGACATGGCGGAGTATGGTACCTGGTTTGAGTCATGTCCGGCGCGGCGTGAGCAGTTCTCATGTCACTCATAGGAAAATCTTGGACGAGGAAGCGAGGGACAAACCTCGATTGCAACAGTATGCCATGTGCAAATGGATGCTATGTGATGCCCGTCACGAGGATGCAGCCTGGTTACGGTATGTGGGGATCAGTGGGCTCACAAGGGTTCGAAGAACAGCCGATTGAACGATTTGAGGTCGAATCCCCTGGCCTGTTTCTCCAGTGCCGCTCTCGCACGTTGCATCCATTATTTTCATTGATTATTCCCAGCGCTGTGCCTGGGCATCCCATCTCCTGTCTTTGAGAACATCGATGACATACTGATCAGGGTACAATCCGATAGCGCGTTCGATATCGTCGAGTAGAAGGTTGGTATTGATAACGTCGGCTTCCGCATCCTTCGGATCGGGAGGCTCGATCAATCTGACCCAGTCAAGATGGATTTGACCGCGATCGTCTAGGTACGGAATGCACAGAACCATCGGACATTGCGTCATTCTGGATAGCCTTGCCGTTCCTGTGGCGAAGCTCGCGTTTTTCCGTCCGGCAAACGGTCGTATGATGCTGCCGGAGCGATCACGCGCCCATGGAGCATCCACGGATACAAATAGCGCATTACCGGGCTCCCTGATGCCGCGTATAAGCGTCTTGAGTAGATTGCTGTTTCCAGGAGACACGAACTGCATGTCGGGCCGCTCGTGTTTGAGATATTGCCACATCTGCCCGAAATGAGCGCGAAGCCATATTTTTTGGGGGTTCAGGGACCTTGGAACCGGAGGGTCTATGATCGAAATGACCCGCTGGGGAACAATGCGACGATCGTACATCGACATGAATGCATGCCGGGAGAAATGACCGAGGGCGATGATGTATGACGAATTGGAGCATCTAAGTGTGTCCACGATCTGTGTATTGGATTCGACGACCGGCCATTCCTTAATATTTTCCCGACCGTTGAGATATCTCCGCAGTATTACGAAGTCCAGGAAATGCCGCGATAGAATACGGGCAGCCAAGCGCTTTGCTTCCGCCGGATCGTTCGTCAGGGTCCGCCTGACGGCACGACATTTGGCGCGTCCATAGAATGGCGTCGCAGCATGCAGTCGCCCACACAGCCTGGCCAGCGCGAAGGCCCAGTTTCGCGGTAGCCAGTCTGCCGCTGGCCTCAGGATGATCAGTATGACAAGAGCCTTTGTAGCATCGCCAAGCCACACGGGAAACTGGGCCAATCGTCCGCGCAGCGCCCAATACGGCGCCGAGAGAAGACGTTTGACGGGCTGCAGATAAGCTATTTCGTTCACGGCAGAGCCATCATGGATGATATTTGGATATTGCTTGGCCACATGATTACGTCAGAAACGATCGGCGTTCGGGGATGTGAAATCAAATGGTGAAGTAAACGAGGCGGTACTGTCGCTATCGTGTATCACACACTTCGATGTGTTCGGGTAGGCGCCGAGGCGTCAGGTCTCCGGAAGTGATACTCACTTCACATTTGTTGCACTGCCTCTGGTTTCGCCAGGATGTTCCCGTAGTCGATTTTCTTGACAGCCTGATTTGCCGAGTCCTCCTAGAGATCCCGTAAAACCCCATGGAACCTAGCTATAACGAGATTGGCGTGATACTTGCTTTAGGTCTCTGGCAGTAACCATCGGCTTTTAGTAACTGTATGAAAAACCGACATCGACATGTTCCTTTTATCTTGACCTCCTTCTTGTCAGGGGTGCTGCTGAGCTTCTCGAGCTTTGCGCAAACCGGCATTCAGGGTACCTCGGAAGGCGTGACTTGGTCGTGTAGTGGAAGTCCCTGCCCTTGGGGGCCGTCGCTCAGTGCTCATGCGATCGCGTGGCCGTCGGCTGAGGCGTTGAGTGATCGGCTGGGCTATGTGACATCGGAGACAATCTATCTCCCGGCGGTCGTCGCCAATGGAACCACCATTACGATTCAGACAGGAACTGCCGCATTGTTCGCAGGGGCGCCGAACGCTGCTACCCATCGCACCTTGGCTACCCTCGGCAGCGGCGCTTCCTATGCCGTTTCAGGTCTCGCCCAGGGTGAAGTATTGAGCGTCCAGGGCTACACCGACTTTACATATCAAATTATCCTGTCCGAACCGTCGCTGCCGGAACCTCCAGGAACAGGAGTCGCTTCAGCGCTGGTGACCGGCACCTGTACCGGCAGTCCTTGTCCACTGGGGGCGTCCGTGAGTGTTCATGCTGTCGTATGGCCTGCCGCCGAGGCTGTGGATCATTGGATAGGGTATACGGCATCCGAAGCGATGTTTTTACCATCGGAGCTTGCAAATGGAGCAGTGATTTCGGTCGACAGTGGTACTGCGATGCTGTTTGCAGGATTTTCAGGTTCGGTTGACCACCGCGTACTAGCCACGTTGAGCGGTAGCAACTCTTACGTCGTCCAGGGACTCGCGCCGGGTGAAGTGCTGAGTGTGCGCAGTGGGGAAGGCTTTACCTATCAGATCGATTTGCCCACGCCGCAGCTTCCGCCGGAGCCGGATGAGGATGAGGATGAAGAGTCGCTTGCTTCCGCCTCGGTGAGCGGGGCGTGCGTCGGTAGCCCTTGCCCTTACGGACCTTCCGTCAGCGCTCACGCGCTGGTGTGGCCGTCGAGTGCCCAGCCGCTGCATCGCTGGTTGGGCTACAGTCTGTCCAGTGGCGCCTACCTGCCGTCGAGAGTGGCCAACGGTACTTTCGTGATGCTGGACAGCGGGTCGGCGACTCTGTACGCCGGGCTGCCGACTCATAGCAACCACCGCCCGCTGGCGACGTTGAGCGCCGGTGGTTCCTACTTCGTCCAGGGACTTGCCTCGGGTGAAGTACTGAGTGTACAGAGTTCTGCCGCCTTTACCTATCGGATCGATGTGCCGCAGATGCCCCCCGTACCGCCTGGCGGTGAGAGCATGGAATCGGTAGCCGCATCCTGGCGTTGCGAGACTTTCGGCTGCAACAACAGTCCGGACTGGAACGGTACCGTGATCAATTGGCCGTACTGGTCTGCGTACTCGGACAATGCGCGAACCGGCGATCAGTTGAGGACGGTTTATTCCTCTTCAGGTGCCTTGCTCTATCCGTATATGGGACCCTGGGCCAACGGTTGTGAGGTTACGGTTACATCCGGTACGGCCTTGATCGTCGAATGGCAGCGCGGCAGCAATGTGTGGCGTGAGAAGTGGCTTGGGCCGGGAGATACCCATGTCATCAATTTGACGGCGCCGGAAGACGGCGTGCTGATCGAGTCTGATGATTGGCAGGGCGGCTTCAGCGTCTCGGTAAGAAACTGCACGCCGCAGCCCTTGCCTTAGAAGTCAGTTGTCTTTAGTCGGACTTCAGAAGGAGCGGGGTGATATTCAAAGGCGGCGCGAGTCGGATATCCGCTCGCGCCGCGAGTTGCGTTTCGGTTCCCGGCTTGCTATCCATGCCTCGTTCATTCAGGGTGTTTGGATGCCGAGACAGATCGCGTTTACGGGGCACCATGAAGCAACAGTACGGCGTCGCCAGGGAACGGCGGCCGGAACATCCGCTGCGCACCGCCGGTGGTAGTGCCGGCACCGATGCTCACCCCTGTAGCCGGTCGAAGCCATTCGACGTTGAGCAAAAGATCTTCCGGCAGCTGTTCCAGGTCCACGATGATCTCCTCGTCTCCTGGCGAGTACGCTAACAGCGTTGGGGTTGGCCCGGTCATATCGGCGAGGCAATGGCCGGTGCTCGTCAACTCAGGTCTCGGTAAGGCTCGCCCCAGGTTCATTCGCTGTGACATGCGGATGGCGTAGCCTAGATTCCTGCGCGCACCGACCAACCCCGGATCGTCGATATTCACGTTCGGCAGTCCACCCACGATATTCGAGAGATCATAAGGGTCCATCAGCAGTGGGTTTTCTCCAGCCGTAAAGGATCGCCACACCCAGCCAGGGTCTCCGCAGATCCCGCAAAGATGATCGGTATCGGCCAGGATGACCTTTGCACCGGTGGCCACCGGCCTATTTTTTATTTCACCCAGAGGCGATATCCATGCTGCCCGGCTGGCCAAGAGCTCATCATTGTCGCCGCCCGGCCATTCCACCGTCATCCCCACCGGGTGCTGCGCTGACTTGGTTGCCTCGTAGGAGTGAATCACCTCGATCATGTGATATTGCCAATCCTGTGAATTGCCATGGCTCTCGTTGCTGATCTCGTATAACACATTGTCCAGGTCGTTTAGTGTGTCGATCATCTTGCGAACGTAGGCTTCCTGATAGGTCGTTACCGACTCCACAGCCAGCTCATGCGTCTCCTCGCCGCTGTCATTGCCATCGGGATCGCCGTTGACGCCGTTGACGTTATTGGCTGCGTTGAAGGGATGCCCATGCCAGGGATTCCGATTGCCGGGTGGCGATGACGGTTTCGACTTGGAGACGCTGAAGCCATTGAACAGCATGACCGCAACGTAGATACCTTGTTCTCGAGCCTGCTCTACCCGTTCACGCAGGCGATCGAAATAACCCTGATTGAAGCGCGTCAGATCGAATTTCGGCAAGCCATCCAGCGCGAGGCCAGGTCCAGTCCGTTCAAAGGCCGATGGAGCCAGCCAGTTCTGGTCATTCGTTGCCGTCACGACCCATCGTGATTGCTCCCAGGCCCAAAGCCGAAAGAAGTTATGGCCATGATCACTCAGAAAACGTAGATAGGTTGTGTAATCGAAGGGGGGTGGGGTGCTGGTCGTTCCATTGTCTTGCAAGCTGGCCCAGGTATGCGAACCGGCGAGAAGAATAGAAACTCCCTGGTCGGTTTCAAAATAGCGGGGATTCACGCTACTGACCCGTAAAGGTCCCCGTGTCGTCCCGGGCGACAAGAGCACGGTCACAATGGCTTGCGCGGACAGGTCATCGAGGGACGCCGTGATCTGGATCGAGCCGGGCGCCTTGGCGCTTAATCGTCCGTTCGACGTCGTGGTATCGAACGATCCAATGTGGTCATCCGAGGACTGCCATGTCACCCTCGTCGTTGCATCCTCGCTGGTTCCGTCCGGATAGAGGAGGCGGGCGGACATTTGCAGCGTTTCGCTGATCTCAAGCTTCCCGTCGAGGGGGGCGATGCTCAAGCTGCGTATCGGTGGCGGATCATCCGAAGGGAGCGGAGCGCTGGTTGCAGCTGTCGTGCTGCCCCCGGAACTGCATGCCTGTAAAATGGCCATCAAGCCAAGCAGGCATAGAAGCTGTGCAGTGGTCAGCATGGATTTGCGCATGACGAAGCCCCTTTCGATAGTGCAGCAGCGTTCCACGGAGACGGCGCATCGATGGATGCATCCTAATGTATCGGGTGAGGTCTTGATCTTCCACGCACAGCCCGATCAACCTCCAGCCGATACTCGAAACCAGGAGGAATCGCGCATAAGCTCATCGAAGGTACCCTGAGAGGCGATGGAGCCGTGTTCCAGTAGGTAGATGACGTCACAATCCCTTACGGTCGTGAGGCGGTGAGCAATCAGGATGATCGTCTTCTTGCCGGACAAGGAGCGCACCGCGTCCATAATGTGTTCCTCGGTGACGCCATCCAGTGCACTGGTCGCCTCGTCCATAATGAGAATGGACGGATCACGATACAGAGCGCGAGCGATCCCTATGCGTTGACGTTGTCCACCGCTGAGACGCACACCGCGCTCACCGATTGCCGTGTCGTAGTGGTCTGGGAGTTCGTTCTCGACAAACTCGGCAAGTTTTGCCAGGCGAGCTGCCTCGCGTACTTTAGCTATATCGATTTCCTCATCCGGTACACCGAAAGCGATATTTCGCGCAATAGTGTCATCGGAAATATAGATTGTTTGTGGCACATATCCTACGTTCTGCCGCCATTGCCGAATATTCGCAGCCGTAATCTGCGTTCCGTCAACCAGAAATTCTCCTCCGCTGGGAGAGATCAGCCCCAGGATAAGATCGACGGTAGTCGACTTGCCGCAGCCCGTGGGTCCGACAAGGCCTATAGAGGTATTGGGCATGACCCGAAGATTGAGATGCCGCAGAGTTGGCTCGAGGGTGCCTTCGTAGCTGAACGAAACTTCGCGTAGCTCCAAGCGTTCCTTGAACGGGAGCGGTGCCCGGTTCACGGGTGGCAGATGCTGTGCGAGGTCACCGGGCTGCTGTGAGCCGAGCATGAGATCGTGATGTACGATGTCAAGTCCGGCAGCGCTGAAGCGCAATTTTGCGAAGGCGATGAACAACTCCTGCAAGGAGGGCATCAGGCGATAGCCCGCGAAAGCGTATAAAGTAAGCAAGGGCACCATTTGGCTGATTCCCTTACCCTGCGCGACGAGATAGATCACTACCAGCAGGATTCCGCCAAATGCCACGCTCTCGAGTACGAAGCGGGGCAATGAAGAAATCAACCCCGCCGTGATGTTGTTATGCGCATGCCTTGAAGCATGCAGGGAGAAACGCTGCAGGAAGGTATGTTCGCGTCCCAGCACCTTGAGATCCTTGATGCCGCTCAGGGATTCGCTGGCCCATTTGAATTTTTGCGCGTTGGCTTCTACTTGTTGCCGACCGATGGACTGAAGCTTACGACGCACTAGTTTATAGACTGAGACATAGCATCCTCCCAGGACCAGGGCAATCGCCAGCGCAACCGATGGATCGACGACAATTAGAAGCGTGAGGATTGCAGTGCAAACCAGGAGGCTGGAAATCGCCTTGGTCATGGGGTCGAGTACACCACCGATGACTGTTTGAACCTCGCCTAGAATGTTCTTGCTCAGTTCGGCTGTATTGCGGTTGAGAAAGAAGGTGTACGGCAGTGACATATAACGGGCGAGTAGATGACGGGCGAGTTTGTAGTACAGCCCGTTGTGAAAACGTAGCGTGATCCACATACTTGCGGCTTTTACCACATTGCCAAATATCAGAAGTCCTAGCACCAGCAGTCCGAGTGCGATGAGATATATTTGATCAGACTGAAACCCCAATTCCTGGAAAGTCCACTCCAGAAAACGATTCGTATGGATGATCTCGGGATTCATTACCACGGCCATGAACGGCATGATGGATGCGATCCCCGCCACTTCGAACAGGGCAACGAGAACGAGTGAGGCCATGACGACACTGGCCGCTGTCCGGTCGCGCGTGTCGAGGAGTGCAAGAAGCTTCTTTAGTACTGACGGCATCACTCACCATTGCGTCGATTTTGGATAATTTCCCATCATACGGGCCGGTTTGGCCGTGCAGCCGGTTCGGGACCGCTCATGATCTCCCGGCGGTATGATTTATTGCATTGCCGCAGCGGACAATCGTTCAACTCTACCTGCAGGTGTTGCCACTGACCGTGACTCAACAGGCGGATCGGAAGATGTGGCTACGCTTTGCCACCAACGGGCGGCTCCCGGCCGCTTTGAAGCTCTCGGACACAGCTTACACTGAGATTTTCCGGTATTCAGATATTGGACATATATTATGTCAAACAAAATATCTTTGGCGGATATTCTCATAGAAAGCATCATCGTGGAATCGACGGTACCGTGAACGGTCCTGCTGGCGGTCACCCATGCGGTGCTGCTGGTGTACACACTGCCCTGGCGAACATGGGTTGAATCGTAACGGAGCAGCCCTGGATAAAAGTCGTGATCTGCAGCTCGGGCACAATAAGCAAGATGGGATAGCTAGGTTCCTCAAGGATCGGATATGGCTGGGACGGCAGCGAGCATGCTCAAACGAGGTGCGCGTCAATATTTGGTTACGGCGGCCGCGTATAATTTTTACATCTCGAGGCTGGGTATAGGGGAATATCGATGAAGGTCTTCGTAACCGGTGTCAATGGCTATATCGGGGCCATCCTTGCTCCCTATCTCATGGAGCGGGGGATGACGGTTCTGGGTCTGGACGCCGGGTACTACCGCGATGGCTGGCTGTACAGCGATGATAGGCGCTTGGCCAGCACTCCTTTGACGCTCAACAAGGATCTGCGCCACATCACTGAACAAGACCTGCAGGGCTGCGATGCCGTTGCTCATCTTGCCGAGCTGTCGAATGATCCGCTGGGCCAGAACAATCCGCAGGTGACCCATGCCATCAACCATGCGGGATCGGTATCGCTGGCCCGCAAGGCTCGGGCGGTCGGCATCCGGCGCTTCGTCTATACCTCATCCTGCAGCGTGTACGGCGCAGGAACGGGTGATTTTCTCGACGAGACCGCCCAAGTCAATCCGCAGACCGCCTATGCGGAGTGCAAGGTGCTCGTCGAACGTGACGTGGGCCGGATGGCGGATACGGACTTCTCTCCGGTATTTCTACGCAATGCCACCGCCTATGGTCCTTCACCACGCATGCGCTTCGACGTCGTGATCAACGATTTGTCGGCATTGGCCTGGACGACGAAGAGAATTGCGATGATCAGCGACGGTAGCCCCTGGCGTCCGGTGGTGCATGTGCAGGATATCTGCGAGGCAATCTATCGCTCTCTGATTGCGCCGGAGGAGGCCGTGCGGGGAAAGATTTTCAACGTCGGTCAGAACGCGGACAATTATCGGATCCGCGAGATTGCCCAGATCGTCGCCGCAGAGTTTCCGGGGTGCGAGGTCACGGCGGGTCCACCCAGCGGTGACAATCGCAGCTATCGCGTCAATTTCGACCGGATTCATGCCGAGCTGCCGGGTTTCAGTTGCCGCTTCACGGCCAGGGACGGAGCCCGGCAGTTGCGGGAAGTGTTCGAACGCATCCAGATGTCGAGCGACACTTATCAGTTTCGTGCATTCACGCGCCTCAAACAATTGAAGTACCTGCAGGCGACGCAGCAGATCGACGGCGATTTCTTCTGGCGCTGAAATGCAGTTCGAGCCGCTCACGATTGCCGGTGCGATGCGGGTTCGCATCGAGCCCCATACCGATCATCGCGGATTCTTCGCGCGCACTTTCTGCACGGCGGAGTTTGCTCGCGCCGGGCTGCCGACCGAAGCCCTGCAGGCCAGCATTTCCTATAATGCGAAACTAGGCACCGTGCGTGGCATGCACTTTCAATGGCCGCCTTCCCACGAGGGCAAGCTGGTGCGATGCCTGCGCGGCAAGCTGTTCGATGTGCTGATAGATCTGCGGCCGGATTCGGCAACATATCTGCAGCATCAGGGCTTGTTGCTGGATCAGGACAATCGCGCTGCGGTATTCATTCCGGCCGGGGTCGCCCATGGATTCCAGACGCTCACGGATCACACCGAGGTGCTTTACCAGATGACGGATGTCCATGCGCCGGACCTGGCTGGCGGCGTACGCTGGAATGATCCGATGTTCGGAATCCCATGGCCACTGGGGCAGCCCATCATCGCCGAGCGCGATGCCGGCTATCCGGATTTCGATCGTGCCCGTTTCGAAACCGAACTTCGGCATCGCAAGGGGATCGCGGTAACGACCGGGAGGGATGCCTGAGTGTCGCTGTTGCCATGAGCGGGCCGCTGAGTACCGGGGACGAACTGCATGCATTCGCCTCCCGCCTGTATCCGATCTGCCGCAGCATCACCGGTGGCGGGGTACGTCAGACCCTGAAAATCGTCGGTGAGCAAATTCCGCTGAAGATCCATGAGGTGCGTTCCGGAACCTCGGTGTTCGACTGGGAAGTGCCGCTCGAATGGAACATCGAGGATGCGTGCGTGCTCGATCCAGATGGTCGGCGAGTGGTCGATTTCCAGGCGCACAATCTTCACATCGTCAGTTATTCCGAACCGGTATCGGTATCGCTCGAGCTGGCGGAGCTGCGTTCCCGGTTGCACGTTTCCAACCAGAATCCCGGCTGGATCCCGTACCGGACGAGCTACTACAAGCGTAATTGGGGATTCTGTCTGCGGGCACATGATCTGCAGCGATGGCGGGATGGCATCTATCGCGTCGAGATTTCCAGCACCCTGGCTACGGGCTCCCTGACCTATGGCGAGCTGGTCCTGCCCGGGGCGAGTCGCGACGAAGTCGTGATATTCACGCATGTGTGTCATCCCTCGCTGGCCAATGACAATACCAGCGGCATCGCCATCGCGACGGCATTGGGCGCATGGCTTGCCGGGCGCGAGCGGCGCTACACGTACCGGCTGGTGTTCGCGCCCGGCACGATCGGTTCGCTGTGCTGGCTGAAGCGCAACGAGAATCGGCTGGCCCGGATCAAGCACGGGCTGGTGCTCGGCCTGCTCGGTGATCCAGCGCCCTGGACCTACAAGAAAAGCCGCCGTGGTGATACCCGGATCGATGCCATCGCCGAATATGTGATCAGCGATCTGGATCCGGCGAGCCGCATCATGGATTTCGAACCCTACGGCTACGACGAGCGGCAACTGTGTTCTCCAGGCTTCAATCTGCCGGTGGGACGCCTGACGCGCTCGATCAACGGCGGCTATCCGCAGTATCACAGCTCGGCCGATGATCTGACGCTCGTGCGTCCACAGGCGCTCGAGCGCAGCCTGACCGCGTGCCGGCGCATCCTCGAGGTGCTCGAGGCGGACCGCAGATATGTGAACCTCATGCCCAAGGGAGAGCCGCGCCTGGGCAAGCGTGGCTTGTATGGTACGGTAGGCGGGCAGAGTCCGGCGGCCCGTGAGAACGCGATGCTCTGGGTGTTGAATCAGTCGGATGGCGAACATTCGTTGCTGGATGTATCACAGCGTGCAGGGGTCGGTTTCGATACGATCTGCGATGCCGCTACCGCGCTGGAGTCGGCGGGGCTGCTACGGGAAGTGGCCCGGACGAGGCGTCAGAACAACGAAGCCACGCAACCGAAGTCTGGGCGGAAGCCGGTACGGCGAACGGCATCGGCGGCGGTCCGCGGCGCCCGCCGCGCGGGGTCGAAAAAGGGAGAAAGACGATGAAAGTAGTGCTGTTCTGCGGAGGGCTGGGTACACGCCTGCGCGAGCACTCCGATACGATTCCCAAGCCATTGGTGCCGATCGGCCACCGGCCGATTCTCTGGCACCTGATGCGCTATTACGCGCACTTCGGTCATCGCGAGTTCGTGCTGTGTCTGGGGTATCGAGGCGATCTGATTCGCGAATATTTTCTGAACTATCAGGAAGCGATGACGAACGATTTCACGCTGCATGCCAAGGATGGGAAGGTCGAGTTGCATTCTCGGGATCTGGACGACTGGAAAATCACCTTCGTCGATACGGGCCTGCACAGCAACATCGGCCAGCGTTTGCTGCGGGTGCGAAAATATCTGCAGGATGAACCGGTCTTCCTGGCCAACTATGCGGATGGCTTATCTGACTTGCCGCTCGATCGGCATATCGCAGATTTCAACAAGCGCGAGGTCATCGCAAGTTTCGCCGCGGTGCGCAGTTCGCAGAGCTTTCATGCGGTACAGTGGGGAGCGGATGATACCGTCACCGGTATGGGGGCGATGCCCGATCAACAGTTATGGATCAATGGTGGTTTCTTTATCCTGAAGCGGGAAATCTTCGATTACATCGAGGAAGGAGATGAATTGGTCGAGAAGCCGTTCGCTCGCCTGATCGCCCAGCGCAAGCTGGCTGCGCTGCGCTGGGACGGATTCTGGCAATGCATGGATACCTTCAAGGACAAGATCGGTTTCGATCGCATGGAGGCCCGCGGGGAATGCCCATGGTTGGTATGGCGACGGCATCCGGCGTCTGCCCCTGAGTGCTGAAGGACAGGCCTCGACATGCTCGATCTGATTCCTGCTCTGCGCGGCCGTGGCGCGCTTCGCGTACTCTGCGTGGGCGCGCATTGCGATGATATCGAGATCGGATGCGGGGCGACGCTGCTGGCCTTGCAGGAACGCGCAGGGCGGGTCCAGATCGATTGGGCGATACTCAGCGGCAGCGAGCAGCGGCAGCGAGAGAGCCGCGGCGCCATGACATCACTGATCGGTCCGAAGGCGCGCGGAAATATTCGGTTCGGCAACTTCCAGGACGGGCGCCTGCCGGCGCAATACCGGGAGGTCAAGGAGTTCTTCGAGTCGCTCAAGGCTCTTGCGCGGCCGGATCTGATCCTGTGCCACGAGCGCGAGGATCGGCACCAGGACCACAGGATCGTCAATGAAATGGTCTGGAACAGCTTCCGCGACCACCTGGTGTTTGAGTACGAAATACCGAAGTGGGATGGGGGGCTGGGCCAGCCCAACGTCTACGTTCCCGTTACGGCGGCACAGGCGCAGAAGAAGGTGCGTGCCTTGCTGCGGGCTTATCGGACACAGTCGAATCGGGACTGGTTTACGGCCGAGACGTTCATGGCGATGCTGCGGTTGCGAGGCATCGAATGCCGGGCGCCCAGTGGTTTAGCGGAGGCATTTTATGGACGCAAATTGCGAATCTCTCGGTTCTGAAGCAACCTCGGTATTGGGTGGTGAGCGTTTCGATACCGGGCGGGCGTTGAGCGCACGTGCTCATCGGCTGATTCCAGGCGGCGCGCATACCTATGCCAAGGGCGATGATCAGTATCCGCAGCAGGCGCCGGCATTCATCGCGCGCGGCCAGGGTTGCCACGTCTGGGATCTGGATGGCAACGAATTCATCGAGTATGGCATGGGCTTACGCGCGGTGACCCTGGGACATGCCTATGGGCCGGTCATCGAGGCGGCTACCCGGCAGATGCGTCTGGGTGCCAATTTCGTTCGACCCGCGCCTATCGAGGTCGAATGTGCCGAGCGTTTCATTGAACTGGTTCCCACGGCCGAAATGGTCAAGTTCGGCAAGCATGGATCGGATGCGCTGGATGGCGCCGTACGGTTGGCTCGTGCGCATACCGGCCGCGACTATATTGCCATCTGCGGCGATCATCCGTTCTTCTCGGTCTCTGACTGGTTCATCGGCTCGACGCCGATGCCCGCAGGGATTCCACAGTGGGTGCGTTCGCGTACCATCAAGTTTCGTTTCAATGATCTGGCCAGTGTGCAGGCGTTGTTCGACCGCCATCCGGACGAGATCGCCTGCGTCGTTCTCGAGCCGGCCCGCTTAGATGAGCCGGCACCGGGCTTTCTGCAGTCGCTGAAGGATCTGTGTCACCGCAACGGAGCCTTGCTGATCTTCGATGAAATGATCACTGGCTTCCGCTGGCACAACTCGGGTGCGCAGCACGTCTACGGTGTCACTCCGGATCTGTCGAGTTTCGGCAAGGCCATCGCCAACGGATTTTCCCTGTCGGCACTGGCAGGCAGGCGAGAAATCATGGAACTCGGCGGTTACGATCACGATCGGGAACGGGTATTCCTGCTGTCGACGACGCACGGCGCGGAAACGCATGCCTTGGCCGCCGGGATAGCTACCATGACCACCTACCGCGACGAGGATGTCGTGGGTCATTTGTACCGGCAGGGAAAGCGGTTGCGCGAGGGGGTAAGCGAGGCGGCACGGGCTGCCGGGGTTTCCAGTCAGGTGGAGTGTCTGGGGCGCGATTGCGCGGTGCTGTTCACCACCCGGGATCAACAGGGGCATCCCAGCCAGGAGTTTCGGGCGCTGTTTCTGCAGGAGATCATTCGCCGCGGCGTGCTTGCACCATCTTTCATCGTGAGTTATTCGCATACGGATCAGGACATCGATCGGACGATCGAGGCTGTCGGTCAGTCGCTGCAGATCTACAGGAAAGCCCTCGAGGACGGCGTGGAACGCTACCTGGTAGGACGGCCTCTGAAGCCGGTGTTTCGCGCGCATGGATGATGCGCAGTGCCGGTACTTGGTCATCGAGGTTCCTAATCGGTGCCTCTGAGGCGTGCTCGTTAGTATGGACTCCATCGACGTTGCTGTTATCGGTGCCGGCGTCGTAGGTCTGGCGATAGCCAGGGCGACTGCCGCCCTGGGATTGGAGACGCTGGTGCTGGAGCGCAACGCCCACCCCGGCGAGGAGACCACGTCGCGCAATTCCGGCGTGATTCATTCCGGCATCTATTACCCGAACGGCAGTCTCAAGGCACGTCTGTGCGTACGCGGGCGCGAGATGCTCTATGCCTTATGCCGGACCCGCGCAGTAAGCCACCGGCGCTGCGGAAAATTGATCGTGGCGGGCGAGTCGCAGGTGGCCGCATTGCACGCGTTGCACGAGCGCGCCCGCGCCAATGGCGTTACGGATCTGGTCGAACTCGACGCCGAGGCGGTCGGGCGCTTGGAGCCCGAGGTTCGATGTGTCGCCGCGCTGCATTCCCCTTCCACGGGAATCATCGACGTTCATGAGTTGTTGCTGGCGTTGCTGGCCGACCTGGAAGCGGCAGGTGGCTCGTTGATCCTGAAATCCACCGTCCGCGCAGTGCGGCTCGCCGCTGACTCTTTGGTGGTCATGGTCGAAAGCGACCACTCGGTCAGCGAACTTCGCTGCAAATGGCTGGTGAACTGCGCCGGCCTTGCCGCCGTCTCGCTGCTTCAGCATATTCAAGGCTACCCGCGATCCAGGCTGCGTCAGGCGTACTACGCCAAGGGTAACTACTTCGCCTGTCACGGCGTGCGGCCGTTTCGCAGGCTCGTCTACCCGATGCCCAATGAGGCAGGCCTGGGCATTCATGCCACGCTCGATATGGATGGAACGACACGTTTCGGTCCGGATGTGGAGTGGGTGGAACAGCCGGACTATCGGGTCGATCCGCAAAGAGGCGAATCATTCTATGCCGCCATCCGCGAGTACTGGCCCACGATCCCCGCCGGCTCGCTGCAACCGGCCTATGCGGGCGTACGGCCCAAGCTCGTCGGCCCAGGATTCGCGGCGGGCGATTTCGACATCGAAGATGCGGCCGCACATGGCATTCCAGGACTCATCAATCTTCTCGGTATCGAGTCTCCCGGCCTGACGTCTTCGCTGGCCATCGGTGAGCATGTCGCTCTCATCATTTCCGGGAAACCGAACTGATCCGGCTGCACCGGCTGGTTCACTGGGCTAGGCTGATGGCATTACGGAAATGCGTCTGCTGAGTGTCAGGCGCTGCACATTCGCATCGTCATGCGGCCAGGAGCCGGTGGCAAGAACTGTACGAGGTGATATGTCGGTAGAGTTTACATTTGAGGCTCCTGTCAGCGTATGCTTAAGAAAATATATATAGCAAGTAATTGTTTATAGAGATGAATTCTTTAGAGGCATGGAAGTTGCTTTGATATTTGTCGACATGCAGGATGTGCCCTTTAGGGAGATGCATTGATGATCAGAGCATTACTGGCAGCTGGAATTTTGGCCTGCTTTTCATTGTCGGCCCAGGCTACGCCGGTCACCTTCGACTTGGCGGGTGCGCCGACCTCGTCGGTGAAGGTCGTCGACTTCGATGGCGGCTTCCTGTGCGATATCAGCGGCTGTGGCGTGACGGCGACGTTGAATCCTCTGCTGGGCTCACTCAACCGCACGCTGGATGTCGGTGAGTCCTGGAGCTTTAATTTCTTCACACTGGATTTTCAAGGTCTAGGTAGTGGTACCGGCACCATTTCGGCCAGCCTGGGCTTCGACCTGCCCACCGATGCGCCGGTGGCGGCGGGTACGGGAGAGGGCGGCTTCGGCACCTTCCTGGGCCTCATCACCGGTGGCAGCCTGACCTGGATGACGCAGCCCGGCGCGTTCTCGCTGAGTGATGGCAGCCAGTACTCGGTGACCTTTGCCAACCTGTCGGGGTTGACCGTCGGCTCCGCGGTGGTCGGCGCCACGATCACCTTGCTGCAGGGTGCCAGCGCGGTGAGCGTGCCCGAACCAGGTACTCTGAGCCTGTTCGGTCTGGGCCTGCTGGCGGTCGGTTTCCTGGCTCGCCGGCGGCGGCGCTAGATGGCTGCCTAACGTTTCTCGAAACGCCGGTTTGAAAACGAACAAGCCCCGCAATGCGGGGCTTGTTCGTTTTCGGATATTCAATATGCCTGCCGGTCAGTGTCCGGTCTCTACTCGAGTTTCGCTGCCTCAGCGCTGCTTGAAATCCTCCGGCGTCAGCGAGTGCCGGGCCAGCAGCTTGTAGAAATCGGTGCGGTTGCGCTTCGCCAGGCGCGCGGCCTGACTGACGTTGCCGCCGGTGATCTGCAGGATCTGCGACAGGTAGTTGCGCGTGAATTCGTCGCGCGCCTCATCGAAGGAGGGCAGCCGGGAGGGCCCCCCGCCGAGGGCCGCCTGAACCAGTTCGGCGCTCATGATGGGGCTGGTGGCCAGCGCCACATTCTGACGCACCACATTTTCCAGCTGGCGCACATTGCCGGGCCATTCGGCGCTGACCAGCAGTTCCACGGCCTCGGGGGCATAGATGTGGCGCTGTGCACCGATTTCCTTGGCGATCTTTTCCAGAAAATGCGATATCAGCAGCGGCACATCCTCGCGGCGGCGCGCCAGCGGCGGAATGTCGATGTGCACCACGTTCAGACGATAGTACAGATCCTCGCGGAACAGCCCGCCCATGATCAGCTGCTTCAGATCGCGATGGGTCGCGGAAATGATGCGTACATTGACGATGGTCGCCTCCGTGCTGCCCACGGGACGCACCTGGTTCTCCTGCAATACCCGCAGCAGCTTGACCTGCAGGCGCATCGGCATGTCGCCGATCTCATCCAGCATCAAGGTGCCGCCGTCGGCGGCCTGGAACAGGCCGCGATGTTCGCGGATCGCACCGGTAAAGGCGCCTTTGACATGCCCGAACAATTCGCTTTCCAGCAGGTTCTCGGCCATGGCGCTGCAATTGATCGCCACGAAGGGACGATTGCGGCGGGGGCTGGCGCGATGGATGGCGCGAGCGAGCAATTCCTTGCCGGTGCCGCTCTCGCCGGTGATCATGACCCGGGCATCGGTGCCGGCGACCATGTGCGCCTGGGCGAGACGTTCCTCCATGACGGCGCTGCGGGTGATGATTTCGCTGCGCCAGTCTTCGCTGGTATCGGCAAAGCCGGAAACCTTGAGGGCCTTTTGCACCTGGTCCAGCAGCTCCTGCTTGTCCACCGGCTTGGTCAGGAAGGCAAAGGCACCGCTTTGAGTGGCCTGCACGGCATCGGGGATGGTGCCATGCGCGGTAAGAATGATGACCCGCAGTCCCTGTGCGCGGCTCTGGATTTCCTTGAGCAGGCCGATGCCGTCCATCTGATCCATGCGCAGGTCGGTGATGACCAGGTCCGGACGCACGCGCGCCAGGGCGGCGAGCGCCAGGGCGGCGCTTTCTACAGCCTCGACCTCGTAATTTTCGGCGCGCAGGCGGATCGTGAGCAGTCGCAGTAACCCGGGGTCATCGTCAACGACGAGTAGACGAGCTTTGCGCTTCATCAGGGTGGGTGGTGGCGTCACGATTGCCAGAGGGCGTGGAACTACGTTCAATGATGGACCTCTCGATCTCTTTGATGGCATCCAGCTTTTGCTGCGCCTCGGCGAGGGCGCGGCGCAATCGGATGTTCTCGTCGTATTGGGCCTGGACACGCTTGTCGAAGTTTGCCTGCGAGCGGCTCTGTCCGTCGAGTGTCGCCGTCAACCGACGATTTTCGGTCTCCAGTTTCAGGCGGGCATTGGTTTCATTCAGCGCTACCGCGGCGAGCGTGCGTTCCTCCTGGGTCATGTGTTCGGGCGCGGCGAGCAGGGTCTCCAGCAGGCGCTTGCCCTCGTCCGGATGCGTGGCGGGGTGGCCGGGTGTCACGCAGGCGAGCGCGTAACGCAGGGTGTTGGCGGTGGTCGGGGCATGGATGAAGTCATGCTCCACCTCGTGAAACATGGTGGCCTGGCGGGCCGGATCGGCGTTGCCCAGTGCATTCATGGTTTCCAGGTAGATGTACAGGGCGCCGGCATCCGCGGCGGGCGGCGCGTAGGCTGTCGTCGGGCGGCCCAGCTGACCGGTCAACGTGCAGCCGCCCAGCAAGACCATCAGCAAGACCAGCGGTGAAAGTCCCATCCAGCTCATTGGGAGCGTCGCTGCATCGGCGGCTGATTCGGTGGGAGGTTGCGTCATGAGCTAGGCCGGCTCCGCCTCGAGTTGGGGTGCCAGCGGCAGCCGGACGCAGAAATGCGCCCCTGGAAATTTGCCGTTCACGATCTCGATCGAGCCTCCATGAGCCTGGACGAATTCGGAGACCACCGACAGCCCGATACCAGTGCCTTTCAAGTGTCCCGCCATGGGCGCGCGCCCCGAGTAGAAGGCCTCGAAAATGGCCTTGCGCTCTTCCTGCGAGACTCCGGGTCCGGTGTCGGCGATGTCGAGCACGAGCATTTCCTGATCGGCGTGGGCATGGATGTAGATCGTACCGCCTCGCGGACCATATTTGAGTGCATTCGACAACAGATTATCCAGGATCAATTTCAATTTTGCGCGATCGGCACGCAGTTCGATGTCCTGCACCTTCAGGTCGAGGTGTACGCGCTGGGCCAGCAAGGCCAGTTGATGCGTCTCCAGCGTCGACTTGACCAGCGGGCGCAGCCGGAACTCGCTGATTTCCAGCCCTGTATGGCGTGTTTGCCAGGCACTGAAGGACAGCAGATTCTCGATCAGCTGCTGCAGCTTGATGCCGTTGTCGCGCAGGATGGTGGCGACTTCGCGCTGCGCGCTGTCGAGTTCACCGACGGCGCCGTCCATGAGCAGTTCCGTACCCTCGCGGATGTTTGCCAGCGGCGTCTTGAGTTCGTGTGACATGTGGCGCAGGAAGCGATTGCGCTCCTGGGCCAGTTCCAGCAGCCGTAGGCGCAGCCATTCCAGTTGTCGTCCCAGATGCACCAGGTCGGTCGGGCCGCGTACCTTGATCGTCCGGGAAAAGGTGCCCTTGCCGAGCCGGCTGATGGCGCGATCGATCTGACGGATCGGACGCATCAGCAGCAGCGTGAAGATCGTCACCAGCGCGGCGGTCAGCAGGATCAGCCCTGCAGACTGCCAGATCAAGTATTGCTGGGTCTCCACGGTGGACGCCTGGAGCCGGGACAGACCGGACTCCACTTGCTCGCCGGTGGCGGCGGACAGGGCGAAGGCGGCCTCCCACATGGAGGCGATGGAGTCGACAGCTGCACGCATGCTCTCGACGGAGGCCGGCGAGGATGCCGAGAAGGCTGCATCGATGCGCCGCAGCGCCACGCGCAGCGCCTGCACCTGGGTGTGGCGCAGCGGATCGTCGGTCATGCTTTCGATACTGCCCAGGGTGACCCGCAGGCGCTCGCGGCTGTCCTGGTAGACCTCGCGCAGGCCGGGGTCGCTGAGCACCTGGTAGAGCTTGACGCTGCGCTCCACGGAGGCGATCTGCTGGAACAGCTGCTGGGTGTGGTGGGTGATCTCCACGCCCGAGCGCACCAGTATGGTGCTTTCATCCGATAGATGACGGACCTTGGTGGCGCCGATGACCACGGCCAGCAGCAAAGGAACGGAGACCAGGGCGAAGCCGCTCAGCAGCAGGGCGGTCAGGGATTTGGGGCGAGGCCAGCGCATGAAAATCTATTCTAGCCGTTTCCGGCGGGCCGCCTCCCGGACCTTCGCGCGACACCTCAATTTTTTTGCAGTTCGGGCGTCTCCAGGAGCCGGCGTTCCCAGGCGAGCTGGGAGCGCACGATGGTATCCAGATCGTCATGCCGCGGAATCCAGCCCAGAACCTCGCGCACCCGCTGGGCGCGGGCGATCAGCGTGGGAGGATCGCCGGCCCGGCGTGGTTCCTCGAGGGTTTTCAGCGGCGTGCCGTTGAGGCGATCGACGGTGGCAATCAGTTCACGCACGCTGTAGCCGTGGCCATAGCCGCAGTTCAGGGTGACCGGAGCGCCGCCGGCACGCAGATAGTCCAGCGCCTTGACGTGGGCGGCGGCCAGATCCTCGACATGGATGTAGTCGCGCACGCCGGTGCCGTCCGGAGTGTCGTAGTCGGTGCCGAAGATCGAGATGTGGGCGCGCTTGCCCACCGCCGCCTCGCAGGCGACCTTGGTCAGCAAGGTCGCCTTGAGCGTGGATTGGCCGATGCGGCCGCCGGGATCCGAGCCGGCGACGTTGAAATAGCGCAGCACCACATGGCGCAGCGTACTGGCGGCGGCCAGATCGCGCAGCATCCATTCGCTCATGAGCTTGGACGTGCCGTAGGGATTGATGGGCTGGGTGGGACTGTCCTCGGCGGCGATGCCGCCTTCCGGGATGCCGTACACGGCGGCCGTGGAGGAAAACACGAAATGCTGCACGCCGGCCTGCTGGCTGCACTGCAACAGATTGCGGGTCGAGCAGGTGTTGTTGCCGTAATACTTGAGCGGATCGCTGACCGATTCGGGCACGATGGTGTGGGCGGCGAAATGCATCACGGTGTCGATGTCATGCTCGCGCAGCACGCGCGCCACCAGTTCGCGATCGCCGGTATCGCCCACGATGAGTTCGCCGTGCAGGACCGCGGAGCGAAAGCCGGTGGACAGATTGTCCAGGATCACGATCTTTTCCTGGCGCTCGCCGAGCTGGCGAGCCACATGGCTGCCGATATAGCCGGCGCCGCCGGTAATGAGGATGGACATGGATTCGATGGGCTCTTCAGAATGAACAGGAATGACTGATTCCAGGAAATTCTAGCAGTCCGCTCTAGTGCAAATTGTGCGCTCGCAGGCATTTCGCTACCGTGATGGCTCCGATTCCATGATTTCGTGTGACGCCTTGACCACCTCCGCGCATCCCTACGATCGCCTGACGCCCGATGTGATCATTGCCGCGGTCGAGTCCTGCGGTGGATTGTCCGACCGGCGCATCCTGGCCTTGAACAGCTACGAGAACCGGGTCTATCAAGTGGGCATGGAGACGGGGGCGCCGTTGATCGCGAAGTTCTATCGCCCGGGGTGCTGGAGCGAGGCGGCGATCCTGGAGGAGCATGACTTCGCACTGGAACTGGCGCAGGCGGAAATACCCGTGGTGCCGCCGCTGCTCCGGGAGGGACGCAGCCTGTTCGAGTACCAGGGATTTCGTTTTGCCTTGTTCGAGCGCCGCGGCGGGCGCTGGCCGGAACTGGATACGCAGGCGCAGCGGGCCTGGATGGGGCGCTTCCTGGGACGCATCCATGCAGTGGGGCGCCGGCGGGCGTTTCAGCAGCGCGAGTGGCTGGACATCGAGCGTTTGGGGGGCGCCTCGCGTGATTTCCTGTTGGAGTCCGGCTGGATACCGGCGCATCTGCAGACGGCGTACGATACCCTGACCGCCGACCTGCTGGAGGTCATCACGGCGACTTTCGAACAGACGGAGCCCGGCTCCCTGCGGCTGCACGGGGACTGTCATCGGGGCAATGTGCTGTGGACCGACGCGGGGCCGCACTTCGTGGATCTGGACGATTGCCTGATGGGACCGGCCATCCAGGACTTATGGATGCTGCTGTCGGGATCGCGCGCCGAGATGGCGCAGCAGTTGTCGGATCTGCTGGAGGGCTATACGCAGTTCGCTCCCTTTGATTATCGTGAAACAGGCTTGATCGAAAGCCTGCGCACCTTGCGCATGATTCATTACTCGGCATGGCTGGCCCGGCGCTGGAGCGATCCGGCGTTTCCCGCCGCCTTTCCCTGGTTCATCGAGCCGCGCTACTGGGAGGAACAGGTGCTGGCCCTGCGCGAGCAGCTGGGCGCGCTGGCGGAAGGGCCGCTGGAGCTGTAGGCGCGCCGTGCTGCGGGTCTGTGATAGCGTTCGTGCGGTGTGGCGAACCCGTCGAAGTATACCTATGACGCCGAACGTGGACTTCATTCTGACCAGGATATCCGGGAACCGGTCTCGACGGGCCGCCGTTACGATATTTCTCGCCGCGGGCCTGTGGGGATGCGGCGGTGGTGGCGGCAGTGATGGCGGGGGTGGAGATGGATCGTCACCACCCTCGATCTCCATCGGCTCGGAGCACAAGACCGTCGTTGCCGGCGAATTCGCGACTTTGGAATGGTCGGTTGCCAATGCCACCAGTTGCTCGGCCTCCGGTGGCTGGAGCGGGCCGAAGAGTCTTGCTGGAGCACAGACGGTCGGCCCGTTGAGTGCTGCAACGAGCTTCGCGCTGGATTGTCACGGGCCGGGCGGAAACAGTACCGGTTCGTTGAGGATCGAGATCGAGCCGCTGCCGCCCGGCATGGCGCTCGTCAGTGGACGAATCACCTTCGATCGCGTGGTGTTCAAATCGGTCGGTTCAGGACTCGATCCTGCCGCTGCCGTCGTCTCACCGGTACGTCAGGCGATCGTCGAAGCACTGGCGGGAAATGAAATTCTCGCTTCGACCCTATCGCATCTGGACGGACACTATGCGCTGCGTGTTCCGGTCAATCGCAGCATCCTGGTACGCGTCAAGGCGCAGATGTTGCGCACGGCCGGCGCTTCGAGCTGGAATTTTGCCGTGCGCAACAATACCAACGATCGATTGTATGCCCTGGACAGCAGTACATTCGACACCGGGGATAGCGGCGGCATGCTGGATTTGCACGCGTCCTCCGGCTGGGACGGCAGCAGTTACACCGGCGTGCGCGCGGCGGCCCCGTTTGCCATCCTGGATACGGCGTTCCAAGCCAAGGCCTTGATCCTGTCGGCCGCCCCCGCGGCGGTGCTGCCCGCCCTGAATTTCTACTGGAGTCCGGATAACCGTGGCATAGTGGGCGAGTTCTGTCCGGCCACCGGCTCGATCGGCACGTCGTTCTATGTGGGAGCGGGCTTCAGGGACGGATGCGCAACGCCGGGCGAACTGCCCGCCGGCATCTATCTGCTGGGCGCCTTCGACGGCGGTGCCGGCGACACCGACGAATTCGACCCGCACGTGATCGCGCATGAATTCGGGCATTACTACGAGGATCGCCTGTCGCGTTCGGATTCCATCGGCGGGGCGCATGGCCCGCTGGATCGTCTGGATCTGCGCGTGGCGTTCAGCGAGGGCTGGGGCAACGCGTTCGCGGGCATGGCTCTGAACGATCCCGTCTACCGGGATTCCCATTCGGGAGTGACACGGGATTTCTATTTCGATCTGGAGAGCGGCTTTGCGCCTGCGCCGCAGGGATGGTTTTCCGAAATGTCGGTGGGTGAGATCCTGTGGGATGTGTTCGACGACGATGCCGAACTGCGCGATCCGGTGGCGCTGGGCTTTACGCCCATTCATGCCGTGATGACCGGCGCACAGGTGAATACCGAGGCGCTGACCAGCATTTTCTCTTTCGCTGACGCCCTGCGCCGCGCCAATCCCGCATCCTCCACGGCCATCCGCGATCTGTTGTCCACCAAGGGAATTTCCGGCACCGATGCCTTCGGCTCGAATGAAACCAATGCCGGCGGGGATGTGGATGTGTTGCCGATCTACCGGGACATCACCCTGGATGGGCCGGTCACGAATCTATGCAGCCGTGCCACGGCGGGCAGCGAGGATGGCAACAAATTAGGCAACAACCGTTTCCTGCGTTTCGATAACGGCGCCGAGCGGATCGTGACCATCCAGGCCGTGGGCGCGGCGCTCGATCCGTCCACGGTTGCAGCCACCGATCCGGTCATTTACGTGTATCGCCGCGGCGCGCCGGTCGCGATGGGCCTCAGTGATACGGTCGGTGCGGAGACGATTGCCCATCTGCCGCTGAGCGTCGGTACTTATATTATCGAGGTGCATGACTGGGACCTGACGGGGACCAACACACCGCCGCGCTGCATGACCGTGTCCATCACCGGTCAGTCGTAGCGGCTTGCAACAGTGCATCAGGCATGACCAGAATGAATCGTTGCATGAGGGTCGGGACCGCGGCCGTAAAGGCCGGGAAGGATTCGTTCGTGGATGACAAGACAGCAATGATCGGGAAGGCGCGTCGCGCATCGGCCAACAGGCTGCTGATGCTGGCTGCCTTGACTGCCCTGGCAGCCCTGCCGGGCTGCGGCGGCGGTTCTGGTTCCGAGGCCGGACCCGGAGCCGGCGTCGGCGCCGACGCCGGGTCGGCGCGCTCGGTCACCGATGGCGCGGCGGGCCCGGCGGGGGCAAGGGATGGCGCGAGCGCATCGCGGTCCGATGCCGGGGTGGATGAGACGACTTCACGGATGGCCCGGGCGGTCGGTGCGGCCAAGCCGGGGGCTGCCGTGGATATACGCTACGAGATCCTGAACAAGCCGGCCGTGGGCGTGCCGGTGGAAATGCAGATCGCGCTGGTGCCCAGCGTCGGAGTGGATTCGCTGGATGCCAAGATCGGCGGCATGGATGGGATCACCTTGGCGGGAGATCTGAGCGTGCGTTTCGAGCAGGTGGAGCCCGGCCAGTCCTATCGGCATACCGTGTCACTGCTGCCGGATCGCACCGGAATCTTCTATGTCACGGTGACCGCCACCACCCAGATTCACGGCCAGGACCTGGCCCGGACATTCTCCATTCCCTTCGCCGTCGGCGAGGCTGTGGCGCAACAAAAGGCATCGGCGCCTGTTGCAGAGGCTACCGGAAATGCCTTCCGGGATACCACCGGCGAGACGATCGAGTCGATGCCGGCTCAGGAGAACCGGGGCGAATAGGGGGGGGGGGTCCGGCGGTGCGGCTTGCAGCGAGTCCGCCGCGCGCCGGCCCGTCCCGTGCCGAGCCGCTCCCTGCCGTCCGAGAGCCCAGCCGTCCCCGATGATCCGCGACCCTGGCCGTTTGCGGCCTCGGGCAGCAGTCCAGGACGACCGGGCTACCGGATGATCTCGCCAGCCGTCTGCAAGTATTTTTGACCCTGGGTCTTCAGGGTCTCGGCGTCCAGCCGTTCCGAGGCCAGGTGCACCTCTTCCAGGGCTTCGGCCAGACCGGCCAGCTCCGCATTGATTTTCTTCAACGCATTTTCCAGGGTGTAGGTCAGCTCATGTACCTTGACCATGTCCGCCGGCGTCAGGTCGTTCTGCGCCACGAGGGCGGCAAGCTTCTGGTTGTATTCCGAGAAGTTGCTCACCGCCTCGCTCAGTGTCGCGGCGGGCTTGCCGCGAAAATGATCCGGGCGCTCCGCCTGTGCGGCGCCTGTCAGGCTCAGGGCAAGCAGGGCGCCGGCGAACAGTAGGGACAAATTCTTCATCGATTTTCCGTCGAGCAGTCCGTGGATTGAATGGTAATGATAATTATTCGTATATTAGCGAACAATATAAATCTTGCAAGAATGAAATTCGACATGCCGCACGGACTCCTTCCCCGGCCGGCGTGAATACCCTGCACTTCCCATGTTGCGCATCACCGCGGGAGCATGCATCTGGCGAAGCTGGAGGCATGTATCCGGATTTTTCTGGTTGTAAGAAGTTTTCTGGCTGTAAGAAGTCAGAACCGCTACAATACTCGGCTCGTTTGTTTTTCACTCCCTGTCTGGCAGATCGTGCCGTCTCCGGCGAGCGTCCGAGATGGTCTTTGGGGTATCCGGTCGCAATCGAGGGAGTCATCCTGTCCGCTGCGGCTTGCCGCCCTAGGTCTCGACTGTGTCTACTTCGAAGCTACGCAACATCGCCATCATCGCGCACGTCGATCATGGCAAGACCACCCTGGTCGATCAGCTCCTGCGCCAATCCGGCACCCTGGACCTGCGCAAGGTCGCCGCCGAGCGGGTGATGGATTCCAATCCTCTGGAACGCGAGCGCGGCATCACGATCCTGGCCAAGAACACCGCGCTGCGCTGGGGTGACTATCGCATCAATATCGTCGACACCCCCGGGCATGCCGATTTCGGCGGCGAGGTCGAACGCGTCCTGTCGATGGTGGACTGTGTACTGCTGCTGGTGGATGCGGTCGACGGGCCGATGCCCCAGACGCGCTTCGTCACCCAGAAGGCGTTTTCGCATGGGCTGCGCCCCATCGTGGTGATCAACAAGATCGATCGCGAGGAGGCTCGTCCGCACTGGGTGCTGGATCAGACCTTCGATCTGTTCGACAAGTTGGGGGCGAGCGAGCAGCAGCTGGATTTCCCGGTGGTGTACGGCTCGGCGCTGCGCGGTTTCGCCGGCCTGGATCCGCAGCATCTCGCCGGCGACATGACGCCGCTGTTCGAGGTCATCGTGCAGCATTGCCCGCCGCCGCAAGTCGATGAGAACGGACCGTTGCAGCTGCAAGTCAGTCAGCTCGACTATTCCAGCTATGTCGGCGCCATCGGTATCGGCCGTATCAAGCGCGGCAGGCTTCGCCGCAACAGTCCGGTGGCGGTCGTGGATCGCGACGGCAAGGTGCGCAACGAGCGCATCATGCAGGTGCTGGGCTTTCTGGGCCTGGAGCGCATCGAGGTGGAGGAGGCGAGCGCCGGCGACATCGTCGCCTTTGCCGGCATCGAGCGGCCGCAAATTTCCGATACGATCTGCGATCCCGCCTGCCCCGAGGCGCTGCCGCCGCTGGTGGTGGACGAGCCCACCATCAGCATGACCTTCGAGGTCAACAACTCGCCGTTCTGCGGTCGTGACGGCAAATATGTCACCAGTCGCCAGATCCGCGAACGGCTGATGCGTGAAGTGATGCACAACGTGGCACTGCGTGTCGAGGATACCGATGATCCTGACAAGTTCCGGGTGTTCGGGCGCGGCGAGATGCATCTCGGCGTGCTGCTGGAGAACATGCGCCGCGAGGGCTACGAATTGGGCGTCTCACGGCCACGCGCCGTGGTGAAGAGCATCGACGGGGTGGTCAGCGAGCCGTTCGAGACGCTGGCGGTCGATCTGGACGAGAGTTCACAGGGAGCGGTCATGCAGGCGCTGGGAGAGCGCGGCGGTCAGCTCACCGGCATGCATCCGGATGGCAAGGGCCGGGTCCGCCTGGACTATGTGATTCCTTCGCGCGGCCTGATCGGTTTTCAGACCGATTTTCGTACTCTGACTTCGGGTACCGGCCTGATGCATCACATTTTCGATCACTTCGGCCCGTTGCTGGACAAGGAGATCGGTCAACGCGGCAACGGCGTGCTGATTTCCAATGCACAGGGCAAGGCACTGGCCTATTCGCTGTTCAGCCTGCAGGAGCGCGGCAAGTTGATGGTGTCGCATGGCGATGAGGTGTACGAGGGCCAGATCGTCGGCATCCACAGCCGCGACAATGATCTGGTGGTCAATCCGCTGAAGGGCAAGAAGCTCACCAATATCCGTGCCGCCGGCAAGGACGAAGCCCTGATCCTGGTCACGCCGATCCGTTACACCCTGGAGCAGGCGATGGAATTCATCGCCGATGATGAATTGGTCGAAATCACGCCCAACAACATTCGCCTGCGCAAGCGTTTGCTCAAGGAGCACGAGCGCAAGCGCGCCGGCGGCAGGATGGCCGAAGAAAGCGTGGGTTGAGCAGGTGGCGGCAAGGGCGGTGGCGGTCGGTTGAGCGCTGTTTTTCGGCCGTCAACGTTCGTTCCGCAGCGGCAGCACGGCCTCGTGCCGATCCGCGTCGAGTCTCAGGTTGGCGCCATCTGACCGCCGCACTCGCTTGAAACGATTAAGAAGTCGCATTTCTGCGCACATGTCACCGGACCAGATTTTGCCGCGACGCTGGAGATTGCCACGGGCACGGTGCTGGCTGGTTCTGTTCCACCGGTGATCCTGGCCGAAGCGCAGAAGTGGCTAGCCGCCAACCGCGAGACCGCACAGGCGCAGTGGAAAGAACACAACCCGACGTTGCGAAGATGGCACGATGATGAAGGTCACTGCTGTTGAAGCCCTGTCCGATGCCCGCCTGCGCGTCACGTTGGCCAGTAGCAAGGCGTTCCCGGTGGCGCGCTTCAACGAATGGATGAAACGCAATGGATTGTCTGCAGCGCAGGCAGCACGCGCGATCAGCGTTGGCCGGTATCGCCAAGGGCGCGCGCAAGGACGACTACCGCGACGAAAAAGTGGGTGGCCTTCCAAGGTAGAACAGTGTATTCTTACCAAATAGTAATCGATACTATGAGGGTACGAAAATGACTGCGACCGCCACCCTGTCCAGCAAGTTCCAGATTTCCATTCCCAAGGCCGTTCGCGAGGAACAGCACTGGGAGGCCGGACAGGAATTCGTGTTTATCCCCAAGGGCAAGGGCGTGTTGGTGATGCCGGTACCCGAACTGGACCAGTTGGCCGGTATCGCCAAGGGCGCGCGCAAGGACGACTACCGCGACCGCAAGGACCGCTACTGATGGCGGCGTCGCTGCGGCTGGTCGATACCTCGGCCTGGATCGAATGGCTCGCGGGCAGCACGCTCGGCAAGAAGCTGGGCAAGCAGTTCCCGGACAAGCCGCAGTGCATCGTGCCGACCATCGTGCAACTCGAACTGTCGAAGTGGCTGGTGCGTGAAGTGGGCGAGGATCAAGCCGACCAGGTGATCGCCTACACGCAGAAGTGCGTCGTTTTGCCTCTGGATACCACCCTTGCACTGCTCGCGGCGGACCTGCACCGCGAACACAAGCTGGCCACCGCCGACGCCATCGTCTACGCGACGGCGCGCCACCAGGACGCAGTACTACTTACCTGCGATGCTCATTTCGAGGGTCTGCCTGGCGTAGCGCTATTCGCCAAGAACGCTTGAGCGCGCGAAGGGGGTTCTCGGTCCGTCAACGTTCGTTCCGCAGCGGCAGCACGGCCTCGTGCTGCGCCCGGCAAATCACACCAGCCGCTTCAGGCAGGCGAACAGCGCGGGGTGGGCATGGCGCAGCGCCGTGCGCAGCGCCAATTCCTCATCGGCGCGTTCGGCGCGCCGGGCCTGGATCAGACGATGGACGCAGCGATAATGCCGTTCGCCGGGACCGTCGCTGCGCGGCAGATCCTCGGGCAGCTGCTGGACCAGTCCGGGCTCGTGCATCAACAGCCAGGCCGGAAAATCGCGGGCGTCGAGACATTCCTCCAGGCACAGGGAATCATTGCCGGAGCGCCCGGTCTGGCGCTCCAGCGCATCCTCCATTTCCAGGAAGCGCTGCCACAGCGCTGCGATGCCGCGGTCGGGCTGCTGACGCCGTTCGAACTCCGCGGCGGCATGTTCGGGTGCCAGCCAGCACAGTTGTGCCCAGGCCGCCAAGGCCTCGATGCGCCGACCCCGATGGACGGCGCTGTACGCCAGGTGCAGGCACAGCGGCGCGTACAGCCACCATTGCGGCTCGCCCAGGATGCTGAACTCGACGTTGCGCCAGTCCTGGGCCTGCGCAAAGGCGAAGCTGGCATGCAGTTCGGGTTCTTGCGGTGCGAATGCCACGGTGGCGAGCGACTGGCCGATCCGGCTCCACAGCGGCGCCAGCAGGTCACGCGCCTGCGTGCCCAGCAGGCGTTTGGCGCCGGGGGTGATCCCCAGCAGCGCCTGCATCTCTTGCCGGGGCGATGCCACAGGACTTTCCAGATGCTCCAGGGCCGCCAGCAACTGATCGAACGTGGCGAGATCCGCATGGGTGGGTGCCTGAACATAAAGCCGATCCAGGCGCCGGCGTGCTTCAACGGCATCCCGTGCACATAGCGCCGCGGCGATGCCGTTGATGAGGGCGACGACGGGGTTGTCGAAGAACAGGTCCATCTGCGGCGCGTTCTGCGCCGGAACATAGCGCGCCGCGATCAGGCGCTGCAATTGTGCGTCGGCGCTGATGCGTAACGGATGCGTCTCGGCCGCGAGCCAGGCGGTGAACTCCTGAGTTTGTTCCTGCAGGCCGATGCTGCGGGCATAGCCGGCAGCGTGGCTGAGCTGCTCCTTGATCTTGTCGATCGCGCCCATCAAGGCCGTCTCCAGCAGATCGATCTCGCGGCGGCGCCAGCGCTCATAGTCCTCGTAGAACAAGCGGCCGCTGTTGAACAGCAGGTCCAGCGGTGTGAACGCGCCTTGCTCCAGCAACTGTGCATCGATCTGCGCCTGCAGTTCGGGATCGATCGGGGGTCTGCTCAAGTGAACAAGGCCTCCAGGTCCGCGCGGCTCAGCTGCGCCGGGGAGGCATTGCGCTGGGAGTAGAGCCGGCTGGCCAGTTCATGCTTGCCGGCTTGCAGTTCCAGGATTTTTTCTTCCACCGTGCCTTGGGCAATGAGCTTGTAGACGAATACCGGCTTGTCCTGGCCGATGCGATGCGCCCGATCGGTGGCCTGGGTCTCCACCGCCGGATTCCACCAAGGATCATAATGGATGACGGTGTCGGCGGCCGTGAGATTGAGACCGGTACCCCCGGCCTTCAGGCTGATCAGAAACAAAGGCGCGTCGCCCGCCTGGAAACGCTGGATGACCTCATCGCGCGCGCGCGTTGCGCCGGTCAACAGACAGTAGGGAATGTTCAGCTCCTTCACGGCGTCCTCGATCAACGCCAGCATGGCGGTGAACTGCGAGAACAGCAGGATGCGCCGGCCTTCCGCCACCAGTTCGGGCAATACTGTGCGCAGCCAGTCCATTTTCGCGGACGGGATATGCTCCTGGTCGGCGGGAGGCGCATGCTCCGCGGAGGGATCCGTGTTCCGGCTCTGGAGGTTGTCCGGACCCTCGCTCCGATCCTGGTTCGGGGCGCCGGTGCCGACGAGGCGCGGATCGCAACACGCCTGGCGCAGTCTCAGCAGGGCGTCCAGCACCGTGATCCGGCTGCGCGCCAGACCCCGCCGCTCGATGATTTCCAGCACCCGCCGATGCATCGCCAGCCGGATGCCGTCATAGAAGTCGCGCTGACGTTCTTCCAGCACCAGGGTTTCGACGATCTGGGTCTTCGGCGGCAGTTCCTTGGCTACCTGGTCCTTGGTGCGTCTCAGCACGAAGGGTGCGATACGTCGAGCCAGCGCCTCGCGCCGCTGCTCGTTGCGGCTTTTTTCGATGGGCGAGCGGTAGTGGCGCTGGAACTGCTGTTCCTGCCCCAGCAGTCCCGGCTGCAGAAAATCGAATAGCGACCATAATTCACCGAGATGGTTCTCCATGGGCGTGCCCGTCAGGCACAGCCGATGTTCGGCGCGCAGCAGGCGTGCGGCCTGCGAGACCTTGGCGCGCGGATTCTTGATCATCTGGGCTTCATCCAGGATCGCGAAGCCGAATTCGTGCGCGCACAGAACCTCCGCGTCGATCGCCAGCAAAGGGTAGCCGGTGATGACGATATCGCTGCAGCCGATGTCCGCGAACAGGGCCTTGCGCCGCGGGCCGTGCAGGGTCAGCACCTTCAGTTGCGGGGCGAAGCGCCGCAACTCGTTCTGCCAGTTGCCGATGACGCTGACGGGCGCGACGATCAGCGCCGGCTTGTCGAGGCGTCCCGCCGCCTTTTCCAGCAGCAGGTGGGCAATGGTCTGCACGGTCTTGCCCAGTCCCATGTCGTCGGCGAGCACGCCGCCGAGCCGGTAGCGGCGCAGGAACTGCAGCCATCCCAGGCCTTCCTGCTGGTAGCCGCGCAAGGCCGCCCGAAATCCCGCCGGCGCAGGCAGCGGCCGGATGCCTTGGAAATTCGCCAGATCCTCGACCAATCTCAGCAAGGAACGCTCGTTGGAGCGTACCGCCGGACCATCCAGCGCCATGGACAGCTGAGCCAGGCGGCCGGCCTGTATCACGGGCAGCGACAAGGCCTGCCGCTTGTTCAACGCCGTGCGATCCAGCAACTCGACCAGGGTGTTCGCGATACGTTCGATGCGTTCCAGGGTCACCGGTAACCAGCGTCCGTCCTCCATGCGGATCAGTACCTGTCCGCCGCTGCGGCAATGAGCGATGGTGGCAGAGCCGCCTGGAGAGGCGCCTGGGGCGCAAGGCGCCTCTATTCGGCCCTGCAGATAATCGACCAGCGCCGGCAATAGATTGATCTGCCGGCCGTCCACCACCACGCCCAGCCGCAAGTCGAACCAGGCCTCCTTGCGCTGCGCATCGATGTCGGCATACCAGCCCTGGCCATCGGCGAGCCGATAGGGAAAGCCCGGCAGGAGCACGATCTCCCAGCCGGCAGCCTGCAGAGCGGGGACACCCGTCATCATGAACGCCAACCAGGATGCATCATCCGCCGCGGCGAGTCCGGGCGCATGCTGCGCCAGCGCCTGTTCCAGCCGCTCCTGCAGCTGCTGTTCCAGCATCGGGTCGCGGTCGATCTCGAGAATCATGCCGGATCCATGTTCCGCAACCGCGGCGTTCCGCGCCGCCGGTACGACACAGCGCACCGTGGCTTGTCCCTGCCGCAGTTGGCGGCTGTCCACCGGCAGGCCGTTGTACAGGAATTCCAGATGGATCGAGGCCGGATGCGTCTCGCCGGGTCCCAGCAGCAAGCGGGCACGTACTTCTTGTAGCGGCTCGCGCCGCACCTCCAGGATGCGCAGCCTCGGGAAGTGCGCGTGGGGATCCTGGCGCGCAATATCCTCGTTGAGAATCTCGACGTCTTGCGCGCGCATGGGGCGGTTCCAATGTTCGCGCAGCAATGCCTCGGGGTAGGGCAGTCTCAAGGCGGCCCATTCATTACGGATGGGGTCGATGCACAACGCGGGGGTGACTTCCAGCAGCAGTTCCAGCGCTGCCTGGTGCTCGCCGGCCTCGTTCCCGGAGCTCCGGGCAGTGCCGTCGGGGCGCTGGCGCAGTTGCTGATCCCCGCTGGGCAGGACTTCCCAAACCAGCGGCAAGGTGCGCGGGCTGCCGGCACGCAGCGGTGGACCGTTCAGGGATCGCCACCAGACCCGTCCGGTGGCCAGTATCCTCTGCAGCAGGACGCCGCCGGATTTTCCGCCGAGACGATCGCCCAGCGGCCATGGACCGTCGGTATCCACATGCAGCAGTTCGCGCAGCAGTGCGCGATCCTGTGCATCGACATAGCGTGGAAACTCGCCGGTGGCGCCGGTGGGGCGAGGCACGAACGCACAGGCGCCGCGGGCGTCGATGCGCCGCTCCTCGGCGCGGGCACGGCGAGCCGAATCCGATTCCAGCCGCCGCTGACCGACCCAGAGCGACAGCTGCGTGCCGCCGGTGCCGGGCTGAAGCAGATAGCACAGCTGTTGCTGTGGGGCTGTCCCGGCAGGCATGTTGGCATGGAGTGCCATCGCCTTCGCGGCTTCGGCCGGTATCGGATGCGCGGGCGTATCCGCCGCACGAGACAGGCCGGAGTGTCGGCCGGGATCGGATGCTGCGGCGGATCGGCCGGCCGCGGCAATCGATACCGCGGCGATATGCACGCAGGGACTGCGCGCCCCGCAGCTGCATTCACCCTGGAATGTTTCACGGTCCGTGCCCCCCGCTCGGAGGGCGGGGGAGGCCGGCGCCTGAGATACGGCGGCACGGGACACCGGCGGCATGGGTGTCAGCCGGATGTAAACCCTCCTGGCATCGCATCGAACGGCGCCATCGCCTGGCTCGCGAATCGGCTCGCGGCGCTCATCGCCGGCAGTGTCATCGGGAGATGGGGCACCGGCCGCGAAGCCGGTAATGATGCGGCCGGCCTGGGCGATGCGTAACCCGTAGACCCGGCCTTCCTCGACCCACCGCTGGGCCTGGGTATACAGACGATCGCCAAACAGCGTCCGCAGCCAATCCGGCCGCAGAAGGAAATTCTGCGGCGAGTCGGCATCGCTGGAGAAGGGATCGGTCACGGCGTCGCTGCCTGCAGTCGAAACGATCCATTTTACAGGTGTCTCGGCTGGCCGCGGCATCAACAACACACCGATGGCTGATTCAGTTGCGCCCGGCCGGCAGTACGGCGTGATCGAGCCTCATTGTATATTTACATTAAACATTAATTAAATATCACATATTATTGATATTAAAAGGTTTAATATTTAAAGCATGGTATAGATTTCGTCATTGTCGCTATCACTTGGCCGTGAGCGTGAGTATTTTCGCTTAGCTATATGACATAAGCCTTGGTTTCTTCGGGGAAAACCGCTCGACTTTCACATAAAACCGCGAGCTGTTTCACACCCCGGGAACGACCTGCCTCCTAGTATCGACACACAGATGACGGCAGGCGGCAATGAGGCTGGCCGAAGGCCGGGCGGCCCGATTTTGCCGAACCACCTTGAGGGGTGTCGCCTGTCACGGGGAATTGCCCTTCGTTTGGCGGCTTGTGCCGCCGACAGCCGCTGACCGTCTGGAGAGCGCCGTCGGCGGATGGGGCGGCACCGTCGGCGCCGCGGAGGGATGCAGCTTCGAAGTACCAGGATGATGGGACGCGAGATCATGCATCGGTTGCTGGATAAGCAACTCAAAGACGCCACCGGTGTGAACGGCGAGTTGGATCTCGCCAGTTTTCTGGCATCGGTCGCTGATACCTATGCACGCACCGATCAGGAGCGCCGCGGCATCGTGCGTTCGATGCAGCTCATGTCCGATGAGGCGACCGCGCTGACGCGCGAACTGCGGGAAAGCACTGCAAGCCAGCTGCAGGCCGTGGTGGACCACGTCAAGGATGTGATCCTGACCGTGGATGAAATGGGGCATATCGCTTCGCTGAACGTGACGGGACAGCGCGTCTTCGGCCATACCGAACCGGATGTCGATGGGCGTCCCTTGAGTTTCCTCTTGCCGCGGCTGGCCGAGAAAAAGCCCCTGCCGGAAATCCTGGAGCGGATGGCGGCGCGCCAGGATGACACCCAGATCGACTTGACGCCGCATGAGACGCTGGGACTGCGCTCCAACGGCACATCGTTCGCAGCGGAGATCGCGGTCAGCAAGACGCGCGTCAATCGCAAGACGGTCTTCGTGGTGTGTCTGCGCGATACCAGCGAGCGCAAGCTGGCCGAGGCCGCCTTGCGCGACAGCGAGGCGCGCTATCGCACCTTGGTGGAGCAGGCGCCGGAAATCATCGTGGTGGCGGACCTGGACCAGAACCGTCTGGTCGACGTCAACGAGAATGCGGTGCGCTTTTTCCGGATGACCCGCGAGGCGCTGCTGGCGAACAGCCCCGACAGCCTCAGTCCGCCGCATCAACCCGATGGTTCATTGTCCGCCAATGCCCATCGGGCGCAGTTCGAACGCACCTTGGCGGGGGAGACGCCGGTCCTGGAGTGGGTGTTTCGGGACGGGGCGGGCACGGACATTTCCTGCGAGGTACGCTGGGTGCGGCTGCATTCCGGCAATGCCCGCTTGATCCGCGGCAGCATCACCGACATCACCGAACGCAAGCGCAGCGAGACGCTGGCGGCGGGTGAACGCCGGGTGTTCGAGCGCCTGGCGGCCAACGTGGAACTGCGGGTCACGCTCGAGGCGATCACCGATGCCGTGGAGCGTGTGTGCCCCGAATCGATCTGTGCGATCCGCATGCTGGACGAGAGCGGCAAGCACCTGAGGCTGGGCGCTGGTCCGAAGCTGCCGGCCGAGTATGTGGCCGCCACCGACGGTATCACGGTGGCGGCGCGCAATGGCTCCTGCGCCGCCGCCGTCTATCTGCGCCGGCAGGTCATCGTGGCGGACATTGCGCGCGATGCCTTGTGGGAAAATCTGCGCGGACCGGCGCTGGCGGCGCGGCTGCACAGCTGCTGGTCGTCGCTGATCCATGCAGCGGACGGGCGCACGCTGGGCACTCTGGCCCTGTATTTTCACGGCACGCGCAGTCCCCAGCGGCGGGATTTCGAATTGATGTCCCGCATGACTCAACTGGCGGGCATCGCCATCGAGCGCAGCCGGGCGGAAATGGCTTTGCGTGCCAGCGAGATACGCTACCGGCGCTTGTTCGAGAATGTCATGGAGGGCGTATACAGCTCGACCCGCGAAGGCCGGTTCGTGTCCGTGAACCCGGCACTGGCGCGCATGGTGGGCCATGCGACGCCCGCCGAGCTGCTGGCGCGGCCGAATGCCAGCATTTATCACGACCCGAAGGAACGCCAGGCCATCCTGGCGGTAATCGAGCGCCAGGGTGAGATTCGTAATGCGGAATTCCAGCTGCAGCGCGTCGATGGCACGACCTTGACGGTGATCGAGAATGCCCGGGCGGTGTACGACGCCGGCGGCAAGCTGGTGGGCTACGAGGGCACGATCGCCGACATCAGCGAACGCAAGCAGGCCGAGACGGCGATTTTCGAGCAAAAGGAGAAGGCGCAGGTCACCTTGCAGTCCATCGGCGATGCGGTCATCACCACCGATGCCCAGGGGTGTATCGAATATCTCAATCCGGTGGCCGAAGATCTCACCGGTTGGGAGTCTGCGGAGGCGCAGGGCAAGCGTCTGGATGCAGTGCTGAAGATTCTGAACGAGGTGACGCGCGAGCCGCTGGAGGATCCGGTGGCGCGTTTGATGCGCGAAGGACAGATGGTCACCGTGACGGACCAGACGATCCTGGTCAATCGCCGCGGCCAGGAGATCGCGATCCAGGAGTCCGCCGCGCCGATTCGCGATCGCGCCGGCACGATCATCGGCGCGGTGATGGTGTTCCATGATGTGAGCAAGGAGCGTCGCCTGCGTCGTGCGCTGGCATTCCAGGCGAGCCACGACGCCCTGACGGGACTGATCAACCGCCGCGAATTCGAGAACCGTCTCAACGAGGCCTTGTTGACCGCGCGGTCGGATGAAAATACCACGCATGTGTTGCTCTATCTGGATCTGGACCAGTTCAAGCTGGTGAACGATACCTGCGGGCACCAGGCGGGAGATCGTTTGCTCAAGCAGATCACCGGCATCCTGCAGACCTGCATACGCACCAGCGACACCATCTCGCGCCTGGGAGGCGATGAGTTCGGGGTGCTGTTGCAGGACTGCACGGCGGAGCGGGCCGTGAAGATCGCCGACAGCATGCGCCAGGCGATCCACGAGTATCGTTTCGAGTGGGACGATGGTGCGATGAACGTGGGCGTCAGCATCGGCATCGTGGAAATCAGCGCCGGCAGCGACAGCATCGGCAGCGTGATGAGCGCGGCGGACGTGGCCTGCTATGCGGCCAAGGACTCGGGACGCAACCGGGTGCACATGTATCAGCATGGCACGGCCCCTGAGCGGCATCGGGAAATGCAGTGGGTCTCGCGCCTGACGCGTGCCTGCGAGGAAAACCGGCTGGAGCTGTACTACCAGCCCATCGTGCCCATCGGCACCAACAATGATACCCGCGGACACTACGAACTGCTGGTGCGCATGCGCGGCGAGAACGGCCAGCTGGTCCTGCCGGCGGAGTTCATTCCGGCGGCGGAGCGCTATAATGTCATGCCCATGATCGATCGTTGGGTGGTGAGCCAGGCGCTGGGCTCGCTGGCGCACTATCGCACCGACGGCGATGCGCGTTTCGGGTACACGCTGTCCATCAATTTATCCGGGACGTCGTTGAACGACGATCGTTTCCTGGAATTCCTCATCAACGAACTGCAGACCTACGATCTGAGCCCGGGAGCGGTGTGCTTCGAGATCACCGAAACGGCAGCGATCTACAACCTGCCGAAAGTGGTGCATTTCATGCAGGAGTTTCGGGCGCGCGGCTGCCTGTTCTCGCTGGATGATTTCGGCAGCGGCTTGTCGTCGTTCATGTATCTCAAGACCTTGCCGGTCGACTATCTGAAGATCGATGGCCAGTTCATCCACAACATGTCCTCCGATCGTGTGGATCGCACCATGGTCGAGGCGATCAGCCGGATCGGCCGTGCGATGGGCATCAAGACGATCGCCGAGCGGGTGGAGTCGGCGGAGGTGCTGACCTGCCTGGCGCAGATCGGGATCGAATACGCCCAGGGCTTCTATATCGCCGTGCCTCAGTCCGTGGAGGCTTTGAGCCGCATCACCCGTACTTATCCGCAGCTGCCTCTGGTGCATTCGGCATAGCAAAAGCAAAGGGCCGCAACGGCCCGTCCTGATCCGTCCGCGCAATCCGCGGCGCGGGACGGGATTCACCCCCGTTCGGCAGGCATCCGGCATAAATTCGTCGTGGAGTTGGGGGTCCGCCCATGATCCTGCGCCGGCCATGCATCCCGGGCAAATGCATGGCTGGCGCAGGATCATGGGCGGATCTGTTCCACCACTTGACTAGAAGAACTCAAAAGCGGATCGGAGTGTGCTGCGATACGGACCGTACGCTGATCCTCGCGAATCTGTATCGCTGGCGGAAGCAGGGTGTCTGGGGGCCGGCATACGAAGAGTGGCAGGAGATCGCTCGCTGCGATGACGATGGTGCATTGTTCGCGGCGATGCTCGGGCACGACGAGGATGCCAACCGGCTGCGCCAATCGATGCCTTTTGTCGACCTGTTGTCGCAGGATGAGGTGAAGAGGCTCCATGAAGAAGCGGCAGCTTGATCACGTCCTGCGTGCTGCTGGCCGCATCCCCGCCAACAGCGTGGGCGCGGCGTCGATCGCCACCTTCGTCCCGAAGGACCGCGCCTTGTCGCCGCTGGAAATCCGATTGTTTGTGCAACAGATGGGGTCGGTGGCGACCTATCCCACCATCAAGCTGGCGCTGCGTCTGATCCTGCTGACGCTGGTACGCAAGAGCGAACTGATCCAGGCCACTTGGGATGAGGTCGATTTCGAGAGCAAGACCTGGACGATCCCGAAGCAGCGGATGAAGGGGCGCAACCCGCACATGGTCTATCAACCGCTGTTCTTCGATCGAGGGACACCACGATGAGCACGACACGCAAGCTGCGGCTGGGGCCGCTGCCCAAGACCGAGAGCGTCAAGCTGACCTTCACGTGCCCGGCCAGCCTCAAGGCCGACCTCGACCGCTACGTCGCGCTGCACGCGCAGACCTATGGCGAGGCGACAGACGCGGCGACACTGATCCCGCACATGCTTGAAGCGTTCATGGCCGGCGATCGAGGGTTCAGGCGGGGCAGGGGAGACGACACCCGAGCGTCTTCCCGCGCTGCTACGCCCAAGGGGTGATCGTTTGGATATATTGTCACTGTCGTACTCAGACTACGACTGTAGACGTAATATTAAATTGACTTATTCTTGGAAAAGTTGTAGAAATCGTAGTATGGCTACGACTACTTCCAGCAAGTTAAATGCCCTCTACACCCGGCTGGCACCGGGAACGCCGCTGACCTCGGAGGACTTGGCGGCGCTGGGCATCTCCGCCGACCTAGCCGTCCACTACGTCCGAGCGGGCTGGCTCACGCGCCTGGCCCGCGGGGTGTACGGCCGTCCAAACGACGACTTGGCGCTCCATCCCAGCTTGCTGCTGTTGCAGCGCCGGTTCCAGGGGCTGCACGTCGGCGGCAAGTCGGCGCTGGACTGGTACGGCCTGCGCCATTATGTGCCGCAGCAGCCCGTTCTGCATCTGTATGGCTGGACGGCGGCCCGTCTACCGGAATGGTTCGCTGAACGCTTCCCGGCTGAATACCACCGCAAGCGTCTGTTCGACGAGCAGCCGGACGCCTTGCTGCACGTCGGTCCGTTCGAGCAACGCAGCGGGGCGCCACAGGTGTCGTCGCCGGAGCGCGCATTGCTGGAACTGTTGAGCGAAGTCGGTGTGCGCCAGCCCTTGCAGGAAGCCCGCGAACTCGTCGAAAGCGCGTACAGCCTGCGCGCCGGCGTGCTGCACGAGCTGTTGCAGCACTGCACGAGCGTCAAGACCGTGCGGCTGTGCCTGCAACTCGGCCGCGAGGCGTCGTTGCCCTGGGCGGCCAAGCTCGACCCGGCCGCGCTGCCGACGGGCAGCGGCCGGCCCTGGGTGTCTCGATCGGCCGATGGCTTGCTGGTGCTCAAGCCATGAACCAGACCTATCTCGACACCGCGCGCCTGCTGACGCAGGTGGCGCCGCTGGTGTTCATGGACGACACCTTCGCGCTGAAGGGCGGCACGGCTATCAACCTGTTCGTGCGCGACATGCCTCGCTTGTCGGTGGACCTCGATCTGGTCTTTCTCGATCACACGCTGCCGCGCGGCGAAGCGCTGGCGCGCATCAACGAAGCCGTCAGGCAAGCCGCTGAGCGGTTGAAGAAGCGAGGATTCCAGACGCATGCGCCGGCGGCAGCGGCAGGGGAGACGAAGCTGCTGATGCGCCGAGGTTCGATCCAGGTCAAGGTCGAAGCCAACTTTGTCATGCGCGGCACCGTGCAGCCGGTGCGTCGCGCTTCGCTCACGCCGGTCGCCCGCGACGTGCTGATGGTCGACCTGGAAATCCCGGTGGTATCGCTGGAGGACGTGTACGGCGGCAAGCTTGTCGCGGCGCTGGATCGGCAGCACCCGCGCGACCTATTCGACGTGATGCAGCTCTTTGCACACGAAGGGATCACGCCCGGCATCCGGCGCGCGTTCGTAGTCTATCTGTCCAGCAGCAACCGGCCGATTCATGAGGTGCTGTTCACGCCGCTGCGGGACATCCAGTACGACTACGACCACAACTTCCAAGGCATGACGGCCGAACCGGTGCCGCTCGACGCGCTGCTCGCCGCACGAGAACGCATGGTGCGCGAACTCCAGCAGGGCTTGGACAACAACGAGCGACGCTTCCTGCTGTCGCTGGCCGCCGGCACGCCGGAGTGGTCGCTGCTGGGTATCGCGCACCTCGAACAACTGCCGGGCCTCCGCTGGAAGCTGCACAACCTGGCGCAATTGCAGAAGGCCGATGCGAGGAAGTTCGCCGAGCAGGCCGACTTGCTCGCCACGCGATTGGCTGCGCTATCCTAAGAGGTGATTGATGATGAGCCGATGCCGTGCAAACCCGCGCTAGCAAAGGGCGTGTCTTTCTGGCGAGCGCCTGCTTGGTGAGATCGTTGCCAGCATCGAGACGCTGGCCGATTATCCGAGTATGGGCCGAATCGTCCCGGAATTTGACCAGCCCTTTCTGCGCGAACTGATCCGGCCGCCGTTTCGCATCGTCTACCGTCGTGATCCGAAGCACGTGCGTATCGTCCGAGCGTGGCGTAGCGAGTGCTCGTTCGAAGTGCCGGAGGATGACTCGCCCTGAGGTGCAGCGGCATCGGCTAAAATCGCGGGTCCGCTGCCAGGTGCGTGATGTCCGTCCCCGATCCAAGCTCTCTCGATATCGAATTCATGTCTCGTGCCTGCGAGCTGGCGCGCCAGGCGCAGCGGGCCGGCGAAGTGCCCGTGGGCGCGGTCGTGGTCAAGGACGGGACTATCGTCGGGGAGGGCTGGAATCGGCCCATCGGCACGTCGGATCCGACCGCGCATGCCGAAATCATTGCGCTGCGCGCCGCCGCCGCGGCCCTGGGCACCTACCGGCTGCTGGATACCACCTTGTATGTCACCTTGGAGCCCTGTGCGATGTGCGCCGGAGCCATGGTCCATGCGCGGGTGAAGCGGCTGGTCTACGCCACGACCGATCCGCGCGCGGGGGCGGCGGGTTCGGTATTCAACATCGTCCAGCACCCTGCCTTGAACCATAGGCTGAAATGTACCGGCGGCGTCCTCGCCCAGGAGTGCTCGGCCATGCTGCGATCATTCTTCGCGGCGCGGCGCTGAAGCTCGCTTTTCGCCTGACGACGCTCCGGCGTCGCTCGTCGATTCGGCGCGGATCCCGGTCAACGCAGATACACCGCCTCCAGGCGTGCCAGCGGAGCCATGCGCGCGCGATTCAGAGTGAGGCTGTCGCCGTCGAGCGAATAGTTGTCCATACTGCGCAGCACTTCATGGAAAGCGGTCTCCAGCTCCATGTCCGGACACGCCATCATGGTGGAGGCCAGATGGCCGAAGCGGATGCGGGAGGCGGCTTCATCCAGTTCATAGGTACCGGTGAAGCCATTGCAGCCGCCGAAACCGTTCACGCGCCCATCCTCGATCTTGAGGATGAAGTAGGGTTCGCGTTTCAGCGCCGGTACGGGCCGGCCGTTCAATTCGACCAGCTTCCAGTATGTTTTCGTTATGCCGGCGAGCTTGGTCAGGACATAGTGCCCGGCGAGACCGCCGGTGATGCGCGAGCCGTCCAGAGCGAGGCGAAGGAGCTGATTCTCAGCCACGAAATACCGCTCGGGCGGTTGCTCATCGAGGGTGACGGTGTCGCCCGCCTCGTTCCAGGTGAAGTGTCCGCGCGCCGGGAATACCTGGTCGCCCCGTTCCAGATACCTCGACTGCGTGCGGTAGGTGCCGTCGTTCTTCAGCACGACGACGGTCTGGATTCCGGGGCAGTCGGCGCAGGGCAGCACACCGCGATAGGCGCCTGCCCAGTCGAGTGAATTGCGCGCATTGTGTGCGGGATCGGGATTGAGAACGGCCGTGTTCGTCGCGGGTGCCGCGCATCCGCCTGCGATCAGGACTGTGACCAGCATCAAGGCCGTAGGCATGTTCATGGCGTCGAACCTCATTGAATCCACTCCTTAGCGGGTCTTTCAGAAGGATTTCGTGAATACCAGTTTGGCCTTGTTGGTTCGGTGGTCGTCCGGCGTGGTGGTCGTACGTCCATACAGGCCGTCGATCTCGATGTCGTTCGCGAGTTTCCATTTGAAGCCGACATTACACTCCAGTTCGTAGTCGCTGAAACGATTCGTGGGAGCTTCCGCCACGAACTCCAGGCCGAGGCGCAACCGCGGGGCGATCTGACGCATGCCCAGGATGGCCAGCGGCACGGTACCGTCGTGCTCGCCGAACGTATGGCTGTAGCCGAACTCGATACCCAGATCGGTCTTGCCCAGTTTCCAGCCGAGAATGAAGGGGATCTCCAGCGTCGTGGAACCGCTGCCCAGGCTGCGTGCCTCATCGCCCGTCGGCAGTACCAGCTTGGGTTCCATGGCGAAGGCGGGAATGCCGCGCGCGGCATCGCCCGGCGCAACGGCCCATTTGAGTTTCACTTCGGAGTCGCCCGGTCCTTCCACGGAGGTGTCGTGCTGTTCGAGCCGAGCATAGGTCGCGGCGATCTTGAACTCCAGCACGCCGTCGATGACTGGCGTTTCGAAACCCAGCTTCGGCATCGCGATCTTGCTCTTCACGCTGCTGTCCTTTTCCTCGAAAGTCATCTTGACCTTGGGCGCCTTGCTGACGGAGGTCGAACTGACCGTGAACGGTGCCGCGGTGGCGGGATCGCATGCCAGTAGCGCGGCCATGCCCGATATGACCAGCCATGCGGCGCTGGATCGGCCTGACACGGCTGGGTCGGCCGCGGGTCCGGCAGGCTGGCCGCCGGATGGCGGATGTGCGCGGTACGATGCGGTGGGTGCGGCGATGGATACTAGGGTGGTAATGGTCATGGGTGACAGTTGGCGGGCGGTCGTTCCGATCGTGACTCTTGCGATGCGTTTGGGTGATGGCCGTTGCGGTCATGGCTGACTGTAGTCGCGTCCTGCTGACGTAAACCCGTCATGCATCGTCAGTGAGGCGTCAGCAAGCGACTCGCGGTTCGGGCGTATGGGGCCTCAGGTCTGTCTGCGCAGCATGTCCAGATCGCGCGCCGTCACACCCATGTCGCGCCAGCGTTCGGGATGGCAAGTGAACAGCAGAATCTGGTGCCGGGTGGCGGCGTCGAACAAGATCCGTTTCATGCGGACCAGGCGGGCCTCATCGCTGTGCACCAGGACATCATCCAGGATGATCAAGGTCGGATTGCCGGCTTCCTTCAGCAAGTCTGCATAGGCCAGTCGGCTGATCAGGCCGATCTGCTCGCGCGCCCCGAAACTCAGGGACTCGAAATCGCCGCCGCCGGTACCCTGGCCGTCGGTGTGCGTCAGCATTCCCGGTGAGAGATTTTCGTCGATCTGCACATGCGCCTGTGGAAACAGGAGCTGCAGATAATGATCCAGATGTTTTTGCAGCGGCGCGCGCAGGCGGCGGGTGAGGGTACTGCGTTTTTCCCTCAGCAATATCAGCAAATAATCCAGCGCGGCGGCACGTTGCTGCAGTTCCTCGACCCGGCGCAGTGCCTGGGTGTGGTCGCGTTCGAGCTCGGCACGGTGTTCTTCCAGTCCCAGGGCTCCGGCGGATTGCAGTTCGACTTCCAGCCGCAGCAACGCCTCGCGGCGTTCGCGAAACTGTTTCTCCTGCTGTTCGGCACTGCGCCGGTATCGATCCACATCCTGCTCCAGGATCTGCGGGCGTGCCTGCTCGATGGCGAGGGTACGCTGGTGTATGCGCTCATCGAGGGCCGAACGCTCCGCGCGCGTATCGGTCAGTTGCTGATTGACTTCGCGGATGCGGTCGGCGCGTTGTGGAGCCTCGAACAACGCCTGGGCACGCGCCAGTTCGTGCTGCGCGGACTCCAGCACATGGTGGGCGCCGGCGGCCGCGAGCTGCGCTTGGTTCAACGCCTGGGCGAACTGCTCGAGCGCGTGTCGCGATGCTTCTTCTTCCGCCTCGGCATCCTCGACTCCGGGGATCGGCGCTTCGGAGGGAGCGCCGGAAATTGCCCCGGAAATTATCCCGGGGGCCGCCCCGGCAATCATCGCCGGTGCCGGCGGCAGCTTGCCCAGCGCCGTGTCGATGTCCGCGGCGCGCGCCTGATGCTTGAGCAGCCGGGCGCGCAATTCATCGATCCCCTGCGGCGCCAGTGCCTTGAGGGTCATATCCGCCGACTTGATATCGGCTCCCAGTTGCCGATACTGGTCGTGACGTTCTTGCGCGGCCTCGAGCGAGTCGACGGCCAGGTGTCGCAGCAGAGCGGCGTGTTGTTCCTCGCAACGGGCAGCCTCCCGCTCCAGCTGCGCCAGGTCCATGCCGCCGGGCGTAATTTGCAGCGTGCCCAGGCCGGGCAGCGCGAGCGAAGCCGGCTCGATCAGCAGACGCTCGCCTTCGCCGCTGAGGATCTCCTCACCGAGATGGATGACACAGTCCTGTGCAAGCACGAAATGCATCCGGGTGGCGGCTGCCTGTTGCTGGATGCGCAGTTCGCGCCGGCGGTCCGCCTGCCGGCGCAGCCTCTCCAGATCCTGGCTCGATATCTCGCTTGCCGCAGCCTGCGCTTGCAGCGCCAGCCGGCTTGCCAACTGCGCATCGGCCTTCGCCAACATCGCCGCCAGCTCGGCCACTTTTGCGCGCGCCTCCCGGGCTTCCCGGTTCAAGGCGTGCCGTGCATGTTCCTGCCGTGCCAGGCGCGCCGCGGCACGAGCCCGGGTATCGCGCAGCAGCGCCTGGGCGTTCTTTTCCTGCCATTGCCTGACCTGCTCGGCGGCGCTTGCCTGCAGTTGCATGGCCGCATCGCGGGCTTCGCGGCGCCGGGTGAGGTCCTGCACCTCGTTGTCGAACGCTTCCAGCTGCGCACGCAACAGTCCCAGGCGCTCATCGAGTTCGGCGGCGCGCTGCCTGTCCGTATTCAATGCCTGCTGCATGCCGGTGATGGCCTTGAGGCTCTCTTCGGCTTCATGCTGACGTTTGCGCAGGGATTCCCAGGGCTTGCCGGCTTCATCGCTGGCATGCGCCTGGCGCATCGAGGCGAAGGTGTCCACATTGTGCCGATAAACATCGATTCGTTCGGTCAACGTCCGAATCTGTCCCGCCAATGCCGTTTCGTGCCTGCGAGCCTCGGCATAGGCGCCGCGGGCGGCGCCGCTGCTGGGTGTCAGCAGTTCATTGCGCTGGGCTTCGATCGTGGCCAGCACCTCATCGCCACCGGTGCCGGCGATTTCCCCCAGGGATTCGTTCAGGGCGGCACTCAAATGATCAGCGGCGTATGCGACCGCTTCGCGCAATTCCTGCGTACGGCCCTGCTCGATCCACAACAAACCCGGAATGCCCCAGTGCTCCGCCTTGCTGGCACCCTTGCCGGCATGCTCGTAGCGCAGCAGCGAGGCGAGATGATCCTCGGCTTCGGCACCATCCAGCCGCAACGTGCCGGCCTCCAGCTCACAGCGCCTGCTGCCCAGGAAGCTTTTGGTCAGCCGGTAATGCTGCTTGCGGGTCTGGAATTCGAGCGTGATCTTGGGAGAGGCCGATGAATCGCCCCAGGGGCGCAGATCCCCGACGCTGCCGGAGCGATGCCGCTCGAAGAACGCCGCGCGGATGGCCGCGGCGATCGTGCTTTTGCCGGCCTCGTTGGGACCGGTGAAAATATTGAGGCCGGGTGCCAGCCCGTCGATTTCCAGGGCCTGGCGGAATTGCTTGAACTGTTCGATACGAATGCGGGTCAGTTTCATGGACGCGTCCGTGCCGCAGCGGCTCGCCGGTCGCTCAGGAGGCCGGTGAGCAACACCAGGGCGTCGCGAGCCAGTGCGGCATTCGGCCCATCCTGTGCTGCGCGCAGTTCCTGGATGGTCAACCCCAGGTAGCCGTCGGCCTGCAGGCTTTCGATGTCCTGGACACTGGGATCCAGCTGTAGCCCGGTCAGGTCGACAAGTACGCCACGGGCCGTGCCGCGTGCCTGTTCGATCGCCGAGTGCAAGCGTCGATGACCTTCCAGATCGATGCGTCCGCTGACGGAGAGGTTCACCACGTCATTGGCGGCAAAGGCCGCCAAACGTTGCACGAGCTCGGTCAGATCGCTGGGAACCTGCAGCACCGGTTCCAGGCTGTGCCAATGGTATCGGCCGGTTGCGACGGCCTCCACCTGGGGTACGCCGCCTGGCGCGGCCAGCTCGACCAACAGCGCATGCCCTGAGTCGTTGTTCCTGAAGCGATCGGTTTCGGGGGTGCCGGCATACCAGCTGCGCTCATCGATCCGGCGTGCGCCATGCCAGTCTCCCAGCGCCAGATAGTCCAGGCGTGCCTGGGCGGCGCGTCCGGCGGCAATCGGATTGGCCGCGTCGATATCCGCTGCGAGCAGACCTTGCACACAGCCGTGCGCCAGGCCGATGCGCAGCATGCCGGGCGGCGTTTCGGCGCCGGCGAACCATTCGGTGAGATCGGTGTAGGTATGGCGCTGGGTCAGCGGCGCCGGCAGCACGGCCACACCCGGCGATTCGAGCAGCACAGGTTGCGGCTGCAGGCATGGCATCACGTTGTCGGGAATCGCCTTCAGCCTGAGCGCCCGTGTCCACACCGACTCGGCCAGCGCCGCATCATGATTGCCGGGAATCACCACCCAGGGTCCGGCGAAGCCCGTCATGGCCTTGAAAAGGCGATACAGGGTTCTGTCCGCGACGCCCTGCAGGTCGAATACATCGCCCGCCACCAGCACCAGATCGACGCCGCGTTGCGTCGCCAGTTGCGCCAGCCGCTCGATGGTCTCGAAGCGCGCTTCGGCCAGTAGTGCCGCCACATCGGGTGTGAATTGCCCGAACAGTTTGCCGATCTGCCAATCGGCGGTATGCAATAGCTTGAGCAATGGAATCGTTCGCCTGTTCGACTTGCCCTATCCGGCGCGCCGGTCTGTTTCGTTTATCCGTGTTGCTTGTCTGTTTGATATCGCTGCCGCATGGCGAACGATCGCATCGATCGGTATGAGGGCCATGCCTTGCCGATATCCGGCTTGACTCGATTCGCCAGCAACAACATAGTAACAAGGATGCCAGGCGCATTCGCACATCTCTTCAGGACGTCTCGCAGAGTGCGCGCCGGTAATGTTCTATTGCTGGCGGGTGCCATGTGTCTGTGGATGGTGGTATCCGCGATGCACATCCACGCCGGCGATGCGCATGATGCAGGCAAGCCGCCGGCTGTTTGCGGCGTCTGTCTGTCGCTGTCTGCCGGAGCGCCGCCGCCGGCGCGATGCGCGAATCCCGCCGCGGTGTGGACTGCAGGCAAGCTCATCGCGGCGCGCATCGCGCCACTGCCCGCCCGATACGTCCACTCGTTCTATCTCAGCCGGGCTCCACCGGCGCTTTGACCCTCCTCGTTGAGCTTCTATAGCACTTTCGCGCCTCGCGTCGAACGCGAGATGCGGAAAGATTCTGCGCGCGTCTGCGGCCTACCGACTTGTGCCGCGTGCACAGCACGATACCTGCCGTTTGGGCGCAGCGCGGTGCGGCCGCCGGTTGGGAACTGAGCATGAACTTTGATATCGATTTCCGTATCAAGCCGGGGATGCGCCCCGGCTCAGGCATGTATTCTCTAATGCGCCTGGCATGGGTTGCCCGGCTGATGCTCGGCGTGCCGTTCACGAGCATCCTCGCAAGCGCGTCTGTTGCAGCCGACGATGCCGGCCCGGTGCTGGAGACGGTACGGGTATCGGCAACGGCGTTGGATGAGGATCCCTGGAATATCGCCTCCTCGTTCAGCATCGTCGACGGCCGGCAGCTTTTCCAGCGTACGCAGGCGACGCTTGGCGATACGCTTGCCGGGCTGCCGGGCGTGCATGCGGATACCTTCGGCGGCGGCGCCTCGCGTCCGGTGATCCGGGGCCAAAGCGGCTCGCGCATCAAGTTGCTGTCGGATTCCAGTTCGTTGCTGGATGTGTCCGATATTTCCCCCGACCACGCGACGACGATCGAGCCGCTCCTGATCAAGAAGGCAGAGATACTGCGCGGGCCGGCGACACTGCTGTACGGCAGCGGCGCGATCGGCGGCGTCGTCAATGTGCTCGACAAGAAGATTCCCGATGCGCGGCCGGAGAATGGCCTCGAGGGTTCGATGGCGGTCCGCGGCGCCAGCGCCGCGCGCGAGAAGGCGGCGCTGGTGGAGCTTACGGCGCAGGCCGGCGAACATCTGGTGATGCATACGGAAGGCGCTGTTCGCGATGCCGGCGACTATCGGGCGCCCGCCCTGGGCTCGCCAGGAGGGCGGATCGAGGGTACGTACGCCAGAGCGGGTAACGCCGGCGTAGGACTATCCTGGGTGGCCGACAGCGGCTATCTAGGCCTCGCCTATTCGTATCGCGACGAGGATTACGGGCTGCCGGGCCACAGTCATGAGTATGAACAGTGTCATCCGTACGGCAGTGTCTTGCATTGCGGCAGTCATGATGAAGACGGCGAGGATCACGATCACGACCCTGAGCACGAAGCGGTGCCGCGGGTCGCGCTGCTGAACAAGCGAGTGGATCTGCGCGGTGAGATCCATGAGCCGTTCGCCGGCGTGGAGCGGATTCGTCTGCGGGCGAACCATACCGATTATCGTCATCATGAAATCGAGGCGGACGAGATCAGTGCCACGTTCCTCAATGAGGGGTATGAAGTTCGTATCGAGGTGCAGCATGCCGCGCTGCTGGGCTGGCGCGGCGTGAGCGGCATCCAGTACAGCAACACGAAATCCAGCGTCATCGGTGCGGAGGCCTTCATTCCCGCTACGAAAAGCGGCACGCTGGGCCTGTTCGTCGTGGAGCATTACGAACTCGACGGCGCCTGGCATTTCGAGGCGGGCCTGCGCCAGGAGTGGCAGAAATACCGGCCGTCGAACGATTCGTACGGCCGGCCGAAATTCAGCGATTCGGCGACGTCGCTGTCCGCCGCCGCCATCTGGGAGGTGGCACCGGAGTATTTCCTGACGCTGTCCACGGCACGCTCGGAGCGCCTGGCGCATGTGCAGGAACTGTATGCGCGCGGTATTCATCTGGCGAGCAACACCTATGAGTGCGGTCTCATGCCGCATACCCTGACCTGTGGCGGAGTGCAGAACGACGCCGGCCTGAAAGTGGAGACGTCCAACAATGTGGAACTGTCGCTGCGCAAGTCCACCGGCGATCTGACGTTCAGCATCGGCGGCTATTACAACGATGTCGAGGATTACATCTATGCGCGTACCCTCGATCGATTCGAGGATTTTCGCCTGATCAAGTACACCCAGCAGGACGCCAGATTCATGGGTCTGGAAGTTGAGGCGAGCTATCGTTTCGGCGCCGGTATTTCCGCGACGTTGTTCGGCGATTATGTGCGTGCCGAGCTGGCCGGCGGCGGTGATCTGCCGCGCATCCCCGCCGCGCGCCACGGCAGCCGCATCGATTTGAACGCCGGCCGCTACCGCGCCGAGCTGGAGTACTATCGGGTCGAGGCCCAGGATGATATCGCCGACTACGAAACGGTCACGCCGGGCTACGACATGCTCAATCTGAGTGTAAGTTACAGTCCGCGCGATCACACGGGCTACAGCGTTTTCCTGCGCGGCAGCAATCTGCTGGATGAGCAGATCTGGAATCACAGCTCGTTCCTGGCGAACGTGGTGCCGCTGCCCGGCCGCAGTCTGAGCATCGGCATGCGCCTGGCCTTCTGAAAGCGACGCTTGTTCTTTGCGGCGTCCCGGCATCTACTAGGAGATTCGCTGACAGGCAAAGGACCGGGTGGATGCCACGACACTATAGCCATGGGGGCCGGGTGTCTCCGGGAAGTACGGCGCGGATGCATGGGCCGCCGTTGCCGCAGGTTCGCTCTTTTCGGGAGCGGCTGGGAGCACTCAAGAACCTGGGGCCGTTCTTGTCGATGGTCTGGCGCACCAGCCCATCTCTGACGGCGGCCTCGCTGGTGCTGCGCCTGTGTAGAGCGCTGCTGCCGGTCGCGACGCTTTATGTCGGCAAGTTGATCATCGACGAGGTGGTCCTGCTGGTGCAGCTGTCCAACAAGCCGGGGACGCTGCAGGGATGGCTGGACAGCGGCCTGGCGACCGGGCTGGGCCTGCTGCTGCTGATCGAGTTTGCGCTGGCCGTCCTGTCGGATGTGCTCGGACGGGTCGTCTCGCTCATCGATAGCCTGCTCTCGGAACGCGTCTCCAATGCCTCGAGCATTCGCCTGATGCAGCATGCCGCCACGCTGGATCTGGAAGACTTCGAGGATGCGGAGTTCCAGGACCGGCTGGAGCGTGCGCGGCGCCAGACCAGCGGGCGCATGTCCCTGCTGGGCCAGTTGCTGGGCCAGGCCCAGGATATCGTCACGGTGGTCAGCTTCGCCGCCGGCCTGATCATCTATGCACCCTGGCTCATCGTATTGTTGCTGCTGGCCTTGGTGCCGGCCTTTCTGGGCGAGGCGCATTTCAATGCGCAAAGCTATTCGCTCGACTATGCACGCACGCCGCAGCGGCGTGAACTCGACTATGTGCGCCAGACCGCGGCCAGCGCCGAAACCGCCAAGGAAGTGAAGATCTTCGGGCTGCACGGTTTTCTGATCGATCGCTACACCCAGCTGGCCACGGCGTTTTATGCGGCCAATCGCCGGCTGGCGCGCCGGCGGGCAGGCTGGGGCGGGCTGTTTGCGGCGATCGGCACGGCAGGCTACTACTGCGCGTATGCCTTCATCGCCTGGCGCACCTTGGCGGGGGTGTTTTCGATCGGCGACCTGACCTTCCTGGCCGGCTCGTTCCGGCGCTTGCGCAATCTCTTGGAAGGATTGTTGTCGAGCTTTTCCACCACGGCGGGACAGGCGCTGTACCTGGATGACCTGTTCACGTTTTTCGAGGTCGAACCGGAAATTCTGTCGCCGCAGCATGCGCGATCGTTTCCCCGGCCGATCCGCGCAGGCTTCGTTTTCGAGGGTGTCGGCTTCCGCTATCCCGGCGCCGAGCGTTGGGCCGTGCGCGATTTAAGCTTTTCATTGCGTGCCGGAGAGGTGGTGGCGCTGGTGGGGGAAAACGGTGCGGGAAAAACCACCCTGGTGAAGCTTCTCACCCGTCTTTACGATCCCGATGAAGGCCGCATCCTGCTGGATGGGCACGATCTGCGCGAATACGACCTGGAGGCGCTGCGCGGCAGTATGGGCGTCATCTTCCAGGATTTCGTGCGCTACAACCTGAGCGCCGCCGACAACATCGCCGTCGGGCGCATCGACGCACGGCACGATCGCGCGCGGATCGAGCGGGCCGCCTCGCGCAGCCAGGCCGACGAGGTAATCGCCAGGCTGCCCGGCGGCTACGAGCAAATGATCGGCAAGCGCTTCAAGAACGGCGTCGAGCTATCCGGTGGGGAATGGCAGAAGATTGCCATCGCCCGCGCCTACATGCGCGAGGCGGCGGTGCTGATCCTGGATGAGCCCACCGCGGCACTGGATGCCCGCTCGGAGTACGAAGTGTTCAAGCGGTTCAAGGAACTCAGCGACAACAAGACGGCGATCCTGATCTCGCACCGCTTCTCCAGCGTGCGCATGGCCGATCGCATCCTGGTGCTGGCCGATGGGCAGGTGGAAGCGGCGGGCACGCACGAAGAACTCGTGTCGCAGCAGGGACGTTACGCCGAGCTGTTCGAGCTGCAGGCGGCCGGCTATCGCTAGTGCCTGGAGAACACCTGCCGCCGAGCGCTCACCATTGCAGATAGAACATGCCTTTCGCCAGGAGCACGATGACGATGACATGAGTGAAGACGCTCAGATGCAGCCGCCGCGAGCGCTGTCCGCCCAGGCGGCCTTGCCGCCGCCAGATCATGGCGGCGGCGAAATGGCCGAGCACGCTGAGGGCCAGCAGGATCTTGATCGCCAGCAGCAGTCCGAAACTGTTGTGCTGCAGTTGGAAGAGCGCGCCGTGATGCCGCCAGGCCAGCCCGAAGCCGGCAACATAGAGCACCAGCAGGACGAAGGGCATGATGCGCACGGCGCGATTGCCGATCGCCCGCTCCACCTCGCGCATGGTTTCGCGCGGCAGATGCCTGCGTATGCCCTCGAGCATGACGACTTCGAAAAACACCGTACCGATGAAGGCGATGGCGGCAAGCAGGTGCAGGATAAGCAGCAGCAGGTAGCTCATGTGGAATTTCCGGATCTGTCAGTGTCCGCGTCGTCCGATGACTTCCAAGGATCCACGATCGAGTTGGCCACTGCCGTGAAATCTGCGGAGTTTCTTGTTGCGAGCGTCGTGGTGATGAACTCGTCGATTGTGTCGATGCATTCCGAGACAGGATCCGTTTCGAATATCGACATCCATGTCTCCTGGGCGATGCGGTAAGCCGCGCGCGAAAGCGACGATACACGAAGGCGCGGGCATTGGAACAGGGGCGCGGTGTCGTTCCGGGTCCCAAGCGGTGCGTATCCGCGGTTGCCTGTGGTTGGAAGATCGCCATGCACCGGCCGCATATACCTGCCCGAGATGTTTGTCCAGTGGATGTTTCTGGTCGAATTCGCAGTCAAATCGACTTCCCCTGTCATCTGTAGCGAGTAGACTGCTTGCGAGCGGTTCGCCGGGTTATCGACTTCAGTGCGATCGCCGGATGAGGAAACATCCGGAAGGGAAACGGATTTTTGCCGCTACGGGGCTTCACGGAGGATTTGGTATGAACAGCTTCACTTTGACGGCGATCGGTAACCTGGCTGCCGATCCGGAACTGATCGCCAAAAGCGATACGGCCAAAGGCGACACGGCCGGAAGCGATACGGCCAGGAACGATACGACCAGGGAGCCTGCCGCCAGGGAGGATACCCTCTATACACGCTTCTGCCTCGTGGGCAACGACTATGCCGGCAGGGACGAGGGCGGCGGCGTGCGCGAGGCCGTCACGAGCGTGTGGTTCGTGGCATTTGGAACGCTCGGCGAGGCCATTGCCCGGAATGCGCGCAAGGGCGATCAGCTCATCATCGATGCCCGTATCCGGGCCAACAATTGGATCGATCGTCACGGCGAAAAACAGTACGACTATTCGTTCGTCGTACAGGGTTTCCGGTTCGGTGCGCCGGGAAGAATGAAGCGCGGGGAACTGGATGCCCGGCGCGAGCACTTGGATCGCGCCTCAGCCTGATTATCGATCGATCCACCGGATTCCGCCGGCAAGCCGGCAAGCCGGCAAGCCGGCAGTCATATCGAACAAGGAAGGTTCGTCTCGGACAAGGAAGGTTGGTCATGAAAGATGGTTTCGAATCCATTTGCCTCGATGTCTGTCGCATCGTTTTTCGTCATCCGGATCCACGCCGCCGCGGCTGGTGTGCCGCGCTGGCGGCGGTGCTGTTTTCGGTGTCTCTGCCGGCGTTTTCGCAAACATCGCCCTTCCTGACCGGAGCAACCGCGCTGCAGGCGAACATCCTGGCGTGGCTGACGCCGATCGCCATCATCCTGGTGATGGCGCTCGGCGCCATGGCGATGGCCAATCGTATTTCATGGGCATGGTGCATTGCGGCCATTCTGGGTATCGCCATCGCCTTTGGCGCACCCCAGATCGTGACCTGGGTACGCGGCATGTTCGGGGTGTAGCGCTCATGGAAACTCGTAATGCCGGTCTGACTGCCGTGCCGCTGTTCGTGGCGGCGACGCGGCCTCCCATGCGCTGGGGCGTGACCTATGCCGCGCTGCTGTTCAATCTCGTTTTCACCATGGAGGTGTTCCTGCTCACCAGGAACCTGTTGACTCTGCTATTGAGCATCCCGATCCATGGCCTTTGCATGTTGTTGTGCGCACGGGATGCCAGGTACTTCGATCTGATCGTGCTGTGGGGGCGCGTGCGTCTGCCTGCCTTGCTCGGCAATCTGCGCTATTGGCAGGCCGGTAGTTACAGCCCCTTGGAAATCGATTTGCCGGACGCGCGCGGCCGCCTTCGCCTTCGCCTTCGCTGCATGCCGGCTCAGGTAATGAGCGGACGGATCGTGGACTGGGATGCGGCATCCTCTTGCGGTCCGATCCGCCGGCGTGCCGGCGAAGGAGCGCCGTCATGTTGAGAGCAGCCCGGAAGACCGCATGGAGGCGTGAGCGCATGGCCGCGGAGCGCATTCCGTTCAGCGCCCATGTCTCCGAGCATGTCCTGAGAACCTCGTTCGGAGACTATCTGCAGGCCTTTCGCATCGGCGGCGCCAGTTTCGAAAGCGCCGATGATGAGCAGATCAACGCCTGGCATGAACGCCTCAATGTTCTGTGGCGCAACATCGCCAGTCCCCAGGTGGCCTTGTGGACTCATGTGATTCGGCGCCGCGAGCGCGACACCCTGCGCGGCCGGCAGGCGCAAGGTGCTGCAGGAACGCTCGCCGCGGAATCCGGCTTTGCCGATGCACTGAGCCGCAAGTACCAGGAATACCTGGCGGGTGAGGCTCTGATGATGAATGAATTGTTCTTGGCGGTCGTTTATCGGCCCGCCGCGGACCTGGCGAGCAGTGCCGCGGCCCGAATATTGTCTCGAGGGCAGCCGGGCGAATCGCACCTGGCGTTGATGGATGCGCTGGACGCCTGCGGAAAACTCGCTCGCATACTGCTGGCCTCGCTGTCCCGCTACGAGCCCGAACTGCTGGGTACCTATATGGCGGAGGGCCGGCGATGTTCTTCCCTGCTGGAGTATCTCGGGCTGCTGGTGAATGGCGAATCGCAGCGCATGCCGCTTCCCACAGCGCCGCTCGATGAGGTGCTGGCGACGAGCCGGCTGTTGTTCGGCGCCGAGACGATCGAGTATCGCACGCCTACGCGGACCCGCTTCGGCGCCATGCTCGGCATCAAGGAATACTCGACGCCCTGTGTCGCCGGCATGTACAACCGGCTGCTCGCAGCGCCGTTTCCGTTCGTGCTGACGCAGTCATTCGCATTTCTCAGCAAAGCGGCCGCGCAAGGAGTGCTGCAGCGCCAGTATCTTCGCATGGCGAATGCTGGGGATTTCGCCGTATCGCAGGCGGCGTTGCTGCAGGAGGCGCTGGATGCGCTGACCAGCAACGAGTTTGTCATGGGCGATCACCATTTTTCGCTGCAGGTACTGGCCGATGCCTCCGCGGAGCAGACTTGCGAACAAGGATCGGCATATCGCACGCCAAACGCTCCCGTCCCTTACGGCGCACGCCGCGTTACAGGACGTCGGAAGAGGGCGCTCGGCCAGGGGACGCCGTGCGGCCTGGCATCCCGCCAACTCGGCGTCTTGAACGATCACATCGCCCTGGCGCGCAGTATTCTTGCCGACACCGGCATGACGGTGGCGCGCGAGGATCTGGCGCTGGAACCGGCCTTCTGGGCGCAACTGCCCGGCAATTTTCCGCTGCGTCCCAGGAAGGCGCCGATCACCTCGCATAATTTTGCGGCGATGGTTCCGTTCCACAACTACCCGGCCGGCCGCGCCGCCGGAAACCATTGGGGGGATGCGCTCACGCTGCTCATGACCCGCGCACGTTCTCCCTACTATTTCTCGTTGCACGCCAGTGATCCCAGGGAGCCCGATGGCGGCAGCCGCAAGGATACGGGGCATACGTTCATCTGCGGTCCGACCGGTTCGGGCAAGACGGTGCTCATCGGCTTCCTGGTGGCGATGCTCCAGCGCCAGGGGGCGACTCAGATCATCTTCGACAAGGATCGAGGGCTGGAGATACTGGTGCGCGCCATGGGCGGTGAATATCTGCCCTTGAGAAACGGCAGGCCGACGGGTTTCAATCCGCTGCAGCTCACGCCGTTCGAGGACCACTTGGAGTTCCTGAAAGGATGGCTGCGCATGCTGGTGCGCCGTGCGCCCGGGCAGGCGCTCAGCGCACGCGAGCAGGCGGATCTCGATCAGGCGCTGCGCGGCACCTTGGCGCTGGCACCGCGTGCAAGGCGTCTGTCCCGGCTGATCGAGTTCCTGGACCCCACGGATCCGGAAGGGGTCCATGCGCGCCTGGCGCGCTGGTGCGAGGCCGGCCATGGCGACTATGCCTGGGTCTTCGACAATGCGCGGGATACGGTCGTGGCGCGCCTGGATGCCCAGGCGCTCATCGGGTTCGATGTCACCGAGTTTCTGGATCATGAGCTGACGCGTGCGCCGGTCACTCTTTATCTGTTTCACCTGGTGCGCCGGCTCCTGGACGGCCGCCGGCTGGTGTGCTGGATGGACGAATTCTGGCGGCTGCTCGCCGATCCCGCATTCGAAAGCTTCGCCAAGGATGGACCGAAAACCTGGCGCAAGCTGAATGCCGTGATGTGTCTGGCGACCCAGAGCGCCAGCGATGTATTGAGCAGTCCGATCAGCCGTACGATCATCGAACAGACGCCGACCAAGGTGTACTTCCCCAATCCGAACGCCAGCGAGGTGGAGCACCTGGAGGGGTTCGGCCTCAGCGGACGGGAGCATCTGCTCATCAAGGAAGGGCTGGAACCCGGCTCGCGGATGTTCCTGGTCAAGCAGGGACGCCATGGTGTCGTGTGCCAGCTGGACCTCAAGGGTTTCGATGCGGAATTGGCGGTGATTTCCGGCCGGGCCGGGCAGCTGGAATACATGCAGCGGCTCATCGCCGCGCGCGGCGCCGCGCCCGGACGATGGCTGCCGGCGTTCATGGCGACAAATGCTGCGCATGAATAGAAGCATCGACATGATCAAACCGCAGCATCGGCGCTGCCTCGCGGGATACCGTGCGCATGCGCCGCGCTGCCTGTTTCACTCAGGGATGTTTCATTGCCGTGACGGGTCAGGGAGGATCTCATGCCGAAACAGCGCCGTACCGTTCATTTCCACCTGGGTTTGTGTGCTGTATGCCTGCTGGGTACGCCCGCCGCGGATGCGCAGCTGTCGGTCATCGACACAGCCTCCGTGTCCCAGCTCATCACCCAGGCGCGCATGCTGCAGGATCAGCTTTCGACCGCGCGCGATCATCTGGCGCGCGCCGAAGAACAGCTGCGATCCCTGCACGGCACGCGCGGCATGGAGCGGCTTCTGGCCGGTACGGAGCGCAACTATCTGCCAGAGGATTGGCGTCAGATCCAGGCGCTTTTGTCGTCGGGAGAGCCGGCGTATACGTCGCTCTCCCTTCATTTGCGCCAGACGCTCGCTGCCAATACGCTGCTGCCCGAGGCCCGGCTGGCAGATTTTCCGGGCAACACGCGCGAACACATCGAGGCGGTGCGCTGGTCAGCCGCGGTGCTGCAGGTGCTGACGCATGAGGCGCTGGCAACGATCAGCGGCCGGTTCCTGTCGCTCCAGCGTCTGATCGATGCGATTCCCGATGCAGCCGATCCGAAGGCCATCCTGGACCTGCAGGCGCGTATCGGCGCGGAACAGGGCATGCTGCAGAACGAGCAGAACAAGCTGCAGACGCTCTACCAGGCGGCGCATGCCCAGACACTGGTGGATCGCCAGCGACAGCGGGAAAACGTGATTGCCGGACATGGCCGATTCGAACGGCGTTTTCAGCCGACACCCGATTCTTTTCCCTCGCCGTGACACCTGATGCGGTATCGACCCTCACGGAACGAGGCTGATGTAATACCGGGTGAGTTTCCATGGGATTCTTCGCAACATTCTGGGTATGGTTGAATGCACAACTTGCCGGCTACATCGGCGAGAACACAGCGCGGGTCGCCGGTGCTCTGGAGCCGGCCATCGTCACCGTCGCTGTAGTGTATGTGATGATCTGGGGTTATCTGCAGCTTACCGGCCAGCTGGAAGCCCCGCTCCTCACGGGCTTGAAACGCATCATCACCCTGGTCGTGGTCATGGCGGTGTCGTTGCGGCTGTGGCTTTACAACACGTTGATCGTCAACACGTTCTACCAGGCACCGGCGCAGCTGGCGGCGGCGGTCGCGGGCACCTCCGATCCGGTGTCCGTCATCGATACGATCTGGGCGCGGGGCGGTGCGGTCGCCGCATTTCTGTGGGACAACGGCGGAGTCTTCAGCGGCGATGTCGGATACTACGTCGCCGGTGCGGTGGTGTGGGTGCTCATGGGGTTGTTGTGCATCTACACCATGTTTCTGATCGCCTTGTCCAGTGTCGCACTGGCGGTATTGCTGGCCTTGGGGCCGTTGTTCATTGCCATGCTGTTTTTCGATGCTACGCGCCGGTTTTTTCATGCCTGGCTGGCGCAACTCGCCAACTATGCCTTGATCACCATCATGACGGTGCTGGTCGCGGCGTTGATGCTGCAGATCGTTCAATCCTACGCCGAGCAGACCGCCGCGCGCGGCGACACGATCGTTACCGTCGATGCCTTGAACATGGTGCTGGTGGCCGCCCTGGTGTTTCTTTTGATGCGTCAAGTAATGCCGGTCGCGGCAGGGCTGGCCAGCGGAGTGGCGCTCAGCACCTTCGGCAGCATGAGCCGGCTCGCCGCCTGGAGCATGCATCGAGGTACGGCATTGATGAGCGGTGCCGGCGCCGTGGCGATGCAGCTGGGCGATGGAGCACGAAGCGGCGCCGTCCAGCCGAAATCGCCGGCGGCGGCCTGGCGTCGGAGTGGATGAAGAATGCCGGGAACGCCGGCTGAGGGCGGCTGCAGGTCCAACAAGGAGGGATGCCGATGATTAGGACATGGATCGCCAGGCTTTCCGGGGGGAGGCCGCGCCGGCGCGGGATGAACCTTTGTACGCCCATGTTTCTGAGTCTATGGATGGCCGGCGGTTGTGCATCGCCTGCGCCTCAATGCGAACGCGCGCTGCGGCCGATCAACCCGCCCGCAACGCCGGCCGCGGAAAGATCCGGCACTGGCTCGGCGCCGGCCGCCGCTACGTTCGACAGGCGGGATGAAAGGACGGTGCGGGCGGTAAGCCGCGTGTCGGATCAGCCATGAAGGCGGATGAGCCGCTGCAGGATTATTTCAGGAACGCGATGTCCTGGGACCAGGACCGTGCCGCCTCATTGCGGCGCGATGCACGCGTGGCCTGGAGGGTGGCAGGTGCGGGGTGGATATGCGCGATTTCCGCTGCTGCGGCATTGATGCTGCTGATGCCGCTCAAACGCGTCGAACCTTTCGTGGTACGGATGGACAAGAGCACCGGCATCGTCGATGTCGTACCGGTGTATACGGGTGAGGCGACCATGGACGAGGCGGTGACCCGTTATTTTCTATCGCACTACATCAGGGTGTGCGAGCGATTCAATTTTGCCACGGCCGAAAGCGACTATGAGGAATGCGGTGCGTTCCATGCAGCCCGGCGTAATCAGCAATGGTCCTCGCAATGGAGCCTGACCAATCCCGATTCGCCGCTCAACGTCCACAAGGACGGCGGCACGGTGCACACGCAGGTGGAGTCCATCAGTTTTTTCGAGCGCGGCAGCGGCGTGACGGACCTGGCGCAAGTGCGCTACGTCAAGGCACAGCGCCCGGGCAACGGCAGCCAGGCGCAGTTCACTCATTGGATTGCGACACTGCAATACACCTATGGCAAGGTGCCGAAGGATCCCCGTGCACGCCGATGGAATCCGCTGGGTTTCAAGATCATGGAGTTCGTCGCTGAGCCGGAAGTGCTGGCGCGCCCGCGCGATGCATCGCCGGCCGTATCTACAGCCGCAGCCGGCGGAGAGACATCATGATCGCGTCTCCAAGTCCGGGGTCGGCGCCGCGCCGCAGGCTGCGCCGGGTGTATCGCCTTGCGGCGCCGGGAGGTTTTCTGGGCGCCATCCTGCTGTTCGGCATGTGCCTGAGCGCCTACGAGGCGGCCGCCGAGGCCTGGCCGAGCCGGGGCCGGCTCGATAGCCGGATTCGCACCGCTGTCTACAGCGATGATCAGGTCTACCGTCTTCTAGGCCATGTCGGCTACCAGATCGACCTGCAGTTCGAGGCCGGTGAATATTTCATCGGTCTGGGCGCCGGCGATCTGGAAGGGCTGTCGTTCAGTGCGCAGGACAATCATTTGTTTCTCAAGCCCGGCGCGACGCAGGTTCGCACCAATTTGACGGTTTTGACCAACCGGCGCCATTATCAATTCGATTATGTTGCCGGCAGCAGGCCGCCCGATCCCGCCCGGGAAGAGGTGACCTATGTGCTGCGCTTCGCTTATCCGTCCGCCATCGGGGAAGACTCCTCCGGGCGGCCGGCGAACCGTCCGTCCGGCGGTGTGCCGCGTGAGGCTGGCGATACGGATGCCAAACTGCGCAACAGTGTCCGCGCGGTCAATCTGGATTATTGGTACTGCGGTCATCCTGCCCTGAGGCCCGATGCCGCGTCCGACGACGGTATCCACACGCGCCTGCGCTTCGGCGCGCGCTCCGAGCAGCCGGCGATCTTCGTTCGCAACGACGATGGAACAGAGTCGCTATTGAATTTCAGCATGGACGCGAGCGACGTGATACTGCATCGCGTCGTCCGGCGGCTCATCGTTCGGCGCGGAAAGCTCGCCGGCTGCATCGTCAACAAGCGTTTCGGCGGTACCAGTGAGCGATTGCAGTCCGGTACGGTAGCCGCCGAGGTGACTCGCTCGACGCGGAGCGCGCGGCCATGAATCCGGCCGACCAGGATCCGAAGCTCCAGACCGATGGATTCACGGCTCCAGAACCGGCCGGAGAACACGGCGCGCAGGCGGCTTCGCCAGGCTCCGGTTTACCAGGTTCCGGCCGGCCGCCGCAGCCCGAGACGCAGTCGGCAGCATCCGGTTGGATCCGGCGCGGTTTTGTCGCGGGCGAACGAGGCACGCCGTCCGTCAGCCAGGCCGTTTCTCTGCAGTCGCGAACCAGCAGCATGATGAGCGCGGCCTTGATGATCGCCATGGGACTGGGTCTGCTGGGCTGGTATTACACACGAGTGATCACCCGGCATGCGCACGCCCAGGCGCCGGCCTCGGCGGAACTGATCGATACGCCGAGCCTGCCGCCGCTGGCGCCCATCGAACCGCCGCGCATGGTGGCCGTTGCCCATGCCGCAGAGACGGCGCATCCATCTGGCGACAACGGGATCGACCTGGGTTCCCTGCCGCGCATGGCGCTGGAGGCGACTGCGGGAACGGTGGGAATGGCCTGCCTCCCGGAGGCTGGATCATGCGCTGCCGAGACCATGACGCCGGCGCGCCGTGCGCTGGAGCGTCGACTGGCCGGCGCGCCGTTCATGCTTCGTTCTGCGCGGGGCGCCGCGGCAGATCCTTTCGATGACCCGGATGGCGGCAGTCTGCGCGCCGACGACGCATCGTCTGCAAGGGGCAGGGAATCCGGCGCCATGAGCCAGCTGCTGCGGCACGATGTCGCCGCCGTGGTCCGTGCCCAAGTGTTGCCGACCCGCAGGCTGCTGCTGCCCAAGGGAGCGTTCATCGATTGCACCCTGGAGACGGCGATCGATTCCACGCTTCCCGGCATGACCACTTGCATCACCGCGATCGATACCTTCGGCGCGGATGGCAAGGTCGTACTGCTGGAGCGCGGCACGAAGCTGGTCGGGGAAACTCGAGGGCAGGTCCGCCAGGGCGCCGCGCGCGTGTTCGTGGTCTGGACCGAGGCACGCACTCCGACCGGCGTAGTCGTCGCCCTGGACTCTCCGGGCACCGATGAGTTGGGGCGCTCCGGATTGCCCGGCAAGGTCGAGCGGCATTTCTGGGACCGGTTCGGCGCCGCGATCCTGATCTCGATGATCGATGGCGCCATGCAGGCGGCGGTGCAGTCTGCCGGTTCCGGCAATGCAACGGTCATTTACAACCCTTCTTCCTCGCGCGACATCCTCACCGAGGTGCTCAGAGGGACGATCGATATCCCACCCACCATTACCAAGGCACAGGGCGAGCGCATCCAGGTGCTGGTCGCGCGCGATCTGGATTTCAGCACGGTCTATGACCTGCAGGTGCGCCGGCAACGCCCGCAGTCGCCTGCGTATGAACCCGGTGCGGCTGGGGAGGGGTGACATGAAGGCAGGTACCGACCGCGGATGTGCCATGCCTGCCGTGCAGCGGCCGCAATCCAGGGCGGCATTCTCCTCCCTGGATCATACGCTCGATGCGCTGCGTCCTTTGTTGGCGAACCGGGAGGTGACGGAGCTGTGCATCAATCGGCCCGGCGAGGCCTTCATCGAGACTCGCTCGGGATGGTGTCGCGAGATACTTGCGTTCGCGGATTTCGACTGGTGCCTGCGCTTTGCCAAGCTGGTTGCAAATGCCACCTGTCAGCGCGTCGATGCAACCTCTCCGTTGTTGTGCGCCTCGCTACCCAGCGGGGAGCGGGTGCAAATCGTCATTCCGCCGGCAACCACCCCGGGTTGCGTCGCCATCACCTTGCGCCGCCCGGCCGAGGAAGTGTGGTCCGTCGGCGAGCTGGCGGGCCGCGGAATGTTTCGCGCCACCCGGAGTGCAGACGATGCGCCCGATGACACGGAAACCCACTTGCAGAAACTGCTTGCCGCGCGCAGCTACGAAGCCTTCATGCGTTTGGCCGTGCGCAGCCGCAAGAACATCCTGGTATCGGGACCGACCGGCTCGGGCAAGACCACGTTGACCAAGGCGTTGATCCAGGAGATTCCGCCGCAGGAACGTCTGGTAACGATCGAGGATGCGCGCGAACTGGTGCTCGATCGCCATCCCAATCATGTCAGGCTGTTCTACAGCAAGGAGGATCAGGGACTGGCGCGGGTGGTGCCGCGACAATTGCTGGAATCCTGTTTGCGCATGAGACCGGACCGGATCTTGCTGGCCGAGTTGCGTGCCGAAGAGGCCTTCGACTACCTGCGTAACGTCAACTCGGGACATCCCGGATCCATTACCAGCATCCATGCCGGCAGCGCCGAACTGGCCTTCGAACAGCTCGTATTGCTGGTCAAGCAAAGTCGTGGCGGACGTTCGCTCGCCAGAGGCGCCATCAAGAGTCTGCTGTACATGCTGGTGGATGTGGTCATTCAGTGCGCGGTGGAGCGCCAGGAGCGTTTCATTCGCGAGATCTGGTATGAGCCCCGGCGCAAATATGCCGCGGCGGCGGCAGGTACACGCTCTTGCCGCCGCTGCGAGCGCCGTCGCCGCATCCGGGGCGCTCGACAGGAACAGGTCGATGCTCATCCCTGAAACCTCGGCGGTGTTCGGTGCAGGATTGACCGGCATGGCCGAGTGGGCTGCACAGCTGCGCGGCGGGCCGGCGCTGGCGCTGGCCTATGCCAGCGTTCAGGGCCCCATGCTGGTGGGGTTGATGCGTGCCCGGGCATCCTGGCGCCGTTGGCTGCTCTCGCCGCTCCTGGCGGCGCCCTTGACCGGCGTGACCGCAGCCGGATTGGCCGCTGTCGGTTCGTTTCTGCCCCCCTTGTCCGGCAGCAGCCTGTGGTCGCTCTCGGTGGGCATCTGTTTGAGCGCCGGTGTGGGCTACGCCGGCGGCCTGCGCTGGGCACGCGGCGGCGAGGCCGGGGTAGACCGGCATCATCGCGGCACGATCATCGAGGAGCGCGCCGCGCACTCTCGCGCCCGGGCAGAGCGAAATACACCGGTCACCCTGGCCGGGTTTGCGCTGGCGCCGATGGATGAGACCAAGCATTTCAAGCTGATCGGCACCACGGGTACCGGCAAAAGCACGGCGATTCGCGAACTATTGCAGGGGGCGCTTGCCCGCGGGGACCGCGCGGTGATCGCCGATCCGGATGGCGGCTACCTCCGGCGTTTTCATGATCCGCGGCGCGGGGATGTGATTCTCAACCCCTTCGAGCCGGCTTCGGTGAAGTGGGATCTATTCGGAGAAATCCAGACCAGCTACGACATCGATCAACTGGCACGTTCCTTGATCCCCGATCATGGCGGTCCGGATCGGAGTTGGCGAGCATATGCACGCACGTTCTTTTGCGCCGTGACGCGCCAGGCGCACGCCGCGGGCATAAGTGACACGGCCGAACTCTATCGTCTGCTGGTGAGCGCCGATACTGCGGAGCTCAAAGGCCTGGTGGCCGGGACGCCGGCACAGCCCTTTCTGGAGGAGCACAACGGGCGCATGTTCGACTCGATCCGTTCGGTCACCAGCTCGGCGGTCGATGCATTGGAGCATGTCGCCGCACAGGATGCGCAGCCCTTCTCGGTGCGGCAATGGGTAGCAAGGGGGGTAGCAAGGGGGGTGGCACGGGGAGTGACACGGGAGGTCGCGGGGGCGGCTGTGGACGGCTCGGGCGTGTTGTTCATTCCCTATCGGGCCGGCCAGATCGCCGCCTTGCGTTCGGCGGTATCGGCCTGAATGCGGCTCGCCATCTTTGAAGCCATGAATCAAGGGGAAGGCGATCAGCGTCTGTGGTTCGTCGTGGATGAACTCGATGCGATCGGCCAGATCGATGGATTGAAGGACGCGCTGGCGCGGCTGCGCAAATTCGGCGGCCGCTGCGTGCTGGGTTTCCAATCCATCGCCCAGGTGTCGAGCACCTATGGCGCCGGCGAGGCGCAGACCATCGTGGAGAATTGCGGCAACACGCTCATTCTGCGCTGTTCGGGCAGCGAGCATGGCGGCACCTCTCACTTTGCATCACGGCTCATCGGACAGCGCGAGATCCGGCGCATATCGGTGTCGCACACGCGTCATTCGGCACAGTGGACGGGCTCGACGACGCGTGCCGAACACTTCGCCATCGAACCGGCGGTGATGGATTCGCAGATCGAGCAGTTGGCGGATCTGCAGGGTTATCTGAAGTTCGCCTCCCGTCCGCAGTGGCTACGGGTCGCACTGCAGCCGCCGAACGGATCGCGGCAGCCAGCACAGGAGGTGGGCGCATGGCCATCTATCAGCTCGATATTCGGTCCCTGAGCCGCAGCGCCGGGCGCCGTGCCACGGCTGCCGCGGCGTATCGTGCCGGCGAGCGCATCCGCGATGAGCGCAGCAGCCGTTGGTTCGATCATTCCGCACGCCTTGATGTATATCACTCGCAGATCGTATTGCCTGCTTGCTTCGGCGTTCCCGTCCAGGCTCACGGGGCCGTTGCCGAAATTCATGCCCGGATCGATACCCGGACCGGTGTGCGTGCGGCGGCGTATGAATCCGGTTCCGACATGGACTGGGCGCGCAACCGCTCCTGTTTGTGGAACGCAGTGGAATGGGCCGAGCAACGCAGCGATTCGCGCGTCGCGCGCGAATTCATGGTGGCGCTACCGTATGAACTGAATACTCGGCAGCGCATCGTGCTGGCACGGAATTTCTCGAGTCTGCTGGCCGACCGCTACAACGTGGCGGTCGATCTGGCGGTCCATATGCCGCGCGAGGGCGCCGATCCGCGCAATCACCATGCACACCTGTTGACGACGACGCGGGAGCTGACCGAGCGAGGACTGGGCGCCAAGACAGGAATGGATATGAGTTGGGGCCGGCGACGTCAGTTGGGGCTGCCGGCCGGCGGAGACGAGTATCGTGTGGTTCGCGAACAATGGGCGAATCTGGCGAACGAGGCATTGCGCGAAGCGCATATCGATGTGCGCATCGATCATCGCTCCCTGGAGGCCCAGGGCATCGACCGGGAGCCGCAGGTCAGGATTCCATTCGCCGCCTTCCAGATGGAGCGCCGCGGGGTGCGCAGTGTCGCGGCGGAACGCTTGCGCGAGGCCTATCACGCCAGGGTGCGGGCCCGTCTGGAGCGCAGCGCTGCGCTGTCCGATACCAGGGATCCGCAAACCATTCGCCGGCAGGCGCGTGAGGCCTGGCTGCGCCTGCGCGCCGGGTCGGCGGCAACTGGCCAGGGAGCGGCACAAAGGAATGCGAGCGAAGAGCGTTCGCGCTCCATGAGTGCCGGACCGCGGCGCGGCGACGACTTTTCCTTGTGACGCGTGGTGATGCACTGCCATCGCTGCTCGTACGGCGGCGCGTCAGGCAAAATGAAGCCGACGTTCGCCCTGTTCATCCCTGATGCAGGTCGGCAATCCCATCCTGTCCAGCAGACCCAGGAAGGGCCGTGGCGGCAGTTCCTCGACATTCGCCATCGTCTTGACGTCCCAGTCTCCCCGGGCGATCAGGATGGCGGCGGCGGCGGCCGGAACACCGGCCGTATAGGAGATGCCTTGGCTGGCGACTTCCTTGTAGGCTTCCTCGTGATCGGCGATGTTGTAAATGAACACTTCGCGTTCCTTGCCGTCCTTGATGCCCTTGACCAGATCGCCGATACAAGTCTTGCCCTTGTACTCGGGGGCGAGCGAGGAGGGGTCGGGCAGTACGGCCTTGACGACCTTGAGCGGCACGACCTGCTGGCCTTCGGCGGTCGTGATGGGCTGTTCCGATAGCAGACCAAGATTCTTCAGCACCGTGAAGACAGTGATGTAGCGCTCGCCGAAACCCATCCAGAAGCGCACATGCGGCACGTCCAGATTTTTCGACAAGGAATGAATTTCATCGTGGCCGGTCATATAGGTCGTACGCTCGCCCACCACCGGCAAGTCCCACACCTTCTTGACTTCGAACATCTGGTTCGAAACCCATTGGCGGTTCTGCCAGGACCAGACCTGCCCGGTGAATTCACGGAAGTTGATTTCAGGATCGAAATTGGTCGCGAACCAACGACCATGCTCACCGGCATTGACGTCGATGATGTCCACCGATTCGATCTTGTCGAAATATTCATCGCGCGCGAGGGCCGCGTAGGCGTTGACGACTCCCGGATCGAAACCCGCGCCTAGCACGGCGGTGATGCCCTTGCGCGCGCATTCCTCGCGGCGCTTCCATTCGTAGTTGGCATACCACGGCGGTGCTTCACAGATCTTGAGAGGATCTTCGTGAATGGCGGTATCCAGATAGGCGGCGCCCGTGTCGATGCAGGCGGACAACACCGACATGTTGACGAAGGCCGAGCCTACGTTGATCACGATCTGGCTGCCCGTGGAGCGGATCAGCGCCTTGACGGCCTCGGTATCCAGCGCATCGAGCGTATGCGCCGCGAGCGTGCCGTCCACCTTGAGAGCCTTCTTTTCGTGGACGGATTCGACGATCTTGCGGCACTTTTCCACGGTTCTGGAAGCAATATGCACATCGCCAAGCACATCGTTGTTCTGTGCGCACTTGTGAGCCACGACCTGGGCGACTCCGCCTGCGCCGATGATCAGAACATTCTTTTTCATTTCGTGTGTGAACCTCCTTTGGGAGTTGACGAAAGCCGGCCAGTCTTCAGGAAAGGCTGGCCGCGTAATCCTCGAACGAGAATTCCCGCTGTACCTCGAGGGTGCCATCGAGTTCGCGAACTACGATCGCCGGCATGCGAACGCCGTTGAACCAGTTCTTTTTTACCATCGTGTAACCGGCAGCGTCCTGGATGGACAGCCGGTCACCCACCTGCAGCGCATTCTCGAAGCGGAACTCGCCGAAGATGTCTCCCGCCAGGCAGGATTTTCCACAGACCATATAGGTGTGCGCACCGGTATCGGACTCGATTCTGGCGCGTTCCCGATAGATGAGCAGATCGAGCATATGCGCCTCGACCGAACTGTCGACGATCGCCAGGTGCTTGCCGTTGTACAAAGTGTCCAGCACACTCACTTCCAAGGTCGTGCTGCGCGTGATGGCCGCCTCGCCGGGTTCGAGATAGACCTGTACGCCATAGCGTTGTGCAAACATCCTGAGCCGCTCGCAGAATGCTTCCAGCGGGTAATCCGCGCCGGTGAAATGTATGCCGCCGCCCAGGCTGACCCACTCGACGCGCTCGAACAAGGCGCCGAAGCGCGCCTCGATCCGGCCGAGCATGTCATCGAACAGCTCGAAACTGCGGTTTTCGCAATTGTTGTGGATCATGAAGCCGGAAATCCGTTCGCAATACGGTTCGACCTTGGCGATATCCCACTCCCCCAGACGGCTGTAGGGGCGCGCGGGATCGGCGAGATCGAAGCTGGAGCTGCTCATGCCGGGATTCAGGCGCAGACCGCGCGGCAGCTCGCCGGTGCGATCCATATAACGCTCCAGCTGGCCGATGGAATTGAAAATGATCTTGTCGGCGTACGAGATCACTTCGTCGATTTCATGATCCGCATAGGCCACGCTGTAGGCATGCGTCTCGCCGCCGAATTTCTCGCGGCCCAGCCTGACTTCATACAATGAAGAAGAGGTGGTGCCGTCCATGTGCCGGCGCATGAGATCGAACACCGACCAGGCCGCAAAGCATTTCAGGGCCAGCAGCAGCTTCGCGCCGGAACGCTCGCGCACGAGCTGCAGGATGCGCATATTGCGCAGCAGCTCCTGCTTGTCGATGAGGTAATACGGGGTCTGAATCATTTCGGCGCCGGAGGATCTCTTACGCGATCCACCAGGATTCGGCTGGGGATCTGGGTGAAACCGTGCCCGGTACATCATGCGTACCGCGGCTCTTGCGGGCCCTGAATGAAAGGCCCAGAAAACTCACGCTGTGGTGAGTTCGGTCGACTCCACGGAATCCGCGGCCCTTCGGGGGCGCGAAGGTTACAATCTGGGGGTATTCGATGCAAATACAAGCACACGTCTTCCCGGTATGACGGGTCTCGAGCCGGCCCCGCCGCGGCTCCGGCCCGATCCCGGCCGGCGGCCTTTCAGTGTGAAGCCGATCACTGTATTCGCATCCGGCGGTGCCGAAAGCCCTGCTTGAACCAAGATCCGGCGAATATTCACCGACAGCCGATTGACAGAAGGGAGAATGATCGTTCATTCTTTGCATCGGCGGCAGTTTGAGTTCGCGCAATTCATCGAATTCCGATGCCCTCTGTCCCTGTCCATAGCTCCGAGACCCCCATGTCACGTTCAACGTCCTGGCGCCTTTTCCTGCGCCGCACAGTCTTCGTCCTTTCGAGCGGCGTCGCGCTTGCCGTATTGGGCGCCTGCGGCCGGCAGGCGCCGGATGCCCGGACGCCCGCCGCCATCCCCGTCACGGTGGTGACGCTACAGCCGGCCTCGGTTACGCTGACCCGTGAACTGCCGGGGCGAACCCATCCCTTCCTGGTGGCCGAGGTGCGTCCCCAGGTCACCGGCATCGTGCAGCAGCGCCTGTTCACGGAAGGCGGCCGGGTCAAGGCGGGTCAGGGGCTGTACCAGATCGATGACGCCACTTACCGTGCCGATCTGGCCAGGGCGAAGGCATCGCTTGCCCGTGCCGAGGCGACGCTGAAGTCTGCACACCTCACGGCCACGCGCTCACAGGAGCTGGCCAAGATCGATGCCGTGAGCCAGCAGGACGAGGAGAATGCGATCGCGGCATTGCGCCAGGCCGAGGCCGATGTCGAGGTTGCCAAGGCGGCGGTGCGCAGCGCCGAGATCCTGGTCGGCTACGGGCGGATCGACTCGCCCATCAGCGGTCGTATCGGCCGCTCATCCGTCACCGCAGGTGCGCTGGTGACCGCCAATCAGACCGTTCCCCTGGCCACCGTTCAGCAACTCGATCCGATCTATGTCGATGTGACCCAGTCCAGCGCCGAACTGCTGGCACTGCGCAAGGCGCTGGATACCGGCCGGCTGGAAAGTACCGAGAATCTTCCGGTGACGATCCTGCTGGAGGATGGAGAGCGCTACGCACATGACGGCAAGCTGGCATTTTCCGAGGTTACGGTCGATCCTTCGACCGGAAGTTTTGCACTGCGGGTCGTGGTGCCCAACCCGGACCATGTGTTGCTTCCGGGCATGTATGTACGTGCCATCATCGGTCATGGCGTGCGTCAGAACGCACTGCTGGTGCCGCAGCGAGCCGTGGCGCGCGATCCGCGCGGCAACACCACGGCCATGGTGGTCGGCGAGGACAACACGGTCCAGGTGCGATCGGTGCAGGTCAGCCGCGCGATCGCCGATCAGTGGCTGGTGGAGGGTGGTCTGCTGGCCGGGGACAGGGTGATCGTCGCGGGCCTGCAGAAGGTTCAGGCGGGCGCACTCGTGCAGGCCACCGAAATGGAGATGCCGGAGGATACGCCCAGGGCGCTGAACGCCGGCGGATCCCGGATCGACCCGACGATCGTCGCAGCGGCCCCTCGACGCTGATCCGGAGTCCCCATGGCACGCTTCTTCATCGATCGCCCGATCTTCGCCTGGGTCATCGCGATCGTCATCATGCTGGCCGGCGCGCTGGCGGTCTTTACCCTGCCGGTGTCGATGTATCCCACCATCGCGCCGCCCTCGATCGAGATCCATGCGCTGTATCCCGGTGCCTCGGCCAAAGTCGTCGAAGACTCCGTGACCCAGATCATCGAGCAGAATATGAAGGGCCTGGACGGCCTCATGTACTTCTCCTCGAACAGCGCTGCCAATGGCCAGGCCACGATCAGGCTGACATTCGAGAACGACACCGATCCGGATATTGCACAGGTGCAGGTGCAGAACAAGCTGCAGCTGGCGATGCCGCTGATGCCGCAGGAAGTGCAGCGCCAGGGCATCAGTGTCACCAAGACCAGATCGGGCTTCCTGATAGTGCTGGCCTTCGTTTCCGAAGACGGCGACATGATGCGCAGCGATATCGCCGATTATGCCGCCACCTATCTGGTCGATCCGCTCAGTCGTGTTCCCGGCGTCGGTAATCTGCATGTATTCGGTTCGAGCTACGCCATGCGCATCTGGCTGGATCCGAACAAGCTCAATACCTATCGGCTCGGGATCACCGACGTGATTGCCGCGCTGCGCAGCCAGAATGCGCAGGTCGCTGTCGGTCAGCTCGGCGGTACGCCGGCAGCCGCGGGACAGCAACTCAACGCCACGATCAATGCGCAGGATCGCCTGCATACGCCCGAACAGTTCCGCGACATCATCTTGCGCAGCAACCGCGACGGCTCGGTGCTCAAGCTCGGCGATGTCGCCAGAGTCGAACTCGGCGCCGAAACCTACGATATTTTGAGCCGCTTCAACGGCCAGCCCGCCAGCGGTATCGGTGTCGCCATGGCGAGCGGCGCCAACGCGCTGGAGACGGCCGCCAATGTGCGCGCCGCTCTCGATGAACTGGTTCCTTACTTCCCGCCCGGGTTGAAAGCGATCGTGCCGTTCGATACGACGCCCTTCATCAAGGTGTCGATCAAGAACGTGGTCGAGACGCTGATAGAAGCGATCGTGCTGGTGTTCCTGGTCATGTACCTGTTCCTGCAGAATTTTCGCGCCACCCTGATCCCGACGATCGCGGTGCCGGTGGTTCTGCTGGGAACCTTCGGCGTACTGGCCGTACTCGGCTTCTCGATCAACATGTTGACCATGTTCGCCATGGTGCTGGCTATCGGCCTGCTGGTCGACGATGCGATCGTCGTGGTCGAGAACGTCGAACGAATCATGAGCGAGGAGGGGCTCTCGCCGCTGGAGGCGACCCGCAAGTCGATGGATCAAATCACCGGGGCGCTGGTCGGCATCGGTCTGGTGCTGTCGGCGGTATTCGTACCGATGGCGTTCATGAGCGGTTCCACCGGCATCATCTACCGGCAGTTCTCGGCCACGATCGTGACTGCGATGGCCTTGTCGGTGCTGGTGGCGATCGTGCTGACGCCGGCATTGTGCGCCACCCTGCTCAAGCCTTCGAACAGCGTCGGACACTATGACGAGAAAGGTCTCCTCGGGACGTTCTTCGGTTGGTTCAGCCGTACCTTCGACGATGCCAGCGGCAGGTATCAGCGCGGCGTGCATGGCATCCTCGGCCGGCCAGCGCGCTTCATGACCGTGTTTGGCGCATTGGCCGTCGTGGCCGGTCTTCTGTTCATGCGCCTGCCCGGCGGGTTCCTGCCGCTGGAGGATCAGGGCGTATTCATGACGATGCTACAGGCGCCGGTCGGCGCCACCCAGGAGCGCACGATGGAATCGATCAAGAAGATCGAGCAGCACTACCTGGAGAACGAGAAGGATGCCGTCAAATCCATGTTCGCGATCCAGGGCTTCAGCTTCGCCGGCATGGGGCAGAACAACGGCATGGCCTTCATCGACCTGAAAGACTGGAGCGAGCGCACCTCGAAAGAACTCGGCATCGATGCCGTGGTCGAACGAGCCCAGCGGGCCCTGGGCGGGATCCAGGATGCGCTCGCCTTTGCGTTCAATGTGCCGGCTATGCCGGAACTCGGCACCGCCCAAGGATTCAACTTTTTCCTGCAGGACAATGCCGGCCTCGGTCATGAGGCACTCCTGAGCGCGCGCAACCAGCTGCTGGGCGCCGCGGCCCGCAGCAAGCTGATCGTCAATGTGCGCCCGAACGGGCAGGGGGACGCGCCGCAGTTGCGGATCGAAGTCGACAAGGCGAAGGCCAGTGCGCTGGGGTTGTCGATCGCCGACGTCAATACGACGCTGGCGGCGGCCTGGGGCGGCCAATACGTCGATGATTTCATCGATCGCGGCCGCGTGAAACGCGTCTATCTGCAGGCCGATGCCCCCTACCGCATGGTCCCCGAGGACTTCAACTTGTGGTCGGTACGAAACGACGAGGGCGAAATGGTGCCCTTTCCGGCATTTGCCACCTATCGCTGGGAGTACGGCTCGCCGCGGCTGGAACGCTACAACGGTGTGCCGGCGATGGAGATTCAGGGTGAGGGCAGACCCGGCGTCGCCTCGGGTGACGCCATGGCGGAGATCGAGCGGCTGGTGGCCGATCTGCCGGCGGGTTTCGGTATCGAGTGGACTGCCGTGTCGTATCAGGAACGCCGCTCGGGCGCGCAGGCACCGCTGTTGTATACCTTGTCGCTGCTGGTCGTGTTCCTGTGTCTGGCGGCGCTGTACGAGAGCTGGACGGTGCCCTCCGCGGTGCTGCTGGTAGCGCCGCTGGGCATCCTCGGCGCGGTGCTGGCCAATACCTTGCGCGGCATGGAGCGCGACGTCTACTTTCAGGTGGCGATGCTCACGACGGTCGGCCTGACCAGCAAGAACGCCATCCTGATCGTCGAATTCGCCAAGGCCAATCTGGAAGGCGGCATGCGGTTGATCGAGGCAACCATGCAGGCGGTCCGCATCCGTCTGCGCCCGATCATCATGACTTCGCTGGCCTTCGGCCTCGGCGTGTTGCCGCTGGCGATCGCCAGCGGCGCGGGTTCCGGCGCGCAGCGCGCGATCGGTACAGGTGTGCTGGGCGGCATGATCGTCGGCACCTTGCTGGGCATGTTTTTTGTCCCCTTGTTTTTCGTGGTCGTGCAGCGTCTGTTCGGCGGGCGTCACACGGCCGTATCGGCCGGTGCGAGTGCCGCCCCGGCAGGTTCGCCGGCTGGAGGAGGCAACACCCCATGAGTGACTTGCTGACGATCAAGCGTGCTCCCGTGCCGATGCTCGCCATGCTGGCGAGCCTGGCTGTCGCGGGCTGCGGTATCCTTGAACCCAAACTGCCCGAGGCCGATGCAGCGATCCCGGCACAATGGCCGTTGCCGCCGACCACGGCGATGGCGGCGACGCCGGGAGCCGTCCAGACGCAGGATTTCACTCAGGTTTATGCCGCGGACATCGGCTGGCGAGATTTCTTCGTCGATGCCAGGCTCGAGGAACTGATTGCGCGGGCCCTCGAGAACAACCGGGATCTGCGCACAGCAGTGCTCAATGTCGAGCGCGCCCGCGCACGCTACCGGATCCAACGTGCCGACCGGCTGCCGTCGGTAGGCATCAATGGGACGATGACACGCATCGGCGGGGACGATCGTTCACCCAGCAACGAGTTTACCGCGAGCGTCGGGATCGTCGATTTCGAACTCGATCTGTTCGGCCGTGTGCGCAACCTCAGTCAAGCGGCGCTGCAGCAATACTTTGCCCAAGAGGAAGCGCGCCGCAGCGCGCAGCTCAGCCTGGTGGCGGAGATCGCCAACGCCTATCTGACCTTGATCGCCGACCAGGAATTGCAGCGTGTCGCTCGTGAAGCGTTGATCAACCGCCAGCAGGCGCTGAGCTTGACGGAGAAGCGTTACGAATTGGGGGCGGTATCGGCGCTGGATCTGAGCCAGGCGCAGACTTCGGTGGAGACCGCACGCACCGACTTGTCGCGCTATGCCGGCTTCGTGGCGCAGGACATCAATGCGCTCAGCCTGCTCGTCGGCGCCCCGATCGAAGCGGCGTCGCTGCCGACCCGATTCGAACTGCAGGTCAGCGGACTGAGTCCGTTGCCGGCCAACCTGCCGTCGGAGGTGTTGTTGCGCCGTCCCGATGTGCTGCAGGCCGAATACCTGCTGCGCTCGGCCAACGCCAGCATCGGCGCCGCTCGCGCCGCGTTCTTTCCCTCGATCAGGCTGACCGGTGCCGTCGGCCATGCCAGCGACGAGCTGTCGGATCTTTTCGACGACGGCACGAAATTCTGGAGCTTCTCACCGCAGGTCAATCTGCCGATATTCCAGGGCGGCCGTCTGCGCGGCAGTCTTGGCGTGGCGAGGGTGGATCGCGACATCGCGCTGGCTCAGTACGAAAGGTCGATTCAGGCTGGTTTTCGCGAAGTGGCTGATGCGCTCGCATTGACCCGGACGCTGGCCGAGCAGAAGGCATCCCAGGAAGCGCTGGTGGCTGCTGCGACGCGCGGCGAGGAGCTGTCGCGGGCACGCTATGAGGCGGGCAGCGACAGCTACCTGGTGCTCCTGGATGCGCAGCGCACCCTGTACGCCGCCCAGCAGTCGCTCATCGCCACTCAGCTCGCCGAGCAATCCAATCGGGTCGTTCTGTACAAGGTGCTGGGAGGCGGGTGGAACGAGAACAGCATATGACGTCGCACTCGCAGACGTCCAGAATCGACGCCAGGGCTGAAGCACAGCGCCGCCGGATTCTTACCGCTGCGCAGAAGTGTTTCACCGAGCATGGGTTTCACGCCGCCAGCATGGCGATGATTGCCGATACCGCGGAAATGAGCGCTGGGCTCATCTATCGGTATTTCAAGAGCAAGAGCGAGATCATCCAGGCGATCATCGAGCGCCAGCTCGAAGTGATTCGCCGTGAACTAGCTCAGGTCCATGTTCCCTCCGGCGACCTGGCCGAGAGCATCGTCGAGTCTTTGGCCGAGCGCAAATCCGTCGATGAGGATTCGATGGGCACCACATTGTTCCTGGAGATATCCGCGCAGGCCACGCGCGATCCGCAGACCGCCGCCGCGCTCGCCGAATTCGATACCGTGTTGGGCGTGGAAATCGGCAACTGGCTGAGCGGCAGCCCGGCGCAGGGCGGGTACGGTTTGCCGAAGAGCACCTTGCCGACGCGGGTATTGTTGTTTACCTGCCTGCTCGAGGGCATCAAGATGCGGCTCATCCGCGAGCCCCAGATCGATCAGGCCTTGCTCAAGGATGCGCTGCACCTCATCCTGCCGGCGCTGCTGGAGCCCGAGGAGGGACCGCTCGTTCCTGCCGGCACCGTATCGAAGACCGCGCCGCTGACACGCCGCTGTCGCGGCAGCTCGCGCCGGCCGTAACGACCCGCGGTCTGCGTCGGCCGTAACCGCCTGCATCCCGCGCGGCTGCTACGGACAGTGTTTCATGGCGGCAGGAGGGAAACTTTCGATCCTCTCGAACGTTGGCTGACCCTGCATGCGCGAGATTTTCCATTCGCCTTTTTCTTTGACGAAGTCGTAATAGTGCCGGCCTTCCACATAGTGCCGGGTGTTGGCGCCGTGGTTCGGATTGTTGTAGCCGAGGTGCACAAAGTAGTCGGCGCCGCTCGCCCGCGTTCCTTGGATATCGGTTCTGAGGTTCGAAATACTGCTGAAGGAGCATTGTTCCGCACGAAAGACCGACTGCAGGAAAAGCTCCCTGATGGCCGCTCGTCCGGCTACGCTCGCATGTCCGTAGGCGGACAGATCGTACACGGCGTTCTCGGCGAATAGCGCCATCATGGCATCGATCTTTTTCTCGTCGACGGCCCAGGCATAGTTGACGGCTAGCCGTCCTATCTCGGCTTCCGAGCGTAGCCGCTCCTCTACGCTCTCCCGATCGACGCCGGCGGCCGCATAGCCTATGACGGCGCAGAGCACCGCCGTGATTGCCCACAGATATCTGCTATTCATCGCCAGGAGCGCTTCGAATCATCGTCGTGCCATCGGACCAGGTCCGTTCACTCATCAGAATGAGGCAGAAGCGCCGCGGATGGAATGCAGTCCATCAAGCAATTCTGCAGTGAATTTCTGCAAAAATTCCTGTTTTCGACCTTGTGGCGGCTGCTTAAGCTTAGCTGCCGGTAGAACACGGTAAAGGGGCTGGCGCGGCAATATGCCCGGCATAGCCTTTCCATGCCGCGGGTCAGGCGCCGATGCTGATTTCGGCGACGATAGAGCATCTCCGCGATGCCGTTTTCCATGGGGTTACCGAGGAGCTGACGTAATGATCAACGATCGCCCAAGCGCCAGTTGCAACACGAGTCCGGAGCTTCTAAGGTCACTGCTTGCGCTGGCGCTGGCTGCCACTAGCATGGCGGCGCAGGCGCAGACCTCGATTCCAGCCGGTTCGGCCGGCTCGGCGGTGCTCGAGGAGATCGTCGTTACCGCCGAACGGCGCGAGACGGCCTTGCAGGATACGCCGATCTCGCTCGCTGTCATGGGAGTCGATCAGATCAAGGCGATAGGCGCATTCGAGATCCGCAACATCTCTGATCAGATACCGAATGTTCGCATCAATTCGGTCGCCGGATCGCAGTCGAACATCGGCATCGGCATCCGGGGCGTCTCGGCGACGGATACCCAGCTCGCCATGGATCCCGCGGTCGGCATCTATCTCGACGGCGTATATATCGGCCGGCATACCGGCGCGGTGTTCGATATTGTCGATCTCGAGCGGATCGAGGTGCTGCGCGGCCCCCAGGGCACTCTTTATGGGCGCAACTCGACGGGCGGTACAATCAATCTGGTGACGCGCCGGCCGGGTGACGAACTGGCGTTTGCGCAAACCTTGACTTACGGCAGTGAGGATTTCCTTCGCAGCACGACCCGGGTGAATCTGCCGCTGTCTGAACAGCTGGCCGCCTCGCTGTCGTACAACCACACGCAGCGTGACGGTTATGTAGACAGTCTGTACAGCGGCAAGGATCTCGGCGGTTTCAAATCCGATGCTGCACGCCTTGCTCTACGCTGGACGCCGGGTGAGCGCTTCACGGCCGACTATGCATTCGACTGGTCGCAGCGTCAGGCGAACAACGCATTCGCGCAGCTGGTGCATGTGCGGCCGCTGCAGATCAACCTCGGCGGCCGTTTCTATGAGCAGCTTGCAGCCGTCTCATCGCCGCGGCGCATGCAAAGGCTGCCCCTGATCCAGGACAGCGATGATGAAAATTCGTCTCATGTCTATGGCCATGCGCTGACTCTGGAATGGCGCCCGACAGCCGACCTGTCCGTGAAATCGATCAGTTCATACCGGGCCTGGAAAGAAAACGAGCGGGGCAGCAGTTTCGGTGATGTCGTCGCCGAGGCCGATACCGTGCTCAATGGCTCGACCGGAACCTACATCCCGGCCGGAGAGTGGGTTTCGAGCTTCTACTCCACGCGCCGGGACGATCAGGATCAGTGGAGCCAGGAACTGCAGTTGTTGGGCTCGGCCTTCGAAGATCGGCTGACGTATACCCTCGGAGCCTACTACTTCAGCGAGGACGGCAAGGAATTCAATCCGACGGCGTACGTGCTGCCCGCACAGTTCGCCTTCGGCAGTCAGCCGCCCGCAACCCAGGGATTCCTGTGTGCGGATTTCGTCTCGGCGACGCCGTGTCTGGGCAAGAGCGTACGTCTGGGCAATCCGGTGTTTCGTTATGCGGTCGACAATGAAGCCTATGCGCTTTACGGGCAGGCGACCTGGGGGATCAATGATGCCGTCGATTTCACGCTCGGTGGCCGCTGGTCGAGGGACCGCAGGTCCGCGACCCTGACCACCCTGTTCGGCGGCATACAAGAGACGGTGGCAGGCAGCAAATCCTGGAGCGACTTCAGTCCGAGCGGCAATCTGTCCTGGAAGATCAGGGATGGCCTCAATACTTATTTCAAGGTTTCGAGCGCCTATCGCTCGGGCGGCTTCAATGCCCGCGCGACGACCGTGGCCTCGTTCCTGTCTCCGGTCGATGCCGAAACGGTGGTGGCGTATGAACTTGGCTTGAAGTCCGAATTCTGGGATCGCCGCGCCCGCTTCAATGTGGCGCTGTTCGACATGGACTACAAGGATCGTCAAGTGAAGCAGTTCGAGGCCGGTACCGGCGGCTCATCGCAGCGCTTCGTCAACGCCGGCAAGAGCAGCGCACGAGGAGTGGAGATGGACTTCACAGTGCTGCCTGTCGAAGGCTTGGAACTGCGGTTGAGCTACGGCTACCTCGATGTCAAGTACGATGAATACATCACTGCGATTTCCGATCCGGTGACCGGGCTCGGTACCGGCGTCACCGCCGATGTTTCCGCCAGCGCATCGACGCTGGTGCACGCGCCGGAGCATACCGGGGCGGCAAGCGCCGAGTACACATTTCCTCTGACCAGCTACGGTACCTGGGCATTGTGGGCGGGGGCCACTTACGCCAGCCACCGGGACTTCGATCCGTTGCTTTATTTGTACACCGCGACGCCGGCGCATACCCTGATCGATGCGCGCCTGACGTTGCGTGATATTCCGCTGCAAAAAGGCAATCTGCTCGTTGCGCTCTGGAGCCGCAACCTGGCAAACAAGAAGGTGCGCGAATGGAGCATCGACTTCGGCACCATGGGCTGGGCTATCAGCACCTTCGGCCCCGAACGCACCTTCGGTATCGAGGCGGGATACCAGTTCTGAGCGTCGCCTTGTTGTCGAGCCGCTGCGGCATCGAACGCTGCGGTATGGACCTGATAGGCGGCCGCACGAATGTCCTCAGCTGCCGCTGGCGGCGGTTGGATGTCCCGGTGAATTCCTTGTGGCGAGTTCGTTGGTCAGGTAGTCCGCAAAGGCGCGGACTGCGGCTCGACGCAGCGTCTCGGGAAGCGCGTAGAGACAGATCTCCACGCTGCGGGTGAGTTCCGGAAGATCGAGTGACACCAATTCTGGATCGTCACCGGCGAGAAAGTCCCACGCCAGAGCGGCGCCCAGGCCGGCACGGGCCAACTGCAGCGTGACCGTGCCGGAAGATGCCATGGCGACGATCTTCAGGCCGACGTCGAGTGAGGAAGAAGGCCGCCGCGACAATTCATCGGTGATCTGCGATGTATCCCAGGCGATCCAGTCCACATCGTGCGCATAAAGCGGTTTGCTGCGGCGGCCGGGATAGTTGCGATGAATGTAGGGTCGGACGCGGTAGCGGCCGAGCGAGATACGCTCGAAGCGGTCGATGTTTTCAAACGGAGCAAAGCGCGGAAATATGTGAAGATCGGCGAGACCCTTGTTGACGTCCACGAAATCGTTGGTCATGTCGAGTTGCCAGACGATTTCCGGATGCAGCTGCTGAAATCCGGCCAGCTGCAGGGCGATCAGCCTCAACATGGATTCCGACAGCGAGATCCGCACTACGCCGCGTAGCGATGTGCAGGGCTGGATCGCATGTTGTTCAAGCCGCGTGAACGATCTTTCGATTTCTTCGAACGTCGACAGGAGTTCCTGCCCCTTACCCGTCAGCGAGTAATGCGAAGCCTGTTTCTTGAACAGCGGTGCGCCGACGAAGGCTTCCAGCACACGGATCCGCCTCATGATCGTCGTATAGTTGACGGATAGCCGCTTGGAAGCGCCGGAAACGGTTCCTGCACGATAGAGTGCTAGAAAATAACGAACATCATCCCAGTGGAACATGTCAGGCGATGGTAGCGGCTGATTGTACGGTGGTGCAACTCACCGGCGGTTTTCAGCCAGGCGGCATGCCTGGACCGGGAAGCGAATTGTTCGGCTGGCGAATTCCAGCGCCGCTGCGGCTGGAAAACGACTCCTGTGGAAGGCCGGTAGCACGGTTAATCGCTATAATGTCGTCGTGGATGACAGCATGCAAATACCGGTGAAACTCGCGGCCTCCTGGATCGATGCAGGAAAATCGATAGGGAAGTCAACATGCCCCATGGCACGACCGAAGATAAGCGTCGCGCCCATGCTGGCGTATACGGACAGTCACTGCAGATATTTTTTACGGTTGCTCACTCCCGGGGCCTTGCTGTACTCGGAAATGATCACGGCAGCAGCCATCGTGCGTGGCGATGCGCAGCGCCTGCTGGCGTTCGATCCGGCCGAACATCCGCTCGCACTGCAATTGGGCGGCTGCGATGCGCGCGAACTGGCGCAGGCGGCGCGCATCGGCGAGCAGTTCGGCTATGATGAGATCAACCTGAATTGCGGCTGCCCGAGCGACCGGGTGCGCAGCGGCCGTTTCGGCGCCTGTCTCATGAGCCAGCCGGCGCTGGTCGCGGATTGTATCCAGGCGATGCGCGAGGCCGTGGACATTCCGGTCACGGTGAAGTGCCGTACCGGCATCGATCCGATGCCTGCGGATGCCGCCGATGAGTACGGTTTCCTTACGCGGTTCATACACCGTGTCGCGCAGAGCGGCTGCGATGTTTTTGTGGTTCATGCGCGCCGGGCGGTGCTCGGAGGCCTGAGTCCGAAGCAGAATCGCGAGATTCCCCCGTTGCAGTACGACGTGGTCGAGCGTCTGCGCGCGGACTTTCCTGCGCTGACGCTGATCCTCAACGGCGGCGTGCGTACGCTTCAGGCGGTGCGCGAGCACCTGCGGGTATTCGATGGCGTGATGATCGGACGCGAGGCCTATCAGAATCCCTACCTCATGGCGCAATTGCACCAGGCGGTCTGTGATCCGCAATGGACGGCGCCCTCGCGGGAGCAGGTGATCGAGCAGTTCGTGCCCTATGTGCAAGCGCGACTGAAAGAGGGCCATCGCCTGAGCGGCATGATCCGCCATATCCAGGGCTTGTATGCGGGCCTGCCGCGGGCGCGTTCCTGGCGCCGTTTTCTGGTCGAGCAGGCAGCCCGCCCGGCAGCCGACACGGATGTGCTGGTCGATTCTTTGCGTATCGTGCGGGCGGCGGCATAAGGGCGGAGGCAGACCGCAGCAAGGCCGGTGCCGGTCATGTCGGGCGGAATTGGGGTGTATGCCAAGGTGGCGCAAAAGACTCCGTTGACCGGGAGCGCTGCGGCATTATGTAGCGTCCGGTGTGTATATAATATCCTCGCGCGGTTCCTCCCGCATCGGCGGACCAGGATGGCGGCGAGCGCATAAGGGCACATGGGCAAAGACATAGAACTGGCCATTTTGTTTGCCGACGTGGTCGGCAGCACTCGTATCTATGAAGTCATGGGCGATCTGCTCGCCCGTGACATGGTGCTGACCTGCGTCGAGATCATGCGCTCGGCGACCGAGCAGAATCACGGCACGGTCATCAAGACGATCGGCGATGAGATCATGGCGACGTTTCCAACCGCCAACGATGCGCTGAACGCCGCCAGCAGGATGCAGCACGACATCAACTCCCGCAGCGAGCTCAAGGTCGAAGGTCAGGCCGTGGCGATCCGCATCGGCGGGCATTTCGGCCCGGTGGTGCTGGAGAACCGCGATATCTTCGGTGCCGCCGTGCATACGGCGAATCGGATGACCAGCCAGGCGAAGGCCGGGCAGATCATGGTGACCAGCGCAGTGGTGCAGCGTCTGGCGCCGGAGTGGAGGTCCGCGGTGCGCCAGATCGACGTGGCCACACTCAAAGGCAAGAGCAATGAGGACGAATTGTTCGAGGTATTGTGGCAGAAGGAAGATGCCACGAGCATGCTGCCGGCAATCGCCCTGGGCTCGGGCGTCGCGCGCGAGAGGCAGCGGCCCCGCCGGTTGAGGATACGCTTCCAGGGACGCGAAGTGCTGGTGGATGACGCCAACCCCACGCTGGCGATCGGACGTGCCGAGGAAAACGATGTGGTCGTGAAGGGCAATCTGATCTCGCGTCTGCATGCGCGTATCGAGCTGAACCGCAACAAGTTCGTGCTTGTCGACCAGAGTACCAACGGCACTTTTGTGACGACGCATGAGGGGGAAGAGTCCTTCGTCCGCCGCGACACGGCGCAGTTGAAGGGAGAGGGTCTGATCGGTTTCGGCCGCGCGCCCGAGAGCGGCTCGTCCCTGATCTTGCGATACATCTGCGAAGAATGAGCCGGCCGGCTGTGGCCGGTCCCTGCGGAGCCTTGGAAGGGTGTTTTCCCGGGGAAGGGTGCCTGGCACCGGTTCCGGGAAAGAACCGTTCCGGGAGGCGAACCCCTCCCGGAGCCGGAAGCACTTTCGGTATCAGCCCAATGCCGCCAGTACCTTGCGCTGTTGTGCCCGCAAGGCGTCAGGTACCCGCGCTCCGAACTGATCGAGGTAGGTGCCGATTTCCTGCATTTCAGTGCGCCAGGCGGCCGCATCGACCGACAACAGCGCGTCCAGAGTCGCTGTGTCGACATCCAGGCCGTAGAGATCGAAATCCTGCCGGCGGGGCAGATGGCCGATGGCCGTTTCCTGTGCGCCGACCTTGCCTTCGCAGCGCTCGGTAATCCAGCGCAGGACGCGCAGGTTCTCGCCGAAGCCGGGCCACATGAACCGCCCCTGGGCATCGCGGCGAAACCAGTTGACATGGAAAATGCGCGGCAGTTGTTTCGCCTTGTGCTCGAACGACAGCCAATGCTGCCAGTAATCACCGAAGTTGTAGCCGCAAAAAGGCTTCATGGCCATCGAATCGCGACGCACTACGCCTGTCTGGCCTACGGCGGCGGCGGTGGTTTCCGAGGCCATGCCGGCGCCGACCAACACCCCGTGCGCCCAGTCATGCGCTTCATACACCAGGGGGGCGACTTCGCGGCGTCGGCCGCCGAACAGAATTGCGGAGATGGGTACGCCTTCCGGCGCGTCCGCCAGGGTGGAATAGATGGGATTGCGTTTTGCCGATACCGTAAAGCGGGAGTTCGGATGCGCCGCAGGACCATCGCCGGGCGTGTAGGGCTGACCTTTCCAGTTGGTCGTCGGCGTGCCTTCTTCCAGGCCTTCCCACCAGGGTTGGCCGTCGGCCGTCACAGCGACGTTCGTGAAGATCGTGTCGCGCCGGATCATGTCGTAGGCGTTGTGATTCGTCTTGCTGTTCGTGCCCGGTACAACCCCGAAATAGCCGGCTTCCGGATTGATGGCGCGCAACCGGCCCTCATCGTCGACCTGCATCCAGCAGATGTCGTCGCCCACGGTCCAGATCTTCCAGCCGGGCATGCTTGCCGGCGGCACCAGCATGGCCAGATTCGTCTTGCCGCAGGCCGAGGGGAAGGCTGCGGCGATATAATGCGTGCGGCCTTCCGGGTTTTGCAGGCCCATGATCAGCATGTGTTCTGCCAGCCAGCCCTCGTCACGCGCCTGCCAGCTGGCGATGCGCAGAGCATGGCATTTCTTGCCCAGCAGCGCGTTGCCGCCATAGCCCGAGCCGATACTTTTGATCGTCAGTTCTTCGGGAAAATGCATGATGTAGCGGCGCTCGGGACTCAGATCGCCGATGGAATGCAAGCCCTTCACGAATGAACCTTCGCGCTCGATCCGGCGCAGCGCCTCGGTACCCATACGGGTCATGATGCGCATGTTTGCGACCACGTAGGGGCTGTCGGTGATCTCCACGCCGCAGCGCGAATAGGGGGAATCGATCGGCCCCATGCAGTAGGGAATGACATACAGCGTGCGTCCGCGCATCGCACCTGCGAACAAGGCGTCTACCTTGCGGTGGGCTTCGCCGGGTTCCATCCAGTTGTTGTTCGGCCCGGCATCCTCCTTCGAGCGGGTGCATACGAAAGTCAGAT